>NZ_LLXV01000043.1 GCF_001431665.1 Stenotrophomonas beteli | reverse complement strand
GGAAGAATGGGCCGCAAGCCAGCGGGCGGGCGGGCCCAGGTGCCCGAAAGAGCTGCCGGTCGATACCACCCTGACGGGAGGGCAGGAAGCGCTGCGTGCCACCCACAGCGGCAGTGCCGCGGGCAGCATCGCGGGCGGCGACGGCGAAGCACCGGGTTGGAGCGCACCGGTGCTGCTGGGCAGTGGCGTGGCCGGCGTGCTGAGCCTGACCCCCGCCGATCAGGTCTGGGTGAGCGGCACCCACACCACCCTGGCCAGCGGCGTGGCGCTGAACTGGATGACGCAGGGCTCACTGACGATGGCCGTGGCCGGCGGGCTGGTGCTGTACACCGCTGGCGTGCAGCCCAGCGGTGAAAGCCCGAACCAGGAGCGCGGCATCGCGCTGCATGCGGCGCAGGGCAAGGTGAGTGCGCGCGCGCACAAGAACCAGATGATCGTGGCGGCCAAGACCCAGGTGCGCATCGCCAGCACCGAAGCGGACGTGCAGCTGTCGGCGCCGAGCAAGCACCTGCTGGCGACGGCGGCGGGCGCCTACATCCGCATCGAAGGCGACAACATCGAACTGGGCGCACCGGGCAAGGTGGAATTCAAGGCGAGCCAGCGGGAATGGGTGGGGCCGGCGAGTGTGGCGGGGGAGGCGAAGGTGCCGGAGGGCTCACACAAGGCCTGCGAATACCGAGTGCGGGCTGCCGAGAAATCGGGAGCCGGCTTGGTTCCGCTGGGAGCTTGACACATGCAACTCAATCATCGGCTGTTCGAAGCCCATCAGTACGCATTGATCAATCCGCTGCAGATCGATCGGCGCATTGCCTTGTTGTGGCCATGTGAGCCCATCGTTCCAAAGGAACTCCTCGGGCAGCAGCATCTTCTTCCCTATCTCCTCAGACTCGGGGAAATGGCGCCAGATGCGCGCCTGGCAGCACTTGATGAAACGGTGCAGTACGCGCACGATCATGGCCGATCTCCCTTCTCGGCTCTCTTGAAATGTTCTGCCGGGAGTCAACAAGTCCGAAATCACCTGGCCCGTATGATGGTGAGAAAAGTCGAAGGTGAGAAGATGCTGTTCAGATACTACGATCCTCGTGTCTGGAACGCGCTGAATTGGATTCTCTCGCCATCGCAGCTGAGCGCGTTGCTTGGCCCCATCAATTCCTGGACTGCCCCCGTAGGCCAAGGGATGAGATGGCAGACGTATGACAGCACAGGCCCTGACACGGATGGCGTGCACCTCACGTCAGACCAGCTGTACGCGATCGCGTCACTGGCATCTGTCAACAAGGTGATCGACAGGTTGCGTCTGGAGGGCAGGGATATCGATGACACCACACTGTCGAGGCGTGTCTTTGACGAAATGAACAGGGCTGGCGAGCGTGGGTTGACGGATCCGGACGACAAGGAATCCTATGCATTCGCCTCGCTGTATCAATCACCCGAAATTCACGATACACATCGGTATCAAGAGGCCCTACGGATTGCCCGCATAGATCCTGGTGCGTTCCGTAGCGTCGTCAGTGACCCCTCCGACGAAGAGGCGGATGAACCTTCATTGGAGCAGGAAGAACAAGGAGCCTGGCAGCATGGATAAGAAGCCGACACAGTCGTGTGACCCCGCGAAGAAATGTGATGTCTGCGATCAGGTCGGCTTGCCGATTCTTCCGATCAGATACGCCATTTGCCGTTCCGACGTCAAGGAAATGTGGCAAGGGCCCAAGCTGGGAGGGAGTTTTGGAAAGGATGTGGCCAGTGTTGCCCTTCCGGGCAGTGAGGCACACTACACGCTACGCCTCGCTCGCCAAGGCTATCTCTATGTATTCAATGAGATCCGTGGCGAATGGAAGGGCTATCAGATAACCAGCGACTCCTACCTCCTGGAGTTTGATCCGCATGCAGCTCCTCCGCCTGAGGAAGAATTTCAACCCACATGCGCACGAATGGCGGATTCGCAGGTGGCTCGCTTCGTTACCATTCCAGACCCCAAGCGCGCGGGTAAAATCTGGTTTGGCTTCTCGGAGGCTCCGTGGACGAAGGAGATCATTGAGCGGAACCGCAGGTCAAGTGAGCGCAAAAAGCACATGCGCTGTATTGACGTTCAGGCGTGGCTCAAGGGCAAGTCGCTGGATCACGTAGGAAGTGCAACTGATGCCCCCCTCATGGTCAGCGAGTTCAAGTTTGGCAAGAGGGTGAAATCCGAGCCTGAGGTGAAGATTCCCATGCTTCCCTCGAATCCGTCGCCAGCTGCGGAACCTGGAAAGCCCCACATCGTGGATGGTGCGGTTGAGAAGCTCCTCGATGTCGTTGAGGTGTATGCCAATCCTGGCTTTTCGTTCTCCTTCGCGCCTTTTTCAAGGTGCAAGCAGGATGTGCCAGGAATGGAGGCGTGGCTTCAGAAGAGCTCCCCGGCCGTTCGTCCGATGATGGTGGCGTTGAATGATCCCGCGGGGATAACGCAGGAGCTTTCCGCACTTGTTCGGCAAAAGATCCGGGACTTCGAAGAGGAAGATGATCGCGGGTGGAAGCATGCAACGTCGGTGGCAATCCGGGGCATCCGGCAGGCAATTGAGGATCAGGCTGCCGCGGAAAAGCTGAGTTCCGTACGCGCAAGCGCATACACCGGACGTGCCGCTATGGAGCTGTACGCGGCGGGAATCACCAAGATGCGTGAGGAACTAACGCCTGAGGAGGATAAGAAGGCAAGAGACTCAGCATGGGATCGTTACCGCGATGACTACAGTCAGCAAGCGCTTGATCAGTTCGACAAGAACCTAGCGCCAGAAATGGAGCGCTACACATCTTCGCACTTGACTCCGATCGCCCAGAGCTTCGCGCGCTGGTACAAGAATGACGACTTCAGGACGTGGCTGGCATGCAATCACATTGACGAGCTGTCATACAATTCAATGAGATTGACGGAGATTGTCGACAATTCGCTTGAGGGGGTCGTGGGATTCGAGTGCGTACAGGCTGCGGTTCTGGAGGATCTCGCCGGACGTTTTCAGGACATCAAGAACTGTACGGTTCGGGCCTTGACCCTCAATGACAAAATTGCGGCGGAGGTGATCGAGAAGCAGTCAAAGACATTCTTGAGCAATGCAGACAATCCCGGAGCTTGGTCCAATCTCTTCAAAGCGTATGGTCATGTTCTGGATCGCGGAGCTAACAAGCCCCGTGAATTGCAGCAGGGGCTGGGCCTGGTCGCAGGCCTGGTGTTCAAGACGTCTGGGATGATTGTCACCGCCCTGACCAAGGCGGGATCAACGGTCGCAAAGGCTGGCATCAACGTGGCCATCTCTGCCGCGACGAGGAACAATCTGGTTGGGCTGCTCGGAGTCCTTTCGGGGAAGCGTATCCAGAGGGTCGGGATACGTGCCTCGGAGCGCGAGATGGCGCACTTTCTGGTGGAGGCGCTGAGCCAAGGACAAGCTGGAGTCAACAAGCGGGAGTTAAGGGCCCGCGTGGATCAACACCTTCGGCAGGAACTCGGTGAGCGGAGTGGCGCAAGAGTCGCGACAGGTGATCGCAATGCACGCGGCAGAAAGGTCTTTGAGTGGGCTGTGTTTTGGGACAAGGAAGCGATGGCAGCTGTCCGGAATGGGCAGCCGGGTGCTATGGCAAACATGCTGATGAGTGAGGAGCAGGTGAGGGCGCTGGTAAGGAATCGTGCTGCCCAGTACACCGCTCCGCACGTAAATCTTGAGGTGCGTCTTGGGGTTGTCGGGTTGGTTCTAGACGCTTGGAATGTTGCGGATTCGTACGGCAAGTTGGATGTCGAAAAGGAGGGGCCGGCTGGTCGTAGACAGTTGAGTCTTGCCTCTGCACTAGCCGGATTTGCGGGTACCAGTGTCGAACTGACGGGGATTGCGTTAGCCAAGACAATGTGGGGAAGAACGGCGTTGGCATCCGAGATCAGATTTGGTGCAATTGAAGTTGCAAGCAGGGCGGGTCTTGTAGGGTTCCTTGGCAGACTGCTCGGCACAGTTGGCGGATTGCTTGGGGCTGTTGTTGACGGCTGGAAGGCGTATGAGTCAATAAAGTCCGGAGATGTTCCGATGGCCGTTTTCTATGGCACAACTGCTGTGGCCGGAGCGGTAGTTGCCTATCTCATGTTTGTTGGCGCCATGACGGCAGGTGTTGGTTTCATTGTGCTTTTGGTGCTGGGGTTGATAAGCATGCTGGGTGAGTGGCTTATTAATCTGATTCGTGACGATAAAGTTGAGAGGTGGCTAGATATGACGCCATTTGGAGTGCATGAACATGGTAGATTCGAGTCTGCTGAGAAACAGGATGACGCATACAACGCCATGCTTCCTGCAGGAGCGTGAGCAGTGAGTCAGTTTGCAGGCTGGCTTGCCCAGCGATATCGCAACAATCGTTCAATAACCGAGTACGAAAGGAGCGCCGATGTGCGCAACTTCGACTCTTCCACTTTTACGCCGATCGATAAAGGAATCATTTTAATTGATGATGATTGCATGGAGTATGTGGATCGTCATTTTCTGTACCGTGGCTGGGCATTGATGGGGGCGAGCGTATTTATCGCGCTTGGACTTATTTTCATCGTCGCTATTTTGCATGCAACTGCGTCGCTGGTTGATCGAGCCGGGCCGCTCGAGTCAGGCGATACATATTCGATTGTAGGCCTGGTCGCCCTCGTTCTTGGATTCCTGGCCTTCATCTTCTGGAAGTTGGTCTTGCGGGATGTTCTGCGCTATCAGTACTACCCAGTGAGATTTGATCGCGTTGCGCAGCAGGTACATTTCTTCAGTGGTGACGGTGGCAAGGTCATTTCCGCATCATGGCAGGACGTGAAATTCATTATTGGTAGGGATAAGCCTGTAGGCCCTGGCGAGGGACGCACGTACGACCTTCGTGGGCTTGTGATGCAAGGGGATCAGGTTGTCCACACGTTTGCAGTTGGAGCGGACAGCGGTTCTAGTCCGGCGATCACGCTTGCTCACTGGGAGATGATTCGCCGATTCATGGAGGAGGGGCGTTCCGCGCTTCCGTTCCCGCCGCTTCAGCTCTACACCTCGGTTGAGCCGAGTTTCCGCAATGCATTCATCATCCACGTCTCATCTGCAGGTGCGGGCCTGATGTGGATCGCGCTGCCGCTCACCTTGCCATGGGCTGTCTTTCGCTTCCTGGCGATGAAGTTGTGCCGGAAGCCGGTGTGGCCTCCGTCTGTGCTCAGGCATGGATCCTCTACCACTTCCGGATTGCACCCGCTCCGCGCACCGGCCGTGTATGGGCGGGTGAATCGCGTAGGGGGGCGTGCTGATGAGATGGAGCGCTTCTGGAAGGAGTCGATCGCGGCCGCGAAGGCTCGCAACGATGAGGTTCGGAGTCGGCTGCAGCAGTCGTCAGTCAGCGCTTGAGATGCGAGCCATGGCGAAGTCGTGGCTTGTTTTGAGGGAAGAATCGGCATGGGGGCGCTAGGGATGTTCTGGATGACCTTGACTGAGTGCTGGATTTCCAGAGACCCACCGCCGAAAAGCCGGGCTAGCGTAATGTAGAGACTTCGCCTTGCATGGGTCCCCGTGGATCACGAGGAGTCAGGCGATGAAGAAGTTCCGTTTTACCGAGGAGTAGATTGTCTACGCGCTCAATGGGGTCGAGCTGGGGAGGACGGTCGGTGAGGTGTGTCGCAAGTTCCTACATGCCCAAAGCGCGTTCAGGTGATGCTGCGCTGGGAGGGTTGGCGGGATAACCACAAGCATGTGCATCGCACTACATGGAAGAATGCCTGTCTTTACGGCTACTCCGGTCGCGCCGCAGCCGGAGTAGCCGTCGCCGGCAACCGATCAAGGTGGCCACAGCGCCCAATACCCTGTAGGGCGTGGAATTTGTCAGTGACGCGCTGTTCGATGGACGTCGCTTCACCTAGCTGGATCGGAATGATCAGAGCACGATTGCCTGAAGGCAGGCAGCCAGCTGGGCAGCAGTACACTGCCGCCCGCCTGCCACTTCTGGAAAGATCTCCCAGCACTCAGTCCTGACTGACGCAATGGAATCCATAGCTCGCGTTCTGGTTGGCATCAATCACATCGCCATGGTCTGTCATGCCGTACAGTCCAGCAGGGTTGGGAGCGAATTTGCCCAGGGCAGTTCCGCTACCGTCATCGTACTGGGAGTAGCTCGCTACATTGCGACCATCATCGATACTGCCTGTATCGGTCGCAAATACAGCCATCCTGCCACTCGATCGTGCCGCGAACTCCCACTGCCTCCTCGGTGGGAAGCATAAGCTTCCGGCCTGCCCCCTTCTCAGCCCATGTGCAGAAGTTCATGGCGTCCTGCCACTTCACTCCGGCGGCAGCGTTGAGGTCAGCACGATACAGATCAGCGTTGATTTTTGACGTGCCTACTTCCGGGCGGCCGGTCGCGTTCGTGAAAGCATCAAAATCCTCAATCGATACCTTGTGGGCCATGATCGAAAAGCCGTCCAGCGTGATCTTACGGAGGACGTCGTCATTCATGGCTCCGCTGTACGGTGGCTTGTCTTCGTTGTGCACGGGGCCAAAATTGCCCATGAGGAACGTGCCACCCTCGATCGGCACCAGGTCAGCCATGACCTTCTGCTGCGTAGTCGCGCCGGAGCCGTGCGTCGCCTCGGATGAGTGTGCTTCCCCTCTGGCGGATGCGGATGCAGTGAACGGCAGGATCGCCAACAGGGCTGCGGTTCGAAGCGACAGCGTGAACATGAGCGATCTCCTTGACCCAGCCCCGCATGCTAGCGCGCTCGCCCAGCCTGCGCATCCATACCGGGCCCTAGCAGTTGGGCGGGCCTCGCCATGACGCCGCGAAGCTACTCAGTAACTCAATCCCGTGTCATGCTCACGGGGGCGCTGAGAGGAGAATCGATGTATACCGGATGGATGCGCGATTTTTCCGTGGGAGGTCCGCTTTCTCCACAGGAAAGCGCATCGCGTTTCAATGTACATACCTCTCAGTCCGTGACGCCTGCCGAGCACGCCTGCCTGGTCCGCTTCAACTCGACCAGCATCGACCTGATCGACCGTCGTTTCCGGTTGCGCGGCATGGTATCGACTACCGTGGTCCTGCTCGGCACGCTGGGGCTGTTCCTGTTCGGCTTCTTTCTGCTCTTCACTCTGGTCATCCCCAACCTGGAGGGGGACGTATGGGACTGGGTGATGTATGCGATGGTGGCGGTGTGCGTGGTCGGCGCTCCCGCGCTGTTCTGGCGTATCACCCTTCGATACGAGTTCTTCACCTACGTCTGGTACCCGACGAGATTCAATCGGCGTAACCGCACGGTCTACTTCTTCACCGGCGGGAAGGAGGGGGCCGTATCCGTCCCATGGGATCAGGCCGTCTTCTACATCGGCCGAGGAACCCGCGAGGAATTCCTGCGTGATCTGCGTTGCAGCGTCATCGAGGATCATGTCGTCAAGCGTACGTTCGCTGTCGGCCACTACTTCGATGATGAGTTGAAAGTACGTGGCATCTGGGAGTTTGTCCGTCGCTACATGGAGGACGGTCCCGCCGAGGTGGCAGACACTATCGGCGGCCGGCAGATGAGCCTGTCCGTGGTGCCTTCATTGCGCAACTGCTATCTGTTTGTGGTGGCCAGCCTTGGGCCAGCCATGGTGAGTGCACGATTCATCCTGATGCCGCTGCTGTTGCCTCTGGTGTTCTGCCGGTGGCTGGTCCTGCAATCCTGCCGCATGCCTGTCTGGCCGCAGTGGGTAGAAGAAGCGTGTGCGGTTGATGCGGATGACCCACTTGGACTGGTCGAGACGGACGTCATGGCACAGGAGCAGGCCGTTGCATCATCTACATGATCGAGCGCTCGTTGGGATGATGGTCGATCAACACAGAGCGGGGCAGCGGATGCCGTCCAGCTGCCACTTCGTTTTCATGCACAGGGAGGATAGGCGATGAGCCAGTTCGCCGGCTGGCTCGCCCAGCGCTATCGCAACAACCGTCGTTTGGACAACTACGAAGTCGCTGCCGATGTCCGGAATTTTGATGCATCAACGCTGGCGCCCCTGGATAAGGGCATTGTCTACCTCGATGACGATTACATCGAGTACGTTGACCGGCATTTTCTCTATCGCGGATGGGCAGCGATGTGGGGCTTTGTCGTTATTGGCTTGGCGCTGCTGTTCGTCTCGGCAATTGCGCATGCAACGGTGACGATGCAGGCTGAAGGCAAGGCGGTCAGCTCGGAGATGGCCATTACCGTCGCTGTCCTGGGTGTTCTGATGCTCGGCTTCGTCGCTTTTGCCTACAAGATGCTTCTCGGAAGAGACATCTTCCGCTGTCAGTACTACCCCATCCGCTTTGATCGAACCACGCGTCAGGTGCACGTCTTCACCGGTGGGCGGAACAAGGTGGTGTCGTTGCCGTGGTCGGATGTCCACTTCATCATCGGCAGGGACAAGCCTGCGGGGCCCGGCGAGGACTATACCTACGATCTCAGGGGCCTGGTGATGCGCGGCGATCAGGTGGTCCACACCTTCGCAGTCGGGTCGGATTGCGGCTCCAACCCCGCCGTCGTGCTCGCGCACTGGGAAATGATCCGGCGCTTCATGGAAGAGGGGCGTTCCGCGCTCCCGTTCCCGCCGTTGCAGCTATACACCTCGGTAGCACCGAGCTTCCGCAATGCGTTCATCATCCATGTCTCTTCCGCAGGCGCAGGGCTGATGTGGATCGCGCTGCCGCTCACCTTGCCCTGGGCACTGTTCCGCTTCCTGGCGATGAAGCTGTGCCGCAAGCCGGTCTGGCCAGTGGCCGTGACCCGGCGCGGAACATCCGAGCGTTCCGGTGTGCCGCCACTTCGCGCGCCAGCGGTGTACGGGCGGGTCGATCCTGCGGGAGGGCGCGCAGATGAGATGGAGCGCTTCTGGAAAGAGTCGATAGCTGCAGCGATGGCTCGCAATGATGAGGTGCGGCAGCAGCTTCAGCAGGCGACGTAGGCACTGGCCAAGCAGTGCTGCCGGCCTGTTTGCCGACCAGTCAGCGCTTGCGGAGAGATCCGGGTCGAGCATGGCTCGACTCTACAAAGACGCGTCACATCGCCGGGCAGGCCGGGTCCTTGCCGCTCACGGCGGCGCAGATCCGCCGGCGGCAATCCACGCCCTTCAATGATGCTGGGCTGGGGCAGGCGCGCAGCTGGGCCTGGATGTTCGACTCGGTCGACGCGGACTTCTTGCTGGCCACGCGTTCGAAGGCGGCACGCTCGTCCTCGGTGCGCTTGCGCTGGTCGGCCTCGATCTGCGCGATCAGGTCATCCATGCTCTGCGGCTGGGTGCTGGCCTTCGCCTTGCCCTTGGCCTTGTCTTCTTCCTTGATGATGCCGAGCAGGGTGCCGAGCAGGTTTTCATCCTGCTTGCCCTTGCCGCCGGCCGCTGGAGCGGAGCTGCGGCTACCGCTACGGGACGCCGCAGCCGCGCCACGTGGCGAGGCCGCTGGGGTTGCAGCAGCCGCTGCGACACCGGCAGCGGTCGTCGCGGCGGCGGCTTCGGCTGCAACAGCCGCATCGTCCATCGGTGCAGGCGCGGGCAAGGCCGGGTCACCCGCAGCGGCCGGTGCATCGACGATCACCGCGGCGCCATCGCGTGGCGTGCCTGCCGGAACATCCGGATGGCCGGTGGCATGAGGCGTTTCCGGGGCCAGGGAATACTCGCCTGGCTCGCGATAGTCATCGCTGCCGGACATCCCCCAGACGGTCAGCCCGGCGATGACCGCAACGGTCCCCGCGATGGCCAGCCATAGACCGAGGCGACGGTTGCCACCAGACGATACGCGCGCAGCACGGGGCGACGCGGTTGCCTGCCGGCCCTCCATGTCTGCCAGAATACGGCCCGAATTCGGGGCCTGGCCCTTTGCCTGCGCTCCCCCTGAGAGCAGACTGGGCCGGTTGATTCCGCCATTATTCAAGTGCTTCCAGCCCTTGGTTTGAGTCGGCATCTGCCGAAGCGAATTTGCGCATTCTTAGTGAAAGGCAGTGGGGCGTCAACCAGATGACGAGTCAAGGAGGACCGGTGTTGCCAATCGTGGTTGCTGCCATTGCTGTTGTCGCGCTTGTGGCAGTGGTGTGCTGGGTGCTGTTGTTTCCCGAGACAGTGGAATCGCTGCGCGCAGCGCTGGCGCGCCGGTTGGGTGCATTCCGTCGCAGTGCGGGCCGGGTGGGGGATAAGGTCGGTCACGGCGTGACCCGGGTGCGCAGTGGGGTTCGTGAAGAAGCGGGTGCCGCACAAAGTGCCCTTCGCCGCCATTGGCCGATTATCGCGATCGCGGCAGCAGCGCTGTTGATCCCTCCAACTGTGATATTGATCACACGTCAGACGGTGGTGCTCGAAGATTTTCGCGGCGATGATCTGGCGGAGTCGAGTTCGATGGTGGCCCAGTTGCTGCGGGGTGAGCGGCTGACCCCGCCGCCGCCGCCGCCGCCGGAAGTGTTCACCACCGCCGAGGTGCGTCGCCTGCGGCCTGAGATCGTCACGGCGGATCGCAAGTGGGACCAGATCGACGCCGATCTGCAGCAGCGCGTTCTGGCCATCTACGAGGTGATGCGCCGCCAGTACGGCTATGAAATGGTGCTGATCGAAGGCTATCGCAGCCCGCAGCGGCAGGCCGAGCTGATGGCCGGGGGCAAGGCGACACGGGCGGGCGCCTGGCAGAGCTGCCATCAGTATGGGCTGGGCGTGGATAGTGCGCCGATCCGTGATGGCAAGTTGCAGTGGGACATGAACGACGAATGGACCAAGCGCGGTTACTTCCTCTACGGCGAGCTGGCTGAACAGGCGGGGCTGGACTGGGGCGGCAACTGGCGCAGCATCAAGGATTATGTTCACGTGGAAATGACGGCCCGATGCCGCGCGGCACGTGCTGCCAAGCGTGAGGAACTGTCACGCCAGGGGTGATAACCACAGGGCGGTGCTGGTATGGTTACGGCGATGATCTCGGTCGCCGGGGAACAGGGGGCGATGGAGCGCCAGGTCACACAGGATCAAGGAGCATGATGGATGGCACGACCGTTTATCGTCGTCGGTGACAAGCTCAGCCACGGAGGCAGCGTGGTGGCAGGCACCGGCCAGACCGACATCAATGGCAAGCCGGTGGCCCGGGTGGGCGACCGTGCCGTGTGCGCCGTGCACGGTGCGACCACGATCGTCAGTGGCGATGCCACGGTGGTGATCGACGGTCAGCCGGTGGCGCGCGATGGCGACCGCACCGCGTGCGGGGCGACATTGGTGGCCTCACAGGCCACCACCGGCCTGCGCTGAACAACGCGGTCGACGGGAACAGCGCATGGAGCACGGCAACTGATGGCGGGATGGCTGGGCAAGGCAGCGTCGGTGGTGATGGTCTTCATCGCCACCTGGGGCGCAACGATTCTTTACTGGCGCAACAGCGGCACGGTACCGACCGGCATGCAGATGCTGGCCTATCTGGGCCTGCTGCCGGTTGGCCTGAGCGGTGCCGGCTTCATGCTGCGCGGCGCGGTGCGCCGTGGCGCGGAATCGGCGCTGGACAAGGCCACGTCTGATGACGGCAAGGCGGGAGCTGCAAAGCAGGAGGCGGCCGATCCGCAGTCCGCTGCGCCGCCTTCGGTCGCGCTGCTTGCCGGTACCCTTCGGTTGGGCGTCGATCTGGATGCGCCGGCGCTGCTGGCGACGGCTGCTGCGCCACCGCGCCCTTCGCTGGATGGGCGCTTCCGTGACAACTACAACCTGCCGGTGCGGATGAGCGCGGCCCAGGACCTGGACGAGTTCGAGGTCGTGCAGGCGCGCCAGGATGGCATCGACACGGCGGCGCATGAACGCCGCGCACTGGCGCTGCTGCGCCCGGTGCTGGAAGAGCTGCTGGAAACCGTGTTCACGGCGCTGCCGGAGATCGTGGCCTCTGAGGAGGTGGTGGTGGCTGGGCTGCGTCGTCGCGACGAACAGCGCGTGGAGAACGTACTCAGCATCGAGCTTCTGGTGCCCGGCAGCTGGTCCGATCCGCTGCGGCACTGGGCACAGGACTGGCTGCTGGAGCAGGCGCGCCTGGCGGGCCTGGATGCGCGCCGCTTCGATGTGCGCGTCACCACGCTGGATGGCGCCCGCGAAGTCTGGCCGCATCTGCAGCGGGTGATCGATGCGCTGTCGACGGGGCAGCCGCGCTGGCACCTGGTGCTGGCGGCCACATCCTTCATCGATTCCGCGCTCGTCGCGGCCTGGCAGGCCTCGGGCGTGCTGGCGACCGCGCAGAATCCCGATGGCCGGGTGCCGGGTGAAGGCGCCGCCGGCGTGCTGCTGTCGAGCCGGGCGCTGGCGCACGACGGGGCGGGCCGCGTGTGGCGCCCGCAACTGGTGCGTGCCGAACAGATCGAAGCGCAGCGCCCGGCCGAGCAGCGCCGGCAGCTGGCGGCGTTGGCCACGCACTGGCATGCATCCCTCGGCCAGGCGCAGGCGCAGGCGCAGTTCGTGCTGCACGATGCCGATCACCGCGGCGACCTGATGGTCGATGCCGCTGCCATCGCCGCGACGCTGGCGCCCGACCTCGATTTCAGTCCGCAGAGCCTGGCGCTGGCGATCAGTGCCGGCGAGCTGGGGCCGGTGCTGCCGATCGCCCAGCTGGCGCTGGCCCATGCACAACTCCAACGCCAGGCCGAACCGGTGTTGCTGCTCGGCGTTGCCGACAACCAGCAGCGCCTGTTCGGCCTGGTCGACCCTCTTCCTTCCCCGACGCTGCCGGCCGATGCGCCGTCGGCCTCCTGACCCCTGGATCCCTGCATGAGTTTGAGCAATTTCAGCTACTACCTGCGCGACTACCGTCTGTGGATGGTGATCGGCCTGGTCGGCGCCGCTGCGCTGGCCCACTACGGTGAAGCCGAAGCGCGGCAGATAGGCATCTGGGTGGCCGTCGTGCTGGCAGGCCTGCTGGTGCTGGCGCTGCTGGTCTGGGGCATCAAGCGGATCCTCGCGCGGCGCGCGGCCAAGCGCGTGGAGGCGATGGTCAAGGATGAGGCGGACAAGGCGGTGGCCTCCTCGCAGCCGGCGCAGCGCGCGGACACCGAGGCGCTGCGCACCCGCATGATGGATGCGGTCAAGCAGATCAAGTCCTCGCGGATGGGCGTGCTGAAGGGCAACGCCGCGCTGTACGAGCTGCCGTGGTACGTGATCATCGGCAATCCCGCGGCCGGCAAGAGCACGGCCATCCTCAACTCCGGGCTGCAGTTCCCGTTCGAGGACAACCGCGGCAACGTGGTGCAGGGCATCGGCGGCACCCGCAACTGTGACTGGTACTTCACCACCAATGGCATCGTGCTCGATACCGCCGGCCGTTACTCGGTCAGCGTCGAGGACCGCATGGAATGGCTGACCTTCCTCGGCCTGCTGAAGAAGAACCGTCCGCGCGCACCGATCAATGGCGTGATCATCGCCGCCAGCCTGGCCGAGCTGTCCGGCAGCAAGCCGGAGTTCGCCATCGAGCTGGCCAAGAACCTGCGCCAGCGCGTGCAGGAAATCACCGAGCGCCTGGAAGTGTTCGCGCCGGTGTATGTGCTGTTCACCAAGGCTGACCTGATCGCCGGTTTCAGCGAATTCTTCCGCAACCTCGACCCGGGCGAGCGCGAGCATGTGTGGGGTGCCACGCTGCCGTTCGACGTGCAGCAGCAGGGTGACGCGCTGGCCGCGTTCGACAGCCATTTCGATGAGCTGGCCGAAGGCATCAAGGAAATGAGCCTGACCCACATGGCGATGCAGCGCGGCCGCGAAGTGTCGCCGGGCCTGCTGTCGCTGCCGCTGGAGTTCGTCGGCATCAAGCCGGCGCTGCGGACCTTCATCGCCACCCTGTTCGAAGACAACCCATACCAGTTCAAGCCGGTGTTCCGCGGCTTCTACTTCTCCAGTGCGCTGCAGGAAGGGCGCTCGGTGCATCACGCCTCCGAGCGCGTCGGCCGCCAGTTCAACCTGGAGCGCGGCTCGAACGTGGACGAGGCGCCGACCGGGCATACCGCGTTCTTCCTGAAGGACCTGTTCCGCAAGGTGATCTTCGCCGACAAGGAACTGGTGCGGCAGTACTCCAGCCCGCACCAGAACCGCCTGCGCTATGGCGTGTTCCTTGGCGCAGTGGGCGTGCTGGCGCTGGCGCTGGGCCTGTGGACGTGGTCCTACACGACCAATGCGCAGCTGGTGGCCAATGCCACCAAGGATCTGGACCAGGCGGTACGCGTGCAGAAGGACCGCATGGACCTGAAGTCGCGCATCGATGCGTTGCTGCTGCTGCAGGACCGCATGGAACAGCTGGACCGCTACGGCAAGGAGGGTGGCATCACCACCCGTCTGGGCCTGTACCAGGGCTCGGCGATCCGCGACAAGCTGCTGCGGGAATACAACCACGGCATGCAGCAGGTGATGCTGGCGCCGACCGTGGCCAACCTGGAGAACTACCTGGGCCAGGTGGTCGCCGAGCGTGACAAGCTGGGCCAGGGCAACAGCACTGCGGCCGAAAGTGAAGTGCTGTACCAGAACGCCTCGCCGACCAGCACCAACGACGCCTATAACGCGCTCAAGACCTACCTGATGCTGGGCAATCCCAAGTATGTGGAGGGCGCGCACCTGTCGCAGCAGCTGACGCTGTTCTGGCGCACCTGGCTTGAAGCCAACCGTGGCCAGATGAGCCGCGAGGAAATGGTGCGTGCCGCCGAGAAGCTGATGACCTTCTACGTGGCACAGGCCGGCGCGCCGAGCTGGCCGCAGGTGCAGAACAAGGTCACCCTGGTCTCCGACACGCGCCAGGCGCTGGGCCAGGTGATGAAGGGCCAGCCGGCGATGGAGCGGGTGTATGCGCAGATCAAGGCGCGCGCCGGCGCACGTTTCGGCACCACCACGGTCGACAACCTGATCGGTGTCGAGCGCAATGGCCGGATGATCAACGGCAACTACGCGATCTCCGGTGCATTCTCGCGCAAGGCGTGGGAAGACTACGTACAGGATGCGATCAAGGAGGCGGCCAACACCCAGCTGAGCACCACCGACTGGGTGCTGGGCACCACCGAGCAGAGTGACCTGTCGCTGGCCGGCAGCCCGGAGCACGTCTCGCGTGAGCTGGTCAACATGTACAAGAACGACTACGCGCGCGAGTGGAGCAAGTTCGTGCAGGGCCTGAGCGTGGCCGAATTCAGCACTTTCGATGAGGCGGTGGCGCGCATCAACAAGCTGGGCGACGCCAGCAATTCGCCGCTGCGCATCCTGCTCGAGCGCATCAACGAGGAGACGGTGTGGGACAACCCGCAGGCGCTGGCGCGGTCGAGCAAGGCGCGCAAGGGCTTCGTGGCCTGGTTCCAGCGCACCATCCTGCGCAAGGATCCGGCGGCGACAGCGGCGGCGCAGCCGGTGGGGCCGATCGGCAAGGCCTTCGAGGGCATTGCCCGCCTGACCAGCGAGCGTGGCGACCAGCCGGCGGTGATGACCGCCTACTTTGAAACGCTGGCCAAGCTGCGCGCCCGCCTGAACGCGATCAAGAGCCAGGGCGAGATCGGTGTGGGTACCCGCAAGCTGATGCAGGACACCTTCAGCAACGAAGGCTCCGAGCTGAGCGTGGGCCTGGCACTGGTCGACGAACAGGTGCTGACCGGGCTGGACGAGAAGCAGCGCGAGGCCCTGCGCCCGCTGCTGCTGCGCCCGCTGACCCAGACCTTCAGCGCGCTGATTCCGTCGACCGAGGAAGAGGTCAACAAGACCTGGAAGGCGCAGGTCTATGACCCGTTCAAGGCGCGCATCGGCCAGCAGTATCCGTTCAACCTGAACTCCGATGTTGACGCCGCGCCGAGCGACATCGCCGGCATCTTCGGTGCCAGCGGCAGCATTGCTGCCTTCAACAAGGAAGCCCTGGGTACCCTGGTGATCCAGCGCGGCCCGCTGCTGGAGACCCGTCGCTGGGCCGGGCAGGGCGTGAACCTGTCGGCCGAGCTGGTCGCCAACTATGGCAATTGGGTGAGCGGCTCCGCGGCCGGCGCAGCACAGGACACCACGATCTTCGAGATCCTGCCGGCACCGGCGGCTGGCGCCCTGGAATACACCATCGAGATCGATGGCCAGGTGCTGCGCTACCGCAATACGCCGCCGCAGTGGACCACCATGCAGTACCCGAACGCGGGTCAGGTGCCCGGCGTGAAGATCACTGCGGTGACCGGCGATGGCCGCACGGTGGAGGTGTTCAGTGCGCCAGGCGCCAACGGCTTCAACCGCCTGATGGCGGAAGGTGAGTACGAGCGCCTGGACGACTCCAGCCGCATCACCTGGAATGGCAATGGCGTGGGAGTGACGGTGGAAATGCGCATCGTGCGACGGGCCGGCAGCGGTGGTGCTGAAGGTGGCGGTGACTGGCAGCGCGGGCTGCAGCTGCCCGAGCGCGTGGCGGGTGGTACGCCCGCCGCGCCGGCGCCGGCAGCCACCCCTGCCGCCCCTGCCGCTGCTCCGGCCAACGGGGGTGCCCGATGAGCCGCGTGGTCAGCGCAGGCGTCTCGTACTTCGGCAAGGTGCCGTCGCGCGGCGATTTCGTTCGTGCGGCCGACAATCACCAGTTGCTGGGTTGGCTCGATCGCTGGGCCGGTGAGAGCCTGGAGTTGCTGAGCCAGAGCCCGGACTGGAAGCAGCGCTATGACGAGGCGCCGGAGATCCACTACGCCTTCCTTGGTTCACGCAGCAAGATGGTGCTGTGCGGCCACTTCCTGGCCAGCCGCGATGCCTCCGAACGGCGCTTCCCGCTGCTGTCGGCGCTGCGTCTGGATGCGCCCGAGCCGTTGCCGTTCATTGGCCGCAGTCCACTGGCGATGTCCAACGCCTGGTCGGGCCTGGCCCGGCTGGCGCGCCAGGCCTACCAGGACAGCGATGCGGCACAGGCGCTGGCGCAGCTCGCCGACGCCCGCTTCAGCATCAGCACCGATCCGGGCGACTACAACGGCAGCTTCCAGGACTTCCTGGAAAGCACCACCGTGGCCGATCTCGAACAGCGGCTGCGCGATTCCGGCCATGGCGACGTGGCGCTGCGCCAGGTGCTGCCTGCCCTGGGCCTGCTGCTGCAGCCGGTGCTCAGTGGCGGCGATGTCAACATCGACAAGGCGCTGGTGTTCCCGCTGGTACGCGATCCAGCCTATCGCCCGCTGGTAGCGGCGTTCTGGCTGGATCTGCTGTCCAGCTTCGTCGCCCGCGGCGATTTCGAGCTGGCGGTGCTGATCCGCAACGATGCCGCGCCGAGCATGATCGTCGGCTTCAATGGCGCCGACCGCCAGGTGTTGCGTGCGGTGCTGGATCCGGCCGAGGCCGGCGAGTTCCTCATTCGCATCCAGCATTCGGAGTGGGTGGACGACTACCTGCGCGGCGACTACAACCTCAACCGCTTCGGCAGCTTCCTCGACCGTGACGATCTGGCCCTGGCCACCGCACGCAAGCTGTTCGGCGAGACTTTCCTGGGAACCTGACGATGCGCCTGTGCAATTCTCTCCATCTCCTGCTGCCGCTGCTGCTGGCAGCCGCACCGCTGGCCGCCCAGAACGCGCCGGCGCCGGCCGCTGCTACGGCGGCCGGCGAGCGGCCGGTGGTCATCGAGGGCGTGGTGCCCGATCAGGCGACCAAGGCCAAGCTGCTCAACAACCTGCGGGCGGTATACGGGGCCGAGCGGGTGGTCGACCGCATCCAGGTGGAAACCATCGCCACCCCACCGAACTGGGGTGACTATGTCGCTGGCATGATCAACCCCGGGCTCAAGCGGGTATCGCCGGGCAAGCTGGAGGTCAACGGCCAGGCCGTGCGCATCACCGGTGAAGTGGGCAACGAGGCCCTGCGCCAGCAGGTCGCCAGTGACCTGAGCCTGGCCAGCAACACCAGCTACACGGTCACCAACGCGCTGAAGGTGGGCTCGCAGCAGAACGTGCTGGACCAGACCCTGGCCAACCGCATCATCGAGTTCCAGAGCGGCAGCGCGCGCCTCACGCCCTTCGGCATGAGCATCCTTGATGAGATGGTGGCCAAGATGGCGCAGATGCCGGACAGCCGTTTCCTGATCATCGGCCATACCGACAATGTGGGCCAGCGTGAGTCGAACCTGACACTGAGCCACGCACGCGCGTTGGCCGTGAAGAACTACATGATGGCCAAGGGCATCCCGGGCAGCCACATGGACGTGCTGGGCAAGGGGCCGGACGAGCCGGTGGCCGACAACACCAGCAACGATGGCCGCGCACGCAACCGCCGTATCGAATTCAAGATCCAGTAACCGCACGGAGAGCGGGCCTGGCCCGCTCTCCGCTCGATGGCCCGGAAGCGCTCAGTCTTCCGGGTTGACGTCCAGCATCTCCTCCATCTGCTCCAGCGTGCTGTGGTCCTTGATGACCCGCTTGAGCCAGACGTGCAGCGGCATCTCGCCCCACCGCGCGGCCTTCTCGGCCAGGTAGGCCACGGGGCTGTGCGGTTCGGTACGACGGAAGAACTCGGCCACCTGGCGCAACTGCTGCAGCGCTTCCTTGCGTGAACCCGGTGCACCGGCCGGCCCACGCGGGGCGGTGCTGACCGGCGCCGGGTCAAATGCCGGTGCATCCGCGGCGAAGTCGGTGCTGCTGAACGTGTCCTCTGCCGGTCCGGTCTCGCCATCGAGCAGCACGCCCGCCTCGCGCGCGAAGCGCAGTACGGTGCGTTGCAGATGCTCGAGCTGCTCGCGCACCGCGCTGAAGCTGGGGCCATCCAGGCCGAGCCGGTTGTCCACTGCAGCCTGCAGCTCGGCCAGTGCCTGGCTGCAGTCCGGCAGGTCATCGGCCAGCTGTCGATAGAAGCTGTGCTGGGTATCGCGGCGGGCGGCATTGAGGATGTCCAGGCCGGGCCGGCCATCGTCATCCTCGCCACTGTTGGCGCGCGCGTGCGCATGCTCGAAATCGGCCAGGCTGAAGCGCCCCTGCGGCGCAGCGATGATCGGCACGGCACGCAGCCATTGCAGCGAATTGGTCAGCAGCCAGCTGAGGTTGCCGATGCGTTCCTCGAAGTCACCATCCGGTGCCTGCGGGTGGACCGACTCCCAGTAGCGATCGCACAGACCGGCAGTGACCCGGTAGCCTGTGGCCAGGCCCTGGAATCCCTCCAGCTGGGTGGCCGCTTCACTCAGCCAGCCGGCCAGGCGCAGATCCTTGGTGCGGGTCTGCAGCAGGTCGCTGGACTCGCGCAGCACACTGCTCCAGTCGGCGTACTTGATGTCGGTCTGCCACGCACCCTGGTCCAGGGTCGGGTCGTCGGCGCGACGGTTTTCGATGATCCGATCGAACTCCGCCGAGAACGACAGGTCTTCACCGGTCGGGGCGTGGTCCGAAATCGGGGCCAGCAGGGCTTCCTGATCCAGCATGGCAGGTCTCGTTGGGGACTGCGGTCGATTCTAGCGGTTGAATGTGAACGCGGTTACGGGATGAGGGAAAGTCACGGGGGCTGAATACGGCATTCCGTCAGTTATGTGACGGAGAACGCAGTTCATTGCCCGATCTTGCGCCGTGATTTTGACGAACACCACGATCTGGTAGATTTATTGGCTGGAAACCGACGCCGCGCACCCGAGAGTCGTGCGGCTTTCACTCTGGAAATGGCATGGATCAGCTGAACAACCTGATGGCGCAGGTCGCCGGTCTTGGCGACGCCCAGCGTCTGTATCGCCTGCAGTCCGACGCATTCACGGCATGCACCGTGGAGCGTTGGCGTGGACGTGATGCGTTGGGCGAACACGCGTGGACCGAAGTAGACGTGCTTTCCACCGATGCGGATGCTGCGCTGGAGGCGCTGCCTGCTACGCGCGCCACATTGACCCTGCAACTCGCTGACGGTGGGCAATCGCAGCGCAGCGGACTGGTGGCCGACGCCGCCCGGGTTGGAGGCGATGGTGGGCTGGTCCGCTACCGTCTGCATCTGGTGTCATGGACCTGGTGGCTGCAGCACGCGCGCCACAGCCGTGTGTTCCAGGAGCAGGCCGTTCGCACGATCGTTGACGCGGTTCTTGCCGGGCATGGGGATATCGCGCGCTGGCGCTGGGCCGAGGGGGTTGACGACTTCCTGGGCGAACGTGTGCGCAGCTACTGCGTGCAGTACCGCGAGAGCGATCTGGATTTCCTGCAGCGCCTGCTGGCCGAAGAGGGGCTGGGCTGGCGGCTGTATGCCGATGAAGAGGCTCCCTGCGGCAATGGCATGGAGATCTTCGCCGACAGCGTGGCGTTGCCGGAGGATGCGACCAGCGCCGGGGCCGGCGTGCGTTTCCATCGCAGTGATGCCACTGAATCCAGTGACAGCGTGCAGGCCATCGGCATGTGCCGGAGCCTGGCCAGCACCACGGTCAGCCTGCAGAGTGATGATTACCGGCAGGTGCGTGCCTTGGCCGGCCAGTCGCCGATGGACGGCGGCGGCAGCCAGTCGGCGCGCGAGGATTTCGATGCCGTGGGTGCCTACGCGTTCAGCGATGGTGCCGCCGCTTCGCGCCAGGCGCGGCTGCTGGCCCAGGCACGCGAGGCACACAGCCGACGTTGGCGCGGGCAGGGCACCGTGCGCGGCCTGCGATCGGGGGCCTGGCTGCGGCTGCAGCAGGCGCCTGGCGCAACACCGCCGGAGCTGCTGCTGGTTGCCGTGGACCATGCCGGCATCAACAACCTGCCGACCGACCTGCGGCGCACCCTTGATGATGCGTTCGGTGTCGCGCCGGCCGAGCGCGACGACGCGGCGTTGTGGCAGCAGGCCGATGCGGTGGGTTACAGCAACCGGTTCGAGGCCGTTGAACGCAGCACGCCGTGGCGGCCACTGCTGCTGGATGGCACCGGTGCCCGGCTGAATCCGCGCCCCACCGTGCCGGGCTACCAGACGGCCGTGGTAGTGGCCGGTCAGGGCGGCACCAGCAAGGATCTGCATGCGGACAGCCAGGGCCGTGTGCGCGTGCGCTTCCATTTCCAGCAGGGACAGGGCGGAGGCGCTCACGACAGTGCCTGGTTGCGCGTGGCACAGCGCTACGCCGGCCCTGGCGTTGGCAGCCAGTTCCTGCCGCGTATCGGCCAGGAGGTGCTGGTCGGCTTCCTGGATGGCGATATCGATCGGCCGCTGGTGCTGGGCGCGCTCTACAACGGCCGCGGCGAAGCCGGCGTGGCGCCTACGCCGGCCGGTGCCAGTGCCGAAGGCGATGTGTCGGCCTACGGCCAGGCCGCCGATGCACGCCACAGCGCGCAGGCCAACCTCAGTGGTGGCCAGGCGCCGGCGTGGCATGCGGCCGGCGCGGGTGACCAGGCCCATCGGCATGGCGGTGCACTGTGGGGCATCCGCTCGCGCGAATGGGATGGCGGTGAAGGCAGCAACCATCTGTTGTTCGACGATTCCAACCAGCAGCTGCGTGCGCAGCTGGCCAGCAGCCAGCAGGCATCGCAGCTGACGCTGGGCCATCTGCGGCACCAGGCTGACAACTTTGTCGGCAGCGTGCGTGGCACCGGTTTCGAACTGCGCAGCGATGCATGGGGTGCGGTACGCGCGACGGCGGGCGTGTGGCTCACTGCATATGGCCATCGATCGTCCGCACCTGCGGGCGAGGCGGTGCAGCCCTCCGCGCTGCTGGCCCAGCTGCAGACGCTGGGCGAGCGATTCACCCAGGCCGCGCGCAAGCACGTGACCAGCCCGCTGGCGATGCAGGAGGGGGCGAGAGGGGCGATGCGGTCGCGCATTGTGCAGAAGCAGGCTCCCCTGCCGGCGATGACGGCAGCTGTCCGAACGGTGGTTGCCGGGACGCAATACACGACGGGAGTCGCGCAAGCTCCTAAGCACAGCGCCGAGCCCGGTGAAGGACGGATTCCCCATAGTGGCGCTCCTCTGCTTGGGATGACGGCACCCGACGGGGTGGTGCACGTCGCCGGTCAGGGCATGATGTGGAGCAGCGGCGAAGCACTGCTTCTGGCCAGCGGCGGGCATTCCGATACCACCGTCATGGGGCAGGCCCGGCTGCATGCAAGCCAGTCGTTGGGCCTGTTGGCAACCACCGTCGAGGAAGGCGGTGCAGCTGCGGCGATGTCCGTTGTGAGTGGCACTGCGGCGCTTGAAGTCCAGGCACAGGCAGATTCCATCCGCATCCAGGCGCGCTCGGGCCTGCGCGGTGCGAGTGGCCAGGCCCACATCGAGCTTGCCGCGGGCAAGACGCTGCACATCGCAACTTCAGGAGGCGCCAGCATCACCGTCTCCGATGGCGGGATCGTGGTCAACGCACCCGGCTCGATCGCGGTGCATGCGCAGCGCAAATCCTTCCTTGGCCCCAGCAACTACAAGAGCGAGCTGCCCACATGGGTGCTGGGCGACATGAAGCAGAAACGGATCATCGGTTTCTCAGGATGAAGAACATGAAGAAGACGATATTCCTGCTGCCACTGGTGGCGGCGTTGTCGTGGGAGTGCGTTGCAGCAGCTCCACTGGACGCGCATGCAAGCGGCACCCGCCCGGGAGACGCCTCCATCGATCTTCCGCAGCCGAGCTGCGCCAAGCAGCCCTTGGCGACATACCTGTTCGCCCTCGTCGGCAAGGGGCTGTCGGCCCCCGATGGCTGCGGGCGCAGCAATGCAGTGGTGACCCAGGCATTCGATACCCTTCTGGCAGAGGTTCCCGCCAAGCAAGCACCGTCGCTGAAGGCGCGACTGCTGACCGGGCCCAGTGCGGCAGGCAAGCCGTTGTCGATCGAAGGGCGTACCTGGTGGCTGTACTCCGCCTGCCAGGCACATGCCTGCGGCTCAACACAGCTGGCAGCGCTCTACGATCCCGCAGACAGGCACATGGTCGGCCGCTTGATCCTGAACTGTGAGGTGCGCTGGCTGGGCAATCCATCGGACGCGCAGCGCGCGGTGCTCGATGCACGCAAGCCCGTGAATCTCGAGATGGTCAGGCGGCTGGGTGACTGCGGGGGCGAGCCATGAGTGCCAAGAACCTGAAGGCGTTCCTGGACGCTGTCGGCTTCGAGGAATCGAGCGGAGACATCGGCATCATCAATACCTATAACTACATCGGCAAGTACCAGTTCGGTGAGCAGGCGCTGATGCAGCTTGGGTATTACAAGACGACGGCCGAGATCAAGAAAAAGCAGGAGTGGAAGGGCCACTGGACGGGCAAGAACGGTGCTACGAGCCGCGAGGTGTTCCTTGCGGACGAAGCAATGCAGGACAAGGCGGGCGAGGAGTGGATGCGCGAACTCTGCCGGCAAGGGCGCTATTTCGGCACGACCAAGTTCATCGGTCAGACCATGAAGGGCTTCGTGGTGACCGAGTCCGGCATCATTGCCGCCGCCCACCTGAAGGGCTACGGCCCGGGCAAGCCGGACAAGAAGACCGGGCAATGGGTGCGCCCTGCCGTGCTTGCGTTCCTGCGCACGGGCGGGGCCGAGGACGGCACCGACGCCTATGGGTCGAGTGTTTCCAAGTACATGAAGAAATTCGGAGGCTACGAACTGGGTTGCTGTGCGCCGGTAGAGGCGCAGACCACCTGGATGTATCCCTTTCCGCGGCAGGGCAAGAGTGATGCCTTCGATGGCGCGATGTACCTGGGCCTTCCTGCGCTGGAAGAAGGCGCCTTGGCGCGCGTCGATGACGGCTTTTTCCCGGTGGGGGCCAGTGGCCTGTGGCATGGAGGCGTCCATTTCGATGCGGGCAGTGGCACCGTGCTGGATCAGACCCAGGGCGTGCGCTGCCTCAAGGACGGCGAGGTGGTGGCCTACCGGATCGACGAACGCTATCCGGAAATCACCTTCCCGCAGGTGCAGCGCAAGGCGCTGTATTCGAAGGGCTTCGTGCTGGTGCGGCATACGCTGAAGCTGCCTGCCGATGCACAGGCGAAATTCGAGGCGGCCGACAAGGCGGCGAAGGAAGCACAGGACAAGAAGGCTGCGACGGCGGCGGGCAGCGCTCCTGCGGCGCCGCAGACGGCGGCCGCTCCCGCTGCTGCCGCGAGCGCTCCGTCCAAGGCGGTCGCGCCGGCACCCGCCACGAAGACTGCGAAGGACTCGAAGGACTCGAAGGATTCGAAGCCAGCCGCCGCACCGGAGCCGGGAACCGAGCTTGCCTTCTACAGCCTCTACATGCACCTGATGGACTTCACCGGCTATCAGGAGGATCGCAAGCGCGTACGTCCCGGGTTCTGGACGGAAGGCAACGAGTTCGTGGTGGGCGAGAAAGCGAAGGACGCGCAGGAGGTGCCAGCGCCGCCTGCAGCGGCGCAGGCATTGGTCGATGAGGATGACCACATCGGCTGCGATTGCGGTGGAACCTCGGGTGAATCCGATGATGTCGCCGATGCTCTGGAGCAGTTGGGCTGGGGGCCTGGACAGGTGAAGGAATGGGACAACGTCGTGCAGGAGGCACACGCAGATGAGTGAGGCTGCACCCGCGCCGATCATCGGCCTGAACATCCGCAGCGAGGCCAGCGGCCGCTCGGCCCGGTTGGGCCTGTTGCCGCGCGGTGCGCGGATCACCGTGAAGAACCGCAAGGACAAATGGGCGCAGATTGACCGGATCCTGGAAGGTGAGATCGCACCGGTCCGCCCGGGCGAGACGGTCGACCCGGCCGCAAAGCAGGGCTGGGTGTTCATGCCTGAGCTTGATCCCGGCCCGAAGCAGCCGGTCCAGCTGGACAAGGTGGTCATTCCGGAAAAACCGATCGCGATCAGCGCAGGCGCACTGCTCGGCCATGTCGGCGAGTACCAGCAGTACGTGGATGCCCAGCCGTTGCCCAAGCGTGGTATTCGCCCGTTGATGCACATGGAGGTCTTCGCCGGTAGCGAACTTCCCGTGTTCCTGGCCAAGTCGCGCCGCTATGCATCGCTGCTGCCGCCGGGAACGGGAAGCCTGTTCGTGATCGAAAAGGGGGCGCGGCTGAAGAAGGCGGCCGATCCGGACGGTGTGATGGAGCCGGAATCTGGCCTGATCCAGCTCAAGGACTCGGGCCTGGGCGCGTGGACGCTTGTCCAGCGTTCGGAGCTGAAGGTGTTCGATCGCAAGGCGCTGGGCGCCTATTCTGCGAGCAGCAAGAGTTATGCAAATGCAAAGGATGGACAGTTCACCGGTGTATTCGTAGGCCCTGCCGACAACCAGCGTACCCAGTCGGAAAAGGAAGCGCGGAAGCACAACTACCAGCGGCGCGAGATGCGGATGCCACTGGGAGAGCCGTTCTGGATCCTGCGCAAGGACCTGCAGCAGTGCTCGGCGGGTGGCATGAAATGGTGGAAGAAGCATCCGTTGCGTACGGATGGGCCCGAGGCCGAGGCCGTCGGCCTGGTGCGGGTGATGTCCCGCGCCGAGCTGGAGCAGCTGCCTGCGCCGAAACGTGCACTGGACAGTGATGGCAAGGCCTGGTGGGAAGTGGCTGCCTGCGGCGAGAAGCCGGGTAGTTTTGTACTGGGCTGGGCATGCGAGGCCGGGCACCCCAAGGTGGGTTGGCAGTCGCCTTGGGCGTGGCCGGGATTCGAAACGGTGGAAGAGGGCGGCATCCAGCCGGTCGACATGATGGCGGCGACGCTGGTGAAGATGGGGATGCTGCAGCCCCACGAGGTGACCGATCATCGCATGCGCGCGGACAAGGTGGAGCGCAGCGCGTTGATCCAGAAGCTGCATGCCTTGCTGGACACCGACGGCAATGGGCATATCAGCAAGGCCGAACTGCAGACGGCCAGCAAGCAGCCCCTGCTTGCGCAGGCGTTGAGCCGGATGATCGTCCGCTACGAGAGCGAGTGGGGCGGGGAAGATGCGAAGTGGAACGAGCTGGACCCGCTGATGCTGGACGGTGCCGTGGAGTGGAGCGCTGAAAAGCTGCGCATCAAGAATCTGCGCTGGTGGAAGGATGTGGCGCCCGGCGTGAAGGGGTTCCCTGTTGCGCCGGAGGTCTTCCACCTGCACCCGATCGGGCTGCTGAACAATTTCTACTCTGCGGTCGCCACGGCCAATGCCAATGCAGCCTCCAGCAAGGACGACAGCTACAACGGCGAGCGCGAAAAGAGCGGCGCGCAATGGTACAAACGGTTCAAGCAGAGCAAGGACGTCGCGAGCCTGAAGGAGCCCTTCCAGTCGAACATCAAGCGCTTCCTCGCGGCGCTGGATGAGGCTGGTGTGACCGTGAACATCAATACGACGCTGCGCCCGCCCCAGCGCTCGTACCTGATGTACTACGCACGGGAAATCGTCAATGGCATGGATCCAGCCACGGTGCCCGCGTTCGAGCCGCGGAATGGCGATGCTGCCGTGAACATTGACTGGCAGCACCTGGATGCCAATGGCAAGCCGGATCTCAAGGCCGCCAAGCAGGCAGCCAAGGCCATGGATAGTGCCTACGGTGCTGCGGGGGCCATCGGCAAGCCCTACCGATCAAACCACAATGGTGGTGAAGCAATCGACATGCGGTTGAGTCCTGCCTGGGGCATCGGCAAGACGGTCAAGAAGGCCGATGGCACCAGTGTGACGATCAGCAGCAAGCGTGACATCATCGATGTGGGTGCCAGTTACGATGTCCTGCATTGGAACTATGACGGCAAGCCGAAAAAGGTCGATGATCCCCATTGGTCCAAGACAGGCAACTGAAGATGGCGGGTTTCGTGATTAGAGCTGCTCTTTTGGTAGTGGGCGTCGCGCTCGCGGTGGGTTGCCATGCGCAGCCTCCCGAAGTGGGCGGCTGGCGCAGGGTCTCCGACAGTGACCTGGAGCGGCAGTTCCACTTCTCCATGCTGCCTCATGCCGCAGCTGCGGGAAGTCGCTGGGCGGTCTACGATGCCAAGGCGGGCAAGGTAGTGTGTTGCCTGTCAGTGGAAAGTGCCGAGGTGGGCGAAAGCGAGCTCCAGGATCGCTTTGACATTCCCGGGCCGTGGGTCACCGATCTGACCAATGGCTGGAATCTCGATGCCGCGCCCTATCGCCCGCATGTCCAGCTGCTGAAGGTGCAGGGTGCGATGAGCAGCTATACCTTCAAGGAAGAACGTGAAGCCGCAGGAGGCCTGCTGCTGCCGCCGGACGCGCGGGCGGTGGGGGCGGACACCTTGGAGATCGCCGGCGAGCGCTATACGGTCCAGCGCCGCGAGACCTCGCTGGCCGATGGAGACGGTGGTGTTCATACCTACACCTTGAAGCCGGCCAAGGGTGGCGCAGCCTTGAAGATCGAAGTTCCGTTCGGGACCTACTAGATCTGGAACCGGGCGTCAGCGGTGGCCCGCAACGCTGCGTGCGGCCGCAGGCATACGGGAATCGGCGTCGGTCTTTTGCGCCCGTGGGTGATGCGGCGCAGCATTCTGCGTGCCGATCGGGTGCTTCACCTCGGGGAGGCCGGGAGTCATGCATCAGGACAGGTCAGGGAATCGTCACCGCCCCGTTGCGCTGCGTCAGCTGTTCCTGGCCAGCCTTGTGCTGCCGCTGGCGGCGTGCCGGCAAGCCACCTCACAGGATGTCGAGCAGGCCGACACCGCCCGCCGTGCGCGGGCCGCTATCGAGGCACAGATCAAGGCCGACGCCCATGCCGCCCAGGCGGAGCCACCGCTGCCGGGTGATCCGGACAGCACTGAAACGCTCTTTGACGGATTGCTCGATTGCCAGCCGAAGGGCTGGTACCTTAATGCTGGATCAGGCCGGCCCGCGAACCCTTACCTGGCCCTGCACACGCCGGAGCCCTGCGAACGCGATGAGGCGTTCGGGATGGCGTACTTCTGCGTCAAGGCCGATTTCCATGGCCTACCGATCTACAGGGTGGTTGCCCATCTGGGAACCGCACCCACGCCCATCGGCATCCTGATCGATCTGCCACTGGACCAGGCGCGTGCGCGAACCCGCATCGCGCTGGGCTCGGAGTTCCCCGATGATGCGCGCAGCCGGCGCGGCGAAAGGCCAATGCTGGGCCCCCAGGCCGGTGATGCACAGAAGTCGCAGTTGATATGCACGCCCGGTTGGGCCTGATCAAGAAGGGCAGCCGATGGCGCGAACAGGGACAACGTGGAGTCCACGCCGGCGGTTCGCGCGCTTCTTGTCGAAATCCTGGAAAGCAAAGAATGATGAAGATCAACACCAGCGTCTGGCGGGGACTGCAGCCTGTGCTGTTGCTCGGCCTTCTTCTTTCGGCCGCCGCTTGCACGGGGAAGCCGAATTCATCGGAGAACCCGGCCGCAGTTGTGCCGCCGGCGGGGGCAGCTACCCCGACGAAGGATGTGCCTGCAACAACGGCGGGCAACGCACGATTTGCCGGCGTCAAGATGCTCTCGCCCCATTCCGGGTGCGCTTTCCTGAGCAGTCCGATCAACTTCTGTGATGATCGTCATCGTGCCCAGATCGACAAGGTGATCGCCGAGCAGCGGCCGAACTTCAACGGGCACTACATCGTGGCGGAGCTGGAGGAATGGCCTGAGTACTTCCAGCGCTCGGTGGTCGTCATCAACGCCCGGAGCGGGGTGGTCTATCCGTTGCCGATCGACGCATTGTCCGGCCCTTTGTCCAGCCAAGGAGAGCCGACCACTTGTGGGAAGATGGAAACGTCCGTGGATGCGCAGCAGTTCTGCCTGGTCGGAGCGATACTGGCTTACCGTTCAATCAACGACGGGCGTTTCTGCTTCGGATTCGACGGTGTCCGCTTTACCGGACACCAGACTGCGTACATGGCGCCCGAAGGACAGTGAGGGTTTTCAATGGCGCGGGGCGGGCGCGCCGGCCGGAGCACATGGCGTGGCAACCGCTCCGCCTTCATGGCATCCTCACGAAACTGATCGGCCAGGTGCCATCGACGGATGAACGATATGCAGAACTGGATCGGACACGCGGCCCCCGGGCTCGTGGTGGCGCTGTGCCTGGCCGCGCCACTGGCGCAGGCAGCCGAGCCGACCTTCGGTGGCTGGCGCAACCTGGACTCCCGTGACGGCGCCGAGCCGGCGTTGCGTGACATCCCGTTCGCCATACTGCCGGCCGCCGTGGCGCGCGATGCGCGCTTCTCGATCTACGACCGCGAGAGCAAGCGGCTGGTGTGTTGCCTGCAGGTGGCCAGCGCCGAACTGGACGACACGGCGCTGCGCAAGGTGTATCAGCTGCCCGAGCAGTGGGTGACCGACCTGCGCAATGGCCGCAGTGCGGCGCGGCCCTGGCCGACACGGGTCTACGAAATGCGCCGCATCGGCGAACTGGTCGACTACGGTTTCAGTGATGCGCCTGAGGCCTACAGCGACCTGGGCGGGCTGCTGCTGCCCGCCGACGCGCGCCTGCTGCCCGATGGCAGCGTGAAGGCCGGTGCGACCTATCGCCTGCAGTTCCGCAGCACGCCGCTGGGCGATGACAGCAGCGCGCTGGACCGCTTCACCCTGCAGCCGGCGCAGGGTGCAGGCAAGCCGGTGGTGGTCGAAGTCTCCTACGGAACCTATTGATCCAGCGCGTCATCAGGATGTGAAGGCGTGCGCGTGCACCGCCGTAGTCCATCTGCTACCGTCGCCCTACAGGGGAAGGACCTGCCCGCCGCCACCGCGCGGGCAGCAACGGTGGGGACGCCATGGAAGCGATTCGCAACCTCATGGTGCAGGCAGCCGGCCTTGATGCCGACAGCCGCCTGTATCGGTTGGAGCTACCCGGCATGCCAGCGGTCGTGGTCGACCACTGGCATGGCCATGACGCCCTTTCGCAGGGGCGGCACCTGACGATTGATGTACTGGCGCTGGACGCTTCGCTGCCGCTGGCCGACTGGCTGGGGCGGCCCGCGTGCCTGCATGTGCGGTTGGCCGACGGCCAGTCCTGGCCGCGCCACGGCGTCATTGCCGATGCGAGCTGCACGGGCAGTGACGGAGGCCTCGCACGCTACCGGATCACCCTGCGCGACTGGACCTGGTGGATGGGCCAGGCGCGGCGCAGCCGTGTGTTCCAGGAGCAGAGCGTGCGCGAGATCGTGGACGCGGTGCTGCAGGGGCATGCGCCGTTGGCGCACTGGCGCTGGACCGACGAGATCGACGCGTTTCTGGCCGCATCGCGGCCTCGCAGCTTCTGCGTGCAGTACCGCGAGTCGGATCTGGCCTTCGTGCAGCGCCTGCTGGCCGAGGAAGGGCTGGGCTGGTGCGTGCAGGAGGCGCAGGACGCCGCTGCGGGGCATGGCATGCTGCTGTTCGCCGATTCGTCGGTGTTGCCCGAGTCGATGGAGTCACGCAGCAGCGGCGGAATCCGCTTTCATCGCGCCGACGCCAGCGAACGAGGCGATGGCGTGCAGCGGCTTGGGCAACAGCGACGGCTGCACAGCACGCGCGTGCAGCTGCACAGCAGCGATTACCGCAGCGTCCGCTCGCTGGCGGGGCAGCTGCCGCTGCAGGGCGACAGCGTGGCGCCGCGCGAGGACTACGATGCGGTCGGCGCACATGCCTTCGCCGATGCCGCCGAGCTGCAGCACCATGCCCACCGCGTGGTCGAGGCCATGGAGGCGCAGGCCCTGCAATGGCACGGCCGTGGCGGTGTACGCAGCGCTGATGCCGGCCAGGTGTGGGTGCTGACCGAGTTGCCCGGTGAGCTGCCGGCGGAGCTGTTGCTGGTGAGCGTCGAGCACGCGGGTGTCAACAATCTGCCGGTTGATCTGCGCCAGGCAATGACGGCACGTGAGGCCGTCAGCACAGAGGGCGACACGCTCGCCGCCCAGGCGCGTACACACGGCTACAGCCAGGCATTCACCGCGCTTGCGCGCGATCGCCACTGGCGGCCGGTGCTGCGCGATGGCACCGGTGCGCGGCGCAATCCACGACCGCTGGCCCCCGGCTACCAGACGGCGATCGTGGTGGCCGGGCAGGGCAGCGCCAGCGACGAACTGCATGCCGACGCGCTGGGACGGATACGTGTGCGGTTTCATTTCCAGGACGGCGCAGAGGGCGCCGACAGCGCCTGGCTGCGGGTGGCGCAGCGCTACGCCGGGCCCGGGGTCGGCAGCCAGTTCCTGCCGCGCGTCGGCCAGGAAGTGCTGGTCGGCTTCCTCGAAGGAGACATCGATCGGCCGCTGGTACTGGGCGCGCTCTACAACGGGCGTGGCGAAGCCGGGGTGGCACCGACGCCGGCGGGCACCGGCGCGGAGGCCGATACCACGCCGTTTGCCCAGGCCCGCGATGGTGCGGGCAGTGCGCAGGCCAATCTTGGTGGTGGCCAGGCACCGGCCTGGCATGCGGCCGCCGGCGGCGAGCAGGCGCACCGGCACGCGGGCGCGCTGTGGGGCGTGCAGTCGCGCGAATGGCAGGGGCAGGGCTGGAACCGGCTGTTGTTCGACGACAGCGACCAGCAACTGCGTACCCAGCTGGCCAGCAGCCAGCAGCACTCGGCGCTGAGCCTGGGCCACCTGCGGCATCAGGCCGACAACCATCGCGGCAGCCTGCGTGGCAACGGCTTTGAACTGCGCAGCGATGCGTGGGGCAGCGTGCGCGGGGAACGTGGGTTGTGGCTGGACGCCTACGCGCATCGTGACCCGGAGCCGGCAGGGTCCGCGGCACAGCCGGCCGCACTGCTCCAACAGGTGGCGACGCTGGTGCAACAGCAGGCTGACGCGGCGCGCACCCACCTGACCGTACAGCCGGCCTCGCATGTGGGCGTGCAGTCGCCGCAGCGCTCCAGGCTTGACAGTACGCGTGCGCCGGTGCCGGTGCTGTTGGCCAGTGTGCGCAGCACGGTGCCGGGGGCGGCCCTGCAGGAGGCCGCTGGCGCCATCGCACAGCGCAGCGGCGATGCAGGCGACGGTCGCGTGCCGCATACCGGAGATGCGCTGCTGGGCCTGGCCGCACCGAAGGGCGCGGTGATGGTGGCAGGCCAGGGGCTGCATTGGGCCCAGGGTGAAACACTGGTGCTGGGCAGCGGGCAGCACAGCGATGCGACGGTCATGGGGCAGGCGCGCTGGCACGGGCGGCAGGCGATCGGTGTGCTGGCGGCCAGCATGACCGGTGCCGACATCCGGGCGCCGACGCTGACCCTTGCCAGTGCGACGCAGCCGCTGGACATCCAGGCGCAGCAGGACCGGGTGGCGGTGCAGGCCCGGCAGTCGCTGCATGCCGCCAGTGCCCAGGCCGCTGTCGAACTCGGCGCCGGGCGCACGCTGCAGCTATCGACGGCAGGCGGCGCCAGCATCACCCTCAGCGCAGGCAGCATCGTCTTCAATGCGCCGGGACGCATCACCGTGCACGCCGGGCGCAAGTCGTTCCTTCCCGGCGGTAGCGGCCGCTTCCCGCTGCCGGTGTTCCCGCAGTCGGTGTGCAAGGAGTGCCTGCTGCTGGCGGCGCAGCGGGCGGCACCGCTGACGCCGAAGGGGGCCTGAGCATGGGACGCGACTGGCACTTCCCACCGCTCGCGCTGCCACCGCTGGACGCCGGCACGCAGCGGTTCGTGCTGCTCGATGGCGCACAGTGCGATCAGCCGTTGCAGCTGCTGCGCGCACTGCCGTGGGCACCGTTGCGCCTGTTTGATGGCCTGCTGGCCGACGGCACCGACGACGCCAGCGTGTTCCTGGCGCGGCTGCCGGGCGAGGCCGACATCGACCGCTTCCTGCAGCGGGCGGCGGCGCAGGCGCGTTCACCGGGCCTGCTGAGCGTGATTGAAACGACATTGACCGGTGAGGCGCTGCAGCAGCGCCTGCAACGGCGGCTGGATGCCCGCTACCCCAATGGCAAGGAGTTCCTGGCACGCTTCTTTGATGCGCGTGTACTGCCCTGGTGGGTGCAGGTGCTGGATGAGGCGCAATGCCGTGCCTTCCTGGCCCTGGGCGAATGCTGGTGGTATCTGCGCCATGATCTGCAATGGGCGCGGCTGGAACTGGCCGATGTCGTGCCGGATCCGCACGACCCGCCGTGGGTACTGGAGGCGCCGCAGCGGCGTGCGCTGATCGACGCCAGCTATCCCTATACCCTGATCGACCATTTCCAGCTGACCGACCCCGAGCTGTTGGCGCGACAACCACGCGCGCGCTGGTACACCTTCTTCCGGCGCGTGGTGGCGACGGCCGCGGCGGCCGGCATTGAAGACAGCCGCCGTTTGGTGATGGTGGCGACCTGGGCGCTGCTGGCCGGCAACGATCTCGGCGAGGATCCAGCCTGGCAGCAGCGCCTGCAGGATTTTGCCAGTGGGCGGCGCAGTGCGGCCGACATCGGCGATGACGTCTGGCCCCTGGAAGAAAGCTGGGATTGAACGGAGCGAGAGCGCGATGATGAGCAGCAAGTACCTGTGGTGGAGCGCGCTGGCGGTGATCGCGCTGCTGGTGATGGGCGTCGGTTGCAGCCGGGCGATGGCGCGCGGAAAGACGCCGATCATGTCGTTGTTCGCGTTCAACTACAGCCCGTACTACCTGGCCGATGTGCGGGTCGACGGGCAGTTTCTGGGAGGGGTGAGCGGTTACACCAACGGCGGCTCGGGAATGGGGCCGCGCGCGCCGCGCGGCAAGGGGCCGGACAGTGTGCGGGTGCGCTGGACCGAGGCCAACCGCTACGATCTGGCCACCAATCGCTACCTGAGCGAAGGGCACCGCGTGCCGCGCGAGGCGGTGGTGCCACTGAAGACGCCGTATCCGCCCAACCCGGCCACCCTGCTGTTGCATTTCTATGCCGATGGCCATGTCGAGGCCGAGCTGCTGGACAAGGGCGTCAACAAATGGGATGTGCGACGCATGCCGGTGCCGAAGGAGCACAAGGACCATGACCAGTACTGATCCGACCGCGATTCCGGGCCAGGTGGATCTGGAGCCCGGCACCCCCGATCCGGTGTCGCAGGCCGAGGGCACGGCGCGCACGGCGCGGCTGGCGCGCGGCACGCGTCCGTTGAGCGATGCCGAGCGCCGGCGTCGCCAGGAAGCGATGTGCGGCACGGTGCCCGACAAGGAAACGGCTACCACCGGCTGTACCCAGAGCCTGCACCTGAGCGTGTTCTTCGACGGTACCGGCAACAATCGCGATGAAGAGCTGGCCAAGGGGGAGGAAGAGCGCGCTCTGTCGAACATCGCCCGGCTGTTCATTTCGCACAAGGACGATACGCGGAACATCAAGCGCCAGTATCTGGCAGGCGTTGGTACGCCCTGCCCGGAAGTCGGCGACAGCGGCGGCCTGCTCGGGCTGTCGATCGGCAAGGGTGGGCGCGAGCGCATCGACTTCGCGCTGCAGGCGCTGGACGAGCTGATCGATACCCAACCCGAGCCGATGCGCATCCTGGTGGTCAGCGTGTCGGTATTTGGGTTCTCGCGCGGGGCGGCATCGGCACGTGCGTTTGCCCGCGACCTGGCCGCGCGCTGCCGGCGCCAGGCCGATGGCACCTGGCTGTACCGCGAACGCATTCCGCTGCGGATCGGCTTCATGGGCGTGTTCGACACGGTGTGCTCGGTGTGGCCCAGCCTGGCGGCGGCAGCGTTCAACTACCGCAACGGACATACCGGCTGGGCCGAGGGCGTGGCGGTTCCGGAAATCGTCGAGCAGTCGGTGCACATGACCGCCGCCCACGAACTGCGCGGGCAGTTCCCCCTGGATTCGACGCGGGAGCACGCACGCTATCCGGCCAATACGGTGGAAATCTGGTTCCCCGGCGTGCACTCCGATGTGGGCGGCGGCTATGACCCGCAACACCAGGGACGCAGGAACAGCATCGCACGCTTCGCCCTCAACGAGATGTACGACATGGCGCAGGCCGGTGGCGTGTTGCTTCATCCGGTTAGTGAACTTGAGCCGTTCCTGAAGGCCGAGTTCGACAAGCAGGATCCGGAGCTGCAGGCGGTGTTCAATGCCTATCTGCAGGCGGTGCGGGTCAAGCGTGGGCGCATGGAGGACGTGCAGGCCTCGCACATGGAACTTCTGTACCGCTGGCTGCGGGTACGCGTGGCGCGGGGTGACCAGCTGCCGTCGATGCAGCGCCTGGCGGCGCGCGAGGAGGCGCTGCGCGAGCAGGTGCGGACCCTGCGCCGTCGCCAGTCGCAGCTGCCATCGCCGTGGGGCAACGACAACCTGCATCTGGCCGATCAGGGCAACGCGGACAAGACGGCCGAATGGAATCGGGTTTCCGATGAACTGAAGGCACGGGACGATGAGCTTTCGGCGGTGCGCAAGCAGCGCCGCGGCCTGGAGAAGGAAAACGACACGATGCTGGGCAAGATCGTCAGCCTGCGCCGCCGCCGCGAGCGGGGCGCGACGCTGACGATGGCCGAGCGGGTAACCCTGGAGTCGTGGGACAACACCACGCTGCTGCCGCCGAAGGTGGAGGCCTTCTTCGATGGCTACGGCCACGACTCGGTGGCGCACTGGTTCATCGGCAACCTGAGCCAGTGGCGGGTGCTGTACTTCGGCGCCACCAAATACACGCCCGGCAAGGTGGATGAGAAGGTCGAGGCCGCCGAGGCGGTGCCTGGCTGAAAGGGCGGGCTACACTACACGCCGCGGCCGTGGGCCGAGCCATCGATGTGAATGCCGTGCCCCGTCTGCCGTTGCTGTTGTCCGTGTTCCTGCCAGTGCTGGCGGGCTGTGCCAGTGCGCCGCCGCCGCCGGCCCATTCCGACGCGCTGTGGCGGCTGATCGAACGTGATTGCCGTGGCGCCGAGGGACCGCGCGGTGACTGCCTGCGCGTGGAAAGCGCGGCGGACCGTCGCGATGTGCTCGTCAAGGATGCACATGGCGATTACCAGTTCCTGCTGATGCCGCTGGACAAGGTCAGTGGTATCGAAAACCGCGGCCTGTACCAGCGTGGCGCGCCGAACTACTTCGCCGCCGCCTGGCAGGCGCGCAGTCATACCGAACAGGCGCTGGGCCAGCCACTGCCGCGTGCCGTGGCCAGCCTGGCGCTGAACTCGCCGCATGGCCGTTCGCAGCACCAGTTGCACATCCACGTCGACTGCCTGCGTGCCGACGTGCTGGAGGCACTGGATGCGCAGGCAGGCACCCTGGGCCAGGCCTGGGCGCCATTGGCCACGCCGTTGCGCGGCCACCGCTACCAGGCCCGGCTGCTGCCGGGTGACACGCTGACCGCCAACCCGCTGAATCTGCTGGCCTACGACCTCAGCGGCGTGACCGATGTTGGTCAATGGAGCCTGGTCGTGGCCGGGCGTGACGACGTACAGGGCGGGCCGGGCTTCATCCTGCTGGCCACGCGGGTGGACGCCGCCAGCGGCAATGAGGCCAGTGGTGAGGAACTGCAGGACCACGCCTGCACCGTCCTGACCGGCACAGGGCAGGCACTGGAGCGGGTGCGCTAGCGGATCGGCCTGCGATTGCGCCACCCGGGCGCGGTCAATGCCAGCAGCTGGCGATCGTGCCAACCGACGGCGTCCAGATGCTGGTCGCGCAGCAAGCCTTCGCATTCGAACCCGGTCGCACGCAGGGCGTCAGCGAACGGCGAGGTGCACGACGGCGGCAGCAGCACGTAGATGCGATGCAGGCCGACGTTCTCGAACAGGAGCGTGCACAGTGCCAGCAGCGCCGCCTGCGGATAGGCGTGCCGATGCTGGAGTGACTGGATTTCCGCGCAACGCGCATGCGCGGACTGCAGGCGCACGTGCACCTGGTCCAGCAGGGTTCCATGCACGTCGTCGAACACGCCCAGCTGCAGCTGATCGTGGTCGTACTCCAGGCAGGAGCGGTGCATGCCTGCGAGGAAGCGTGCTTCCTCATCGATGCCGGGCGCATGCACGTGGCCGCGCCGCCAGGTGTCATTGAAGATGCGCCAGCGGGGCAGGTCGGTGCGCAGGAATGAACGCAGGGTCACCGGTGCGGCCTGCAGGTGCAGCAGGTGGCGGCGCCGGACCGGATGCAGGGGCGGGAGACAGGGAGGTTGGGCACTGTAGTTCATGGCCCGCACGATGCGAGGGCGCCTGCCACGGCACCATTCAATTCGTTGCAAAAGCCGCCTGGCTGGCCCGTCAGGTCTGATTCGGTTCAGGCATAAGCCCATCAGGGCAGATCATTTCCACTGAAACCGTCCATTCAGGACACTTTCGTTACGGGATCGTTATGCGGCGCATCGCCGGCTGTCCTCCCGTACCACCCCCATCGTCCTCAGGAAGCCCATGTCCGCCTCCCCCAAGGCGCTGCGCCCGCGTCCGCTGGTGCTCGCGCTGTCGTCCCTGATGCTGGTCTCGCTGCCGGCCCTCGCGCAGGAAAGCGCACCCACCTCATTGCAGGAAGTCAAGGTCACCGGTTCGCGCATTCCGCGTGCCAGCGTCGAAGGGCCGTCGCCGGTAACGGTGATCAGCCGCGAGCAGATTGACGCGCAGGGCTACCGCAATGCCTTCGACGCGCTCAGTGCGTTGACCGAGAACACCGGCAACGTGCAGGGCGAGGACTTCGGCAATACCTTCACCCCGGCCGCCAACACCATCAACCTTCGCGGCCTGGGACCCAACCGCACCCTGGTGCTGGTCAATGGACGCCGCCAGGCCGACTACCCGCTGGCCTACGAAGGCTCGGTGAACGTGGTCAACCTGGCCAACATTCCCAGCGCCCTGATCGAGCGCATCGAGGTGCTGGCTGCGGGTGCGTCGGCGGTGTACGGCTCGGATGCCATCGCCGGCGTGGTCAACATCATCCTCAAGGACCGCTTTGAGGGTGTGGACGTGAACGTGCGTGCCGGTGGCACCCAGCAGGGGGGCGGCGACAACCAGCGCGCGCAGGTCGTCGGTGGCAGTTCCGGCGAGCGCTGGGATGCCCTGTTCGGCTTCGAGTTCGACGTGCGCAAGGCGATCCATGCGCGCCAGCGCGATTTCATGGACTCGCTGGATGATGACCCCACCGGCAAAGCGCCGCAGGCTACCGCGATCGGCTATCGCCGCAACGCCGCCACCGGGCGCAACATCGATCCGGGCGTCAACGGTTGCGACGCCGCCTCGGCCATCTATGGCGGCAGCGTGTTCCGTGCCAACAACCCGCGCCAGGGCTGGTACTGCGGCAGCAATGAAGCGGCCGCCAGCTATTGGACCGTGCAGACCCAGAAGCGCAATCTCAATGGCTACGGCCTGCTGACCTTCCACCTGGATGAGCGCACCGATCTGTTCGCCGACGTGGCCGTGGGCAGTGCGCAGATCTACAACAACACCCGCGCGCCCACCTGGACCTCGGCCCGAAACTACTTCTACAACCAGACCACCGGCAACCTGGAAAGCTGGTACCGCCGCTTCGCACCGGAAGAGATCGGCGGCCTGCCGCGCAATGCCAATCGCTTCCTGGAAAATTCCTGGTCGTTCAACATCGGCGCACGCGGCCAGATCGGCGACAGCGACTGGGATTACGAAGCGGTCTACAGCCGATCGCGCTACGAGAACCGCACCCGCCGCCCGGTGCTGCTGGCCGGCATCAACGAGTACCTGCTCGGCCCGAAGCTGGGCGTGCGCAACGGCGTGGAGGTCTATGCGCCGGACCCGGCGCGCCTGTTCCAGCCGCTGACGCCGAACGAGTACCAGGGCCTGTCTGGCTACCAGGAGAGCCGCAATGCGGCGTGGCTGCAGACCTTCAGTGCCAGCATCAACGGCCGCCTGTTCGCGCTGCCCGGCGGTGACGCCGCGCTGGCGGCGGTGGTCGAGGCCGGCAGCCAGGGCTACCGCAATCGCCCGGACCCGCGCCTGGGCACCGGCGAATTCTGGAACACCAGTGCCGGCATCGGTGCCGGCGGCGAGCGCGATCGTTACGCCGCCGGTGTGGAGTTGCAGTTGCCGCTGCTGCAGTCGCTGACCACCACGCTGGCCGGTCGCTATGACCAGTACCGGGCAGGGGGCGAGCACATCGGCAAGGCGACCTGGAGCGTCGGCGTCGAGTTCCGCCCGGTCCAAAGCCTGCTGATCCGCGGTTCGGCCGCCACCAGTTTCCGTGCGCCGGACATGAACTACGTGTTCGCCACCGAGACCCGCGGCTACAACCCGGGCATGACCGACTACTGGCGCTGCCGTACCGCCGGCCAGTCGTATGACAACTGCGATTACAACGGCCTGTCGATCGACTACAGCAACCGCGCCAATCCGCAGTTGCAGCCGGAGACCGCCAAGTCCTATGGGTTCGGCGTGGTGTGGTCGCCGGTGTCGGGGCTGGATTTCAGTGCCGACTACTACGATATCCGCATCGACAATGAGGTCACCAGCCTCGATACCAGCCGCATTCTGCGTGACGAGGCCGACTGCCGGTTGGGAAAAACGCTGGGCGGCGAGGCGCGTGACATCGGCTCGCCGCTGTGCCAGGACGCGCTGTCGCGGGTGATCCGCAACCCGTCCAATGCTACGGTGCAGCCGGACCAGGTCACCCGCGTGCTGATCAACCCGATCAACGCGGCCTCCGAATCGGTGCGTGGCCTGGACCTGAAGGGCAACTGGCGTTTCGATGCCGGTCGCTATGGCCGCTTCACCACGCGCCTGGCCTACACCGTGGTGCTGGAGCACACGTACCGGCAGTTCGCCGATGATCCGGAGCGTGACATCCGCAATTCGCTGGATGACTACCAGTGGCGCAGCAAGGCCAACGGCAGCATCACCTGGAACCAGGGCGACTGGACCACCACCTTGTATGGCAACCGCTTCGGCTCGCTGCCGAAGACCGATGGCAGTGGCCGCATCGCGCCGTACATGACCTACAACGCCAGCGTGTTCCGCCAGTTCGGCGAGAACCTGTCGGTGGGCGTGATCGTCAACAACCTGCGCGACAGCCGCCCGCCGGCGGACAGGAACGGTGGCGGCTGGCCGTTCTACCCGGTCGGCAACTACGACCCGTATGGCCGCCAGTACTGGGTGCAGCTGGACTACCGGTTCCGCTGATCCGGCAGGCAGACGGAAGGCCCGGCAAAGCCGGGCCTTCTGCTGTGTCGATATCGACTGCGATGGCGCGCGCTGGTCGCCTAAGGCAGCGCCTGTTGCAGGTACGACTCGATGACGTAGCTGAAGGGCTGCTGCTGGCGGTCGCGCAACAACGCGCGCACTTCCAGGATGACGCCGTGGTCGCCATCACCGCGCGGTGGCCAGAAGGTCTGATCGGCCAGGGTCTGGCGCTGGAAGCCCAGCGGGCCGACCACGCGTCCGAACGGTTCGTCGGTGCTGTCCAGGACCTGGTTCATGGCCGGGCTGAGATGGCCGGGCAGGTACCAGTTGTCGGCCTCGGACAGTACGCGGCTGCCGCAGACCAGCTGCACGCGGCGATAGCGCAGGTCGGTACCCGGCTTCACGCCCAGCGCCTGCAGCACGTCGGCAGGGGCAGGCTTGTCCTGGCCGTGTATGCGCACGGCGCGCACCCGCGCCTGTTCGGCCAGGCCGTGCTCGGCACACCAGTGTTCCAGCGTGGCGGTGGCGCTTTGCCCGGACAGCACGCGCTGGTGCAGCCGCTCGACCAGTGCAGCCGGGGCGATGCGCTGCTGGCCCGGCGGCGACTGCAGCGGCGCAGCGGCCGCAGCATCGGTGGCGGACAGGCTGGCGATCGGGGCGGCGGCAAGCAGGGACGCGGCCTGCCAGCGGCGGAGACGATCGTGGCGGTCGGACGGGCCCATGCGGCATCACAGCGGAAACAGGCGCCCATGTTACCCGTTCAGGGGTGTGCACGGCGCGGCTGCGACCGGTTGTCGCAGGGCAATCATCGTTCTGATGAATGCGTGCCATCCAGATATTTCGTTGGCCGATGGCTGCGGCGAGGCGCACGATGGCGCCATTCTTGGCATTCCGGGAGTTCCCGATGACCCTCCAGTTCGTCCACGGCGGTGTAGACCGCTACGGCGCGCCGCTGCATTTCCATATCCGTAACGGCCGCATCAGTGGCCTCAATGACGAGGCCGCGCCGGCCGACGGGGCGGAATGCGTCGACCTGCAGGGCTTCGCGGTGCTGCCCGGGCTGGTCGACGGCCATATCCACCTGGACAAGAGCTTCGTCGGCGACCGTTGGCATCCGCACCAGCCGGTGAACAGCCTGCGTGAGCGGCTGGCGGTGGAGAAGGCGGCGGTGGCGGGCGCCGCGTCGATGGTCGATCGCGCCGAGGCCTTGATCCGCCAGTGCAGCAGCTTCGGTACGGTGGCGATGCGCTGCCATGTCGATATCGACGCCAGCACCGGCCTCGGCCATCTCGAAGCGGTGCGCGAGGCGGCGCTGCGCTGCGCTGACATCATGCGGATCCAGCTGGTGGCCTTTCCACAGGCCGGGGTGATGTCCTGTCCCGGCACCGCCGCCGTGCTGGAGCAGGCGCTTGCCGCGGGCGTGGAGGTGCTCGGCGGCATTGATCCGACCACGCTCGACGGTGATGCCGAAGGCCAGCTGGCGCTGCTGTTCGGCCTGGCCGAGCGCTATGGGGCGCAGCTGGACATCCATCTGCACGAGCCCGGCGAAACCGGCCTGGCCCAGCTGCTGCGCATCGCCGCGCGTACCCGCGCCTCAGGCCTGCAGGGGCGGGTGGCGGTCAGCCACGCGTACGCGCTGGGCGAGGTGCCGCTGGCGCGGGCGTTGCAGGTGGGCGGGGCGCTGGCCACGGCGGGTGTGGCGATCATGAGCAACGCGCCGGGCGATCATCCGTTCCCGCCACTGCGCGCGCTGCATGATGCGGGTGTGCGCGTGTTCGCCGGCAACGACAACATCCGCGACTGCTGGTGGCCGTATGGCAATGGCGACCTGCTGCAGCGGGCAATGCTGCTGGGCTACCGGTCCGGGTTCTACACCGACGCCGACCTGATGCTGGCGCTGGACATGGTCGCCACCCACGCCGCACAGGTGATCGGCCTGCCGCAGCATGGCATTACCGAGGGCCTGCCGGCGACGTTCGTGGCGGTTCGCGCCGACCACGGCCCGGCGGCGGTGGCCGGGGTGCCGGTGGAACGCAAGGTGGTCGTTGATGGCCGCTGGCTGTAGATCCACGCATGGCGTGGACGCACCGTACCGCGCGATCAGTCCGGTTCGCGCTGTACCTGCCGCCAAAGCTCGCTGGCCAGCGCACGCACCGCATCGTCGGCGTCGGCACGATGCAGCAGGCCGATCTCGTAGTTGTCGATCACCGGCAGGTCGCGCTCGCCATCGATGATGCGGTGCTCGCGGCTGACCGCGCGGCGCGGCAGCAGGCTGATGCCGATGCCGTCGGCGACGGCGCCCTGGATGCCACTGAGCGATGAGCTGGTGAAGGCGATGCGCCAGCGCAGGCCCAGCGCTTCCACGGCGTGGATCATCTCGTCGCGGTACAGGCCGCGCGGCGGGAAGGTGACCAGCGGCAGCGGGTCCTGCTGCAGGCAGCTGCTGCGCAGGCTGTCGATCCAGTGCATCGGCTCGCGCCTGCAGTGCACCGCCTGGCGGCTGTTGCGGCGCTGCTTGACCAGCACCAGGTCCAGTTCGCCGTGATCGAAGCCGTGGGCCAGGTCGCGGCTGAGGCCGCTGCTGATTTCCAGCTTCACCTGCGGGTGACGGCGGCTGAAAGCGGCCAGCATGCGCGTGGTCTGCGCGTTGACGAAGTCTTCGGGGACACCGATGCGCACTGCGGTTTCCACGGTGGCGCCCGCCAGCGCCTGCGCCATTTCCTCGTTCAGGTCGAGCATGCGCCGCGCGTAGCCGAGCAGGGTGTGGCCGGCGTCGGTGGGGTGCACGTCGCGGTGGCCGCGTTCAAGCAGGCGATGCCCGGCCAGTTCCTCCAGCCGGCGCACCTTCTGGCTGACCGTGGACTGGGTTGAATGCAGGCGTGTGGCTGCGGTGGTGAAGCTGCCGCAGTCGGCCACCATTACCAGTGCCCGCAGCAGGTCCAGCTCGAACAGGGTTCTATTCGATTTGGCACTGTCTTGCATTTGAACATTTCACTTCTGGATGCCCGGGCCGACTTCTACCATGCAGGGCAGGGGCCGGCAATGCCCGGCTGTTGCTACTGTCGCGCGGCGTTCCCGTGGCGACGGACATGAGGAGACACTGTCATGCGCGTCCATCGTTCCCCTGGCTGGCCTGCGCGGTCCGCGCGCGTGCTGCTGTTGTGCCTGCTGGCCATGGTCACCCCGGCCTGCACCACCACGTCCAACGCCGACCTCGATGGCCGCCTGCGTGATGCCGCCAGCCGCGGCGACGCCGCTGCGGTGCGACAGGCGATCGAGGAGGGCGCCACGCTGGAGGCGCGCGATGCACAGGGCCGCACGGCGCTGCTGCTGGCCACGCAGGGCAACAACGTGGATGCCGCGCGTGCGCTGATCGAAGCCGGCGCCGACGTCAACGCCAAGGATGTGTTGCAGGACAGCGCCTACCTGTATGCCGGCGCGCGCGGCCTGGACGAGATCCTGGCGATGACGCTGGCGCATGGCGCCGATCTGCGCAGTACCAATCGCTACGGCGGCACCGCACTGATTCCGGCCGCCGAGCGCGGCCATGTCGCCACCGTGCGCACGCTGCTGCGTGCGGGTGTGGCGGTGGACCATGTCAACCGCCTGCACTGGACCGCGCTGCTGGAAGCGATCCTGCTCGGCGATGGCGGTGCACGCCATGTGCAGATCGTGCAGCTGCTGCTGGAGGCCGGTGCCGACCCGGAGCTGGCCGATGGCGATGGCGTGACGCCGCTGGCGCACGCGCGCCAGCGCGGCTATACCGGAATTGAAACCCTGCTGCGCCAGCACGGCGCGGTGCGCTGATTGCAAACCCCTTCCACCCGCACGCTGGTCGTGCCCTTCAGGATGCTGTCCATGTTCCGTTCCCGTCCATTGTCCCTTGCCATCCTCCTTGCGGTGGCGCCGCTGTCGGCCTCTGCCGCCGAGCGTGCCGACCTGCTGATCCGCAATGCCACCGTGGTCGACGTCGAGCACGCCAGCACCCTGGCCGGGCAGAGCGTGGTGATCCGCGGCGAGGACATCGTCGCGGTCGGTCCCGACGCGCAGCTGCGAAAGCAGTGGAGTACGGCCCGCCAGATTGATGCCAAGGGCAAGTACCTGATTCCGGGCCTGTGGGACATGCACGTGCACTTCGGGGGTGGCCCGGCGCTGATCGAAGAGAACAAGGCACTGCTGCCGCTGTACATCGCGCACGGCATCACCACCGTGCGTGACTGCTCCGGCGATCTGCCCGAGCAGGTGCTGCAGTGGCGTGGCGAGATCGCCAAGGGCACGCTGTTCGGTCCGCGCCTGCTCAGTTCGGGCGCGAAGATCGAAGGCATCAAGCCGGTCTGGAAGGGCACGATCGAGGTGGGCAGCAAGGCCGACGCCGACATGGCGATCACCCGCCTGCAGCACGACAAGGTCGATTTCGTGAAGATCACCGACAGCACGCTGACGCCGGAGCTGTTCCTGTACTCGGCCAGTGCTGCGCGCAAGGCCGGCTTCAAGGCCTCGGGCCACATTCCGATGGCGCTGACCGTGGAGCAGGCGGTCGATGCCGGCCTGGCTTCGATCGAGCATCTGGACTACGCCTTCAAGGCCGGCAGCAAGGACGAAGCGAAGATCGCCGCTGACTTCGCTGCCGGCCGCATCGACCGTGCCGAAGCCAACCGCCGCCTCGACGCCAGCTTCGACCGTGATACCGCGATGCACGCCTACCGTGACTTCGCCAAGCGTGGCGTATTCGTGACCCCGACCCTCAACGGTGGCCGCATCCTCGACTTCCTTGACCAGGATGACCACGCCAACGATCCGTACCTGGCCTACATCGGCCCGGGCCTGCGCGCGACCTACCAATGGCGCGTGGACCGTGCGGCCAAGGCCACGCCGGCACAGATCGAGGCGCGCCACGCGCAGTACCACCAGGTGGCCGCCGTGCTGCCGATGCTGCAGGAAGCAGGCGTGACGATCATCGCCGGCACTGATGCAGGCTTCCTCAACTCGTTCAACTTCCCGGGCATCGCTCTGCACCAGGAGCTGCAGCTGTTCGTGAAGGAGGGCCTGAGCGCGCCGCAGGCGCTGTCGGCCGCCACCCGTTCCGGCCCGGCCTGGTTCGGCCAGATGGACCGCTACGGTGGTATCGCGCGCGGCAAGGCCGCCGATCTGGTGCTGCTGACCGCCAACCCGCTGCAGGACATTGCCGCCACCGGGAAGATCGACAGCGTGATCCTGCGCGGCAACGTGTATGACCGTGCCGCGCTGGACAAGATGTTGGCCGATACAAAGGCCAAGGTGGCGGCGTGGAATGGCGAGGCTGCCAAGGCGCAATGATCGACTGGGTCGAATCCCTTCCGACCGGGAAGCGCTTTGACCCCTGTGGCCTCGAACCGAATCCACGCCATGCGTGGATGATGCGGCCGGTGACCTAACGCGACGCCGGCCGCATTCCATGCAATTGCGGCAGCGCGGCCTTCATCGCATCGATGAAGGCGCGCAGGCGTGGCGGCTGCTGGCGCGCGGCAGGGAATACCACGTGTACCGGCAGTGCCGGCGCCTGCCAGTCCGGCAGCAGCTGCACCAGCCGCCCTTGTGCGAGGTCGTCGGCCACCAGCCAGGCCGAGACCACGGCGGCGCCCAACCCCGCGCGCGCGGCCTGCTGCACCACGAACAGATTGTCGCTGAGCAGGCGTGGGCTGATCGACAGGCTATGCGCTCGCCCCTGCGCGTCATGCAGCAGCAGGCGTTCGCGGTAGTAGGTGACCAGTGAGATCCATGGCAGGGCCTGCGCCTGGTCCGGCGTGCGGACTGCCTTGGCGTCCACCAGCGAGGGCGCCGCTACGACGATGCGCGGTACCTCGGCCAGTGGCAGCGCCACCACGCGCGGTTCGTCGACCGGCCCCACCCGCACCGCGCAGTCGATGCCTTCGGCGATGAAGTCCGGGCGGCGATCTTCCAGGATCCACTCCAGGCTCAGCTGCGGGTGCTGGGCGAGGAATGCCAGCATGGTCGGCAGCAGCTGCGCCTGGCCGAACGCGTGCGGCACCATCACCCGCAGGCGCCCGCGCAGGGTTTCCGCTTCGCCCTGCAGTTCGGCCTGCAGCGACTCCCATTCGTCGACCACGCGTTGCGCATGGCGCTGGCAGCGCAGGCCCTCCTCGGTCAGTTGCAGGCCATGGGTGGAGCGCTGCAGCAGGCGCAGGCCCAACTGCCGCTCCAGTGCCTGCAGGCGGCGGCTGACCGTGGGCTGGGTGGTGCCCAGCTGCACGGCCGCGGCCGACAGGCTGCCGGCATCGACGATGCGCAGGAAGGTCCGCAACAGGTCCAGGCGGTCGGCGCCGGTGGCAACGTCGTTCATGCGTATGGCGTATGAAGAATATGTGGATGAGCCTACTACAGACGCACGGGGAATATAGGCACGATACGTCCACTTCTCCCACCGGACTGCCTCCATGTCTACCCCTTCGCTGTCTGTCGCCGCCGTACCTGCGGCCGCACCGTCCACCCCGCTGGTGTTGGCGATGGCGGCCGGCGCCGGTTTCTCGGTCGCCTCGCTCTACTACAGCCAGCCGATGCTGGGCCTGATCGCCCAGGATCTCGGCGCGGGGCAGCGCGCGGCCGGCCTGGTGCCAACCCTGACCCAGCTGGGGTATGCGCTGGGCATCCTGCTTCTGGCTCCGTTGGGTGACCGCTTCGATCGCCGTCGCCTGATCCTGTTGAAGTCCGCCTTGCTGGCACTGGCACTGGGCGCCGCCGCAATGGCCGGGCATCTGCCGGGCCTGCTGATGGCCAGCCTGCTGGTCGGGCTGATGGCCACGCTGGCGCAGGACATCGTACCGGCGGCTGCGGCGCTGGCGCCGGATGCACAACGCGGCCAGATCGTCGGCCGGGTGATGACCGGCCTGTTGCTCGGCATCCTGCTGTCCCGGGTAGTCAGTGGCGTGGTGGCCGAGGCGTGGGGCTGGCGCACCCAGTTCGTGCTGGCTGCACTGTCAGTGGCAGCGATGGGGGCGGTGATGGCACGCGCATTGCCGCGTTTCGCACCGACCAGCACATTGCGCTATCCGGCATTGCTGGGATCGTTGCTGGCGTTGTGGCGCGAGCAGCCGCAGCTGCGCCGCGCGGTGGCCAGCCAGTCGCTGCTGGCCGTGGGCTTCAGCGCGTTCTGGTCGACCCTGGCGCTGATGTTGCACGCACGTCTGGGGCTGGGCAGTGCGGCGGCGGGTGCGTTCGGCATTGCGGGTGCGGCCGGTGCGCTGGCCGCGCCGTTCGCGGGCCGCTTCGCCGATCGGTTGGGATGCCATGCGGTGGCACGTTTGGCGATCGCGGTGGCGCTGCTGGGCTTCGGCCTGCTGCTGGCCGAGGCCTGGCTGCCGGCCGCTGCGCTGCTGCCGCTGCTGGTGGTGAGCGCGCTGCTGTTCGACTTCGGGTTCCAGTCGGCGCTGGTGGCGCATCAGACCCTGGTCTACGGCCTGGTGCCGCCGGCACGCAGTCGCCTCAATGCGCTGCTGTTCACTGGCATGTTCATCGGGATGGCCGCCGGTGGCGCGCTGGGCAGCCTCGCGCTGGCGCAGTGGGGGTGGCACGGCGTGGCCTGGCTGGCGGTGGTGTGTGCGGGCAGCAGCCTGCTGTTGCGTCTGAAGTAAGAGGGTGTTCGGCAGGGCTTGCAGCCCTGCACCTGCTGGAGGCACCAGCAACGGCACCAGCAACGGCGGGATTCCTGTAGGCAGGCGGGGGGGGGGGGGGGGTGGGGGGGGGCGGGGCGACGCCCCCCCCCCCCGCCCCCCCCCCGCCGCCGGCGGGGGGCTGGCGGCGGGCGGGCATGCAACCTCTAACAAAAAACCCCCACCCACACCGGAGTGGGGCGGCCCTCCTCCTCGCTCCCGCCCCCCCCC
>NZ_LLXV01000042.1 GCF_001431665.1 Stenotrophomonas beteli | reverse complement strand
CAGGGCTTGCAGCCCTGCCGCAACACCCTTACCGCACCTGTTCCTGCTTGCGTACGATCGCCATCGCGATCTCCAGCGACTGCTCATAGTTCAACCGCGGGTCCACCGTCGAGCGGTACGCGCGCTCCAGATCGCGCTCGGTCAGCTCGCGCGCGCCACCGGTGCACTCGGTCACGTCCTCGCCGGTCAGCTCCAGATGCACGCCGCCCAGGCGCGTGCCGGCGGCCGCGTGCAGGTCGAACGACATCTCCACCTCGCCACGCACATTGTCGAAGCGGCGCGTCTTGAAGCCATTGGCGGTGCTTTCGGTGTTGCCATGCATCGCATCGCACACCCACAGCACGCGGCGGCCGTCGCGCTTGACCGCATCCAGCAGCGGCGGCAGCTTGTCGGCAATCTGCGCCGCGCCCATGCGGTGGATGAAGCTCAGGCGACCCGGCTCATCATGCGGGTTGAGCACATCGATCAGGCGCAGCAGCTGGTCCGGCGACACCGATGGCCCGACCTTGATCGCAATCGGGTTGCGCACCCCCCGCAGGTACTCGACGTGAGCGCCATCCAGCGCAGCGGTGCGCATGCCGATCCACGGATAATGCGTGCTCAGGTTCAGCCAGCCCTGCTGGCGAGGCACCTGCCGGGTCAACGCCTGCTCGTAGGGCAGCAGCAGCGCTTCATGCGAGGTGTAGAAATCGATGCGGTTGAGGTTGTGCACGCGGGCCCCGGCCAGGGTCTCCATGAAGTGCACCGCATCACCAATCGAGGCCACCATCTTCTGGTACTCGGCGGCCAGCGGCGAATGCCGCACCCATTCCAGGTTCCAGTACTCGGGATGGTGCAGGTCGGCGAAGCCGCCATCGATCAGCGCCCGCACGAAGTTCATCGTCATCGCCGAATGCGCGTGGGCCTGCAGCATCCGCTTCGGGTCAGGCAGGCGTGCCGCTTCGGTGAACGCCGGCGCGTTGATCACATCGCCGCGGTAGCTGGGCAGGGTCACGCCGTCGCGGGTCTCGGTGTCGGCCGAGCGCGGCTTGGCGTACTGACCGGCGAAGCGGCCCACGCGGATCACCGGCTGGCGCAGGCCGTGCACCAGCACCAGGCTCATCTGCAGCAGCACTTTCAACCGGTTGGAGATGGTGCCCGATTCGCAATCGCTGAAGTTCTCGGCGCAGTCGCCCCCCTGCAGCAGGAAGCGCTTGCCCTCCTGGGCCTCGGCCAGCTGCTGCTTCAGCGCCAGGATCTCCCACGAGGTGACCAGCGGCGGCAGCCGCTTCAGTTCGTGCAGCGCCGCGTCCAGCGCCACCGGATCGGGATAGGTCGGCATCTGCAGCGCGGTCTTGCCACGCCAGCTCTCCGGCGACCAGGCGGCGCCCACGGCGGCTGCGGCAGGATCGGGCACGGGCGGAACGGCGGACAGGCTCATTGCAGACTTCCGGGGTGGGGGGCGGTCATGGTCGCAGAGCCGGCCGCTGGCGCAAAGGGCCAGGGGCGCGTGCGGCAGCCTGAACGGCAGGGAAAGGGCGGCGCGAGCGGCCAGACACGGCATGCCCGCGGCCGCTGCAACGGGCGCATGATTTGTTACGGAGTAACACTGACACGTCACGGACCGGCCCCCTCCTACGCCACAGGCTCCGCCCTTCCCCATGAAGCCCTCGCCCCTCGCTACCGGCATCACCCTCGTCCTGGCCGCGGCCAGCCTTCCCGCCTTCGCCGCCGCCGCCAATGATGCGGCCGCGCCGGTCACACAGCTGGACGCGGTCACCGTCCACGCCCAGCTCGACCAGGCCCGCAATGCACTGTCGCCGGACATCGGCAGCAGCCAGTACCAGATCACCGCCGAGGACATCCAGAAGCAGCCGCTGGGCGCCTCCGCGCCGCTCAGCCAGGTGCTGCTGCAGGCACCGGGCGTGGTGCAGGACTCTTACGGCGGTGTGCACGTGCGCGGTGACCACGCCAACCTGCAGTACCGCATCAACGGCGTCCTGCTGCCCGAGTCGATTTCCGGCTTCGGCCAGACCCTGGATGCCCGCACCATCAAGAGCATCCGATTGATGGACGGCGCGCTGCCGGCACAGTTCGGCGAGCGCACGGCGGCGGTGGTCGACATCACCACCCGCAGCGGCGCCGAGCTTGGCAATGGCGGCAGTGCCGGGCTGACCACCGGATCGTTCGGCAAGCTCAACCCCAATGCCTCCTGGTGGGGCAGCCAGGGACGCTGGAGCTGGTTCCTGACCGGCAACTACGACCAGAACGAGGTCGGCCTGGAGAGCCCCACCAACGCGCGCAAGCCGTTGCATGACGATACCCATCAGGGCAAGGCCTTCGCCGACCTCACCTACCTGGTCAACGACAGCACCCGCCTGAGTGTGTTTGCCGGCTTTGCCAACAACCGCTTCCAGATTCCGGTCAATCCGGGCCAGACGCCGCAGTTCGGCTACCTGGACACCGCCACCTTCGATTCCAGCCAGCTGGATGAAACCCAGCGCGAGGCCACCCGCTTCGGCATGCTGGTGCTGCAGGGTACGCTCGGCGCCACCGCCTATCAGCTCTCGGCCGGGCAGCGCTACAGCGATGTAGCATTCCACCCGGATGTCATCGGCGACCTGGTGTTCAGTGGCGTCGCCTCACAGGTGCAGCGCAGCAACCGCGCCAACACCCTGCAGGCCGACTTCTCCACCCCGCTGGGCAACGACCACACGCTGCGCTACGGCCTGTACGGCAACTACGAGAATGCGCGCGCCAGCAACAACAGCTGGGTGTTCCCGGTGGACGATGGCGGCCAGCAGTCCAGCACCACGCCACGGCTGATCCCCGACCCCAGCGCTTTCCATGCCAGCACGCTGGCGCTGTACGTGCAGGACGAATGGAAGATCGGCGATGCCTGGACGGTCAACTACGGCCTGCGCGGCGACCGTTACAAGGCCTTCGGCCACACCGAAGGCCAGCTCAGCCCGCGCGTGGGCGTGGTCTGGAATGCCAGCGACAGCACCACCGTGCACGCCGGCTATTCACGCTACTTCACACCACCGGCCAGCGAGCTGATCGCCAGCAGCGACATCGCCCTGTACGACGGCACCACCAACCAGCAGCCCAGTGGTGGCAGCACCACGCCCCTGTCCGAGCGCAGTGACTACTACGACATCGGCGTCTCGCAGCAGCTGGGCGAGCACCTGACCGTAGGCCTGGACGCGTACGACCGCCGCGTTGCGCGCCTGCAGGACGAAGGCCAGTTCGGCGCAGCGTATGTCTATTCGACCTTCAACTACGGCCGCGGCCACATCCGTGGCCTGGAGTTCAGTGCCGACTACAGCAACGGCCCGTTCAGTGCCTACTTCAATGCGGCATACAACAAGGCCCTCGGCACCCAGGTCATCACCGGCCAGTACAACCTCGACCCTGACGCCCTGGCCTACGTCGCCGATCATTGGATCCACCTGGACCACGACCAGAAGCTGACCTCGTCCGGTGGCCTCAGCTATGCCTTCGCCGGCCACAACCGGATCGGTGCGAACTACGTGTTCGGCAGTGGCCTGCGTTCGGACATCGAGGGCGTGCCCAACGGCGGCGAGCTGCCGTCGTACCTGCAGGTGAACCTCAGCGCCGGGCATGACTTCAACGCCGGCAGCGGGCATCCGCTGCATGTGCAGCTGGCCGTGATCAACGCACTGGATCGCAGCTACCAGTTGCGTGATGGCGGCGGCGTCGGTGTATTTGCCCCGCAGTGGGGACCGCGTCGCGGTGCCTACCTGAGCCTGCAGCAGGACTTCTGAGGAGACAGGGGTCGGATCCCTTTCCGCAGGAAAGGGCTCTGACCCCGCACCGGGAATGGAGTCAGAGCCCTTTGCGCTGCAAAGGGATCCGACCCCGTCCTGTTTTCAGCGCCTGACCTTGCGCAGCGACACCACCAGCGCCCACAGCGCCAGCAGCACGAACCACACGCCCGACCACATCGGCATGGTCAGGCCCAGGAAGGTCCAGTCGATGTTGCCGCAGTTGCCGGTGCCGGTCAGCACCGTGCGGAACACTTCCAGCGGCCCCATCGTCTCGCGCAGGAAGCTCAGCGGCGGGCCGCAGGTCGCGCCCATCTCCGGCGGCAGCATCTGCACGTAGACGTGGCGCGCGGCAATGCCGACGCCTACCGCGGCGGCAATGAAGGCGAGAATCCCATAGGTCGCGCGTCCCGGGCGGTTGGACGGCCCGTGCAGCGCACCGATCAGGAACAGCAGGCCCAGCGCGGCGAAGGCCAGCCGCTGGAAGATGCACAGCGGACACGGCTCCAGGCCCATCTTCAGCTGCAGGAAGATCGCGTAGCCGAGCAGGCCCGCGCAGATCAGGAAGCCCAGGAAGAACTGGGCGCGGAAGGGCCAGCGCAGTGGATTCATCGTCAACGCTCAAGTGATCAGGCGCCAAGCGTAACCGAGAGCGCGCGCCATTCGAACCGCCACAGGTGACGCCTGTCGGAACGGTGTGGGTCACTGCCCTTTCCTGCGGATCGGGATCCGCCCCCTGGAAACGCAAAAGCCCGGCGGATGCCGGGCTTTCACTGTGTCGCGTTGGAGCGGTCCGATTACTCGGCCACTTCCTCGGCCACGGCCGGACGGTCGACCAGCTCGACGTAGGCCATCGGTGCGTTGTCGCCGGCGCGGAAACCGCACTTCAGCAGGCGCAGGTAGCCGCCCGGACGGTTCGCGTAACGCGGGCCCAGGATGGTGAACAGGTTGCCCACGGCTTCGTTGTCACGCAGGCGGGCGAAGGCCAGACGACGGTTGGCGACGGAGTCGACCTTGGCCAGGGTGATCAGCGGCTCGGCAACGCGGCGCAGTTCCTTGGCCTTCGGCAGGGTGGTCTTGATCAGCTCGTGCTTGAACAGCGAGGCGGCCATGTTCTTGAACATCGCTTCGCGATGGGCGCTGGTGCGGCTGAACTTACGGCCAGACTTCTGGTGACGCATGGTGATATTCCTTGGTTAATGATGAGACTGTGCGGATCGTTGTCGCCATCCTGGCGTTGCTGCGTGGACTGCGGATGGTCCTGGTCGCCCGTCCTGGACGCCCTGCCCGCGAACCTGGGGTTCGTCGTGGCATGTTTCGTAAACCGGTTGAAGGCTCCACCGTTGCCGGTGGAGCCCTCAGGCATTACCGATATCAGCCCAGCATGCCGTGGCTGGCGACGCCGGCCGGCGGCCAGTTCTCCAGCTTCATGCCGAGCGACAGGCCGCGCTGAGCCAGCACTTCCTTGATCTCGGTGAGCGACTTCTTGCCCAGGTTCGGGGTCTTCAGCAGCTCCACTTCGGTCTTCTGGATCAGATCGCCGATGTAGTAGATGCTCTCGGCCTTCAGGCAGTTGGCCGAACGCACGGTCAGCTCCAGATCGTCGATCGGGCGCAGCAGCACCGGATCCACGCCGTTGTTGGCCGGCTTGGCCGCACCGCGGTCGCGGTGGGTGAAGTCACCGAACACCGACAGCTGGTCGCTGAGGATGTCGGCGGCGGTGCGCACGGCTTCCTCGGCATCGATGGTGCCGTTGGTCTCGATATCGATGACCAGCTTGTCCAGGTCGGTACGCTGTTCGACGCGGGCCGCTTCCACGGCGTAGGCGACACGGCGGACCGGCGAGAACGAGGCATCCAGGACCAGGCGGCCGATGGCACGGGTTTCTTCGTCCGGACGACGACGCGCGGCAGCCGGCTGGTAGCCGAAACCACGTTCGATCTTCAGACGCATGTTGATCGCCGTGTCCTTGGTCAGGTGGCAGATCACATGGTCGCCGTTCAGGATCTCCACATTGTGGTCGACCTTGATGTCGGCAGCGGTGACAACGCCCGGGCCCTGCTTGGACAGGGACAGGGTGGCGCTGTCGCCGGAGTGCATACGGATGGCCACGTCCTTCAGGTTCAGCAGGACTTCGAGCACGTCCTCCTGCAGACCTTCGACCGTGGTGTACTCATGCAACACGCCGTCGATTTCGACTTCCGTGATGGCGAAGCCCGGGATGGACGACAGCAGCACGCGACGCAGGGCGTTGCCCAGCGTATGCCCGTAACCCCGCTCCAAAGGTTCGATAACGACCTTTGCACGGGTGTCGGTAAGGCGTTCGATCTGCGGACCGCGAGGACGCAGAACCTGGTTGGCGGTAACCGTCATGTTGCGGGTTCTCCTAGTGAACCCCCGGCCGTCGCCGGGGGCTCTCCAATGATGAATTACTTCGAATACAGCTCGACGATCAGCGCTTCGTTGATGTCCGCAGGCAGATCCGAACGATCCGGAACGGCCTTGAAGATGCCGGTGAACTTGCCGGAATCCACTTCAACCCACGACGGGCTCAGGTCATGCTGGGCGGCGACGGTCAGGGCTTCCTGGACGCGCAGCTGCTTGGCAGCCTTTTCAGACAGAGCGATGGCGTCGCCAGCCTTGACCTGGTACGAAGCCAGGTTGACCGACTTGCCATTCACGGTGACGCCGCGGTGCGACACCAGCTGACGGGCAGCCGGACGGGTCACGGCGAAGCCCATGCGGTAGACGACGTTGTCCAGGCGGGTTTCCAGCAGCTGCAGCAGGTTCTCGCCGGTGTTGCCCTTCTTGGTCGAGGCCTTCTTGTAGTAGTTGCGGAACTGACGCTCCAGCAGGCCGTAGATACGCTTGACCTTCTGCTTTTCACGCAGCTGGGTGGCGTAGTCGGACAGCTTGCCCTTGCGGGCAGTGGCGCCGTGCTGGCCGGGCTTCTGCTCCAGCTTGCACTTGGAGTCCAGCGCACGCGCCGGGCTCTTCAGGGACAGGTCGGCGCCTTCGCGGCGGGCGAGCTTACAGGTAGGACCGATATAACGAGCCATTTCTTATCGCTCCCTTTAGACGCGACGCTTCTTCGGCGGACGGCACCCGTTGTGCGGGATGGGCGTCACGTCGATGATGTTGGTGATCTTGTAGCCGACGTTGTTCAACGAACGCACGGCCGACTCACGGCCCGGACCCGGGCCCTTGATGCGGACTTCCAGCGACTTCACGCCGTAGTCCAGCGCAGCACGACCGGCCTTTTCAGCCGCCACCTGGGCAGCGAACGGGGTCGACTTGCGCGAACCGCGGAAGCCAGCGCCACCGGAGGTCGCCCACGACAGAGCGTTGCCCTGGCGGTCGGTGATGGTGACGATGGTGTTGTTGAACGAAGCGTGGACGTGGGCAACGCCGTCGGTGACGACGCGCTTGATCTTCTTCTTGGTCTTAGCAGCGGGCTTAGCCATTTCTCAGTCCCTTACTTCTTGATCGCCTTGCGCGGACCCTTGCGGGTGCGGGCGTTGGTACGGGTGCGCTGGCCACGCAGCGGGAGGCCACGACGGTGACGCAGGCCGCGGTAGCAGCCCAGGTCCATCAGGCGCTTGATCGCGATGCCGATTTCACGGCGCAGATCGCCTTCCACGATGTACTTGCCGACTTCGGCGCGCAGGCGCTCGATTTCCGGCTCCGACAGATCGCGGATCTTGGTGGTCGAAGCAACGCCTGCGACTTCGCAGACCTTCTTCGAACGGGTACGGCCGATGCCGTAAATGCTTTGCAACCCGACCCAGACATGCTTCTGGGCTGGCAGGTTGACGCCTGCAATACGCGCCATGACGCGGTTCTCCAGCTGAGTGATGGCCGACAGCGCGCCTCGGGCACGCCAATCCGGCAGGATGGATCAAAAAAGTGAACTAGCGATACTAACAAGGTTCCGGTTTACATGGAAGCCCGTGAAACCATTGGTTTCATGAACCCGGCCTGGGGAGTGTGCCCAGGCTCCGGCGCCGGATGGGGTTGGACCTGGGGTTTCCCCCGGAGCCGCCCGCGCTACTCCAGCGCGGGACCACCTCATCACACCCCCACCCGGAACCGCTGCGGGGGCCGCCCTTCGTTTGTGTGGCCGGAGTCCGCGAAGCGGAGGGACCATCACGTCAGGAAGACGAAAGTATAACAGGCCAATCAGCCGCGGGCAAAGCCGCCGCGGTTGCCACCCTTCAGGTTGGCCTTCTTCAGCAGGCTCTCGTACTGGTGCGACATCAGGTGCGCCTGCACCTGGGCGATGAAGTCCATCACCACCACCACCACGATCAGCAGCGAGGTACCGCCGAAGTAGAACGAGGCATTCAACTGCGTGCGCATCAATTCCGGCAGCAGGCAGACGATCACCAGGTAGGCCGAACCGGCTGCGGTCAGGCGGGTCAGCACGCCGTCGATGTAGTCGGCGGTGGCCTTGCCCGGGCGGATGCCCGGAATCAGCGCACCGGACTTCTTCAGGTTGTCGGCGGTTTCCTGCGAGTTGAACACCAGCGCGGTGTAGAAGAACGCAAAGCCGGTGATCAGCGCGGCGAACACGATCATGTGCAGCGGTTCGCCCGGGCCCAGTGCATTGGCGACCTTCTGCAGGACCTGGCCGAAGCTGCTCTGGTTGGCGGCCTGGCCGGACCACATGGCCAGGGTGGCCGGGAAGGCCAGCAGGCTCGAGGCGAAGATCGCCGGGATGACGCCAGCCATGTTGAGCTTCAGCGGCAGGAACGAGGTCTGGTTCATGTACGCGTTGCGACCGCCCTGGCGGCGCGCGTAATTGACCGTGATCCGGCGCTGGCCACGCTCCACGAACACCACGAAGAAGGTGAAGGCGAGCACGACGATGGCGATCAGCAGCAGCTGGATGAACTGGATGTTGCCGTCGCGGTAGGCGTCGAAGGTGTGGATGACCGCACCCGGCAGGCCGGCCACGATACCTGCGAAGATGATCAGCGACACGCCGTTGCCGATGCCGCGCTCGGTGACCTGCTCGCCGACCCACATCAGGAACATCGTGCCTGCGGTCAGCGCGACCACGGCGGTGAGCACGAAGCCCATGCCCGGTGCGTACACGACCGGAGCGCCCGACGGCGAGACCTGGCCCTGCAGGGCCAGCGCGATCGAACCGCCCTGCACCACCGCCAGCAGCACGGCGCCGATGCGCGAATACTGGGTGATCTTGCGGCGGCCGGACTCACCTTCCTTCTGCATCGCCTTCAGGGCGGGGAAGATGTGAACGGCCAGCTGCATCACGATCGATGCCGAGATATACGGCATCACGTTCAGCGCGAAGATGCTGAAACGGTGCAGGGCGCCGCCCGAGAACATGTTGAACATGTCCACGATGCCGCCGCCCTGCTGTTGCATCATGGCAAGCATGGCATCGGGATTGACGCCCGGCACCGGCACGTAGCAGCCGATGCGATAGACGATCAAAGCCCCGACGACGAACAGCAAACGTTGGCGAAGTTCAGTGAACTTGCCCATTCCGCCCGCGAGGTTACCGATGCCAGCTTGCGCCATGATTTTCTTACTCCGTTACGCTGCCGCCGGCAGCTTCGATCGCGGCCTTGGCACCAGCCGTGGCAGCAATACCCTTCAGGGTGAACGCCTTGGTCACTTCGCCCTTGACGACGACCTTGGCCTTCTTGGCAGTGCTCGGGACCAGCTTGGCAGCACGCAGGGCGGCGAAGTCGATCTCACCGGCCGGCAGCTTGTCCAGCGCGTACAGCAGCACTTCAGCGGTGTCCTTGGCGATCGGCGAACGGAAGCCGATCTTCGGCAGACGACGCTGCATGGGGGTCTGGCCGCCTTCGAAGCCAGCCTTGATCTTGCCGCCACCCTTGCGGGCGAACGAACCCTTGTGGCCGCGGCCGGCAGTCTTGCCCAGGCCCGAGCCGATACCGCGACCGACGCGGGTGCGCTCGGTGCGGGCGCCCGGTGCCGGGCTCAGTTCATTGAGACGCAGAGTCATGATCGATTACTCCTCAACCTTGACGAGGTAGTGAACGGTGTTGATCAGGCCGCGAACCTGCGGGCTGTCCTTCAGTTCACGCACATCGTTGAGCTTGTTCAGGCCCAGAGCACGCACCGACAGGCGGTGACGCGACTGAGCACCACGCAGGCCGCGCACCAGGCGCACCTTCACAGTCTTGTTGGACTCATTAGCCATGGTTGAGTTCCTCCACCTTCTTGCCGCGCTTGGCCGCGATGCGAGCCGGCGACTGCGCCGCAGTCAGGCCCTTCACGGTGGCACGCACCAGGTTGATCGGGTTGCGCGAACCGGTGGCCTTGGCCAGCACGTTCTTCACGCCAACGGCTTCCAGCACGGCGCGCATGGCACCGCCGGCGATCACGCCGGTACCTTCCGAAGCCGGCTGCATGAACACGCGGGCTGCGCCGTGACCATCCTTGATGGTGTGCCACAGGGTGCCGTTGTTCAGGTCAACGCTGACCAGGTTCTTGCGGGCCTGCTCCATCGACTTCTGGATGGCGACCGGCACTTCGCGGGCCTTGCCATAGCCGAAGCCGACCTTGCCTTCGCCGTCGCCGACCACGGTTAGGGCGGTGAAGGTGAACTGGCGGCCACCCTTGACGGTCTTGCTGACGCGGTTGACCGCGACCAGCTTTTCGATCATGCCGTCGTCGATCTTTTCTTCGCGGTTACGGTCGCGATCGCGACCCCGCTGCTGACGCTCTTCTGCCATGTTGATTCCTTGATAGTTTGGGTATGTACGGCTCGAGGCCGCTTATGGTTGTGGAGTGACGCGTCGTTCCGGTGGGCCGCTGCAGAAGAGCGGCGCCGTCCAGCCTCACTCAGGCTGGCGAGCAGGCGGACAGGGGACCCGAAGTCCCCTGCCCTTATCCCTTAGAACTGCAGGCCGGCTTCGCGGGCGGCTTCTGCCAGGGCCTTGATGCGGCCGTGGTAGCGGTAGCCCGAACGATCGAAGGCCACCTTCTCGACGCCGGCGGCCTTGGCGCGCTCAGCCACGATGCGGCCGACCTTGGCAGCGGCCTCGGCGTTCTTGCCGTTCTTCAGGCCTTCCTTGACGTCGGCCTGGGTGGTGTTGGCAGCGGCCAGCACCTTGGAACCGTCAGCGGTGAAGACCTGGGCGTACAGGTGCTGGCCGGTGCGCAGCACCGACAGGCGGGCAACGCCGAGCTCACGGATGTGGGCGCGGGTCGACTTGGCGCGACGCAGGCGGGCGATGTTCTTGTTCATTTTGATTGTTCCTTGAAAGCTGAAGGATGGGCTTCTCCCTGAGGAGCCCGCACATGGATCTGCGGGCTCTTGCGAGGGACTCGCACTTACGCCTTCTTGGCTTCCTTACGGATGATGACTTCGTCGGAGTACTTCACGCCCTTGCCCTTGTACGGTTCCGGCTTGCGGAACGCACGGATCTTGGCGGCGACTTCACCGACGACCTGCTTGTCAGCGCCCTGGACCAGGATCTCGGTCTGGGTCGGGGTCGACAGGGTGATGCCTTCCGGCGCCACGAACACGACCGGGTGCGAGAAGCCCAGCGACAGGCTCAGGTCCTTGCCCTGCATGGCAGCGCGGTAACCCACGCCGACCAGCTCCAGCTTGCGCTCGAAGCCTTCGGACACGCCCTTGACCATGTTGGACAGGATCGCACGCACGGTACCGGTCAGTGCGACCAGCTCGGCGTTTTCGGTGCTCAGGGTGGCAACGCCGTTGTCGACGTTGATGGCAATGCCGGCCGGCTTGGCCAGCGACAGGGTGCCCTTCGGGCCCTTGGCGGTGACGCTGTCCGACTGGACGTTCAGTTCAACCTTACCCAGGTCGATCGGCTTCTTGGCTACGCGGGACATAGTTCTACTCCTTTCGCCTTAGGCCACGAAGCACAGGACTTCGCCGCCGACGCCCAGCTGGCGCGCCTGCGCATCAGTCATGATGCCCTTGGAGGTGGAAATGATGGAGATGCCCAGGCCATTCATGACCTTCGGCAGCTCGCTCTTGCCGCGGTACTGGCGCAGGCCCGAACGCGAGAAGCGCTTCAGGGTCGCGATGACCGGCTTGCCTTCGAAATACTTCAGCACGATTTCCAGCTCGGCCTTGTTGTTTTCCAGCTGGGTCACGCGCAGGTCGGTGATGTAACCCTCGTCCTTCAGGACCTGGGCGATCGCAACCTTGATCTTGGACGACGGGGCTTTCACCGTCTGCTTGCCAACCGCAGCCGCATTCTTGATGCGGACCAGCAGGTCGGCGATGGGATCAGTCATGCTCATATGAGTACCTTTGAGTGCACCGATATCCGCTTTCGCGAAAATCTGTTGTCTCCTGGAAACGGGCCAGGTCCCTTCCTGCGGCGGGCCAGCGGCACGCCCTATAACCCGGTTTGCACAGGGCAAGACGCGGGAGTATACGCCAAAAGAGCCCGACTTGCGTCGGGCTCTTCGGGTTTTTTCGCAGAAGGGAAGCTGAATGCCTCCCCTCCCCGGTTCAGGAACCCCCGAGGGGGCTCCTGATCGCAGGACCGGCTGGGATTACCAGCTGGCCTTGCGCAGGCCCGGGACGTCGCCACGCATGGTAGCTTCACGCAGCTTGTTGCGGCCGAGGCCGAACTTGCTGTAAACGCCACGCGGACGGCCGGACAGCTCGCAGCGGTTGCGCTGGCGGCTCGGCGACGAGTCGCGCGGCAGCTTGGCCAGCTTGGTAGCGGCTTCGATCTTCTCTTCGTAGGTCGCATCCACCGAGGACACGATCTTCTTCAGAGCCGCACGCTTGTCAGCGTACTTCTTGGCCAGCTTTTCCCGCTTGATGTCGCGGTTGACCATGGAGGTCTTTGCCATTTCGGTTTCCTCGACAGATCAGTTACGGAACGGGAACTTGAACGCTGCCAGCAGCGCCTTCGCTTCCGCGTCGGTCTTCGCAGTGGTGGTGATGGCGATATCCATACCGCGGATCGCGTCGACGGCGTCGAAGTCGATTTCCGGGAAGATGATCTGTTCCTTCACACCCATGTTGAAGTTGCCGCGACCGTCGAAGGAACGACCGGAAACACCACGGAAGTCGCGCACGCGCGGCAGCGAGATGTTGATCAGGCGGTCCAGGAACTCGTACATCTTGTGGCGACGCAGCGTGGTCTTGCAGCCGATCGGCCAGCCATCACGGATCTTGAACGACGCAACCGAGATACGCGACTTGGTGACAACCGGCTTCTGGCCGGAAATCTTGGTCATGTCGCCGACGGCGTTTTCCAGGATCTTCTTGTTGGTTGCCGCTTCGCCGACACCCATGTTCAGGGTGACCTTGACGAGCTTCGGCACTTCCATCGGATTGGTGTAGCCGAACTGCTTCATCAGCGCCGGCACCACTTCTTCCTTGTAGAACTTTTCGAGACGGGAAGTCATCTTCACATTCCTCAGGCGTCGAGCGCCTCACCGCTGGAGCGGAACACACGCAGTTTGCGTCCATCCTCCAGCACCTTGAAGCCAACGCGTTCGCCCTTGCCCGAAGCCGGGTTCAGCACATTCACGTTGGAGATATGGATCGAAGCTTCACGCTCGACCACGCCGCCGGCAACGCCTGCCTGCGGGTTCGGCTTGGTGTGGCGCTTGACGATGTTCACGTTGGCGACGACCACACGGTCGCCGTCGACGCGGACGACTTCGCCCTGCTTGCCCTTGTCCTTGCCGGTGTTGACGACGACCTGGTCGCCCTTCTTGATACGGTTAGCCATGATTATCTCCTGTCGCTCACAGCACTTCGGGAGCGAGCGAGACGATCTTCATGAACTTCTCCGAACGAAGTTCACGGGTCACCGGCCCGAAGATACGGGTGCCGATCGGCTCCTGCTTGTTGTTCAGCAGAACGGCAGCGTTGCCGTCGAAGCGGATCAGCGAGCCGTCGGCGCGACGCACACCCTTGCGGGTACGCACCACGACGGCGTCATACACTTCGCCCTTCTTGACCTTGCCGCGCGGAATCGCATCCTTCACGGTGACCTTGATGATGTCGCCGATGCCGGCGTAACGGCGCTTGGAACCACCCAGCACCTTGAAGCACATCACCTGCTTGGCACCCGAATTGTCCGCGACGTCAAGGTAGCTCTGCATCTGGATCATGATTCAGACTCCTTATTCAGCCGCACGCGTGATGACTTCCACCACGCGCCAGTTCTTGGTCTTGGACATCGGAGCAATCTCGGTCACGCGGACGACATCGCCTTCCTTGCAGGCGTTGTCGGCATCGTGGGCGTGCAGCTTGGTCGAGCGCTTGATGTACTTGCCGTACAGCGCGTGCTTGACCTGACGCTCAACCAGGACGGTAACCGTCTTGTCCATCTTGTTGCTGACGACACGGCCTTCGACCGTGCGCAGCGTCTTGTTTTCAGTATTGTCGCTCATAGCGGCCATCCTTACTTCGTGCTGCCGAGCAGGGTCTTGACGCGAGCAATCTCGCGACGGACCCGGCGGATGTCGTGGGTCTTCGGCAGCTGGCCGGTGACCTGCTGCATACGGACAGAGAACTGTTCCTTACGCAGGTCGATCAGGTGGGCCTTCAGTTCGTCAGCCGACTTTTCACGGAGAGTTTTGATATCCATCAGCGCACCGTACGGGTCACGAAAGTGGTGGTGACCGAGAGCTTGGCGGCGGCCAGGCGGAACGCCTCGCGTGCCACTTCTTCGGTAACACCCTCGATTTCATAGATCATGCGGCCGGGCTGGATCTGGGCCACCCAGTATTCCACGTTGCCCTTACCCGAACCCATTCGAACTTCGATGGGCTTCTTGGTGATGGGCTTGTCGGGGAACACGCGGATCCACATCTTGCCGCCGCGCTTGACGTAGCGGCTGATCGAGCGGCGGGCCGCTTCGATCTGACGCGCGGTCAGCTGACCGTGTGCGGTTGCCTTCAGGCCGTACTCGCCGAAGCTGACAGCGTTGGCGCTCCAGCTCAGGCCTTCGTTACGGCCCTTGTGTACCTTGCGGTACTTGGTTCGCTTGGGTTGCAACATTGTCGTTACCTCGCTTCACGAGCCGGGCGCTGACGGTCACCGCGGTCGCCGCGATCGTGACGATCGTTGCGCGACGGGGTGTCGTCCTGCTTTTCCTGGCCAACCTGGGAGAAATCGAAGACTTCGCCCTTGTAGATCCAGACCTTGATGCCGATGATGCCGTAGGTCGTCTTGGCTTCAGCGAAGCCATAGTCGATGTCGGCACGCAGGGTGTGCAGCGGCACGCGGCCTTCGCGGTACCACTCCGAACGGGCGATTTCCGCACCGTTGAGGCGGCCACCCACGTTGACCTTGATGCCCAGGGCACCCAGGCGCATCGCGTTGCCGACCGAGCGCTTCATGGCGCGGCGGAACATGATGCGACGCTCCAGCTGCTGGGCGATCGACTCGGCAACGAGCTGCGCGTCCAGTTCCGGCTTGCGCACTTCGGTGACGTTGATGTGCGCCGGAACGCCCATCATCTCGCTCACTTCCTTGCGCAGCTTCTCGATGTCCTCACCGCGCTTGCCGATCACCACGCCCGGGCGGGCGGTGTGGATCGTCACGCGAGCGGTCTTGGCCGGACGCTCGATCAGGATCTTGCTGATGCCGGCCTGAGCCAGCTTCTTGCGCAGCATTTCGCGCACTTTCAGGTCGGCTGCCAGGTAACCAGCGAACTCGGCCTTGTTGGCGTACCACTTGGAGTTCCAGTCCTTGGAAATACCGAGACGGATACCAATCGGATGAACTTTATGACCCATGGTCTTTTCCTTATCCGCTTACTTGCCGGCGCCCACAACCACAGTGATGTGGCTGGTGCGCTTGAGGATGCGGGTACCGCGGCCTTTCGCCCGCGCCATGAAACGCTTCAGGGTCGGACCTTCATCAACCATGATGGTCTGAACCTTCAGCTCGTCGACGTCGGCGCCCTGGTTGTTCTCGGCGTTGGCAATAGCCGACTCCACCACCTTCTTGATCAGGTGGGCAGCCTTCTTGTCCGAGAACTTCAGCAGGTTGACCGCACGCTCGGCCGGCAGACCGCGCACCTGGTCAGCGACCAGACGAGCCTTCTGCGGGGAGATGCGCGCAGTGCGCAGGATGGCTTTCGCTTCCATTGTCATCTCTCCTTACTTGCCCGACTTCTTGTCACCACCGTGACCCTTGAAGGTCCGGGTGATGGCAAATTCGCCGAGCTTGTGGCCGACCATGTTCTCGTTGACGAGAACCGGGATGTGGTTCTTGCCGTTATGCACGGCAATGGTGATGCCTACCATGTCAGGCAGGATCATCGAACGGCGCGACCAGGTCTTGATCGGCTTCTTGCTGCCCGCAGCGGCCTCCACCTTCTTGACGAGGTGGTGATCGACGAACGGGCCCTTCTTGAGTGAACGTGCCATGGTCGATTAGCCCCTACGATCGCGGACGATGAACTGCTGAGTGCGCTTGTTATGGCGCGTCTTGTAACCCTTGGTCGGGACACCCCACGGGGTGACCGGGTGCGGGTTACCCTGGCCGGCCTTCGCCTCACCACCACCGTGCGGGTGGTCAACCGGGTTCATGGCAGCACCACGAACGGTCGGGCGGACGCCGCGCCAGCGCTTGGCACCGGCCTTGCCCAGCTTTTCCAGGCTGTGCTCGTCGTTGCCGACTTCGCCGATGGTGGCGCAGCACTCGACCGGAACCTTACGCATTTCACCCGAGCGCAGGCGCAGGGTGGCGTAGATGCCTTCACGGGCCACCAGCTGCACGGCCGCACCTGCGGCACGGGCGATCTGAGCGCCCTTGCCGGGCTTCAGTTCGATGCAGTGGATGGTGGTACCGACCGGGATGTTGCGCAGCGGCAGGGTGTTGCCGGCCTTGATCGGGGCGTCCGAACCAGCGATCACCTGATCACCAGCCTTCAGGCCCTTCGGGGCGATGATGTAGCGGCGCTCACCGTCGACGTAGCACAGCAGGGCGATGTGGGCGGTGCGGTTCGGATCGTATTCGATGCGTTCCACGCGCGCCGGAATGCCCAGCTTGTTGCGCTTGAAGTCGATGATGCGGTAGTGCTGCTTGGCACCACCACCGACGTGACGCACGGTGATGCGGCCGTGGTGGTTACGACCACCCGAGCGGCTCTGCGACTCGACCAGTGCGGCGTGCGGAGCACCCTTGTGCAGGTCGGGCGTGACCACGCGCACGGCCGAACGACGACCGGGGGAAGTGGGCTTGAATTTCATCAATGGCATGGGATGTACCTCAGGCCTTGGCCGTTACATCGATCGACTGGCCGTCGGCCAGGCGAACGTACGCCTTGCGCCAATCGCCGCGGCGGCCAGCACGGTTACGGAAGGACTTGTTCTTGCCCTTGACGTTGACCACGTTGACGGCTTCGACCTTGACGTCGAACAGCTGCTCAACCGCGGCCTTTACATCGGCCTTGGTGGCTTCGTTCGAAACTTCGAAGACATACTGGTTGGAGAGTTCCTGCAGGCGCGCGGTCTTTTCGGAGACACGCGGGGCACGCAGCACGCTGAAGATTTTTTCGTTGCTGTTCATGCCAGCCACTCCTCGACCTTCTTGACCGCGTCAGCGGTGATGACGACCGTGTCGGCACCGACCAGCGACACCGGATCCAGGCCCTGGACGTCACGCACCTGCACGTACGGCAGATTGCGGGCGGACAGGTACAGGTGCTCGGAGGCATCTTCGGTGACGATCAGCGGGCGCTTGCCCACTTCCAGGCCGGCCAGCTTGGCGATCAGACCCTTCGTGCTGGTGGCTTCGACGTCGAAGGCCTCCACGATGGTCAGACGGCCCTGACGGTTCAGCTCGGACAGGATCGCGCACATGGCGGCACGGTACTGCTTACGATTGACCTTCTGCTCGAAGCTGCGCGGCTTGGCCGCGAAGGTGACACCGCCGCCGACGAAGATCGGAGCCGTCAGTGCGCCATGACGCGCGCCGCCGCCCTTCTGCTTCTTCGACTTCTTGGTGGTACCAGCCACTTCGGAGCGAGTCTTCTGCGCCTTGGTGCCGGCGCGACCGGCGTTGCGGTAAGCAACGACGACCTGGTGGACCAGATCTTCGCTGAAATCGCGACCGAACACGGCTTCGGAGACCGAGACCTTGTTGTTGCTACCCGTGATAACGAGTTCCATCGTCATCTCTCCTTATGCCTTGCTCGCCGGACGGACGATCACATCGCCACCCGCCGCGCCCGGAACGGCGCCGCGAACCGCAATCAGACCGCGCTCGACGTCGACCTTGACCACTTCCAGGTTCTGGGTGCTCTGCTGCACCGCGCCCATGTGGCCCGACATCTTCTTGCCCGGGAAAACGCGACCCGGGGTCTGGCGCTGACCCAGCGAACCCGGCGCGCGATGCGACAGCGAGTTACCGTGGGTTGCATCGCCCATACGGAAGTTGTGGCGCTTGATGGTGCCCTGGAAGCCCTTACCCTTGGTGACACCCTGGACGTCGACGATCTGGCCGACTTCGAAGATGTCCGCCTTGACTTCGCCGCCAACGGCGAAATCGCCGAGCTGCGCGTCTTCAACGCGGAATTCCCACAGGCCACGACCCGCTTCCACCTTCGCCTTGGCGAAGTGGCCGGCTTCCGGCTTGTTGACCAGGGCAGCGCGACGCGCGCCGACGGTCACCTGCACGGCGCTGTAGCCGTCGGTTTCGACGGTCTTGATCTGCGCGATGCGGTTCGGGGTTGCTTCGATCAGGGTCACCGGGATGGAACGACCATCTTCGGTGAACACGCGGCTCATGCCGGCCTTGCGGCCCACGAAGCCCAACGAATACTTCTTCGTCATGGTCGTAGTCCTCAGGTCAGCTTGATCTGAACGTCGACGCCGGCAGCCAGTTCGAGCTTCATCAGCGCGTCCACGGTCTTGTCATTCGGGTCAACGATATCGAGCACGCGCTTGTGCGTGCGGGTCTCGTACTGGTCACGCGCGTCCTTGTCGACGTGCGGGGAGACGAGAACGGTGTAACGCTCGATCTTGGTCGGCAGCGGGATCGGGCCACGCACTTGCGCGCCGGTCCGCTTTGCCGTTTCAACGATCTCGCTGGCCGAACGGTCGATCAGACGATGATCGAACGCTTTCAGCCGGATCCGGATCTTTTGGTCCGCCATGGCGGTAGGTTCCTTCGTTAAAAGAGCGACAGACAAAGCCTCTGGGTTGCTTTGCCCCATGAAATTCCTGAATACGGACGGCCCGCACTCCTGCAGGCCGACAAGGTCAATCCGTAGACCTCAAAAACGTAGGCAGACCCGTTCCCAGGCCTGCCCAGACGTAGAAGCATAATGGCACACAAGGCAGCTGTCAACAGTCGCCTGTTGACGCCGCCTGAATGGCATTGACCCTTCCTGGTCCGGGGAACACAAGGCACATCCTGTGCCTGCTTTCCCATTTGATACGCCCCGATGCCCTACCCAGGCAACATCGGGGCGCAGATACTACCAGATTACTCGATGATCTTCGAGACCACGCCGGCGCCGACGGTACGGCCACCTTCGCGGATGGCGAAGCGCAGGCCTTCGTCCATGGCCACCGGGTTGATCAGGGTGACTTCCATCTTGATGTTGTCACCCGGCATCACCATTTCGACGCCTTCCGGCAGCTTGGCAGCGCCGGTGATGTCGGTGGTGCGGAAGTAGAACTGCGGACGGTAGCCGTTGAAGAACGGGGTGTGACGGCCGCCCTCGTCCTTCGACAGGACGTAGACTTCACCTTCGAACTTGGTGTGCGGCTTGATCGAACCCGGCTTGGCCAGAACCTGGCCGCGCTCGACGTCGTCACGCTTGGTGCCGCGCAGCAGCAGGCCGGCGTTGTCGCCTGCCTGGCCCTGGTCCAGCAGCTTGCGGAACATTTCAACGCCGGTCACGGTGGTCTTCTGCACCGGACGGATACCGACGATTTCGATTTCGTCGCCGACCTTGATGATGCCGCGCTCGATACGACCGGTCACCACGGTGCCGCGGCCCGAGATCGAGAACACGTCTTCCACCGGCATCAGGAACGGCTTGTCGATCGCACGCTCCGGCTCCGGAATCCAGGTGTCCAGGGCATCGACCAGCTTCAGGATGGCCGGCACGCCGATGTCGCTCTGGTCGCCTTCCAGCGCCAGGCGGGCCGAACCCGCGATGATCGGGGTGTCGTCGCCCGGGAACTCGTACTTGCTCAGCAGTTCGCGCACTTCCATCTCGACCAGCTCGAGCAGCTCGGCGTCGTCGACCATGTCGGCCTTGTTCAGGAACACGACGATGTACGGCACGCCGACCTGACGCGACAGCAGGATGTGCTCGCGGGTCTGCGGCATCGGGCCGTCAGCGGCCGAGCACACCAGGATCGCGCCGTCCATCTGGGCGGCACCGGTGATCATGTTCTTGACGTAGTCAGCGTGGCCCGGGCAGTCAACGTGGGCGTAGTGACGGGTCGGGGATTCGTATTCGACGTGTGCGGTCGAGATCGTGATACCACGCGCCTTTTCTTCCGGTGCGGCGTCGATGGCGTCATACGCCTTGAACTCGCCACCGAAGCGCTCGGCACCGATCTTGGTCAGTGCGGCGGTCAGCGTGGTCTTGCCGTGGTCGACGTGACCGATGGTGCCGACGTTGACGTGCGGCTTGGTGCGCTCGAACTTACCCTTTGCCATTGTTCTATACCTTGATTGTTCGTAAGTGGTTTCAAGAGAGGCTGAGCGAGGCTCAGCCCTTCTTCATGACGGCTTCGGCGATGTTGGTCGGCGCCGGCTCGTAGTGATCGAATTCCATGGTGAAGGTGGCGCGGCCCTGGGTCTGCGAACGCAGCGCAGTGGCGTAGCCGAACATTTCACCCAGCGGGATCATCGCGTTGATGATGCTGGCCGAACCGTCACCGGTGGTGTCGGAACCCTGCAGCACGCCGCGACGACGGCTGACGTCGCCCATCACGTCACCCTGGTAATCCTCCGGGGTCACGATCTCGACCTTCATGATCGGCTCCAGCAGCACCGGCTTGGCCTTGGCGAAGCCCTGCTTGAAGGCCATCGACGAAGCCAGCTTGAACGCCATTTCCGAGGAGTCGACGTCGTGGTACGAACCGAACACCAGCTTCACCTTGACGTCCACCACCGGGAAGCCAGCCAGCGGACCGCTGGTGATGGTTTCGCGCAGGCCCTTCTCGACCGACGGAATGAATTCCTTCGGGATCACGCCGCCGGTGATGTCGTTGATGAACAGGAAGTCGTCCTTGATGGCCGGAGCCAGCTTCGGATCGGCACGGTCGGCAGCAGTGATCGGCGACAGCTCGATCACGACGTGACCGTACTGACCCTTACCACCAGACTGCTTGGCGTGCTTGTAGTCCGACTTGACGTCGGCCAGGGTGATGGTTTCGCGGTAGGCCACCTGCGGCGCGCCGACGTTGGCTTCAACGTTGAACTCGCGCTTCAGGCGGTCGACGATGATGTCCAGGTGCAGCTCGCCCATGCCCGAGATGATGGTCTGGCCGGATTCTTCGTCGGTCTTGACGCGGAACGACGGATCTTCCTGCGCCAGACGGCCCAGGGCCAGGCCCATCTTTTCCTGGTCCGACTTGGTCTTCGGCTCGACGGCCATCGAGATCACCGGCTCCGGGAACGTCATGCGCTCCAGGATGATCGGGGCGTCCACGGCGCACAGGGTGTCACCGGTGGTGGTGTCCTTCAGGCCCACCGCCGCGGCGATGTCACCGGCCAGAACTTCCTTGATTTCCTCGCGGTTGTTCGAGTGCATCTGCAGGATGCGGCCGATGCGCTCCTTCTTGCCCTTCACCGAGTTCAGCACGGTGTCGCCACCGTTCAGGGTGCCCGAGTAGACACGGAAGAAGGTCAGCGCGCCGACGAACGGGTCGGTGATGATCTTGAAGGCCAGCGACGAGAACGGAGCCTTGTCGTCCGACTTGCGGGTCATTTCGACGGTGTCGTCGTCAACGTCCACGCCCTTCACGTCCGGCACGTCGACCGGCGACGGCAGCAGCTGGATCACGCCGTCCAGCATGGCCTGCACGCCCTTGTTCTTGAAGGCCGAGCCGCAGTACATCGGCACGATCTCGGTGGCCAGGGTGCGGGTACGCAGCGCGTTGATGATTTCAGCCTCGGCCAGCTCTTCGCCGCCCAGGTACTTTTCCATCAGCTCTTCGCTGGCTTCGGCAGCGGTCTCGACCATGAACTGGCGAGCCTCTTCGGCAGCCGCCTGCAGCTCGGCCGGGATGTCGCTGTACTCGAACTTCATGCCCTGCGAAGCCTCATCCCAATGGATGGCCTTCATCTTCAGCAGGTCGACAACGCCCTTGAAGTTGTCTTCAGCGCCGATCGGCAGCTGCATCGGCACGGCAACGGCGCCCAGCTTGGCCTTCAGCTGGCCGACGACCTTCTGGAAGTTGGCACCGGTGCGGTCCATCTTGTTGACGAACGCGATGCGCGGCACGTGGTACTTGTTGGCCTGGCGCCACACGGTTTCCGACTGCGGCTGCACGCCACCGACGGCGCACAGGACGAAGACGGCACCGTCGAGCACGCGCAGCGAGCGCTCCACTTCGATGGTGAAGTCGACGTGCCCGGGGGTGTCGATGATGTTGAAGCGGTGCTCCGGCAGGGACTTGTCCATGCCCTTCCAGAACGCGGTGGTGGCAGCGGACTGGATCGTGATGCCACGCTCCTGCTCCTGCTCCATCCAGTCCATGGTGGCGGCGCCGTCATGCACTTCACCGATCTTGTGGCTCTTGCCGGTGTAGAACAGGATGCGCTCGGACGTGGTGGTCTTGCCGGCATCGATGTGGGCCATGATGCCGAAGTTGCGGTAACGCTCGATGGGAGTGGAACGGGCCACGGGGAGCCTCTCAGATTTCTTGGAATTCGGATGGCCGAACGCCGCCTTGCGGCGGCCTTCGGATTGGCGCAGCCCTTCTGGGGCCGCGAGGCAGCACCGTAATGGTGCTGCCCTGCCTGTTTTACAAGGCCGTCAAACTCACCAGCGGTAGTGGGCGAATGCCTTGTTGGCTTCGGCCATGCGGTGGGTTTCTTCGCGCTTCTTGATGGCGCCGCCACGGTTTTCCGAGGCGTCGATCAGTTCAGCAGCCAGCTTCTTCGGCATGGTGTTCTCACCACGCTTGCGCGCGGAGTCGATCAGCCAGCGCATGGCCAGAGCCATCTTGCGCGACGAGCGCACTTCGACCGGCACCTGGTAGGTGGCACCACCGACGCGGCGCGACTTGACTTCGACCGCCGGAGCGACGTTGTCCAGCGCCTTCTGCACCAGTTCAATGGCGTTGGCGCTGCTGTTCTTCTCGGTGATCACGTCCATGGCGCCGTACACGATCTTTTCGGCGACGGACTTCTTGCCGCTCTGCATGACCATGTTGATGAAGCGGGCGATGGTTTCGCTTCCGTGCTTCGGATCGGGCAGGACGGAACGCTGCGGAGTATTACCCTTACGCGACATTGTGCTCTCTCCTTATGCCTTCGGACGCTTGGCGCCGTACTTGGAACGGGCCTGGCGACGCTTGGCAACGCCGGCGGCGTCGAGCGAGCCACGAACGGTGTGGTAACGCACACCCGGCAGGTCCTTGACGCGACCGCCGCGGATCAGGACCACGGAGTGCTCCTGCAGGTTGTGGCCTTCACCACCGATGTAGGAAATCACTTCTTCCTGGTTGGTCAGGCGGACCTTGGCAACCTTGCGCAGAGCCGAGTTCGGCTTCTTCGGAGTGGTGGTGTAGACACGGGTGCAGACGCCACGGCGCTGCGGGCACTTGTCGAGCGCCGGCGAGGCACTCTTGTAGGTGGTCGCTTGCCGCGGCTTGCGGACCAGCTGGTTGATCGTCGCCATCAGTAGGTTCTTCTGATTGGTGGCCGGAAAATCCGACCAGAGATGCGGAAATGTTAAAGCAGGCCGAAATTTTGGCCTGCTGAGACAGACGATTGTAGCAACCTGCCAGGAAAGCAGTCAAACGCCTCCTGTCAAGCCCGTTCCTGATCCCGGAACGTTACTGGGGGGCCTCCGTGTACCCCGTTCAGGTTGGCGGGGTGGATCGCGGACGATCCGCCCTGCCCTTTCCCAATCCCATCAATGCACCGATGGGGTGGCCCGGCCTTGCGGCCGGACCGGATACCTCATTCTTCGCCCGCAGCCTGCTCGGCCGCGGCTTCCACCGCCGGGGCCTCGACCGCAGCCGGGGTGCCGGCCAGGGTCTGCATCTCCGACTCGGTGAGACCGGAAGCGCCACGACGGCGGTTGCTGTGGTACGCCAGGCCGGTACCGGCCGGAATCAGGCGGCCGACGATGACGTTTTCCTTCAGGCCACGCAGGTTGTCCGAGGTGCCGCGGACGGCCGCTTCGGTCAGCACGCGGGTGGTTTCCTGGAAGGACGCCGCCGAGATGAACGACTCGGTCGCCAGCGAGGCCTTGGTGATGCCCAGCAGCACCGGATCGAACTGGGCCGGCAGCTCGTTGCGGGTCGACAGGCGCGCATTCTCCTCGATCACGCGCTGACGCTCCACCTGCTCGCCGTTCAGGAACTTGCTGCTGCCCTGATCGGTGATCTCGACCTTGCGCAGCATCTGGCGGGTGATCACCTCGATGTGCTTGTCGTTGATCTTCACGCCCTGCAGGCGGTACACGTCCTGGATTTCCTTCACCAGGTAGGCCGCCAGCGGCTCGACACCCAGCAGGCGCAGGATGTCCTGCGGGCTCGGCTCGCCGTCCACGATGGTTTCACCCTTGGTCACATGCTCGCCTTCGAACACGATGACCTGGCGGTACTTCGGAATCAGCTCTTCGTGCTCCGAACCATCGGTGTCCTTGATGATCAGGCGCTGCTTGCCCTTGGTGTCCTTGCCGAAGCTGATGATGCCCGAACGCTCGGCCAGCACCGCCGGATCCTTCGGCTTGCGCGCTTCGAACAGGTCGGCCACGCGCGGCAGACCACCGGTGATGTCGCGGGTCTTCGATGCTTCCTGCGGGATCTTGGCGACGACGTCGCCCACGCCCACCGGGGCGCCGTCCTGCAGGTTGACGATCGAGCGCGGCGGCAGCAGGTACTGCGCCGGCAGATCGGTGCCCGGGATCGACAGGTCGTTGCCCTTGGCATCGACGATGCGGACCAGCGGACGCAGATCCTTGCCCTGCGAACCACGACGCTTCGGGTCGGTGATCTCGCGCGACGCCAGGCCGGTCAGTTCGTCGGTCTTCTCGATGACGGTGATGCCGTCGATGAAGTCCACGAAGCGCACGAAACCGGCCACTTCGGAAACGATCGGGTGGTTGTGCGGATCCCAGTTGGCCACGGTCTGGCCAGCCTTGACCGCCTCGCCGTCCTTGGAGGTGATGTTGGCACCGTAGGGCAGCTTGTAGCGCTCACGCTCACGGCCGTGCGCGTCGAGCACCGAGATTTCGCCCGAGCGCGACACTGCGACCAGCGAGCCATTGGCATGCTCGACCGACTTGAGGTTGTTGAACTTGACCGAACCGGTGGTCTTGACGGTGATGTTGTCGACCGCTGCAGCTCGCGACGCCGCACCACCGATGTGGAACGTACGCATGGTCAGCTGGGTACCCGGCTCACCGATGGACTGGGCGGCGATGACGCCGACCGCTTCACCGATGTTGACCAGGTGGCCACGGGCCAGGTCGCGGCCGTAGCAGCGCGAGCAGACACCGAACGCCGATTCGCAGGAGATGGTCGAGCGGACCTTGATGGTCTGCACGCCGGCATCTTCCAGCTTGGCGACCCAGGCTTCGTCGAGCAGGGTGTTGCGGGTGACGATCGGATCCTCGTCGTTGCCCGGCAGGAACACGTCCTCGGCAACCACGCGGCCCAGCACGCGGTCCTTCAGCGGCTCGACCACGTCGCCGCCTTCCACGATCGGGGTCATGATCAGGCCTTCGGTGGTACCGCAATCCACCTCGGTGATCACCACGTCCTGCGCCACGTCGACCAGACGACGGGTCAGGTAACCCGAGTTCGCGGTCTTCAGCGCGGTATCGGCCAGACCCTTACGGGCACCGTGGGTGGAGTTGAAGTACTCCTGCACGTTCAGGCCTTCGCGGAAGTTCGCCTTGATGGGCGTCTCGATGATCGAGCCATCCGGGCGGGCCATCAGGCCGCGCATGCCGGCCAGCTGACGGATCTGCGCCTGCGAACCACGCGCACCGGAGTCGGCCATGATGTACAGCGAGTTCATCGACTTCTGGTCGATGGTCTCGCCCTTGGCATTGACCACCTTCTCGGTACCGATGGTGTCCATCATCGCCTTGGCGATGCGCTCGTTGGTGCGCGACCAGATGTCGACCACCTTGTTGTAGCGCTCGCCGGCGGTGACCAGGCCCGACTGGTACTGCTCCTGGATTTCCAGCACTTCGGCTTCGGCCTCGGTGAGGATGCCCTTCTTCTCGTCCGGGATCAGCATGTCGTCGATGCCGATCGAGACGCCGGCGCGGGTCGCGTAGGCGAAGCCGGTGTACATCAGCTTGTCGGCGAACACGACCGTGTCCTTCAGGCCCAGCTGGCGGTAGCTGGAGTTGATCAGGCGGCTGATGTTCTTCTTGGTCAGCTCGGTGTTGGCCAGCGCGAACGGCAGGCCTTCCGGCAGGATTTCAGCCAGCAGGGCGCGACCGATCGTGGTGTCCACGATCGAGGTCTTGTTCTGCTTGTTGCCTTCCTCGTCGGTCACCACCTCGGTGATGCGGACCTTGACGCGTGCGTGCAGTTCCACCACGCGGTTGTCATAGGCGCGCTTGACTTCGGCGATGTTGGCGAAGGCCATGCCCTCGCCCTTCTTGTTTTCCAGCGAGCGGGTCATGTAGTACAGACCCAGCACGACGTCCTGCGACGGCACGATGATCGGCTCGCCGTTGGCCGGCGACAGGATATTGTTGGTGGACATCATCAGCGCACGCGCTTCCAGCTGGGCTTCCAGCGAGAGCGGCACGTGGACGGCCATCTGGTCACCGTCGAAGTCGGCGTTGAACGCGGTGCAGACCAGCGGGTGCAGCTGGATGGCCTTGCCCTCGATCAGCACCGGCTCGAACGCCTGGATGCCCAGGCGGTGCAGGGTCGGCGCACGGTTCAGCATCACCGGATGCTCGCGGATGACCTCTTCCAGGATGTCCCAGACTTCGGCTTCTTCGCGCTCGACCAGCTTCTTGGCGGCCTTGATGGTGGTGGCCAGGCCACGACGCTGCAGCTTGGCGAAGACGAACGGCTTGAACAGCTCCAGCGCCATCTTCTTCGGCAGGCCGCACTGGTGCAGGCGCAGGTACGGGCCGACCACGATGACCGAACGGCCCGAGTAGTCGACGCGCTTGCCGAGCAGGTTCTGGCGGAAGCGACCCTGCTTGCCCTTGATCATGTCGGCCAGCGACTTCAGCGGGCGCTTGTTGGTGCCGGTGATGGCACGGCCACGACGGCCGTTGTCCAGCAGCGCATCGACCGATTCCTGCAGCATGCGCTTTTCATTGCGCACGATGATGTCCGGCGCGCTCAGTTCGAGCAGGCGGCGCAGGCGGTTGTTGCGGTTGATGACGCGGCGGTACAGGTCGTTCAGGTCGGAGGTCGCGAAGCGGCCGCCGTCCAGCGGCACCAGCGGGCGCAGGTCCGGCGGCAGCACCGGCAGCACGGTCATGACCATCCATTCCGGACGGTTGCCCGATTCCAGGAAGGCTTCGATCAGCTTGATGCGCTTGGTGAGGCGCTTGAGCTTGGTTTCCGAACCGGTAGCGGCGATTTCCTCGCGCAGGCGGGTCATTTCCGACTGCAGGTCGATGGTGCGCAGCAGTTCGTACACGGCCTCGGCGCCCATCGCGGCGTCGAAGTCGTCACCGTGCTCCTGGCGGGCCTGCAGGTACTGTTCTTCGGTCAGCAGCTGGCGGCGCTCCAGGGCGGTCAGGCCCGGCTCGGTCACCACGTAGGCTTCGAAGTACAGCACGCGCTCGATGTCACGCAGGGTCATGTCCAGCATCAGGCCGATGCGCGACGGCAGCGACTTCAGGAACCAGATGTGCGCGACCGGCGATGCCAGGTCGATGTGGCCCATGCGCTCGCGGCGCACTTTGGCCAGGGTCACTTCGGTGCCGCACTTTTCGCAGACCACGCCGCGGTGCTTCATGCGCTTGTACTTGCCGCACAGGCACTCGTAGTCCTTGACCGGCCCGAAGATGGCGGCGCAGAACAGGCCGTCACGCTCCGGCTTGAAGGTACGGTAGTTGATGGTTTCCGGCTTCTTCACTTCGCCGAAGGACCACGAACGGATCAGGTCCGGCGAGGCCAGCGCGATCTTGATCGCGTCGAAGTCCAGCGTCTGGCGCTGCTGGTTGAAGAGGTTGAGCAGGTCTTTCATGGTGTTCTCCAGAAGGAGGAATGCTGTGTCGATGGGCTTTCAGTTCACTGCCAGCGGCGCGGCGGCGGACCGCCGCGCCGGCATGGATCAGTTGTCTTCCAGTTCCATGTTGATGGCCAGCGAGCGGATTTCCTTCACGAGCACGTTGAAGGATTCCGGCATGCCCGCGACCATCTCGTGCTCACCGTCGACGATGTTCTTGTACATCTGGTTGCGGCCCTGCACGTCATCGGACTTCACCGTCAGCATTTCCTGCAGGGTGTAGGCCGCGCCGTAGGCTTCCAGCGCCCAGACTTCCATTTCACCGAAGCGCTGGCCGCCGAACTGCGCCTTGCCGCCCAGCGGCTGCTGGGTGACGAGCGAGTACGGGCCGGTCGAACGGGCGTGCATCTTGTCGTCGACCAGGTGGTTCAGCTTCAGGTAGTGCATGTAACCGACAGTGGTGTGGCGGTCGAATGCTTCACCGGTGCGGCCGTCGTACAGCTGGGTCTGGCCACTGCTCGGCAGGTCGGCCAGTTCCAGCATGCGCTTGATTTCCGCTTCGGTGGCGCCGTCGAACACCGGGGTGGCCATCGGCACGCCGTCGGTCAGGTTACGGGCCAGGCGCAGCAGTTCCTCGTCGCTGAACTGCGACAGGTCGACACGGTTGGCCACGTTGGTGTCGTCGTGGTTGTAGATGTCGTCCAGGAACTTGCGCAGGTCGGCGACCGCCGCCTGGGCTTCCATCATCGCCTGGATCTTGCGGCCCAGGCCCTTGGCGGCCCAGCCCAGGTGCACTTCCAGGATCTGGCCGATGTTCATACGCGACGGCACGCCCAGCGGGTTCAGCACGATGTCCACGGTCTCGCCCGAGGCCATGTACGGCATGTCCTCGACCGGCACCACGTTGGACACCACACCCTTGTTGCCGTGGCGGCCTGCCATCTTGTCGCCCGGCTGGATGCGGCGCTTCACGGCCAGGAACACCTTGACCATCTTCAGCACGCCCGGAGCGAGGTCGTCACCGGCGGTGATCTTGCCGCGCTTGTCGGCGAAGCGACGCTCGAACTCCTTCTCGTGCGCCTGGATCTGCTTCTGCGCGCGCTCGATGGCTTCCGAAGCGTCTTCGTCCTTCATGCGCAGGGCGAACCAGTCAGCCTTCTTCAGGCCGTCGAGGAAGGCGTCGGTGATCACGTCACCCTTCTTCAGGCCAGCACCGCCGTTGACCACCTTGCCCACGATCTGCGAACGCAGGCGCATGTAGATGGCCGCTTCCAGGATGCGGAACTGGTCGTCGAAGTCCTTCTTGACGCGCTTGATTTCAGACTCTTCGATCTGGCGGGCGCGCTTGTCCTTCTCGATGCCGTCGCGGGTGAAGACCTGCACGTCGATGACGGTGCCATCCATGCCCGGCGGAACGCGCAGCGAGCTATCCTTCACGTCCGAAGCCTTCTCGCCGAAGATCGCGCGCAGCAGCTTCTCTTCCGGGGTCAGCTGGCTTTCGCCCTTCGGAGTGACCTTGCCGACCAGGATGTCGCCGGCACGGACTTCGGCACCGATGTACACCACGCCGCTCTCGTCCAGGCGGTTCAGCGCCTGCTCGGAGACGTTCGGGATGTCGGCGGAGATTTCCTCCGGCCCCAGCTTGGTGTCACGCGCAACGCAGGTCAGCTCTTCGATGTGGATCGTGGTGTAGCGATCCTCTTCCACCACGCGCTCGGAGAGCAGGATGGAGTCTTCGAAGTTGTAGCCGTTCCACGGCATGAACGCGATCAGCATGTTCTGGCCGAGGGCCAGTTCGCCGATGTCGGTGGACGGGCCGTCGGCCAGCACGTCGCCGCGGGCGATGACGTCACCGACCTGGACCAGCGGACGCTGGTTGATGCAGGTGTTCTGGTTCGAGCGGGTGTACTTGACCAGGTTGTAGATGTCCACGCCGGCGTCGGTGGCGCCAACGATCTCTTCCTCGTTGACCTTGACCACGATGCGGGCGGCGTCGATCTGCACGATCTCACCACCACGGCGGGCGTTCACGGTCACGCCGGAGTCACGCGCCACGGCGCGCTCGATACCGGTACCGACCAGCGGCTTCTGCGCACGCAGGGTCGGCACGGCCTGACGCTGCATGTTGGCGCCCATCAGCGCGCGGTTGGCGTCATCGTGCTCCAGGAACGGAACCAGCGCGGCCGCGATCGACACGGTCTGCATCGGCGAGACGTCCATGAAGTGGACTTCCGCCGGCGGCTTCAGCAGCGATTCGCCCTGGTAACGGCAGGGAACGAACTGCTCGGTCAGCACGCTGTTGGCGTCGGTCAGCGCGTTGGCCTGCGCAATGACGTACTCGTTTTCTTCGATCGCCGACAGGAACTCGACTTCGTCATAGACTTTGCCGTCCACGACCTTGCGGTACGGGGTCTCGAGGAAACCGTACTGGTTGGTGCGGGCGTACACGGCCAGCGAGTTGATCAGGCCGATGTTCGGGCCTTCCGGGGTTTCGATGGTGCAGACGCGGCCGTAATGGGTCGGGTGCACGTCGCGCACTTCGAAGCCGGCGCGCTCACGGGTCAGACCGCCCGGGCCCAGGGCCGAGACGCGACGCTTGTGGGTCACCTCCGACAGCGGGTTGTTCTGGTCCATGAACTGCGACAGCTGCGAGGAACCGAAGAACTCCTTGATGGCCGCGGCGACCGGCTTGGCGTTGATCAGCTCCTGCGGGGTCAGGCCTTCGGACTCGGCCATCGACAGGCGCTCCTTGACCGCGCGCTCGACGCGGACCAGGCCCACGCGGAACACGTTCTCGGCCATCTCGCCGACCGAACGCACGCGGCGGTTGCCCAGGTGGTCGATATCGTCGACCACGCCGCGACCGTTGCGGATCTCGGTCAGGACCTTGATCACGTCCAGGATGTCGGAGCTGTCGCCATGGGCGGCAACCAGGCGCTTGGACTCTTCGTCGTTGCGCTCACCGAAGTACTTGCTGTCGTACAGCACCGCTTCGCCGGTGGTTTCCTTGCGGCCCACGCGACGGTTGAACTTCATGCGGCCGACCGCGGACAGGTCGTAGCGCTCGAAGGTGAAGAACAGGTTGTGGAACAGGTTCTGCGCGGCGTCCTTGGTCGGCGGCTCGCCCGGACGCATCATGCGGTAGATCTCGACCAGGGCTTCCAGCTGGGTCTTGGTCGGGTCGATGCGCAGGGTGTTGGACAGGTACGGGCCACGATCCAGGTCGTTCACCCACAGGGTGCCGACCGCGTCCACGCCGGCCTTGCGGAAGGCCTGCAGCTGTTCGTCGGTGATCTCGTCGTTGGCCTGGGCCAGCAGTTCGCCGGTCGAGGCATCGACCACGTCGTGCGACAGGATGCGGCCGACGATGTAGTCGTCCGGCACGGCCAGGGCAGCGATGCCCGAGGCTTCCAGCTGCTTGATGTGGCGCGCGGTGATGCGCTTGCCGGCTTCCACGATGACCTTGTCGCCGTCGGCGAGGTCGAAGCCCAGGGTTTCGCCACGCAGGCGCTCGGGCACCAGCTCCAGCTGGACGCCTTCATCCGGGTTGATGTGGAAGGTGTTGATCTCGAAGAACTCGGCCAGCATCTCTTCGTTGCTGTAGCCGAGCGCGCGCAGCAGGATCGACACCGGCAGCTTGCGGCGGCGGTCGATACGGGTGAACAGCGCGTCCTTCGGGTCGAACTCGAAGTCCAGCCAGGAACCGCGGTAAGGAATGATGCGGGCGCTGTACAGCAGCTTGCCCGAGCTGTGGGTCTTGCCACGGTCGTGGTCGAAGAACACGCCCGGCGAGCGGTGCAGCTGCGAGACGATGACGCGCTCGGTGCCGTTGACGATGAAGGTGCCGTTCTCGGTCATCAGCGGGATTTCGCCCAGATAGACCTCCTGCTCCTTCACGTACTTGATGGCCTTGGTCGACGACTCACGGTCGTAGATCACCAGGCGCACGGTGACGCGCAGCGGGGCGCCGTAGCTCATGCCGCGCTGGCGGCACTCGCGTTCGTCGAAGACCGGTTCGCCCAGCTTGTAGCCGACGTATTCCAGGGCAGCATTGCCGCTGTAGCTGGCGATCGGGAAGACCGACTTCAGCGCAGCGTGCAGGCCGTGGTCCGTGCGCTTGGCCGGATCGACGTTTTCCTGCAGGAATTCACGATAGGAATCCACCTGGATGGCAAGCAGGAACGGCACTTCGAGAATCGAGCGCTGCTTGCCGAAATCCTTGCGGATACGCTTTTTTTCGGTGAACGAATAGGACGTCATGAGGTCTTCCACCTTGTTGTGCGGGCCGTGCGTCCACGACCCTGAAGGGAACTTGAAATTGTCAGTTGGAAGTCGCTGGTATTGCCGGCACCAGCACGCCTTCTCCCGCTACTTCCAACTGCCAACTCGTCTGCATCCACTCCCCCGCTGCCGCGCTCTGCGCTGGCCTGCCGGGGTCTGACCGCAGCCCGTGTTGGGCTTTTTCCTGCTTTTGAAACAGTCGACTAACAGTCGACCCTACCGGTACCGCAACAACGACCAAAGGCCGGGGGCTTACGCCCCCAGCCTTGGCTGCATCGCCGTGAATCGATGACGATGCAAGGGAAGTGCTTACTTGACTTCGACAGTCGCGCCAGCAGCTTCCAGGTCCTTCTTCATCTTCTCGGCTTCGTCCTTCGAAGCGGCTTCCTTCAGGACGCCACCGGCTTCGGCCAGGTCCTTCGCTTCCTTCAGGCCCAGGCCGGTGATGGCGCGGACGGCCTTGATGACTTCGACCTTCTTCTCGCCGGCAGTCTTCAGGGTGACGGTGAATTCGGTCTGCTCTTCAACAGCAGCAGCCGGGCCGGCGGCAGCAGCCACGGCAACCGGAGCAGCGGCGGAGACGCCGAACTTCTCTTCGATGGCCTTGACCAGCTCCATCACTTCCATCAGGGACTTCTCGGCGATGGCGTCGACGATCTGTTCGTTGGTAAGGGACATGATAAATACCTTTGGATGATTTTCTGGGTTGAGGTTCCGTCAGGAACCACGGTAAGTCGAAACTCAGGCGGTCTCGGCGGCCGGCTCGGCAGCGTCGGCGGCGACGTCGCCACCCCCCTGCTTCTCGCCAACAGCCTTGATCGCGCGGGCGAACATCGTGACCGGCTCGGTCAGGACGCGGGCCAGCATGGCCAGGGCCTGATCGCGGGTCGGCAGCGAGGCCAGCACGTCAACGTGGCTTGCCGGGAACACTTCGCCACCGATGGCGACGACCTTAGCCTTCAGCTTGTCGTTGCCCTTGGCGGCTTCCTTGATCAGGCGACCGGCAGCGCCGGGCTCCTCGAGCGAGAACGCGTACAGCAGCGGACCAACCATCTGGTCCTGGGCGACTGCGAACTCGGTGCCTTCAACGGCGCGCGAAGCCAGGGTGTTCTTGACAACCTTCAAGAAAACACCGGTTTCACGAGCCTGCTTGCGCATCGCGGTCATCTGGGCGACCGTGGTGCCAGCGTATTCGGCTGCGATCAAGGAGTGGGCCTTGGCGGCGACGTCTGCCAGCTCGGCGACTACTTCTTGCTTCTGGGACAGATTGAGAGCCATTGCACTCCTCCTATTGAACTCCGCTTACGGCTCCTGCCGTGTGCGGTCCTGTGCGGCATCCGTCCTGGACGCCGGGAACATCGGGATGATGTTCCGGGGGTGGGCCGTTCCAGACCTGGAGGCAATCAGGGAAATCCCAGACATGCGTGAACCAGAAAAACTCCAGAAGGGCACCATCTACGCAGGGTGATTCCGGGGAATCGATTAAGCGCTCATGACTGCTCCGGCGGCGACTCCTTGCCAGATCGAGCTTCCGTGCCCGTCGCCGGTATTGCCACGACCGCGCCTGCGGTCTTTGACGGCTACCACCGGCGATGCACTGCCAGCGATGCCTTCAAATGTCACGGTCACGGCACCCGGGGCACCGTGACCGCTTCAAACAATTACTTCAGGGTCAGCGACGACTGGTCGACGGTGACGCCCGGGCCCATCGTCGAGCTGACCGAAACCTTCTGCAGGTAGGTGCCCTTCGAGGTGGCCGGCTTGGCCTTGATCAGGTCCAGCAGCAGCGCGGTCAGGTTCGACTTCAGCGCGTCTTCGGCGAAGTCGGCCTTGCCGATGGTGCAGTGGATGATGCCGGCCTTGTCGGTGCGGTAACGGACCTGACCCGACTTGGCGTTCTTCACGGCTTCACCCGGGTTCGGGGAAACGGTGCCGACCTTCGGGTTCGGCATCAGGCCGCGCGGGCCCAGCACGGTGCCCAGCTTACCGACGACGCGCATGGCGTCCGGGGTCGCGATGACGACGTCGTAGTTCAGATCGCCGGCCTGCATCTTCTCGGCCAAGTCATCCATACCGACGGCTTCGGCGCCAGCGGCCAGGGCTTCGTCAGCCTTGGCACCGGCCGGAGCGAACACGGCAACGCGGACCGACTTGCCGGTACCGGCCGGCAGCACGGTGGAGCCACGGACCTGCTGGTCGGACTTCTTCGCATCGACGCCCAGGCGCACGGCAACGTCGATCGACTCGACGAACTTGGCCTTGGTGGCGCTCTTCAGGATGTTGATCGCGTCCTCGAAGGCGTATGCCTTGCCCGGAACGACGGCGGCCTTGATGGCCTTCTCACGCTTGGTCTGTGCCATCTTATTAACCCTCCACCACGAGGCCCATGGAACGGGCAGAGCCAGCGATGGTACGCACGGCGGCGTCCAGGTCGGCGGCAGTCAGATCCGGTTCCTTCGCCTTGGCGATCTCTTCCAGCTGCTTACGGGTGACCTTGCCGACCTTCTCGGTGTTCGGGCGCTTGGAGCCCGACGAGATGCCAGCGGCCTTCTTCAGCAGGGTGGTGGCCGGGGTGCTCTTGGTGATGAAGGTGAACGTACGGTCCGAGTAGGCCGTGATGATCACCGGAACCGGCAGACCCGGCTCGAGCTTCTGCGTGGCAGCGTTGAACGCCTTGCAGAATTCCATGATGTTCAGACCACGCTGACCCAGCGCGGGACCGACCGGCGGCGAGGGGTTGGCCTGACCGGCCTTCACCTGCAGCTTGATGTAACCGACAACTTTCTTTGCCATGTGAGTGCTCTCCGGGTGCTAGCGCCTTTCGACAACAGGCTCCCCATCGGACCGGGAATCACGCGTCCCGGCATCGCGTTTTGAAATCATGCCGAAGGCCACCTTCCGGCGGCCTCGTCCCGCTGGCTTCCCAGCGGGGAGCCGCGCACTATAACAGGTTTTCCCTTCACATGCCTGAAGCGGCACGTAAACGAGAGAAACCGGGCCAAGCCCGGTTTCTGTTCAGGAGTCGAGCATGGCTCGACTCTACAGCTGGATCAGACGGCCTTTTCGACCTGGCCGAACTCGAGCTCGACGGGCGTGGCACGACCGAAGATCAGTACCGAGACGCGCAGACGGCTCTTCTCGTAGTTGACTTCTTCGACGACGCCATTGAAATCGTTGAACGGGCCGTCGGTGACGCGGACCATCTGGCCCGGCTCGAACAGCACCTTCGGGCGCGGCTTCTCGACACCTTCCTGAACACGATTCAGGATGGCTTCGGCCTCGGAGTCGGCGATCGGCAACGGACGATCGGCGGTGCCGCCGATGAAGCCCATCACACGCGGGGTTTCCTTGACCAAGTGCCAGCTTTCGTTGTCGATGCGCGGGATGCCGGCTTCTTCGTGGGTCTCGATCTGGACCAGCACGTAGCCCGGGAAGAACTTGCGCTCGGAGCGGCGCTTCTGGCCAGCGCGCATCTCGACCACTTCTTCGGTCGGGACCAGGACGTCGCCGAAGCGCTCTTCCATGCCGTCACGGACGATGCGATCGCGCAGAGCCTGCGCCACCGACTTCTCGAAGCCCGAATAGGCGTGAACGACGTACCAACGCTTCATGCAAATCTCCTTAGCGGCTCAGGAACAGCTGAACCAGCCACTGAATGACGTAATCGAACCCACCCAGCAGCAGGCTGAGAATGGTTACCACCACCATCACGACCCAGGTCATGCGGATGGCTTCCTGGCGCGTCGGCCAGACCACCTTGCGCAGTTCGAAACGCGACTCGGAGAGGAATTCGCGGGTGTCGCGCCCCTTGCCGGTCAGCATGAACACGCCGATACCGCCAACCAGGCCGACCACAACCGCCAACGCACGCAACTGACCGCCCCACGCACCCAGCTGGGCGGCGCGACCGGAGTCGGCGGAGAACCAGAACCAGACGAACAGACCGGCCAGCACCAGCAGCGATGCGGCGACATACTTGACGATATCCCCGCCCGTGGCGGAGGTGTCCTTGGAGTGTTCGATCTTGCTATTCATCCGGCTGTGTCTGCTTTAGCGGCCCAGGCCGCTGGATAAGGTGGGCAGATGGCACGCCAGGAGGGACTCGAACCCCCAACCTGCGGTTTTGGAGACCGCTGCTCTGCCAATTGAGCTACTGGCGTACGTTTGAAACTTGCCTTCCCTTAGACGGCGAAGGCGGACCGAGGTTCCCGGCCCGCCATTCGCGTAACCGGCAGCGCTATGCAACCGCCGGCACTGCAGGCTTACTTGATGATCTTCGAGACCACGCCGGCGCCGACGGTACGGCCACCTTCGCGGATGGCGAAGCGCAGGCCTTCGTCCATGGCCACCGGGTTGATCAGGGTGACGACCATCTTGACGTTGTCACCCGGCATCACCATTTCGACGCCTTCCGGCAGCTTGGCAGCGCCGGTGATGTCGGTGGTGCGGAAGTAGAACTGCGGACGGTAGCCGTTGAAGAACGGGGTGTGACGGCCGCCCTCGTCCTTCGACAGGACGTAGACTTCGCCTTCGAACTCGGTGTGCGGGGTGATCGAACCCGGCTTGGCCAGAACCTGACCGCGCTCGACGTCGTCACGCTTGGTGCCGCGCAGCAGCAGACCGGCGTTGTCACCTGCCTGACCCTGGTCCAGCAGCTTGCGGAACATTTCCACGCCGGTGACGGTGGTCTTCTGGGTCGGACGGATACCGACGATTTCGATTTCGTCGCCGACCTTGATCACGCCGCGCTCGATACGACCGGTCACCACGGTGCCGCGACCCGAGATCGAGAACACGTCTTCCACCGGCATCAGGAACGGCTTGTCGATCGCACGCTCCGGCTCCGGAATCCAGGTGTCCAGCGCCTCGACCAGCTTGATGATGGCCGGCACGCCGATGTCGCTCTGGTCGCCTTCCAGCGCCAGGCGGGCCGAACCCGCGATGATCGGGGTGTCGTCGCCCGGGAACTCGTACTTGCTCAGCAGCTCGCGCACTTCCATCTCGACCAGCTCGAGCAGCTCGGCGTCGTCCACCATGTCGGCCTTGTTCAGGAACACGACGATGTACGGCACACCGACCTGACGCGACAGCAGGATGTGTTCGCGGGTCTGCGGCATCGGGCCGTCAGCGGCCGAGCACACCAGGATCGCGCCGTCCATCTGGGCGGCACCGGTGATCATGTTCTTGACGTAGTCAGCGTGGCCCGGGCAGTCAACGTGGGCGTAGTGACGGGTCGGGGATTCGTATTCGACGTGCGCGGTCGAGATCGTGATACCACGCGCCTTCTCTTCCGGCGCAGCGTCGATCGCGGAGTAGTCCTTGAACTCGCCACCGAAGCGCTCGGCACCGATCTTGGTCAGTGCGGCGGTCAGCGTGGTCTTGCCGTGGTCGACGTGACCGATGGTGCCGACGTTGACGTGCGGCTTGGTGCGCTCGAACTTACCCTTGGCCATGGCTGCTTATCTCGAATTCGTCTGAGAGGTGATGCTGAAGATGGTGCTCACGAAAGGAATCGAACCTTCGACCTCTTCCTTACCAAGGAAGTGCTCTACCGACTGAGCTACGTGAGCCGAGTTTTGCATTATGACATGAACTCGATAATATTCAAAGTTCATTCAATGGAGCGGGAGACGGGAATCGAACCCGCACCATCAGCTTGGAAGGCTGAGGTTCTACCATTGAACTACTCCCGCGCCGGGAATGTCACAACGTGAAACTGGTGGAGGGAGGTGGATTCGAACCACCGAAGGCGTAAGCCAGCAGATTTACAGTCTGCCCCCGTTGGCCGCTTGGGTATCCCTCCTTACCACCCCGTTCCGTTGCCGCCGAAGCGTTGCGGTGTGTGGTGGTGAGCCGCTTATTCTGCTGATGGGACGGAGGCCTGTCAACGCTTTTTTCCATCTTTTTCACACGTTGTCGCAAACCCATTGATACGCAAGGTTATTGCCCGGGGACCGGCAGGGTCTCGCTGGCGAAAATTGCGACATGAGGGACACCGTCGGCGCCAATCCAGCCCCGATACATGCCCTGGGTGTTGAACGGCGTGGCCATTTTTCCGTCCGCCGCGAGCACGATCGCGCCGCCGTCGCCGCCCATCTTCGGAATCGATTCGTTGATCACGCCTTTGCCCGCCTGTTCCGGGGTCTGCCCCTGGTAGCGCATGCGTGCACAGATCTCGTACGCTGCGGCCGTGCGGATGTAGTACTCGCCCCAGCCGGTGCCTGACACGGCGCAGCGCGCATCGGCCCAGGTGCCCGCACCGATGATCGGCGAGTCGCCCACCCGGCCATAGCGCTTGTTGGTCATGCCGCCGGTGGAGGTGCCCGCCGCGAGCTGCCCCTGCGCATCCAGGGCGACCGCACCGACAGTTCCGAAATGCCTTGCGGTCTCCAGGTCGGCATGGGCCTGGCCGCTGGCCTCTTCCTTCAACGCACGCTGCAGCTGCTGCCAGCGCTTTTCGGTGCGGAAGTACGACGGATCGACCAACGCCGTGCCCTGCTCCACTGCGAACGCCTCAGCGCCCTGCCCAACCATCATCACGTGCCTGGACTTCTGCATCACCGTCTGCGCGAGCAGGATCGGGTTGCGCACCCGCTGCACGCCTGCCACCGCACCGGCGGCCAGGGTGGCGCCGTCCATGACCGCGGCATCCAGCTCATTGCGGCCGTCGTGGGTGAACACGGCCCCCTTTCCCGCATTGAAGGTGGGATCGTCCTCAAGCACGGTGATCGCCGCCGTGACCGCGGCCAGCGCCGGACGGCCGGCGGCCAGTTCGGCGTGGCCCTTCAGCAGCGCGGCACGCAGTGCCTCGCGCGCGGCCTTCTCTTCGGCCGGCGACAGATCCTTGCGCTCGACACCGGCACCGCCGTGGATGACCAGCAGCGGCGAAGCCGCCGGCGCGGCCTGGGCGAGCATCGGCAGGGACAACAGCGCGGACAGCGCCAGGCGCAGTTTCATCAGGTACGTCTCCAGCAGTAACGAGGAATGGATTGCAGGGTAGTGCCGGCCGCTGGCCGGCGAGGGGCGTATCAGGGAATGTGCGTTGCCGGCCAGCGGCCGGCACTACCGAAGCGTGAACTCGATTGCGCCGTCGTCGATGTCGGCCAGGGCGTGGTAGTCGGCCCCGGCCTGGACATCATCCAGCCGCATGCGGCTGCCGCTGGCGACCACCCTCACCGGCACCGCATGGAAGCGCAAGGGTTCACCCTCCACCAGTCGGTCGGCATCGCGACCGGGACTGACCACCCAGACCTTGCCCTCGCCATCGGCACTGTAGACCTGGGCCTGGCCATCGGGTTCCACGCACAGCGCGGTGTCTTCATCCACGCCGATGCCGACGATGCCGGGATCACCGCTGTCCTGCGCGGCGCGCGCCACGAACACGATCAGGCGACCGAGCCGGTCACGCTTGTCGAAGTGGGTGTCGGTGACCACGCGCTGCAGGTAAGGCATCTGCAGGAAACCATGGTCCAGGGTGACCGCGCTGCCCATGGGATCGGCCAGCGCACCGGCGGAGGTGATGCTGCCCCCATCCAGCGCGCCATAGGCGTAGCCGCCAAGGATCGCCAGGCCAGCACTGGTGCCGGCGATCGGCTTGCCGGCACGCACGTGTGCATTGAGCGCACGGTTGAGCGCGGTGCCTTTCCAGAAGCGGATGTAGCGCGACTGGTCGCCACCGGCGATGAAGATGGCGTCGGCTGCCGCCACCACGCGCAGCACGGCCGGATCGTCGGCGCCACGGCGGCTGTCAAAGACCAGGGTCTGCACGGCGGTGGTGCCGCCGATGTCGTGGTACAGCCGGTCCTGCAGTTCATCGCTGCCGGAGGCACGCAGGATCAGCACGCGCCCGTTGCCGGCCTGCCGCAACCACCACTGGAAGGCGCCGGGCACCCATTCACCACCGCCCATCAGCATCATGGCCGGGGCGCGCGGACCGGGGCGCGGCGCGTCCAGATCGCCCACTTCGTAGTAGGCAAAGCCCGGACCGTGCAGGTCTTGCGCGGACGTGGCCAGCGGCCAGGCCAGCACCAGGACCACCAGCCAGGTGATCGGGGCCAGGGCCCGATGGAGGCGTCGCATCTTGATCTCCCTGAACAAAATCGACCTGCAAGCGTTTTCACTCTTTGCCAGATGGCCACCCAGTAGTCAAGAGCATGAAAAAGGCGTTAAATGCGCGCGCCCATTGCTCAAACATGAATGGGGGACAGGGCCCCTCCTCTGCGGGCCGGCATCATTCTTGAGAATTCCTCATGCGTAGACAGGCGATGGCGTGGTCGATCCAGCTGGCGTTGCTGGGCGTGGCTGCTTCCGCAGCGGCCCAGGCACCGGCTTCTTCTTCGGTTCAACAACTGGATGCGGTGCAGGTCACCGGTTCGCGCATTCCGCGCGCCCAGGTGGAAGGCCCCGCCCCGATCACGGTGATCAATGCCGAGCAGATCCGCTCGAGCGGTTTCACCAGCGTGCCGGACGTGCTGCGTGCGATGACCCAGAACGGCGGCGAGACCCAGAGCCAGCAATCGTCCAACGGCGCCGACTTCTCGCCGGGCGCGCAGCAGGTAGACCTGCGCGGGCTTGGCCCGAACCACACCCTGGTGCTGGTCAATGGCCGCCGCATCGCCGACTTCCCGATGCCGTTCAAGGGCCGCAGCAATTTCACCGACGTCTCCAACATTCCGCTGGGGATGATCGAGCGCATCGAAGTGCTGACCGGCAGCGCCTCGGCCATCTACGGTTCGGATGCGATCGCCGGCGTGGTCAACTTCATCCTGAAGAAGAAGGCCGACGGCACCACGGTTGACCTGCGCATGGGCACCACCACTGAAGGCGGTGGCGAATCGTTCGACATGAGCATCGCCAGTGGATTCAGCCACGGCGGTTTCAACGCCGTGTACAGCGTCGAGCTGCAGTCGCAGACCCCGTTGTGGGCCTACCAGCGCGGCATCCAGGATTCGACCCAGGACGGCCCCACCGAAGGTTCGCGCATCGGCCGTCGCGCCTATCTGCGCACCGACTACAACGATGACTATCTGGACCCGGGTGTGGCCACCTGCGATGCACTGGCCGCACAGAACCAGGGCAGCACCTACCACGCCTACCGGCCGCGTTACGGCTACTACTGCGGCAGCGACGCATCGATCGGTTACGGCACCATCCTGAACAAGCGCCGCGGCGCCAACGGCTACGCGTCGCTGAGCTACGACTTCGACAACGGCCAGCAGTGGTTCGCCGATGTACAGCTGGGCTACCACACGCTGTCGCTGATGCGCGACGTCACCTCGTGGGGCCGCATGGACGCCAACGGCGATGAGTCGGGCTACTTCAACAACGAAGCCACCGGCGGGATCGAGTTCTGGCAGCGGCAGTTCTCCCCTGAGGAAATGGGCGGACTGCGCAACGCCATGGTGCGCAGCACGCAGCGCACCTTCAGCGTGACCACCGGCTTCAAGGGCAATCTGGCCGGCAACTGGGACTACGAAGCTGCCCTGGGCCACTCGCAGTACCAGTCCCGCATCAGCTGGGCGCAGATCGTCGCCGCCAGGGCCAATGACCTGTTCCTGGGCCCGCAGCTGGGCGAGGATGATGAAGGCTTCCCGATCTACAACGCCGACCCGTCGCGCCTGTACCGGCCGCTGACCCGCGCCGAGTACGATTCGATTGCCGCGCGCACGACCTACACCCCGAAGTCGCGCACGGAGACGGCGGCCTTCACCCTGACCAACAGCGAACTGTTCGGCCTGCCGGGGGGCGATGCCGGCTTCGCGGCCACCGTGGAAGTGGGCCAGCAGGCGTACTCGCTCAATCCCGATCCGCTGGCGACGCAGTACTACTACTACAGCTGGAAGGATTCAGACGGCAAGGGCTCGCGCAACCGCTGGGCCACCGCCGCCGAACTGCGCCTGCCCCTGCATGAGACGGTCAACCTGAGCGTGGCCGGCCGTTACGACCAGTACCGTTATTCCGGCCACACCATCGGCAAGGCCACCTGGAGCGGCGGCCTGGAATGGCGCCCGATCGATTCCCTGCTGGTGCGCGGTTCGTATGGCACCGCGTTCCGGGCGCCGGACCTGCACTACGTGTTCGCAGGCCCGGGCAACGACGAGACCAGCGCCGAAGATCTGTACACCTGCCGCCTGGAAGAGGCCAGCGACTGCGCCGACTACGAGCGCGATCTGGTCCGCAGCCGCACCGGCAACCGCCAGCTCGACCCGGAAACCAGCACCTCGTGGAGCGCCGGATTCGTCTGGTCGCCGGCCATCGGCCTGGACCTGTCGGTGGACTGGTTCGACATCGACATGCGCAACCAGGTGCAGGATATGGACGTGCGCACGATCCTGGCCAATGAAGCCAACTGCCGCCTTGGCAGCGCAGACATCCGCTCGCCGACCTGCGTGGACGCGCTTGGCCGCATCACCCGTACCGCCGACGGCCGCCTGTACGGCGTGCGCGTAGAGCCGATCAACGTCGCCCGCGAGTCCACGTCCGGCATCGACGTCGGCCTGCGCTACCGCCTGCAGACCCGCATCGGTGACTTCATCCTCAACGGCACCCACACCTGGGTGAAGCAGCATGATTTCCAGCGTTTCGCTGGCGATGTGAGCGAGGACCAGTTCGCAGTCAACAGCGGCTTCGACATTCCGCGAACCAAGACCAGCCTGAGCGTGACCTGGGAGAAGGCGGCGTGGTCGGCCACGGTCTACGGCTCGCGCCTGGGCAAGCTGCCGACCTCGGACAGCTACGACCAGGTATTCGACTGGGACAGCGGCGACAGCCCGTACGTCAAGGCAACCTACCGCTACAACGCATCGGTGCAGTACCGCTTCGACGACCATTCGCGCCTGTCGCTGTCGGTGGTCAACGTGTTCAACAAGATGCCGCCGAAGGACCTGACCTATACGGCCTACCCGTACTACGACGTGTCCTGGTTCGACAGTGTCGGCCGCACGATCAACCTGCAGTACACCCACAAGTTCGGCGGCAGCGCGCTGTAAGGCACGCCGCATTGCAGGATGTGGACAGCAGGGCCCGCCATTGGCGGGCCTTGTTGTTTGCGGCCTTGGTTGATGCCCACCTTGGTGGGCGACTGCCAGAGCGGGCCATCCGGGGTTTTCCACACCGTACGTGGAAAGCGATGGGAACTTGGTGTGGACAAGTGGGCGGGAGCACTGCGCCGCAGGCGTTTCCGGGCGTGGTTATTTTTTGTCCACGACCCAGATTGTTTTCCACACGGTACGTGGAGAGCGATGGGAACTTGATGTGGACAAGTGGGTGCGAGCGTTACGCGGCAGGCGTTTTCGCGCGCGGTGAAATTTTGTCCAGGTGACGCGGGCAGGCTCGTGTAGCGCCGAGCCCATGCTCGGCTCCGGCTGGCATCAGCCGATGCATGGGCTCGGCTCTACGGCGGTACGCGGGGTTTTCCACACCCGACGTGGAAAGCGATGGGAGTTTGCTGTGGACAAGTGCCGGCAAGCATCACGCCGCAAGCGTTTCGCAACGTGGTGTTTTTTTGTCCATACCGGAAACGCAGACGCCCCGCGCAAGGCGGGGCGTCCGGGGCCGATCCGATGCCGCTGGATCAGACGTTGAAGCGGAAGTGCAGGATGTCGCCTTCCTGCACACGGTATTCCTTGCCTTCCAGGCGCAGGCGACCGGCTTCCTTGGCGCCGGCTTCGCCCTTGTACTTGATGAAGTCGTCATACGCGATGGTTTCGGCGCGGATGAAGCCCTTCTCGAAGTCGGTGTGGATGACCGCCGCGGCCTGCGGGGCGGTGGCGCCCTTGCGCACGGTCCACGCACGGACTTCCTTCACGCCGGCAGTGAAGTAGGTCTGCAGGCCGAGCAGGCTGTAGGCCGCGTTGATCACGCGGTTCAGGCCCGGCTCGCTCAGGCCCAGGTCGGCCAGGAAGGTATCGCGGTCCTCGTCGTCGAGCTGGGACAGCTCTTCTTCGATCGCGGCCGACACCGGCACCACCTGCGCGCCTTCGGCGGCAGCATGCGCACGCACGGCTTCCAGGTGCGGGTTGTTGTCGAAACCGTCTTCCAGCACGTTGGCGATGTACATCACCGGCTTCAGGGTCAGAAGGAACAGGTCGCGCACCAGCGCCTTCTCTTCCTCGTCCAGGCCGGCCGAGCGACCGGCCTTGCCGTCGGACAGTGCGGCCTGCAGCTTGGCCAGCACCGGCTTGCGCGCCGCCGCGTCCTTGTCGCCACCCTTGGCCGCACGCTCGGCACGGTTCAGCGCCTTCTCGACGCTGTCCAGGTCAGCCAGCGCCAGTTCGGTGTCGATGGTTTCGATGTCCGAGATGGGGTCGACCTTGCCGGCCACGTGCACGATGTCGCCGTGCTCGAAGCAGCGCACCACGTGAGTGATCGCATCGACTTCGCGGATGTGCGCCAGGAACTTGTTGCCCAGCCCTTCACCGCTGGCGGCACCGGCCACCAGGCCGGCGATGTCGACGAACTCGACCGCGGTCGGGATGACCTTCTGCGGGTTGATGATGCCCGCCAGCTCGTTCAGGCGCGGATCCGGCACCGGCACGATGCCGACGTTCGGCTCGATGGTGCAGAACGGGAAGTTCGCCGCGGCGATGCCCGCCTTGGTCAGCGCATTGAACAGGGTCGACTTGCCGACGTTGGGCAGGCCGACGATGCCGCATTTGATACCCATGGGTGACAGCTCTCTGGGGTGAAAGTGATTGGTGAAACAGCGCGCGCGCTGCTTGGCCAATCCGTCTCGGTGTCGATCATTGTGTGCCAACCAGGGTTGGCACCTACCCAAAGCAGGCTACTTCGGGGTGTGCAGCCGCTTCATCGCTTCGCTGAAATCGCCCTGCACTGCCAGCGGCATCACGTCGATCGCATCGTCGATGGCGCGCGCGATCAGCACGTCGTCTTCCTTGGATGGGCGACCGAGCACCCAGCCCACCACGCGGTCCTTGTGGCCGGGATGGCCGATGCCTACGCGCAGGCGATGGAACTTGCCGTGGCCGAGCAGGCGGATGGTGTCGCGCAGGCCGTTCTGGCCGCCGTGGCCGCCGTCGAACTTCAATCGTGCCACGCCGGGCGCCAGGTCCAGCTCGTCGTGGGCCAGCAGGGTTTCCTCCGGCTCGATCTTCCAGAACCGCTGTGCGGCGGTGACCGACTTGCCGCTGAGGTTCATGAAGGTGGCGGGCTTGAGCAGCCACACCGTCTGCCCGGCGATCTCGACCTTGGCGGTCTCACCGAACAGCTTGCTGTCCACATTCCATCGTGCACCGGCTTTTTCCGCCAGGGCCTCAACGAAATGAAACCCGGCATTGTGCCGGGTCCGGGCGTGTTCCGATCCGGGATTGCCCAGACCGACGATCAGTCGCAGTCCTGCCATGGTTCCTTCCAGTACGGTGCCTGCCCGGAGGCAGGCACCGTAGCGGTATTACTCGGCGGCAGCCGCTTCTTCGTCAGCCGCATCGGCCTTGCCGGCCTTGGCGGTGACGATGGCGTCGTCGTGGTCCTTGCCCAGCGCCAGGGCCGGGATTTCCACGCCCTTCGGCAGCTTGATGTCGGACAGGTACACCACGTCACCGGCCTTCAGCTCGCCCAGGTCGACTTCGATCGACTCCGGCAGGTCCTTCGGCAGGCAGGTGATGGTCACTTCCTTCAGTTCGTGGGTGACCACGACGTCGGCAGCCTTGCCGGCCGGCGAGGTGTCTTCGTTGACGAAGTGCAGCGGGACCGAAGCGGTCAGGGCTTCGTTCTCGTTCACGCGCTGGAAGTCCAGGTGCATGATCAGCTGCTTGTACGGGTGGCGCTGCATGTCACGCAGCAGGACCTTCTGCACCTGGCCGTCCAGGTTCAGGTCCAGGATCGAGGCATAGAACCACTCGTTCTGCTGGGCCAGCCAGATTTCGTTGTGGTCCAGGCTGATGGCGACCGGCTCGGCGTTGCCGCCGTACACGATGGCCGGGATCACACCGGCGTGACGCAGGCGGCGGCTCGCACCCTTACGCTGCAGTTCACGCTTGGTGACCTTGATTTCATGGGTCTTCGACATTTTCGACTACTCAGGTTGTTGCCGCGCCCTGCGGCGTGGCGGTTGAAGATGCTTCCGCGACCAGAAGCACCCGGGGTATGCCCCCACCGTTGCCGGCAGGGGCGAAAAACTCAGTCGACGTACAGCGAGCTGACCGACTCGCCGAAGGCGATGCGGCGCATCGTTTCGGCCAGCATTTCCGCCACGCTCAGCTGGCGGATCTTGCTGCACACCCGCGCCGCGTCCTTCAGCGGGATGGTGTCGGTCACCACCAGCTCGTCGAGCTGGGAATTGGTGATGTTGTCCACCGCCGGGCCCGACAGCACCGCGTGGGTGCAGTAGGCGGCGACCTTGAGCGCACCGCGCGCCTTCAGGGCAGCGGCAGCGGCGCACAGGGTGCCGGCGGTGTCGACGATGTCATCGACCATCACGCAGGTCTTGCCTTCGACGTCACCGATGATGTTCATCACGGTGGAGACGTTGGCGCGCGGGCGGCGCTTGTCGATGATCGCCAGGTCGGCGTCATCCAGGCGCTTGGCCACTGCACGGGCGCGGACCACGCCGCCCACGTCCGGCGAGACGACGATCAGGTTCTCGGTGCCGTAGGCGCGCCAGATGTCGGCCAGCAGCAGCGGGGACGCATACACGTTGTCGACCGGAATATCGAAGAAGCCCTGGATCTGGTCGGCGTGCAGGTCGACGGTCAGCACGCGGTCAGCGCCAGCGGTGCTGAACATCTTCGCCGCCAGCTTGGCGGTGATCGGCACGCGCGAGGAACGCATGCGGCGATCCTGGCGCGAGTAGCCGAAGTACGGCACCACGGCGGTCACGCTGGCCACCGATGCGCGCTTGAGCGCGTCGATCAGCACCAGCAGTTCCATCAGGTTTTCCGCGCTCGGCGCGCAGGTCGGCTGGATCACGAACACGTCCTGCTTGCGGACGTTTTCTTCGATCTCCACCTGCACTTCGCCATCGGAGAAATGCGAGACCAGCGCCTTGCCCGGGCGAACCCCCAGTTCCTTGCAGATGTTCTGCGCCAGACGTTTGTTGGCGTTGCCGGAAAAGACCAGCAGGTTCGGGGACTCTTGCATCATGATTGTCTCGGGCGGGGACGAGTGGCGGGGATCCGGAGTCGGCAAGGACCCCGATGGACCCTTGCTGCTGACAACACCGCGGTTGTTTCCACGTCCCGCGCGGGCGATGCGCTGGAAGGCGCGGACACAGCCGCTATTGGCAGGGGCGGTAGGATTCGAACCTACGAATGCCAGGATCAAAACCTGGTGCCTTGGGCCTCTTGGCGACGCCCCTGCATTGATAAATCAGTGTTGCTCGAGTGCATCCAGCAGTGGCGAACGCGCAACGCCCGCTGCCACCCTTGCCCGCAACTCCTTCGGCAACTTCGACCGTCCCTGCTCTGCAGCAGACTGCGATGCGAACTCGACGAAACAACCACTTCCCGAACCGGTCAGCCGCGCCGATCCTATGCCGCTCAACGCTGCGAGCGCGGCCTCGACGGCAGGCTCACGGCGGCGCAGCACCGGTTCGAACGCGTTCCCGACCAGGGTCCCGGAAGCGAAGTCCTCTATTTTCGCCACTGGGCTGTCGCGCGTCAAATCCGGGTCTGCGAACAGGGCCGGGGTGGGAACATGAACGCCGGGCTCGACCACCACATACCAGGCCGGAGCGAGCGTGATCGGACGCAGGCGCTCGCCCACGCCTTCGGCCCAGGCGTTGCGGCCACGCACGAACACCGGCACGTCCGCGCCCAGGCGCAGGCCCAGCGCAGCCAGCGCATCTTCGTCCAGGCCGGCCCGCCAGAGCCGGTTCAGCGCCACCAGCACGGTGGCCGCATCCGAGGAGCCGCCCCCAAAGCCGCCACCGGCAGAAACATGCTTTTCGACGATGATGTCGGCACCTTGCGCGACATTTGCCACTTCTTTCAGCAGCCGCGCGGCACGCACTGCCAGGTCATCGGCCTCGGCCACGCCGGCCAGCCCCTCGCCCTGCCGGCGCACCTGGCCATCTTCACGCAGGCGCAGGCCGATGCGGTCACCCCAGTCGAGCAGGCGGAACACGGTCTGCAACTCGTGGTAACCATCGGCGCGGCGGCCGGTGATATGCAGGAACAGGTTCAGCTTGGCCGGGGCCGGCCACCAGGACCAGCCCGCGTCGTCGGCTACGCCACTCATGGGGCGCCCTGCGCCCACTGGTCCACCAGCAGGCGCACCTTGGCATCGCCCCGGCTGGCCTCGATCCGGCGCGGCACTGCCGGGCGCCCGGCCTCGGCCGGATACCAGTCCAGGTACTGCACCTGCCAGCCCATCTGCTGCATGCGACGCGGCCGGCCCTCGCCGTCGCGTTCGATCGCCTGCGCGTCATCGCCGGCGCCAGCCGCCACCAGGCCGCGGATCCACTCGGGCAGCTGGTTGACCGGGATGTCCCAGCCGGTCGCTTCCAGCAGCAGCTGCTGGGCATCCTCGCCCTCGCGCGGACCGCCGGACAGCCCTTCCAGGCGCCCCCCTCCGGAATGGGCATCGCCACTCAGCTTCCAGCTCTGCCGGGTCACCGGCGCGCTCAGCTCGACCACGTAACGGCGCCCTTCCTGCTTCCAGTCGATGCGACCGCTGCCGCCGTCCTTGCCCTTGCTGACCGCGACCCGGCCCTGGAAGGCCCAGTCCGGCTGTGCCTGCAGTGTAGCCACGCGCGTCGCTTCGGCCTGCGCCGCCTCGGCCGAAACCGTTTCGACCACGGCCGGCGGCGCCGTCTTCTGGGTACCCACGCTGGTGCAGGCAGAAACCGCCAGGGTCGCGGCCGCCAACAACAACGGCCGGATCAGGGAAACACTCATGGATTGAACTTCTCGCGGGCGCGCAGCAGCGCGCGGTTCTCGGGATCAAGCTTGGCCGCTTCTTCAAAGAAGTGGCGGGCCTCGTCGTGCTTGCCCAGCACCCACAGCACTTCACCGACATGGGCGGCGATCTCCGGGTCCTTGGCCAGGGTCCAGGCGCGGCGCAGCTGCACCAGTGCTTCCTCCTTGCGGCCCAGGCGGTACAGCACCCAGCCATAGCTGTCGACGATGGCCGCATTGTCCGGCTCGGCCACGCGCGCACGGTCAATCAGCTCCAGTGCCTCCTGCAGGCGCCCGGTGCGGTCGGCCAGGGTGTAGCCGAGTGCGTTCAGCGTCGGCACGTTCTCCGGGTCGGTCACCAGGATCTTGCGCAGGTCGGCCTCGGCACGCGGGATGTCATCGCGGCGCTCCCAGGTGAGCGCGCGCGCATACAGCAGGCCGTTGTCATCGGGGAACGCCGCCAGGCCGCGGGCCAGCGCATCCAGCTCACCGGCGCTGTCGTCGGCGCGTTGGCGCAGTTCGGCCTCCAGCAGGTAGGCGTCGCGGCGCACATCGTCATCGACGACCGCATCGGACTGGATCGCGTGCACTTCATCCAGCGCCAGCGGCAGGCGCCCGGCCAGGGCCTGGGCGTTGGCTGCGCGCAGGCGCGCCTCGCTCAGCTCATCACCACCCGGCACGCTGTGGTACCACTGCACCGCCTCGGGATAGCGCTTGAGATACTCGGCGATCTTGCCCAGCAGCAGGCGCTGCGCCGGGTCCGGCTTGGCCGCCTGCCGCGACAGCTCGTTGTACAGGTTGGACAGCGCGGCCTTGTCACCCTGCTTGGCCAGCAGCGAGGCGCGCATGCCCCAGGTCTGCACGTCCTGCGGGCCGAACGCCAGCACGCGCTCGGCCGCGGAGGGCTGGCCGAGGCTGTCGTAGGCGATGGCCACCGCGTTGCGCAGTTCCGGGTCCTGGCGGGTCTTCGGCTCGACGTCGTGCAGCAGCGCCAGTGCCTTGCCGGTCTCGCCGGCCTGCTGCAGCTGGCTGGCACGCAGCAGGGCCACGCGCGGCTCTTCGGGGAAGCGCTTGACCACTTCATCGATCATGCGCCGCGCCAGTTCGGGCTTGTCCATGCGCAGGGCGAGGCGGCCGAACTCCTGCCAGGCCTCGATTTTCGGCGGAATGGCGTTGGCGTCGACCAGCTCGCCGAGCACCTGTGCCGGCACCGCTGGATCGCGGCCACCACCGATCAGCGCGGCCAGGGCGAACTTCCAGCCACGTTCATCAGGGTCAGCCAGCAGTGCCTGCAGCTCGGCGCGGGCCGCCTTCACGTCGCCCTGGCGCATGGCCAGCGCACCGGCGGCACTGCGCAGTGTCAACGAGCGCGGCGCGCGTTGTTGCCACAGGGCCAGGCCCTTTGCGGCGCTGGCATCATCGTTGGCCAGCATGGAAATACGGGTGGCACGCTCGGCCAGGCCGGCATCGCCGTCGGTCTGCTCGGCCGCCTGCAGGTACCAGCGCGCGGCCTCGGCCAACTTGCCGGCCTGCAGCGCGAACTCACCGGCCATCACCGGTTCCAGCGCCAGTTCCTCAGTGGCCGGGACCCGCACCGGGGCCTTGGCCGGCACTGCCGCCAGGGCCTGGCCGCAGGCCAGGGACAGCAGCAGAACACTGGGGATGCGAATCAATGCGGGCATCGTCGGCATCGGGGCCTTAAAATGTCGTCCAATGGCCAGCAGCTTATCGCAAGCAACTGAACAATGACCCTGTGGGTGCTCGGACTGAATCACCAGACCGCACCGGTGGAGCTGCGCGAGCGCGCGGCCTTCGCCGGTGAGGCGCTGCCGCGCGCGCTGGGTTCGCTGCGCGACACCCCGCAGATTGCCGAGGCAGTCCTGCTGTCCACCTGCAACCGCACCGAACTGTACGCCGTGGCCGATTCGGCACAGGCGCTGGACCAGTGGCTGCACAGCCAGGCCGGCGACCTGCAGGGCTACCTGTACCAGCACGCCGATGCCGAGGCCGTGCGCCACCTGTTCCGCGTCGCCACCGGGCTGGACTCGATGGTGCTGGGCGAGCCGCAGATCCTGGGCCAGGTGAAGGATGCCTGGTCCACCGCGCGCGACCACGGCCTGCTGGGCCAGCGCCTGGACCGGCTGTTCCAGCAGACCTTCTCGGTGGCCAAGCGCGCCCGCACCGACACCCAGGTGGGGGCCAACCCGGTATCGGTGGCCTCGGCGGCGGTGCGCCTGGCGCAGAATGCATTCGCGCGCCTGGATGATTCCACGGTACTGCTGGTCGGTGCCGGCGAGACCATTGAACTGGCCGCGCGCCACCTGAGTGAAGGCAAGGTGCGCCGGCTGCTGATCGCCAACCGCACCCTCGCCCACGCCCAGGAGCTGGCGACCCGCCACGGTGGCGTGGCGCTGCCGCTGACCGAGCTGGACCGCCACCTGGCCGAGGCCGACGTGGTGTTCTCGGCCACCGCCGCGCGCGAACCGGTGATCCACCGCGAGATGGTCGCCAAGGCGCTGCGCGCGCGCCGGCACAAGCCGATGCTGCTGTTCGACCTGGCCGTGCCGCGCGACATCGAAGCCGAGGTCGGCACACTCAACGACGCCTTCCTCTACACCGTCGACGATCTCGAGCGCGCGGTGGAAGACAACCGCCGTGGCCGTCGCGAGGCCGCCGCCGAAGCCGAGGCGATCATCGACCTGCAGGTGTCGCGCTTCATCGAGACCCAGCAGGCCAGCGCCCACCAGGCCCCGCTGCGGCAGCTGCGCGCGTTCGGCGAGGCCACCCGCGCCGAGCTGCTGGAGCGCGCGCGCCAGCAGCTGGCCAATGGCAAGCCGGCCGATGAAGTGCTGGAACTGCTGGCCCACGGCCTGACCAACCGCCTGCTGCACCCGCCCACCGCTGCGTTGCGCGCGGCCGCATTGAGCGGCGATGCCGACCTGACGCGCGCCGCGCAGCGCCTGTTCCCGGCCACGCCGGGTTACCACCATTCCCCCGTGAGACCCGATGACGCCGACCCTGCGCCGTAAGCTGGAAGCGCTGGCCGAGCGCCGCGAAGAACTGGAACGCCTGCTCGCCGAACCCGATGTGGTCGCCGACAACACCCGTTTCCGCGATCTTTCGCGCGAATTCGCCCAACTGGAGCCGGTCGCTGCCGCGCTCGCCGATGAAGCCCGTGCCAAGGCCGACCTGGCCGCCGCCGAAGGCATGCGTGCCGACCCCGATCTGCGCGAGCTGGCCGACGAGGAAATCGCCGCCGCCCAGGCGCGCCTGCAGGAGCTGGAACAGGAACTGGCCCTGTTGCTGGTGCCGCGCGATCCGCGCGACGAAGGCAACCTGTTCCTTGAAGTACGCGCCGGCACCGGCGGCGACGAAGCCGCGATCTTCGCCGGCGACCTGTTCCGCATGTACGCGCGCTATGCCGAGCGCCAGGGCTGGAAGGTCGAGATCGAATCGGACAACCCCGGCGAGCACGGCGGCTACAAGGAAGTGGTGGCGCGCGTGGTCGGCCGCGGTGCGTTCTCGCGGCTGAAATTCGAATCGGGCACGCACCGTGTGCAGCGCGTGCCGGCCACTGAATCGCAGGGCCGCATCCACACCTCCGCCGCCACGGTGGCGATCATTCCCGAAGCCGACGAAGTCGATGACATCGTCATCAATCCGGCTGACCTCAAGGTGGATACCTTCCGCTCCTCCGGCGCCGGTGGCCAGCACGTCAACAAGACCGAATCAGCGATCCGCATCACCCACGTGCCCACCGGCGTGGTGGTGGAGTGCCAGACCGAGCGCAGCCAGCACGCCAACCGCGACAAGGCGATGAAGCGCCTGAAGGCGCAGCTGCTCGATGCCGAGCGCCAGCGCCAGGACGCGGCACAGGCCGAATCGCGGCGCCTGCAGGTCGGCAGCGGCGACCGCAGCCAGCGCATCCGCACCTACAACTTCCCACAGGGCCGCATCACCGATCACCGCGTGGAAGGCCTGACCCTGTACGACCTGCCCAACATCCTGGCCGGCGACCTCGACCCGCTGCTGCAACGGCTCAGCCACGAGCACCAGGTCGACGCTCTGGCCCAGCTGTCGGCGGGCTGAGCGCGATGTCGGCCTGGCAGCAGCGGCAGCACCTGCAACAGGCGATCGCCCGCCAGCCCGGCGACTTCGTCGCCTGGGTGATGCTGGCCGACCTGGAACTGGAGGCCGGCGACATCGCCGCCGGCGAGCAGGCGGCACGACGTGCATTGCAACTGCGCCCGAACCACCCCGAGGCACTGGCGCGCCTGGGCCGCGTGGCCTGGATGGCCGGTGCGCATGCCGACGCGGCAAAGCTGCTTGGCCAGGCCTCGGCGCTGGCGCCGGGGCATCCCGGCATTGCGCTGTGGCTGGGCCACGCACTGGAAGATGCCGATGATGCCGAGGGCGCGGCTGCGGCCTATCGGCGCGCGCACACGCTGATGCCTGCTGAGCCCTACATCGCCGCCCAGCGCCTGGCCTGGCAGCGCCGCCTGTGCGACTGGCAGGACCTGGAGGCCCTGGCCGCACAGGTACGCGGCGCGCTGGCCTCCGGCCAGGGCGTGGTCGAACCGTTCGCCTTCCTCAGCGAGGACGCCAGCGCCGCCGAACAGTTGGCCTGTGCGCGCGCACGCGCCGCGGTCGTTGCGTCGGCGGTGCGCCCCCTTCCTGCAGTGAAGGTTCGCGAGCACGGCCCGCTGCGGGTCGGCTTCCTTTCCAATGGCTTTGGCGCGCATCCAACCGGTCTGCTGACCGTGGCCCTGTTCGAGCAGCTGCGTCACGACCCGGCGTTGCAGCTGCATCTGTACGCACTGAACCGCGATGACGGCAGCCGCATCCGCCAGCGACTGCAGGGGGCGACCCAGCTGCACGATGTGGCAGGGCTGCGACACGCCGAAACGGCCGCACGCATCCGTGCACACGGCATCGATCTGCTGTTCGACCTGCGTGGCTGGGGCGGTGGCGGCACGCCGGAGGTGCTGGCGATGCGCCCGGCCCCGTTGCAATTGAACTGGCTGGCCTATCCGGGCACGTCGGGCGCGCCGTGGATGGATGCGGTGGTCGGCGATGCCTTCGTCCTGCCATCCACCTTGGAGCCCTATTACAGCGAACGCGTGCTGCGGCTGCCGCGCGCCTTCCAGCCCTCGGACAACACCCGTGTGCTGGAACCCGCGCCGACCCGCGCCGACTGCGGCCTGCCCGCACAGGGCGTGGTGTTCTGCTGCTTCAACAACAGCTACAAGCTCAACCCGCGCAGCATGGGCCGGGCCTTCGCAGTACTGCATGCAGTGCCGGGCAGTGTGCTGTGGCTGTTGTCCGGCCCCGGCCAGGCCGATGCCCGGCTGCGCGCAGCGGCACAGTCCGCCGGCCTGGATCCGGGGCGCGTGGTGTTCATGCCCAAGCTGCCGCATCCACAGTACCTGGCCCGCTATCGACTGGCCGATCTGTTCCTTGACACCCATCCATACAACGCGCACACCACCGCTTCCGATGCGCTGTGGGCCGGCTGCCCGGTGCTGACCTGCCCGGGCGATACCTTTGCCGCGCGCGTGGCCGGCAGCCTCAATCATCATCTGGGGCTGGTGCACATGAACGTCACCGACGATGCCGCCTTCATCGCCACCGCCACTGCGCTGGGCAACGACCCATCGGCCCTGGCCGCGCTGCGCGCCGATCTGGCGCAGGCGCGCGAACGCAGTGGCCTGTTCGACATGGCCGGGTTCGCCCGCGACCTGTCGGCACTGCTGCAACAGCTGGCGCGCGAACATGGCTGGCTGGGAACAACCGTACCGACTGGGTAATGTCGATTGGATGATGTCGACTGGGTAGAGTCGACTGTCAGTCGACTGCCCTCGGCAGGAAGCCTAAAACCCCGCGCTGCGCGCGATAGTCGACTGACAGTCGACTCTACCAGGCGTCGACATCGCCTGAGCCACCGCTGCGCTACGCTCGGGCTTCCTCCCCGCGTGGTGTGACGATGGCCAAGCTCAAGCGCAAGGACTACGACGAACTGCTGCTGCCGCTGCAGCTGGAACTGACCGCGATGGCGCGCTGGGTGCAGCACAGCGGGCAGCGCCTGCTGGTCCTGTTCGAGGGCCGCGACACAGCCGGCAAAGGCGGCGCGATCCAGGCCATCAGCCAGCATCTCAACCCGCGCCAATGCCGGGTGGTGGCACTTCCCAAGCCCACCGACCGCGAAGCCACGCAGTGGTATTTCCAGCGCTACGCCGCGCATCTTCCGGCCGCTGGCGAGATCGTGCTGATGGACCGCAGCTGGTACAACCGTGCCGGCGTCGAGCGGGTGATGGGCTACTGCAGCGAGACCGAGTACCAGCAGTTCCTGCGCCAGGCACCGGTGTTCGAGCAGCTGCTGGTCGACGACGGCATCCTGCTGTTCAAGTACTGGCTGTGCGTGGACCAGGAGCAGCAGGAGAAGCGCTTTGCCGAGCGCCACCTCGACCCACTGAAGGGCTGGAAGCTGTCCCCGGTGGACCTGAAATCGCGCAGCAAGTACAGCGCCTATACCGAAGCCCGCGAGGCGATGCTGCGCGCGACGCATCGCGAGGCGGCACCGTGGACGCTGGTGGATTTCAACGACCAGCGGCTTGGGCGGTTGACCCTGGTGCGCAACCTGCTGGACCGGTTGCCCGATACACGGGTGGATGCACCGTTGCCGGAGCTGCCGAAGCTGAAAGGCAAGCTGCACCGCGAGCACTACGACGTGCTGAAGCCGATCGAGGACTTCCCGATCGAGGATTAGGGTTTGTTCGGCTGGGGCTGCGGCCCTGCACCTGCTCAACGCAACGGCAACGGCAACGGCAACAGCGGGCTATCCGCAGGATGGCGGGGCGGTGCGGGTGGGCAGGACACGCCGTAGACCCGTCCATGGAGGCTCGATGGCGCCATCCATGGCGCCAACGGTCCTGCCCACCC
>NZ_LLXV01000041.1 GCF_001431665.1 Stenotrophomonas beteli | reverse complement strand
GCGGAGTTGTGTATAAGAGCCAGCCCCCACCGCCGTCGACCAGCCACCGCCAGCCTGCGAACCCGCACCGAAGGCAGATGCGCCCTGGCCGCTGGCACTGGTCGCCTGCACGGCCGGCTGGTTGTTGACCAGGCCCACATAGGTTCCGCCGACTGCAGTATTGGAGTCATCAAGCGCTGAAGCGCCTTGGCCGATGGCGATGGCGTTCTGCCCCGTGGCAGTGCTCAGCGAACCGAGACTGATCGCGGCATCGCCCATCGCCAGCGACTGAGCGCCCTGTGCGATCGCGCCGGCACCGAGCGCATTGGCCTGCTGGCCAGCAGCGAGGCTGCCCTCGCCATCAGCGAATGCACTGCTGCCGATGGCCGTGGCGTCGTTACCGCTCGCGACCGCATCGGCGCTGCCATCGGTCGCTGCATCCACCGCAACAAACCGCACGTTCCCCGCCTGTGCCTTCGCTTCATTGAGCTGATCAACGTTGACCGCATCGGTGCCCTCGGTACCAGCGGCCACATTGATGATCTGCCGCTGCGTGCCACTGTTGCCCACCGAGACCGCATTGGTACGCTCTGCGACCGAGCCTGCGCCCAGCGCGACCGCACCGGACACCGCAGCACGCGAATTGACGCCCAGCGATACACTGTCCGCAGCCTCGGCACGGGCGTTCGCGCCGGACGCAATACTGTTGTCGCCACTGGCGAACGACAGCGCGCCCAGCGCCGTTGCGTGATTGCCAAAGGCGATGGCGCCTGCACCCAGCGCAACGCTGTTGAGTCCCTGCGCCTGCGTAGTGAAGGGGATGCAGAAGCGCTCACAGGTGGACTGGCCGCCAATGGCGACGCTGCTGTCGCCGCCCGCCTCGGCCGCGTAGCCCAGAGCGGTGCCCCGGAAACCTTCCGCAATGGCGCCCATGCCAGCGGCCAGCGCACCCGCACCAGACGCATACGCTGCCGGGCCCAGGGCTGTGGAGAAGTCACCGTTGCTGATCGAATTCCAACCCAGCGCCACTGCTGCCGGCCCCGCTGCCACCGACTGCACTCCCAGCGCCAGTGATGAGTTGCCAGTCGCCAGGGCCTGGGCCCCCAGTGCCGCAGCGGCATACCCGCCGGCCTGCGCGCCAACGCCCACGGCGACGGAGCCAGCACCTTCAGCATCGGCGGAATCGCCTACGGCCACCGACGAGGCGCCCGCAGCGACGGCGCCATAGCCCAGCGCTGCGGAGTGGTTACCCAGTGCCGTGGCCGCACTACCCACCGCAACACTGCCCTGCGCGGCGGCCAGCGCGGTGGTACCCAGCGCGGTGGCATCGTCGGCAACCGCTGACGCTGCGCTGCCGAACGCCGCAGTTGAAGCCCCCAGCGCACGGCTGTCTGCACCCGTCGCTGTGGCGCCCTCGCCATGCGCTTCGGCTTGGAAACCCACTGTCGTGCTGCGCTCGCCTTCGGCAATGCTGGCCGCCCCCAAGGCGGTGGCACCTTCACCCACTGCGCTGGCATAACCGCCGACAGCCACGGCAAAGTCGCCGCCCAATGCGCGTGAACGCGCGCCCAGTGCCACGCCGGCTTCGCCGTTGGTGCCGGCATTGAAACCGGCTGCCAGACCACCGGCACCGTAAACCTGGGCGTCACCACCAAGGGCGGTGGCGCCCTGGCCTTCGGCCAGGCTCAACGCACCCAGCGCCGTCGCCGCTTGGTCGGCCGTCGCTTCAGCACCCGCCCCCAGCGCGGTGTTGCCGAATCCGGCCGCCAGTGCGCCCTGGCCGATTGCGGTACCCGCATCGGCAATAGCTGCCGCACTTTCGCCGAAGGCAGTTGCCCCCACGCCGATGGCCTGTGCCAGCGAGCCGACCGCCGTGCTCGCGTTGCCGGTCGCGCGGGTATTCACGCCCAGCGCGATTGCCGCTTCACCGCTGGCGATCGCGTCATCACTGCCATCACCGGCACCGTTGAGTTTCAAGTAGGCATCGCCCAGCGCCGATTCGACCATGCACACCAGGTCAGTCGGCGCGCACAGCAGCGCCTGCGGCGAGAGCGTGGGCGGCGCGGCCAGTGCCAGCATCGGCAGCATCGTGCCGGCACCCACCATGGGACGCAGCCTGCGTGCACCGGCGCGTCCGCTGCGATGAGCCAATTCGGAGCACACCACCAGTTGGCCCAGGGCGCGATTCCACACCCGACGGAAAATCCTGTTCATGCGTATCTCTCTCCTGAAACGTGCGGCAAGGCAATCCCGTCGGCGCATGGGCAGCTGCCCGCACCTTCTGGGACCAGGGACGTCGAAACTTCAGACCGGAGGGCGGGCTGTCGCAGTGCGCAGGCGGCCTCACCGGCACGATGAACCTATCGCTCGGTCAAGCAGCAGTCACGCACACCAACTCACTCATTCCTCACCGCAATCTCACCGCAGCAAGCAGCACGCAGACGGACGCATCAGCACGCATCAGACGATGCGTCCGCCATGCGTCAGCGATTGTGCGATCCCCAGGGGTTGAATACGTAGCCCTCGCCATGCACTGTGGTCAGCGGCAATGGGCCACCGCACGCAGCACGTACTTTGCGACGCAGGCGATGGATCAGTGAATCCAGTCGATGCGGGTCGAAATCGAACACATCCGGGGTGAGTGCGGCGATCAAGTGTTCGCGCTGCACCACATCGCCTGGCTGGGCGAACAGGTTGCGGAGCAGTGCGCGCTCACTGCGCGTCAGCGAGATGCCGCCACCACGCGGGGGCAGCAGACGCCACGCGCCGGGATCCAGCCGCCAGTAGCGTTCCGCCTCGGGCGAATTCTGCTGTTGCAGGCGCCGCCCCAGGCTGTACAGCGTCGCCACCAGGACATTGATATCCACCGGCTTGGTCAGATAGGCGTCTGCGCCCTGCACAAGGCCGCGCACGCAATCCGTCGTGCCGTGCCGACCGGTAAGCATCACCACGCCCAGTGCGGGATGCCGTTGGCGCAGCAAGTGCACCACGTTGAAGCCGTCGCCATCGGGCAGGTCGACGGCCAGAACCACGACATCGGCCTGGCGCACTTCCATCAGCGCCTCCAGTCCGGCCACAGTCGCGCTGCCGGCAACGTCGAATCCATGCACACGCAAACGGGAAAGAAGCACGCAGTCGCGAACGAACTGGTCGCCTTCCAGCACGATGACGCGCAGTGCAACCTCTTGAGTCTCGATCATGGCCCCTCATCGATGATGATCCACGCATGATCCTAGACACTTCGAACGCCGTTGCTTCTAGGACCGATCCGATTGCCGCAACGAAAACCTAACGACGTGTGACCGCTCACCTCGCACCTGCCCGCGACTGGTGCAGGGCCATTCGAGGACGTGCGCGCCGTCAGTGCATCGTCATCGAATTGCCGCTAGGCTCGCGGGAATCCTCCAACCGGTTCTGATCGATGCGCATGCCCCTGGCAGCCCTGCTCGCCCTCCTGCCCTTGCCTGCCCTCGCCGCCCCCAGTTACGGCCCGCGATTGGAGGGCTTCGACTACGGCTATCCGGTGAAGATCTTCGCACTGGAGTCGCAACGGCAGCCGCTGGAGATGGCCTATCTGGACCTCTCGCCGAAACAGGCGCCGATTGGTGTGGTGGTGCTGCTGCATGGCAAGAACTTCTGCGCGGCGACCTGGAAGGAGTCGATCACGCCACTGCTGGCGGCCGGCTACCGGGTGATCGCCCCGGACCAGGTGGGTTTCTGCAAGTCCAGCAAGCCCGAGCGCTACCAGTACACCTTCGCGCAGCTGGCGGCCAACACCCATGCGCTGCTGCAGCACCTGCAGCTGGGGAATGTGCCGGTGCATCTGGTCGGCCACTCGATGGGCGGCATGCTGGCGGTGCGTTATGCGCTGATGTACCCACGGGACCTGCGCAGCCTGTCGCTGGTCAATCCGATCGGGCTGGAAGACTGGAAGGCACTCGGTGTGCCGTGGCGCAGCGTGGATGCGTGGTATGCCGGCGAGTTGAAGACCCGCTATGACAGCATCCGCCGCTACCAGCTGGACGTGTATTACGACGGCACCTGGAAGCCCGCCTACGAGCCGTGGGCGCGGATGCAGTCGGGCATGTATGACGGGCCGGGCAAGCAGGCCGTTGCATGGAGCCAGGCCCTGGCTTCGGACATGGTGTTCAACCAGCCGGTGGTGTACGAGCTGAAGAACGTGCAGGTACCGACCACGCTGTTCATCGGGCAGAAGGACCGCACCGCCATCGGCCGCGACCTGGCACCGCCGGACCTGAAGGCAAGGCTGGGCAACTATCCGGCGCTGGGCAGGGCCGCGGCGGCAGCGATTCCCGGCGCGACGCTGGTCGAGTTCGCCGCGCTGGGCCATTCGCCGCAGGTGCAGGATCCAGAGCAGTTCAATGCGGCGTTGCTGAAGGCGTTGAAGACGCATTGAACGGCCGCCCTCCCCTGTAGAGCCGAGCCCACGCTCGGCTCATCCGGCAGGAGGGAGTCTGTCAGAAGACGCCGAGCGTAGGCTCGGCGCTACAGAGGCGGTGCGATCAGCCGACGATGCGCAGCACGTCATCGAGCAGCGCAGCGGCAGTGACTTCCGCGCCCGCGCCCGGGCCCTGGATCAACAACGGCTGGCGCTGATAGCGATCACTGTGGATGGCCACGCGGTTGTCGGTACCTGCGCCCTGCGCCAACGGATGATCGGCGGGCAGTTCACGCAGGCCCACCTGCGCGCCCTCGCCATCCACGCGGCCGACAAAGCGCAGCACGCAGCCATTGTCGCGCGCCTGCCGCCAACGCGCCTGCAGCGGCGCATCCAACTGCTCCAACGCTGCGACGGCCGCTTCCAGCGGTAACGCTGCCAATGCGTCCGGCACCAGTGAATCCACCTGCACCTGCGCGGCATCCAGCGCCAGCCCGCTGCTGCGCGCCAGGATCAGCAGCTTGCGGCGCACGTCCTCGCCGGACAGGTCCAGGCGCGGATCGGGTTCGGTATATCCGGCCGCCAGTGCTTCGCGCACCGCCGTCGAAAACGGCGACTGGCCGTCATAGCGATGGAACAGCCAGGCCAGCGAACCGGACAGCACCCCTTCGATGGCATGGATGTGATCACCCCCGGCCACCAGTGCGCGCAGGCTGCTCAACAACGGCAGGCCCGCGCCCACGGTGGCGCTGTCGCCATAGCGCGCGCCGCTGTCGGCGCAGCTTTCAGCAATCGCCTGCGCACGTGCCAGCTGCGCGCCCCGGCCCAGCTTGTTGGCCGTCACCACGTGCACGCCGCGCGCCAACCAGTGCGCGTGGCGGGCGGCCACGTCCTCGCTGGCCGTTGCATCGACCACCAGGTCACCCCGCTCCAGGCCTTCGGCGCTGGACCAGGGCGGCGACCGCTGGCCGTCACGGGGCGCGCGCCGCGCCAGTTCCAACGGCAGCGCCAGATCGCGATCGATCGCCAGTGCGGTGCGCGAATTGGCCAACCATTGCACATGGGGAAGTTCCAGCCCACGTGCCTGCAACGCCTGGTAACGCTGCACGAAAGCCGAGCCCACGATGCCGGTGCCGAGCAGCGCCAGGCGTCCGGTGCCCAGCGCGGGGATGTCAGCGGCCAGTGCGTTCATGCGTCCACCACCTGCTTGCGGCGCGCGGCCGCGTCGATCACCACTTCGGCGCGCTGCAGCGCCGCGCCGAGATCGGCCAGCAGGTCACGCTCGGCCTCGATACCGACCGACAGGCGCAGCAGGCCCTCGCTGATACCGGCAGCGGCGCGCGCTTCGGCCGTCATCGCCGCATGGGTCATGGTGGCCGGGTGCGCGACCAGGCTTTCCACGCCGCCCAGCGATTCGGCCAGGGTGAAGCAACGCAGGCCGTCAACGAACGCACGCACGGCGGCATGCGGATCGTCACCTTCGCAGTCGGCCAGCTCGAACGACAGCATTGCGCCGAAGCCACTCTGCTGACGGGCGGCGATGGCGTGGCCGGGGTGATCGGCCAGCCCGGGGTAATAGACGCTGCCCACCGCAGGATGCTGGTCCAGCAGGGCGACGATCGAAGCGGTGTTCTCCTGGTGCACGCGCAGGCGCGCATCCAGCGTACGCAGGCCGCGCAGGGTCAGGAACGCATCGAACGGCGAACCGGTCAGGCCCAGCGCGTTGCCCCACCACACCAGCTGCTCGTGCAGCGCCGGATCACGCGCAACCACTGCGCCACCCACTACATCGCTGTGGCCATTGATGTACTTGGTCGTGGAATGCAGCACCAGGTCCGCACCAAACGACAGCGGCTGCTGCAGCGCCGGCGACAGGAAGGTGTTGTCGACCACGACGAGGGCACCGGCCTTGTGCGCAGCATCGATGACGAAGCGCAGGTCGGTGATGCGCAGCAGCGGGTTGGACGGGGTTTCCACCAGCACCAGCTTCGGCTGGGTGGCCAGCGCCTGCGCCAGCGCGCGCGGATCGGTCAGGTCGGCGGTGACCAGTTCGAAGTGGCTCTTCTTCGCCAGGGCGTTGAACAGGCGCCAGCTGCCGCCGTACGCGTCATGCGGCACCACCAGGGTATCGCCTGGCTGCAGCAGCGCGTTCAGCACCAGGTTGATCGCCCCCATGCCGGTGGCGGTGACCACGCCGCCGACGCCCCCTTCCAGTTCGGCCAGCGCCTCACCCAGCAGGTCGCGGGTCGGGTTGCCACTGCGCGTGTAGTCGTACTGGCGCTTGTTGCCGAAGCCTTCAAAGCTGAAGTTCGACGACAGCACGATCGGCGGCGTGACCGCGCCATGCGCGGTATCCCGATCGATGCCGGCACGGACGGCGGCAGTGGTGCGACTACAGGACGGCTCGTTTGCGTGCAGGCTCATGCGGACTCTCCAGAAGTGCGGAAGGCGGTGGCGAGGATCGCGTCGATGCGATCGGTTTCTTTGAGGAAGGCGTCGTGGCCGTAGGGCGAGCGCAGAACGCGCAGGCTGCCGCGCGGGCCCAGGCCTTCGACCAGGCCGACCAGGTCGGCCAGCGGCACCAGGCGGTCGCCCTCCACGGCCACCACCACGGTCGGTGGCAGGATCGCGCTGGGGTCGACGCGGTGCAGGTCGATCGATTCGGACAGGCGCAGGTAGGCGGTCACCGGCGTGCGCGCGACGTACTGCGCGCCGGCGGCGTCGAGATAATCTTCGGCGGCCACGCGCACGCGCCCATTGATGACTTCCGGCGCAGCGTCGAAGCGCTCGCCGAATTCTTCCGGGGTGCGGTAGCTGAGCATGGCGAACTGCCGGGCCAGCGCCAGGCCGTGGTCCTCGCCGCATTGCAGCTGGCCGAGGGCGACCGCACGGCGCTGCAGCGCGCGCCACGCGGCGGCATAGGGATGCGGGCGATGCGCGCCGCTGGCCAGCACCAGCTGGCGCACGCGGGCGCGGTGACGGATCGCGAACTGCTGGCCGACCAGCGCGCCATACGAATAGCCGACGAAGGCCTTCAGCGTGCGGATGCCGAGGTGGTCCAGCAGCAGGGCCAGCGCATCGGCCTGGTCGGCGGTATCGATCGGTACGTCCAGCGCACCATCGGCACCGATGAAGTCGAACGCCAGTACGCGCAGCTGCTGCGGATCCAGCGCGCGGCCATTGCCGACCAGGTCTTCAGCCCAGCCCTTCTCGCTGAACTGCGCGCTGGAGGCCACATGGCGGTGGGCGGAAATGCCACCGGCCAGCACCACCACCGGCGCGTTGGCCGGGCCCACCCATTCGTAGCGCAGGCGCACCGGGCTGGGGCCGGCGTGGCGCATCGACAGCACCGCGGCGAACTCACCGCGTCCGGCGTGCACGCGGTCTTCGACCGGCACGCTGACGGGGACAAAGGGTTCGGGGCGAACGGCGGTACTGGCAGCGAAGCTCATGGCGGGATCCGGTTGGGGAATCGGCCATCGAGCCTTCGCGGGGCTCGCGTTCGAGATGCACCTGCGGTGCATGGTTCGAACCATCTTTCGGTGGACGCCACGGTCCCCGCAGGATTTGGCACCTACGCAGATGCTTGCGCGCCTGCGGGCTGCCCCGGCTTCAAAGGGCCTGTCCCTCTGCCGGTCTCGATGGTGGAGCCACGATGCCAGCCCTTTCCGGCACTGTCAATCCCTTCATGCGGATAAAGCGATGGATATTTTCCGTAGCCATTCCGCGCATCCGGTCCCGGCCGCCCCGTTCAGGATCGGGTACAGTCGCGCCAACCCTTCGCCTGGCCCCTGGAACACCGATGTCGCTGCCGCGCCCGCCCCTGATCTGCCTGCTGTTGCTGCTGCTGGCGAGCGCGCCCGTACAGGCAGAGGATTGGCGGCGGGGCTGGGGCCTGTTGCCTGCGCCGGGCCAGGCCACCGGCAGCGGTGCGGCGCAGCTCGCCACGCCGATGGCCCGGCTGCGCCTGCAGGCCCTGGGCGGGCAATGGCAGGCACGGGTCGACAATGCACTGGCCGGGCCGGTGCAGATCGAGCTGCGCGCGGCCCCCGGCCACCCGGTCGACGGCCTGCCAGTGCAGTCACTGATCCAGGGCGACAGCAGCCTGGTGGTCGGCCATCTGCCCGCCCCGATCGATGGCCACCCGCTGGACCTGCGCCTGCAATCGGTGCCGGGCAACCCCGCCGCACAGGCCGAAGATGTCGCCTATCGCCTGCCCTTCGATGCCGCCCGCCTGCGCGTGGACCAGGCGCCGCAGGGCCACTTCAGCCACGACGATGAAGAGAACCGCGACGCGGTCGATTTCGCCCTGCCGGAGGGCACCCTGGTGCTGGCTGCGCGCGAGGGCACGGTGATGCAGATCCAGGATGGTTTCCGTGGCAACGGCCAGGACCGCGAACGCGATGGCGGCCGCGCCAACTTCGTCCGCGTTCTGCACAGCGATGGCAGCATGGCCCTGTATGGCCATCTGCAGGCCGCGGGCATGCGCGTGCGCCGTGGCCAGGCGGTGCAGGCCGGGCAGCCGCTCGGCCTGTCCGGCAACAGCGGCTTCAGCAGCGCACCGCATCTGCACTTCGTGGTGCAGGTCAACCGTGGCATGGGCCTGCGCTCGGTGCCGGTGCGCATCTTCACCGGACAGGGCCAGCTGCAGTTCGCCCGCCAGGGCGAGGCCGCGGGCGGCACCGGGCGCTGACCGGCCCTGGCCGGTATAATCGGGCGCTTATCTCTTTGAAAAGCGCCCCGGGCGGGCGCCACTGCCATGTCCGAAGTCGCCACCGAAGCGTCGCGTCGCCGCACCTTCGCCATCATTTCCCACCCTGACGCCGGCAAGACCACGCTGACCGAAAAGCTGCTGCTGTTCGGAGGCGCGATCCAGATGGCCGGTTCGGTCAAGGGCCGCAAGGCTGCCCGCCACGCCACTTCCGACTGGATGGCGCTGGAAAAGGAGCGCGGCATCTCCGTCACCTCCTCGGTGATGCAGTTCCCGTACGAAGGCAAGATCGTCAACCTGCTCGACACCCCCGGCCACGCCGACTTCGGCGAGGACACCTACCGCGTGCTGACCGCGGTGGACTCGGCGCTGATGGTGATCGACGTGGCCAAGGGCGTGGAAGAGCGCACCATCAAGCTGATGGAAGTGTGCCGCCTGCGTGACACCCCGATCATGACCTTCATCAACAAGCTCGACCGCGAGGGCAAGGACCCGATCGAGCTGCTGGATGAGGTGGAAACCGTGCTGGGCATCCAGTGTGCGCCGGTGACCTGGCCGATCGGCATGGGCCAGCGCCTGAAGGGCGTGGTCCACCTGCTGACCGGCGAAGTGCACCTGTACGAGCCGGGCCGCAACTTCACCCGCCAGGATTCGACCATCTTCCCGTCCATCGATGCCCCCGGCCTGGCCGAGAAGATCGGTGCACAGATGCTGGCCGACCTGCGCGACGAACTGGAACTGGTGCAGGGTGCCAGCCACCCGTTCGACCTGGAGGCCTACCGCGCCGGCAAGCAGACCCCGGTGTTCTTCGGTTCGGGCGTGAACAACTTCGGCGTGCAGCCGTTGCTGGACTTCTTCGTCGAGCATGCCCCGTCGCCGCAGGCGCGTTCCACCACCGGCCGCCAGATCGCACCGGAGGAGAACAAGCTGACCGGCTTCGTGTTCAAGATCCAGGCCAACATGGACCCGCAGCACCGTGACCGCGTCGCCTTCATGCGCGTCTGCTCCGGCCGTTTCAGCGCCGGCATGAAAACTTTCCACGTGCGCACCGGCAAGGAAATGAAGCTGGCCAACGCGCTGACCTTCATGGCCAGCGACCGTGAGATCGCCGCCGAAGCGTGGCCGGGCGATGTGATCGGCATCCACAACCACGGCACCATCTCCATCGGCGATACCTTCACCGAAGGCGAAGCGGTGACCTTCACCGGCATCCCCAACTTCGCCCCGGAACTGTTCCGCCGTGCGCGCCTGCGTGATCCGCTCAAGCTCAAGCAGCTGCAGAAGGGCCTGGCCCAGCTGTCCGAAGAAGGCGCGACCCAGTTCTTCCGCCCGTTGACCAGCAACGACCTGATCCTGGGCGCGGTCGGCGTCCTGCAGTTCGACGTGGCCGCCTACCGCCTGAAGGACGAGTACGGCGTGGAAGCCACCTTCGAGCCGGTCAGCGTGACCACTGCGCGCTGGGTTCACTGCAGCAACGAGAAGAAGCTGGAAGAGTTCCGCGAGAAGAACGCATTGAACCTGGCCCTGGATGCCGCCGGCCACCTGGTCTACCTCGCACCGACCCGGGTCAACCTGCAGCTGGCGCAGGAACGCTCACCGGACGTGCGCTTCTCGGCCACCCGCGAGGCGGCGCACACCGTTTCGGCAGGCTGATGCCACGGGGGCGGATCCCTTTCCGCAAGGAAAGGGCTCTGACCCCGCCGTCGCAACGCAGGGATTCACGCACCATACGGTGACAGGCGTGCACGCATCGCCCATCGCGGCGATGATAGGGGGGTGCGGGTCCCCCTCCCCGCGAACAATGCCTACGCCATGTCCACGACGTCCATTGCTTCGATCCGTGAAGAAATCGCCAGCGCCCTGACCCATGGCCTGGGCGCGGTATTCGCCCTGGCCGCCAGCGCGGTGTTGATCACCCTGGCGGCGATCTACGGCGACGGCTGGCAGCTGGCCAGTGCGATCGTATTCGGCATCGCGCTGTTGCTGCTGTACACCGCTTCCACCCTGTACCACGCCATCCAGCATCCGGTCGCCAAGGGCCGGTTGAAGGTGTTCGACCACTGCGCGATCTATGTACTGATCGCGGGCACCTATACCCCGTTCACCCTGATCGGCCTGCGCGGTCCGTGGGGCTGGGGCCTGTTCAGCGCGATCTGGGCGCTCGCGCTGGGCGGGGTGGTGTTCAAGCTGTTCTACACCGGCCGCTTCAAGGTGCTCTCGACGGTGATCTACATCGCCATGGGCTGGCTGGTGGTCGTGGCGATCAAGCCGATGTGGGCCTCGATCGATGGCGGCACCCTCACCTGGCTGTTCGCCGGCGGCCTGTCGTACACGCTGGGGACCTACTTCTACCACCGTGAATCGATCCCGTACTCGCATGCCATCTGGCACCTGTTCGTGATCGGCGGCAGCGTCTGCCACTTCGTCGCGGTCACCATGCAGGTGCTGTAAACGGCCGCTCGCGGGCGGCGCGTGCACGCCATGCACATGGACGCTTCGCGCCCTGTCCACGAAGACGGGGCAACCATGGCAGCGTGAATGCTGCCACTTCCCCTGCCGCAAAGCGCACGACCCGCTGGCGCGTCCGCCGCCCCGGCCCACGAGGCCGGCGCTGGCTCACGATCCTGATTTTCCTGCTGGCGGCAATCCTGGTACTGATCGCGTTGTGGGACTGGAACTGGTTCAAGGGGCCGGTCGAGCGCGCAGTGCAGGCGCGTACCGGCCGTGTACTGCACATCGGGAACCTGGATGTCGACCTCGGCCGCACCAGCACGATCCGCGCCGATGCGGTCACCTTCGCCAATGCCAGCTGGGCGAAACAACCCGATATGGCCAGCGCAGACCGCGTCGAGATCGACGTGCGGGTGTGGCCCCTGCTGCGCGGCAGCGTGCAGCTGCCCGAAGTGCGCCTGACCCGGCCGGACGTGCTGCTGGAAACCGCGCCGCGCAAGGGCGACCCGGGCAACTGGGATTTCCTTGGCGACCGTGCCGGCGGAACGAGCCCCCAGCTCAAGCGCCTGCGCATCGACGACGGTCGCCTGCAGTTCCTCGATGCGCTCGGCCGCACGGATATCCGCGTGGACGTGCGCAGCGGCCAGCCGAAGCAGGCCGACGCTGCGCCACCGTTGCTGGTGCAGGGCAAGGGACACTGGCAGGGCAATCCGTTCAACCTGCGTGGTGGTACTGAATCACCGCTGGAGCTGACCGACAGCGACCACCCGTTCCGCATCCACCTCGACGGTCGCGCCGGCGCCACCCACGCGGTGGCCAGCGGCACGCTGACCAACCCGTTCCAGCTGCGCGTGTTCGACCTGCAGTTCGCACTCAGCGGGCAGGACCTTGCCGACCTCTACCCGCTGCTGGGCATTGCCATTCCACCGTCGCCCCCCTATGCATTGAACGGCCGCCTCAAGCGGGATCACAGCCTCTGGCGCTACGACGGCTTCACCGGCAAGGTCGGCGACAGTGATCTGGGCGGCAACCTGCAGTTCGAAGTGGGACGCGCGCGGCCGCGACTGACCGCCACGCTGGAGTCGCGCCGCCTGGACTTTGACGATCTGGCCGGCTTCGTCGGCGCCCCGCCCCGGACCGGCGGCGGTGAGACCGCCAATGCGCAGCAGAAGGCCGAGGCCGCCCGAGTTGCCGCCAGCGCCAAGGTACTGCCCGATACCCCCTACAACCTGGGCAAGCTGCGCGCGATGGATGCCGACGTGCGCTGGAAGGCCCATCGCATCAATGCACCGTCGCTGCCGCTGGACGATATGGACGCGCACCTGCTGCTCGACGACGGCCTCCTGCGCCTGGACCCGCTGAACTTCGGCGTCGCCGGTGGCGATATCCGCAGCGCGATCCGCATGGACGCGCGCCAACCGCAGATCACCACCGCGCTGAAGGCCAGCGTGCGCGGCGTGCAACTGGGTCAGCTGTTCCCGGACGCCAAGCTGGCCGAACAGGCCAAGGGCGGCATCGGCGGCGAGGTGGACCTGAGGGGCCGTGGCAACTCGATCGCCGCGATGCTGGGCAGCAGCAGCGGCAAGGTCGGGCTGGCGATGGGCCGTGGCCATGTCGGCAACCTGGTAATGGAACTGGCCGGGCTGGATATCACCGAATCGCTGAAATTCCTGGTGACCGGCGACAAGCAGATTCCCCTGCGCTGCGCCTTCGCCGACTTCGGCGTGCGCGACGGGCTGATGACCAGCCAGGCACTGGCGGTAGACACCACCGACACGATCCTCATCGGCGAGGGCACGGTCAACCTGCGCGGGGAGACGCTGGACCTGTTGCTGAAGCCACGCCCGAAGGACAGGAGCATCCTGGTGCTGCGTTCGCCGCTGCATATCAGCGGCACGTTCAAGGACCCCTCGTTCCGCCCGGATTTCAAGGCACTGGGTATCCGCGGCGCGGTGGCCCTGGCGCTGGGCAGCATCGCCCCGCCGGCGGCCTTGCTGGCGACCATCGAACTGGGGCCGGGCAAGGATGCTGACTGCGGTGGGCAGTATGCGAAGTAGAAGCATTGTTCGCGGCGCCTGAATCAAGCGTGGCTTGAGGGGGACGGGTGACCGTTTCCTGCGCGCGCGGAACGAGAGCGGAAATTCAAAGTCAGAAGAAAAAAGCAAACTCAAAAGCTGTTGCCAACCAAGGTTGGCAGCTACCAAAGGCGAGGCACCGCGCATGTGCGCACCGCGCTCGCAGGAACGTGTCCAGAGGCGGAGGGTGCGGCTGGGCAGGACCGTGAGGCGCATGGATGCGCCGATCGAGCCCCCATGGATGGGTTTACGGCGTGTCCTGCCCAGCCGCACCCTCCGCCTCCCGACGTATCAGATAGGCGCTGCTTTGGCTTTGGCTTTGGCTTTGAGCTTCGAAAAGCGGGCCGGCGGGCCGCAGGCCCGCCAGCGACACACACTCATCCCGCCACGATGTACTGCTGCAGCTGGTCCAGCTCGCGCCGCTGCGCATCGATCACCGACTTCACCAGGTCACCGATGGAAATCACCCCCAGCACCTGCGCGCCCTCCACCACCGGCAGATGGCGGATGCGATAGTCGGTCACCAGCTGCAGGCAGTGCTCCACCTGCTCGCCCGGTGAAACCGTCACCACCTGTGCGGTCATGATCTCGGCCACCGCCGTATCGCGTGAGGAACGATCGCGCAGCACGATCTTGCGCGCGTAATCGCGCTCGGACAGGATGCCGACCAGTCGCGGGCCATCCATCACCAGCACCGCCCCGATGCCCTTCTCCGCCATCAGCCGGATCGCATCGATCACCGCCGCATCCGGCGCGACCGCATGAACTTCAGGAGACTTGCCGTCCAACAGTTGCCGTACCGTGGTCATCTGCCTGCCCTCCAGGAGTGGGTTGCAGGGCCGAGTCTGCCACGGCCGATGCTAGCCAGGCGTCAACCAGGTACAGCGGCCGCTGCTTGGATTCCTCGTACAGCCGCCCCAAATACTCGCCGATCAGGCCCAGCGCGATCAGCTGCACGCCGCCCAGGAACAGGATCACCGCCATCATCGTCGGCCAGCCGGCCACGCGATCCCCGTACAGCGCCGCCTTTACAATCACCCACAGGCCAAATACGAACGCCACTGCCGCCGTCGCCAGGCCCAGGTAGGTGGCGGCGCGCAGCGGTACCGTCGAGAATCCGGTAATGCCCTCCAGCGCGAAGTTCCACAGCCGCCACAGGCTGAACTTGCTGCTCCCGGCTACCCGCGCATGGCGATGGTAGGGCACGGCGATACGCTTGAAGCCGACCCAGCTGAAAAGCCCTTTCATGAAGCGATGGCGCTCGCGCATCTCGCGCAGCGCGCTCAACGCGCGCGCTGACAGCAGGCGGAAGTCACCGGTATCGGCGGGAATCGGCGTGCGTGACAGGCGCCCCATCACCCGGTAGAACATCGCCGCGGTGGCGCGCTTGATCCAGGCCTCGCCGTCGCGGGCCATGCGCGTGCCGTACACGTTGTCATGGCCCTCGCGCCAGCGCGCGACGAACTGCGGCACCAGCTCCGGCGGGTCCTGGCCATCCGCGTCGAGGATCATCGCCGCGCCTTCGCGCACCAGGTCCAGCCCGGCGGTCAGCGCGGCCTCCTTGCCGAAGTTGCGCGAAAGCCGCAGCGCCGAAACGCGCGCATCGCCCTCGGCCAGCCCGGCGATCACCTGCCAGGTGTCGTCGTGGCTGCCGTCGTCCACATAGAGGATGTGGCCGTCGAGGTCGGGCATGCCGTCGAGCACCGCACACAGGCGCGGATGCAGCAGGGGCAGTGCCAGCGCCTCGTTGTAGGCAGCGATGACGAAAGTAAGCCGTTCGCGGGTCATGCCCGGATTGTACGTTGCATGGGCGCACGCCATGCGCCGGCCGGGCAGCACGCGCACTCAGTCCTCGGCCAGGTAACCGGCGCCGCCCAGCTGGCGCGCCTGGCGCTGGATCCACGCCGCGCGGCGCTGCACATATGGCCCAGGCGCGGCCGCGTTGTAGCGCCGCGGTGCCGGCAGCACCGCCGCCAGCCGTGCGCTCTCGGCCGGGCTCAGGCGCGCGGCATCCTTGCCCCAGAATTTCTGCGCTGCCGCCTGCGCGCCATACACCCCATCACCGAATTCGGCGATGTTGGCGTACATCTCCAGGATGCGCTGCTTGGGCCACATGGCCTCGATCAGCACGGTGTACCAGACCTCCAGGCCCTTGCGGATCCAGCTGCGGCCCTGCCACAGGAACAGGTTCTTGGCCACCTGCTGGCTGATCGTGCTGGCCCCGCGCAGGCGCCCGCCGCGGGCGTTGTGGTCGCGGGCCTTCTCGATGGCCTGCAGGTCGAAGCCGTTGTGCTCGGGGAAGCGCTGGTCTTCGGCCGCCACCAGTGAAATCGGCAGGCTCGGCGCCATCTGGTCCAGGTCACGCCATTGATAGTGCAGCCGGTAGGACCAGTCCGCCTCTGCCAGCGCCTCGCCATAGCGCCACAGCATCACGGTGGATCCGGGCGGATCGATGAAGCGCAGCACCAGCACCTGCAGGCAGCTGAACGCGGCCAGCAGCAGCGGCAGCCACAGCAGGTATTTCCAGCGCCAGCGACGACGACGCGGCGGCGGCGCCATGGGCTCTACCTTGTGCTGCTCTCCCCCTGCCCCCATTACTGGTGCATCCTTCTTCTGTCTGGTTGTCGGCGCATTATCCGGCAACCGCCCCCGTTTACGCGCGATGTGAGCCGATGACCGCCAACTCCGATTCCCTGATCCGCTTCCTGCTGCCCGACGCCGGTGTCCGCGGCGTGCATGTACGCCTGCAGGCCACCTGGCAGGAAATCCTGTCCCACGCCCAGTATCCGGATGCTGCCGCCGAACTGCTGGGCGAGGCCTGCGTGGCGGCCGCGCTGTTCACCGGCCACACCAAGATCGACGGCCGCCTGTCGATCCAGCTGCGCAGCAGCAGCGCCCTGCGCACCCTGTTCGCCGAGTGCACCGCTGCCGGTACCCTGCGCGGCATCGCCCAGCTCAGCGAAGGCGAGGACGCCCCGCGTGACCTGTCCGGCCTGGGCGATGACGCCATCCTCGCCATCACCATCGAGAACCCCGGCCTGGACCCGCGCGAACCGCAGCGTTACCAGAGCCTGGTCGGGCTGACCGCGCCGGAACTGGACGAGGCCTTCGAGGACTACTTCCGCCAGTCCGAGCAGCTGCCGACCCGCCTGCTGCTGGCCGCCGACCGCAACGGCGCGGCCGGCCTGCTGCTGCAGAAACTGCCGGGTGACGAGGGCGACGAGGACGGCTGGGCACGCGCCAGCGCCCTGTTTGAGACCCTGGGCAAGGCTGAGTTGCTGGCCACCCCGGCCGACCAGCTGCTGCACCGGCTCTTCCACGAGGAGCGCCCGGAGCTGCTGGGCGACAAGCCGCTGTCGTTCGCCTGCTCCTGCTCGCGCGAGCGGGTCGAGGCCATGCTGCAGTCGCTGGGTGAGGAAGAAGCACGCGCCGCTGCGGTGGACACCGGCGCGGTCGAAGTGCGATGCGAATTCTGCGGGCGTGAGTATCACTTTCCATTGACGGAGTTCGGCATACTGTTCCACGGCGCCAAGGGGGCAGTGCCCGCGCCTGAACGCCTTCAGTGAACGGCAGTCTTGTACCTGGGGAGGATCAAGGCTTGTTAAGAATTCATAAACACCCTAGGATCGAGTTCCCGTCCCCACGGGAACTTCCTTTGTCCGTCCCTGTCTGAACTGGTCCGATGCGTACCTTCCTGCGTCTACCGCTGGCCCTGCTGATCGCCCTTGGCGCGATCACGGGCGTGCACGCGCAGAGCAAGGACACCCGCACCGTGCTGCCGGTGTGGAACAAGGGCAGCGGCAAGGTCGAGGCCCTGCTGTATCTGGAGCCGACCGGCGAACAGGCGGCCGGCGCCCGCTGGCACTTCGGCCGCAATTCGCTGGACGCCGCCTTCGGCCTGTCCTCGGGCGATTCCCTCGGCCTGCTCTGCAACAGCAGCAGCGGTACCAGCATGAGCGGCCTCGCCAGCCATTGCATGCTGGCCAGCCTGGGGGATGACGACGACCTCAACAGCCGGCGTTTCACCGGCACCGCGGCGCTGAACCGTGGCAACAGCCGCTTGGGCATCACCGCCGGCACCGGCCGCGAGACGCTGCCGGCATGGCTGGCCGGGCCGAACAAGACCCCGTCGCTGCGCACCGAACAGAACGATCTGACCGTGTTCGCGCAGAAGAACATCGGCCGCGAAGGCTTCGTCTCCATCGCCGGCACCTACGCCAAGGCACGCCTGGTGCCGCTGGCCGATGCGTCGCCGGCACTGGTCGACCGCTGGGACAGCAAGAGCCTGAGCATCGGCGCCGGCTATGGCAATTTCACCGGCAGCATCATCGGCCGCGTCGTGGATGTGCCCGGCAAGCCGGGCAAGTGGGAAGGCCTGGGCATCGGCCTGACCTGGCGCACGCCGTGGTCCGGCCAGCTGACGGTTGGTGCCGAGAACGTGATCAGCCGTGGCAAGAATCCGTTCTCGCCGCGCAATGAAAGCAACGACGACGGCACCGTACCGTACGTGCGCTACGAACAGGATCTCTGAACCGTCTCCACGGCCGCGGCCGTATTCCCCGTTGTTCCTGCCGGGCGCCGAAAGGCGCCCGCTGCGCATGTGCGCCGCGTGCTTTTTGATGCACGCGTCAAGGCCCCGGGATACCTGGAATAACGCGATGACATACTGCGGTACATATCAAACGTAACTTTTTTCGTCATTCTGCGTTAACAAACGAGGCACGGCCATATAGCTAGGTACGCAAGATGTTGATTTCAAAGAAATAAGGGGTAATTTACCAAAATCACAGGCTTGATTAACGCAGCTTTAATTCTTGGCGAACGCCCGCTACTATCGGGTCAGCCTCGCGATTTGGGAGCGCTCTTTCGCTCCCCCGCCGGGCATAAACCCCAGCCAAGATTTCTTGGAGAGAGAGAGCCAATGAAACTCAAGTCCAGCCAGCTGCGTGACGCAGTTGTGATCGCGCTTGTCGCCGGTGCCAGCACCGCGACGGCCCACGCCCAGGAAGCCACCAACCTCGACCGTATCGAGGTCACCGGTTCGCGCATCCGCCAGGTCGATACCGAAACCGCCCAGCCGGTGATGACCATCAGCCGCGACCAGATCGAGAAGCAGGGCTTCAAGTCGGTCGCCGACATCCTGCAGAACATCCCGGCCGCCGGTTCGCCCGCCATCAGCCGTACCTCCCCGCTCAGCTCGGGCGAAGCGGTCGGCGGTTACTACATCGACCTGCGCAACCTGGGTGCGAACCGCACCCTGATCCTGATCGATGGCCGCCGCCTCGGCATCACCAACGACGGCCTGCAGGACGTTGCCTCGATTCCGTCGGCGATGGTCGAGCGCATCGAAGTGCTGAAGGACGGCGCGTCCACCATCTACGGTTCGGACGCCATTGCCGGCGTGGTCAACATCATCACCCGCAAGGACTTCGAGGGTGCCGAAGCCAACGTCTACATCGGCCAGTGGGACCAGGGCGACGGCAAGCGCGAGAACTACGATTTCATCATGGGCTTCCGTGGTGAGCGTGGCTCGCTGACTGCCGGTGTCGAGTACACCAACGAAGATCCGGTATGGGCCAAGGACCGCTGGTTCTCCCGCAACCGCTTCCCGACCGGCGAGAAGGGCGATCCGCGTCCGGGCGGCCTGTCCGGCACCTCGCAGTGGGGCCGATTCGTCTACAACAACCAGCTCTACACGCTGCGCCGCGACGTTCCGGGCCTGGATCCGTCGCAGTTCTCCAGCTATCGCCTGGTTGACCCGACCATCGACGTTTCCAACCCGGCGCTGGCGTCGACCGTGTACAGCGGCATCAAGCGCAAGTCGGCGTTCCTGAACGGCCGCTTCGACTTCACCGACAACGTGCGCTTCGACACCAGCGTGCTGTACACCGACCGTGATTCGTTCGCGCAGAACGCGGGCTATCCATTCTTCAGCGACGACTTCGCCCTGAGCGCCAATGGCCTGTCCGCCGACAGCGTGTTCAACCCGGTCGGCGAAGACGTCCAGTACGTGCGTCGTGGCTGGGAAGTGCCGCGCGAAGTCCGCAACAGCCTGACCACCACCCGCTTCACCGGTGTGTTCAGCGGCACCTTCCAGACCGGCGAGCGCTACTGGGACTGGGAAGCCGGCTATCTGTACAACCAGAACAAGGGCACCCAGATCAGCACGGGTAACCTGAACACCTACGCCGTTGGCCAGGCCACCGGCCCGTCCTTCATCAACGCCAACGGCCAGGCGCAGTGCGGCACGCCGGACTCGCCGATTCCGCTGGGTACCGGCCCCGGGTCGTGCACCCCGTGGAACCCGCTGATCGCCAACGGCTACAACGCGCCCAACAGCTTGGCCGACCCCAATGTCCAGGCCTACCTGTACCAGCCGGGCCAGGCGTTGTCGCGCACCACCACCAAGAACTACTTCGCCAACATCGCTGGCACCATCGCCACCCTGCCGGCAGGCGACCTGGGCGTGGCCCTGGGCATCGAGCGTCGCGAAGAAAGCGGCTCGTTCTCGCCCGATGCGCTGGCCCAGACCGGTATCTCCACCGATCTGGCCGCAGGCCCGACCCAGGGTGGCTACAACCTCAACGAAGCCTACCTGGAGCTGCAGGTTCCGATCCTGGCCGACCTGCCGGGCGCGAAGGAACTGACCCTGACCGCGGCCACCCGTTACTCGGATTACGACACCTTCGGCAATACGCTGAACAGCAAGTTCGGCCTGAAGTGGAAGCCGATCGATTCGATCCTGGTCCGTGGTACCTGGTCGGAAGGCTTCCGTGCGCCGACCGTGGCCGACCTGTACGGCGGCATCTCGCAGACCTTCCCGAACTACACCGACCCGTGCGACACCAGCTTCGGCCCTGCTGCCGGCAACGCACGCTGCCTGGCCGACGTGCCGGCCGGCTTCCGCCAGCCGAACACGTCCTCCAGCGGTCCGGCCCCGGGTCCGGGCGAGGCCAGCAACACGCCGTTCGTCACCGGCTCGACCCCGGGCCTGACGCCGGAAACGTCGAAGTCCAAGACCATCGGCATCGTGTGGAGCCCGGGCTTCCTGACCGGCTTCAACACCTCGCTGGACTGGTGGAACATCCGCATCGACAACACCATCGTTGCCGATACGCCGACCGACCTGCTGAACGACTGCTACCTGCGCGGCATCGAGTCGCGTTGCGTGGGCTTCACTCGTAATGCCAGCGGCAACATCACCCAGCTGGACTTCGCGCTGCGCAACGCCGGCTACGTGGAGACCGAGGGCTTCGATTTCGACGTCAACTATCGCTTCGAAACCGGCTTCGGCAACTTCACCACCTCGCTGCAGAACACCTACGTCACCAAGAACGAGATCAAGTCGGACAACACCGACAATCCGCCGACCCAGCTGAACGGTTTCGAGGGCAACTTCCGCCTGCGTTCGAACCTGACCGTCAACTGGCAGCTGGACAACCTGTCGATCTCCTGGACCGCCCGTTACTACTCGGGCACCAAGGAAGACTGCTACTTCGACGACCGCTGCACCCTGCCGAACTTCAGCTCGCCCGATACCCTGGGCCAGATCACGCCGAAGAACGAACTGGGTTCCAACACCTTCCACGACCTGCAGGTGTCCTACAACCTGCCGTGGAATGCGACGGTGGCCGTGGGTGCCAACAACGTGTTCGACCACTGGTCGGCACCGGCCTACGCGCAGCCGAACTCGGGCTACTCGTACTACGGTGGCTACGACATCGGCCGCTTCGTCTACATGAAGTACCAGCAGAAGTTCTGATCGGTTGATTGATCGATGACTTCAGCAACGGCCCCGAAAGGGGCCGTTGTTCTTTGTGGCCGGCAGCGTGCGAAGGCCATCTCCCCCAGCAAAAAGGCCGCGGCAATGCCGCGGCCTTCCAGTGACCTCATCGTGTGGCGCTCATCCGTTCGGGATCAGCGTCTCGATCAGGTGCTCGACATAGGCTTCGAAGTCCTCACGCGCCTGCTTGGGCTGCTGCAGCTGCAACGACAACTGCAGGAAGCCGACGTAGGCGGCGTAGGCCAGGCGCGCACGGTGCCGCGCATCGGTGGAACTGAGCCCGGCCTGGCGGAACGAGGCGATCAGGTAATCCAGGCGACGCTGCGACACGCGGTCGATCACCGGCCGCACCATCGGGTGGTCCAGCGCCTTCAGCAACTCGCTGTAGATGATGTGCGGCTGTACCTCGTGCGCCACCATCTGGAACAGCTGGCGCAGGCGCACGCGCGGATCCGGCACATCTTCCAGGCTACCGAACACCTGTTCCTGTTCGAACAGTTCCCAGCGTTCCAGCGCCGCCTGCAGCAGTGCATCGCGCGACGGGAAATGCCAGTAGAAGCTGCCCTTGGTGACCCCGAGACGGCGTGCCAGTGGCTCCACCGCGACGGCGCCGACACCTTGTTCAGCAATCAGATCGAGGGCCGCCTGGGCCCAGTCTTCGGCACTCAGGCGGCTGTTGCGGCCGGCGCGCGGTTCGCCGGCGGAAGCGTCAGGTTGATTCATGGACTGATTTAACCATACGCCGGGGTTCGTTGCAGTACGCGGTTGCGGCCGAAACCGTCACAGGCTCCTCCGGAGCCCTCTCCAGGCGCCTTCCGCAGCGCACCATACCATGCAGTATTGACATCCCCTCGAAGCGATCCATACTAGCAAGTATGGTTACGTCCCCTACTCCTGCTGCGTTCCATGACCTGCGCCTGGACGCTGCCCATGGCGCGCGCCTGGCGGCGACCGCCAGCGACCACGGCCGCCGCGGTCGTGTGCTGTTCGCGCATGGCTTCGGCCAGACCCGGCACGCCTGGAACGCCACTGCCCGGGCCCTGTCCGCAGCCGGCCTGCAGACCCTGGCCTACGACGCCCGCGGCCATGGCGACTCGGACTGGAATGGCGCCGAGCTGCCCTACCACGGCGAGCAGTTCGCCGATGACCTGATCGTGCTGGCCGGCGAACAGCCGCGCCCGCCTGTGCTGGTGGCGGCCTCGATGGGCGGCCTGTTCGGCCTGCTGGCCGAGTCGCGCTGGCCGGGCCTGTTCTCGGCGATGGTGCTGGTGGACATCACCCCGCGCTGGGACACCGCCGGCGTCGAACGCATCCTGGCCTTCATGACCGCCCATCCCGATGGGTTCGCCTCGCTGACCCAGGCCGCCGATGTGATCTCGGCCTACATGCCGCACCGCCCGCGCAAATCCGAGCAGTCGCTGCGTGCGCTGCTGCGCGAAGACGGCCATGGCCGCTGGCGCTGGCACTGGGACCCGCGGCTGGTGGCCGAGCTGGCCCGCGACAGCGAGCAGCACCAGGACGCGCTGGCCGAGGCCGCACGCCAGGTGAAGTGCCCGCTGCTGCTGGTCAGCGGCGGCCGCAGCGATCTGGTCACGCCGCAGACCGTGGCCGAATTCCTGGCGTTGGCACCGCACGCGCGCCATGTGCAGCTGCCGCAGGCCACGCACATGGTCGCTGGCGATGACAACGACGCCTTTACCGCTACTGTGTTGGACTATCTGGACGTGTTGCCCGCAGCGGACGCTGCGGCTTCGTCCGCCACAAACGAGCACGTCACCGGAGCACGCTCATGAGCATCGTTCTTCCCTTCCTCGCCCTGCTGCTGGCAGGCGCGTTCGTCGCCTACCACCGCATGCGGCTGGTTACCTGGACGCTGATCAGCGTGGCCCTGCTGGCCGCCTGCTGGTTCATTCCCTACGTCAGCCAGACCGCCACGATCGTCGCGGCTGCCGTGCTGGCGGTGATCGCCGTGCCGCTGCTGCTGCCGTTCATCCGCAAGCCGCTGCTGACCGGCCCGATGATGAAGGTGTTCCGCAAGGTGCTGCCGCCACTGTCGCAGACCGAGCGCATCGCGCTGGAAACCGGCTCGGTCGGTTTCGAGGGCGAGCTGTTCACCGGTGATCCGGACTGGAACATCCTGCTCAACTATCCCAAGCCGCAGCTGACCGCCGAAGAACAGGCCTTCCTCGATGGCCCGGTCGAAGAGCTGTGCACGATGGTCAACGACTGGGAAATCACCCACGTCCACGCCGACCTGCCGCCGGAACTGTGGGCCTTCATCAAGAAGAACAAGTTCTTCGGCATGATCATCCCGAAGGAATACGGCGGCCTGGGCTTCTCCGCGCTGGCCCACCACAAGGTGATCCAGAAGCTGGCCTCGGTGTCTTCGGTGGTCAGCTCCACCGTCGGCGTGCCCAACTCGCTGGGCCCGGGTGAACTGCTGGTGCACTACGGCACCCAGGAACAGAAGGACCAGTACCTGCCGCGCCTGGCCGACGGCCGCGAAGTGCCCTGCTTCGGCCTGACCGGCCCGTTCGCCGGCTCCGACGCCACCTCCATTCCCGACTACGGCATCGTCTGCAGGGGCGAGTGGAACGGCGAGCAGGTGCTCGGCGTCAAGCTGACCTTCGACAAGCGCTACATCACCCTGGCCCCGGTCGCTTCGCTGATCGGCCTGGCCTTCCGCATGTACGACCCGGATGGCCTGATCGGCGATACCCGCGACATCGGCATCACCCTGGGCCTGCTGCCGCGCGACACCGCCGGTGTTGAAATCGGCCGTCGCCACTTCCCGCTGAACTCGACCTTCCAGAACGGCCCGATCCGCGGCAAGGACGTGTTCATTCCGCTGACCCAGCTGATCGGTGGCGCAGCCATGGCCGGCAAGGGCTGGAACATGCTCAACGAGTGCCTGGCCGTGGGCCGCTCGATCACCCTGCCGTCCACCGCCAGCGGTGGTGCCAAGGCCGGTGCTGCCGTGACCGGCGCCTATGCGCGCATCCGCAAGCAGTTCGGCCTGTCGGTCGGCCGCTTCGAAGGCGTGGAAGAAGCGCTGGCCCGCATCGGCGGCAAGGCCTACAAGATCAGCGCGCTGTCGCAGGCCACCGCCGCGGCGGTCGATCGTGGTGACGTGCCGTCGGTGCCGTCGGCGATCGCCAAGTACCACTGCACCACCATGAGCCGCGAAGTGATCTCGGACATGATGGACGTGATCGGCGGCAAGGGCATCATCCTGGGGCCGCGCAACTTCGCCGGCCGCAGCTGGCAGGCCGCACCGATCGCGATCACCGTGGAAGGCGCCAACATCATGACCCGCAGCCTGCTGATCTTCGGCCAGGGTGCGATCCTCTGCCACCCGTGGGTGCTGAAGGAAATGAAGGCCGCGCAGGATCCGGATACCCGCGCCGGCCTGCAGGACTTCGACCGCAGCCTGTTCGGTCACATCCGCTACGGCATTTCCAACGCCGTGCGTTCGTTCTGGTTCGGCCTGACCGGCGCGCGCTTCGGTGCCGCCCCCGGCGACGCCTACACCCGCCGCTATTTCCGCAAGCTGGACCGTTACTCGGCCAATCTGGCGCTGATGGCCGACATCTCGATGATGACCCTCGGCGGCAAGCTGAAGTTCAAGGAATCGCTGTCCGGCCGCCTGGGCGACGTGCTGAGCCATGTCTACATGACCAGCGCCATGCTCAAGCGCTACCACGACGAAGGTGCGCCGCAGGCCGACCAGCCGCTGCTGGCCTGGGCCTTCCATGACAGCGTGCACAAGATCGAGGAATCGCTGTCGGCCGCGCTGCGCAACTTCCCGATCCGTCCGATCGGCTGGCTGATGTGGGCACTGATCTTCCCGCTGGGCCGCCGTGCCGAGGCGCCGGGCGACCGCCTGAGCCGTCGCGTGGCTGCGCTGCTGATGGCGCCGAACGAAGCCCGCGACCGCCTGGCCAATGGCGTGTTCCTGACCCCGTGCGAGAACAACCCGGGCGGCCGCATCAACAGCTACCTGAGCAAGGCGATCATGGCCGAGCCAGTGGAGCGCAAGTTCCTGAAGGCGCTGAAGAGCAAGGGCATCGAAGCGCTGGACTTCAAGAGCCAGCTGGACGAGGCCGTGGCCGAGGGCGTGATCACCCAGGACGAGCGCAGCCTGCTGGAAGAGCTGCGTACGCTGACCCTGGACACGATCACCGTGGACGACTTCGACACCCACGAACTGCGCGCGGCCAGCTACTACGACCGCCAGCACAAGGACCCGCATTCGCAGGCGGCCTGATCGCCCGCGACACGCGTTGCCTTCGACGGCGGGCCTCGGCCCGCCGTCGTTCTATCCGACGACCGGAGCTCCATCATGTCCACGCCCCTGCTCTCGCTCTACCACCGCCTGCAGCGCTGGCCTGCCGGCAACTGGCTGTTCTCGCGCGCGGTGTGCCTGAAGGCGCCCTACTTCGCCAGCATCGCACCGCGCATCACGCGCCTGGAACACGGCCGCTGCGAAGGCACGCTGGCCGACCGTCGCAGGGTGCGCAACCACATCGGCACGGTGCACGCGATCGCGATGTGCAACCTGGCCGAACTGACCGCTGGGTTGATGGTCGACGCGTCGCTGCCCAAGGGCATGCGCTGGATCCCGAAGGGGATGCAGGTGCAGTACCTGGCCAAGGCGCGTGGGACGCTGCAGGCGGTGGCGTTGCCGGCCCAGCCGATCGTGGCCGCTGCCGAGGGCTATGCACTGCCGGTGACGGTGAGTGTGCGCGACCGCGCGGGGACGGAGGTGTTCAGCGCGGTCATCGACATGTGGATGTCGCCGGCGAAGTAGTGTTCCGGCGAACGGCGCAGCCCCTCGTGG
>NZ_LLXV01000040.1 GCF_001431665.1 Stenotrophomonas beteli | reverse complement strand
CACCCGCCCTCGGTCCGCCGGGAGGCCCCACCGGTAGAACGGACCCCGATGAAGATTCCCTTTGCAGCCGTACTCGCGCTCGGTCTTCTTGTGCCCAGCGCTGCCTTCGCCAAGTCCACCGACCGCAACGAAGACATGCACATCGATTCCGGCGCACAGTCGGGCATGCTCACCGGCGACGGCAAGACCGTGCTGTCGCAGGGCGTGATCATCACCCAGGGCACGCTGGACCTGCGCTCGTCCGAGGCCGAGATCTACCTCAAGGACGGTGAAGCGGTACGCGTGGTGTTCACCGGCAAGCAGGCCAAGATGAAGCAGCAGCTCGATGACGGCACCTGGATGGACGCGCTGGCCGATCGCATCGACTACGACATCAAGACCGAGATCATCACCCTGACCGGCAACTACAAGGTCACCAGCGCGCGCGGCACCAATGCCGGCCAGCGCATGGTCTACAACACCCGCACCGGCGAGATGAACTCCGGTGGCGACGGCAGCCGCGTGCGCACCGTCATCCCGCCCAAGAACAAGACGCCCGCAGCGGCGCCGGCCGGGAGCAAGAAGTAATGCTCATCGCCAAGGGCCTGCGCAAGAAGTACAAGCAGCGCGAAGTCGTCAAGGACTTCGGTCTGACGCTCGACGCTGGCGAAGTGGTCGGCCTGCTGGGCCCCAACGGTGCCGGCAAGACCACCTGCTTCTACATGATCGTCGGCCTGGTCGCCGCCGATGCCGGCAGCATCGTGCTTGACGGCAAGGACATCACCGGCGACCCGATGTACACCCGCGCCAAGCAGGGCGTGGGCTACCTGCCACAGGAACCGTCGGTGTTCCGCAAGCTGACCGTGGCCGACAACATCCGCCTGGTGCTGGAACTGCGCGAAGACCTGGATGCGGCCGGCCGCGAGCGCGAATTGAACGGCCTGCTCGACGAGCTGCAGCTGGGCCACGTCGCCGACCAGCTCGGCGCCAGCCTGTCCGGTGGCGAACGCCGCCGTTGCGAGATCGCCCGCGCCCTGGCCGCACAGCCGCGCCTGATCCTGCTCGATGAACCGTTCGCCGGTGTCGACCCGATCTCGGTCGGCGAGATCCAGCGCATCGTCACCCATCTCAAGCAGCGCGGCATCGGTGTGCTGATCACCGACCACAACGTCCGCGAGACCTTGGGAATCTGTGATCGCGCGTATATCCTCGCCGAGGGCAGCGTGCTCGCCCAGGGGTCGCCGGAGGCGATCCTGGACAACGCCGACGTACGTCGCGTCTACCTTGGGGATTCCTTCAAGCTGTGATCGCAGGCGCCGGGTCCCCTTCCTTCCGTTCGGCACAGGCATGAAGACTCGGCTGCAGACATCGTTGGGACAGCACCTGGTGCTCACGCCCCAGCTGCAGCAGGCGATCAAGCTGCTGCAGATGTCCACCACCGAGCTGGAGCTGGAGATCGCCCAGGCGGTGGAAAGCAACCCGTTGCTGGACTGGGCCGACGGCAGCGACGACAACGCAGCCAGCGAGGGCGGCGACGGCAACGTCAGCGAGGAGGCCCCCGCCGAACGCAGCGACAGCGGCGACGACTGGGCACCGGCCGAGCTGGACTGGAGCGCCGCCGGCAGTGGCGGCAGCTTCGATGACGATGACGACACCGGCAGCGCCGCAGAGCGCGTGGCCGAAACCGAAACCCTGGCCGACCATCTGCTGTGGCAGCTGCACCTGTCGCATCTTTCGGCGCGTGACCGCAGCATCGGCGCGGCGCTGATCGATGCACTCGACGACGACGGCTACCTGCGCGAGCCGCTGGCGACCATCGCCGAAACCCTGCTGCCGGCCATCCATGCCGACCCGGATGAGATCCTCGCGGTCCTGCATCGCATCCAGCGTTTCGACCCGGTCGGCGTGGCCGCACGCACGCTCGGTGAATGCCTGCAGCTGCAGCTGGAGGTGCTGGCCGGCGACACGCCCGGCCTGGCGCTGGCGCGGCAGATCGCCGCAGGCCCGCTGGAACGGCTGCCGCGCAGTGGCGTGCCCGGGCTTGCCCACGAACTGAAACAACCGCTGGCCGATGTCGAGACCGCCGTGGCCCTGCTGCGTTCGCTGGACCCACGGCCGGGCACGCAGGTCGCGCCGCTGTCGCAGGACACCTACGTGGTGCCGGATGTCGTGGTGTGGCGGCAGAACGGTATCTGGCGCGCGGCACTGGCCGGGCATGCCGGGCCGAAGGTGGTGATCCACCGTGGCTACGAGCAGTTGATCCGCCGCTGTGGCGACGCCGATGCAGGTTACCTGCGCGCCCAGCTGCAGGAAGCGCGCTGGCTGCTCAAGGGCCTGCAACAACGCGGCGAGACCCTGCTGCGGGTGGTGCGCAGCCTGATCCTGCAGCAGGCCGGTTTCCTCGAGTTCGGCGAACAGGCGCTGCGCCCGCTGACCCTGCGCGAGATCGCCTCCGAACTGGGCCTGCACGAATCGACGGTATCGCGCGCGATCGCCCGCAAGCATGTGCGCACCCCGCGCGGCACCCTGCCGCTGCGTGCCTTCTTCGCCTCGGGCATCGATACCGACGGCGGCGGCGAGGCCTCCAGCACCGCCATCCAGGCGATGATCCGGCGCCTGATCGACGATGAGAACCCGCGCAAGCCGCTTTCTGACGCCAAGCTGGCTGACCTGCTCAAATCGTCGGGAATTCCAGTAGCGCGGCGCACCGTGGCGAAGTATCGTGAAGCCATGAACATCTCCGCCTCGCACGAAAGGGTCAGAATCGCTTGACGCACCGCCGCGCCCGGCGGAGAGGTTCATTGGCACATCCGAACACAGGAGAAACCCGATGCGCATCGAAACGTTTGGCAAAGACGTCGAAGTCACCCCGGCCCTGCAGTCCTATGTGGAGGAGAAGCTGGCCCGGATCGGAAAACACTTCGACCAGCACTGCGAAGCGCGGGTGACCCTCAAGCTGCAGAAGACCGAACACCACGTCGACGCCAGCCTCAACATTCCGGGGCAGACCCTGCACGCCGAGGCCGGCGGCCAGACCATGTATGCCGCGATCGACGTGCTCGCGGACAAGCTTGACCGCCTGGTGATCAAGCACAAAGAGAAAAAACAGCAGCACGCACCGCTGCCGGTGGGCGACAATGGCGGCTGATCGCCACCGTTTCCCGCAGACATGCCCCTGAATGACCTCCTGGCGGCCGTGCAGACCCAACTCTGCACGGCCACCGACCGCGACAGCGTCCTGCAGGCCGCCGCCGGGTTGCTGGCCTGCCGCCAGGCCAACGCCGAACAGATCTACCTGAACCTGTGCCAGCGTGAAGCGCTGGGCAGCACGGCGATCGGTCACGGCATCGCCATCCCCCACGGCCGCGCGCCGACCCTGGACCGCCCACGCGGCGCCCTGCTTCGGTTGGCCACCCCGGTCGACTTCGGCGGCGACGAACCGGTCGACCTGGTATTTGCGATCGCCGTTCCCACCCATTACACGCACCAGCACCTGATGCTGCTGTCCGAGCTGGCCGAACTGTTCTCGGCGCCGGCCATCCGCCAGGCACTGCGTGACGCCGGCGACGCCCGGGCCCTGCGCCAGGCGCTGGACCTGCCCCCACCTGCGAGCGCCGCATGAATACCAGCATCACCGCACGCGAACTGTTCGAACAGCAGCGCGAGCGGCTGGGCCTGCGCTGGGCCGCTGGCCAGTCCGGCGAGAAGCGCGAGCTGGAGGCCGGCAACACGGTCTCGCGGCGCCCGTCGCTGGCCGGCTACCTCAATGCGATCTACCCCAACAAGGTGCAGATCCTGGGCACCGAAGAGCTGTCCTGGCTGGATGCACTGGAACCGCGCCAGCGCTGGGAAACGATCGAGAAGATCATGCAGTCGCATCCGCTGGCGCTGGTGCTGACCCGCAACCAGCCCTGTCCGGAAGACCTGCGCGCGGCCGCCGATGAATCCGGCACGCCGTTGTGGCTGTCCCCCAAGCGTGGCCACGAGCTGCTCAACCATCTGTCCTACCACCTGGCGCGCACGCTGGCGCCGCGGGTGATCCTGCACGGCGTGTTCATGGAGATCTACTCCATCGGCGTGCTGATCACCGGTGAGGCCGGCTCGGGCAAGAGCGAGCTGGCGCTGGAACTGCTCAGCCGTGGCCACCGGCTGGTGGCCGACGACGCCCCCGAGTTCACCCAGATCGCCCCCGACGTGCTCGATGGCACCTGCCCGGAGCTGCTGCAGGACCTGCTGGAAGTGCGCGGCCTGGGTGTGCTGAACGTGCGCGAGATGTTCGGCGACACGGCTGTAAAGAAGAACAAGTACCTTCGGCTGATCGTCCACCTGACCAAGCCGATGACCGAACCCACGCCGCACGGCTACGAACGCCTGACCGGCGATTCGGGCACCCGCCATGTGCTGGACCTGGACGTGCCGCTGATCACCCTGCCGGTGATGCCTGGCCGCAACCTGGCCGTGCTGACCGAGGCGGCCACCCGCCTGCACATCCTGCGTACCAAGGGCATCGACCCTGCGGCGATGTTCATCGCCCGCCACAGCAACCTGCTGGAACGGCGAACGCCCTGACCCCCCTGCCCTGCCAAGAGCCTGTCCATGAGCACCGTCACGCCCACCGCCCCGACCCTGATCATCGTCAGTGGCCTGTCCGGCTCGGGTAAATCCGTCGCCCTGAAGACCTTCGAGGACCAGGACTACTACTGTTCGGACAACCTGCCGATCCACCTGCTGCCGGACTTCGTGCGCAGCCTGCTGGACAACCACGACGGCCGCGCGCCGCGCCGGCTGGCGGTGGGTATCGACGTGCGCGGCCAGGCCGACCTCAGCCAGCTGGGCGACTGGCGGCAGCTGGCCACCGACGCCGGCGTTGAAGTAAAGGTGCTGTTCTTCGAGGCCAGCGACGAGACCGTCCTCAAGCGCTATGCCGACACCCGCCGCCGGCATCCGCTGAGCCAGCTGGGTCTTTCCCTGCCCGAAGCGATCGCCCGCGAACGCGAACTGACCGCACCGCTGCGGCGCGAAGCCGACGCGGTGATCGATACCAGCAGCCTCAACGTGCATCAGCTGCGCCGTCGGATCATTACCGAGTTCGCGATGGGCCATGCCACCAGCCTGTCGCTGTTGTTCGAGTCGTTTGCCTACAAGCGTGGCGTTCCGGCCGAAGCAGACTTCGTGTTCGATGCACGGGTGCTGCCCAACCCGCACTGGGACCCCGACCTGCGAGCGCTCAGCGGCCGCGAACCCGGGGTGCGCGACTACCTGGAGGCGCAGCCGGATGTGCAGCGCTATCTGGCGCAGCTGATGGATTTTCTCGATACCTGGCTGCCGAAGCTGGGCGACGGCACCCGCAGCTACGTGACCGTGGCCTTCGGCTGCACCGGCGGCAAGCATCGCTCGGTGTTCCTGGCCGAGCGCATGGCGCGGCATGCGCGCGAGATGGGCTGGGAAGACGTGGCCACGTACCACCGCGAACAGGATTGAGGGGGTCGGCCGGGCTGCGCCCGGCCCCCGTTGTAGAGTCGAGCCATGCTCGACTGAAGCAACGGCAAAGCCGGCATTCGTGGGATGGCGGGGCGGTGTGCTGTTGGTGGGTGTCGACTTCAGTCGACACGATCCACGCCATGCGTGGATGAACCGCTGACGGGCATCGGAAAACGGGTCCGGTCCGAGCAACACTGAATACGGGACACAGCGCCCCTCTCCTGCTGCTATCGCCGATTCACCTTGACCTGTTAACGTGCAGTTATGACCTGTGGCATTCTCCTCGTAACACATCCCGGGGTCGGGACCGCCCTGCTTGACGTGGCGACCCGGCTCCTGCGGCAATTGCCGCTGAAAACCGAAGCTTTCGAAGTACCGTTCGACGCAGACCTGGACGCCCTGCTCCCGCTCGCCTCGGCCGCCCTGCGGCGGGTCGACGGTGGTGCAGGCGTGCTGATCCTGACCGACCTGTACGGCGCCAGCCCCGCCAATCTTGCCGGGCAGCTGGCCCGGCTGGGGACCCCGGTTCGCCGGGTGTCGGCGCTGAGCCTGCCGATGTTGCTGCGGGTGATGAATTATCCGGAACAGGGACTGGATCAACTGCCCGCCACAGCCGCGGCGGGTACCCGTAATGGAGCGATAGTCGACGATGCTTGAACGAGAACTCACCGTGAGCAACCGCCTGGGCCTGCATGCCCGGGCCACCGCCAAGCTGGTGCAGGCCCTGGCGCCTTTCCGCTGCAACGTGACCATGGCCGCCAAGGGCCGTGAGATCAACGCCAAGAGCATCATGGGCGTGATGCTGCTGGCCGCCGGCCAGGGCACGCCGGTCACCGTGCGCATCACCGGCGAGGACGAGGCGGCCGCGATGGATGCGGTGGTGGACCTGTTCGAACGCCGCTTCGACGAGGACAGCTGAGCGTGCCACGCGCGCGCGCCGGCCAGCCTTCTTCCGGCCTGCGGCCGGTCCAGCTGCTGGCCGGCCACGGCGCCGCACGCGGCACGGCGATGGGCCGCGCCCGTGTACGCCTGCCGCATGCGCTGGAGGTGGCCGAACAACGGGTGGCGCCCAGCCAGGTGGAGGCAGAACTGGCCCGCCTGCACCACGCAGTGGCCGCCGCGCGCACCGAAATGCACGAGCTGCGCCAGCGCCTGCACGGTGCCTTGAGCCAGGAAGTGGGCGAATTCCTCGACCTGCACGCCCTGCTGCTGGACGACCCCGAGCTGCTGCATGGGCTGGATGAGCTGATCCGCAGCGGCCCCTACAGCGCCGGCTATGCCCTGCGCGTGCAACGCGACCGCCTGGCCAGGGTCTTCGATGGCATGGACGATGCCTACCTGAAGAGCCGCATGGACGATCTGGACCACGTGATCGGCCGCATCCATGCCTTCCTGCAACCCGAACGCCCGCCGGTGGTGAAGGGCCTGGCCGGCGAGATCCTGGTCTGCGACAACATCGCCCCGTCCGAGCTGGCCCAGTTGCAGGCACAGGGCGTGGTCGGCATCGTCACGGCAGCCGGCAGCGCACTGTCGCACAGCGCCATCCTGGCGCGCAGCCTGCATCTGCCGTTGATCGTGAACGTGCCGCAGCTGCTGAGCCGCGTCGCCGATGGCGATGTGCTGATCATCGATGGTGCCGACGGCAGCATCACCGCCAACCCGCTGGCCGACAACCTGCGCGATTACCGCGCGCGCCTGAAGGAACATGCGCGCGAACAGCGCGAGCTTGGGCGCCTGCGCAGCAAGCCCAGCCGCACCCGCGACCAGGTCGACATCGCCCTGCTGGCCAATGCCGAATCACTGGAGGATGTCACCCAGGCACATGCACTGGGTGCCCAGGGCCTGGGCCTGTACCGCACCGAATTCCTGTTCCTGCAGCGCAACGAGCTGCCGGACGAAGAAGAGCAGTTCCAGACCTATCGCGACGCCGCACTGGGCATGAGCGGGCGGCCGGTGACCATCCGCACGCTCGACCTGGGTGCGGACAAGGCTGACCGCACCGGCCTGACCCTGAGCAACGAGGAGAATCCGGCGCTGGGCCTGCGTGGCGTGCGCCTGTCGCTGGCGCGGCCGAAAGTGGCCGACACCCAGCTGCGCGCGATCCTGCGGGCCTCGGCCTACGGCAAGCTGCGCGTGCTGCTGCCGATGATCAGCACCCGCGAGGAACTGCTGGCGGTGCGCCGGCGCATGCTGAAGCTGACCGAGCAGCTGCGCGGCGAAGGCCACATGGTGTCCGAGCATGTGCCGCTGGGCGCGATGATCGAAGTACCCGCCGCCGCGCTGGCACTGGAGAGTTTCATCGATCTGGTCGACTTCCTGTCGGTCGGCACCAACGACCTGGTGCAGTACCTGCTGGCTGCCGATCGCAACAACGAAGCACTCGGCGAGTTGTACTCGCCCCTGCACCCGGCGGTGTTGCGCCTGCTGCAGATGGTGATCGAGACCGGCGCGCGCCATCGCATCCCGGTGGCGGTGTGTGGCGAGATGGCCGGTGATGCACGGATGACGCCGCTGCTGCTGGCGCTGGGGCTGACCGAATTCAGCCTGCATCCCGGCACCCTGCTGGAAGTGCGCCGCGCGATCCGCGAGGCCGATCTGGCCATGCTGCGCGCGCGTGCACCGAAGTTGCTGGCCGCCCGCGACCGCCGCGCCATCGAGCGCTGGCTGGCGCTGGTGGCCGATACGCCCTGACACCACCCGCTCGCCGGGCATGCACGCCTGGGGTCAGATCCCTTTTCCGCGGGAAAAGGGATCTGACCCCGTCTCGTTGAAGGCCAAGCGGTTGCCGGCCAGCGGCCGGCACTACCACCACCCGGCGGCTATGCGTTGAAACATCCCCTTGCGATAATGACGCGCTGAACACCCCTGTTGCCGCATCCTTGCCGGGATTGCGGCTTTTCTTATTCCCGCGGGAGCTGCGATGGCCGAAGCTGTACGCCACGACAAGACTGCGCGCCAACTGCGGATGCTGTCCGATGCACTGGACAGTGGCCGCCTGGGTCCGGTGCGCCGCCTGGTCAACACCCTGGCCCCGGCCGAGATCGGCAACCTGCTTGAATCGCTGCCGCCGGGCAAGCGCGAGGTGGTGTGGGGCCTGGTCGATCCGGAAGATGATGGCGAGGTGCTGGTCCACGTCGGCGACGACGTGCGCGAAAGCCTGCTGGCGGACATGGACCCGGACGAGATCATCGCCGCGGTCGAAGACCTGGACATCGACGACCTGGCCGACCTGGTCGAAGACCTGCCGGATACGGTCATCGACGAGGTCCTCAAGTCGATGGACCGCGAGAACCGCGAGCGCCTGGAGCAGGTGCTGTCCTATCCCGAGGACAGCGCCGGCCGCCTGATGAACCCGGACGTGGTGACCGTACGCGCCGACGTCAACGTCGACGTGGTGCTGCGCTACCTGCGCCTGCGCGGCGAACTGCCCGACCACACCGATCACCTGTTCGTGGTCAGCCGGCGCCATCAGTACCTGGGCCGGGTGTCGCTGGCGGCACTGGTGACCCACGAGGACACCACCCCGATCAACCGCCTGATCGACGACGAGCAGCCGGCCATCGACGTCGGCGAGAGCGACCAGGAAGTCGCCCGCCAGTTCTCCGACCATGACTGGATCTCCGCGCCGGTGGTGGACGAGAACAACATCCTGGTCGGTCGCATCACCATCGATGACGTGGTCGACATCATCCGTGGCCAGGCCGAGCACCAGGCGCTGGGCGCGGCCGGCCTGGACGAGGACGAGGACCTGTTCAGCCCGGTCTGGCGCGCGATGCGCCGCCGCCTGATGTGGCTGTCGGTCAACCTGTGTACCGCTTTCCTGGCCTCCAGCGTGGTCGGCCACTTCGAAGGCACCATCGACAAGCTGGTGGCGCTGGCGGTGCTGATGCCGATCGTGGCCGGCCTCGGCGGCAACGCCGGCACCCAGGTGCTGGCGCTGATGGTGCGTGGCCTGGCGCTGGGCCAGGTGGGCGCCTCCAATGCACGCACCCTGTTGTGGAAGGAAGTGCGGGTAGCCCTGCTCAATGGCCTGCTGCTGGGTTCGGTGCTGGGCCTGATCGTGCTGGCCTGGTTCCACTCGCCGGGGCTGTCGGCGGTGATCGCCATCGCGCTGACCTGCAACCTGCTGTTCGCCGCCCTGGCCGGCGTGCTGGTACCCCTGACCCTGAAACGCTTCGGCTTCGACCCGGCGCTGGCCAGCGGCATCTTCCTGACCGCCGTGACCGACTCGATGGGGTTCTTCACCTTCCTCGGCCTGGCCACCCTGGTGCTGCTGCACTGACCGTATCAAGCCAAAACCCAGGGTCGGATCCCCGCTGCGCGGGGCTCTGACCCGATTCCAACTGGACCCTCATGGCAACCACAATCGACAACTATTTCCAGCCTGGCTGGCGCGACCAGCAGCACACCTGCCCGGCCTGCGAATGGAAGGGCAGTTCGCGTGCGATGGAGATGGAGCTGGACGAGGACGCCACCGAGTACGACTGCCCGGTCTGCGAGAACCCGCTGCTGGTGGTCCTGCACCCCGACCTGGCGCAGGTGCAGGCGGCGGCCGCCGAAGGCAATGCCGAGGCCCAGGAACAGCTGGACATCATCGCCAGTTTCCCGCGCCCGCAGTGATGCGGCGCATGATGCCGCGTTGACGGCGGCGGACTACGATGCAGTGATCTCGCCGCTTCGGGAAACCTCATGCTCCGTTCAATCCTGCGCGGGCTGCCAGCCCTGGTCTTTCTGGTGTTGACCGGCTGCACTTCGATGCCCGACAGCGCCCGTGGGCATTTCGAAGCGCGCGCGGTGAAGGTGGATGGCGAAACGGCCTACTACCAGGTGTTCGTTCCGGCGGCATCGGCGCGCACACCCGGCTCGCTGCCGGTGGTGTTGTTCCTGCACGGATCCGGCGAGCGCGGCGGCGATGGCGTCAAGCCGACCCATGCCGGATTGGGGCCGTACCTGCGCGCGCATGCGGCCGATTTCCCGGCGTTGGCCGTGTTCCCGCAGGTGCCGGGGCGCGAGGAATGGAGCGGACGCAACAACCGCGTTGCGTTGGCCGCGCTGGATGCCGCCATTGCCGAGTTCGGTGCCGACCCGGCGCGCCAGTATCTGACCGGCATGTCGATGGGCGGCTATGGCAGCTGGAACATCGCCCTGGACGACCCACGCCGCTTCGCGGCGATCGTGCCGGTATGCGGCGCGGTACTGGCCCCGCGTGCGGTGCGGCCGACCCTGTTCGTCGAGCAGGTTGCCCACGAGGCCGACCCGTACACGGCCATCGCCCAGCGCCTGCGGCACACCCCGATCTGGATCTTCCACGGCGCACTGGATGACGTGGTGCCGCCTGCCGATGACCGCCGCCTGCACGCCGCATTCCAAGCCGCCGGTGCGCGTGACGTGCGCTATACCGAATACCCCGACGGCAACCACAACGCCTGGGATGCCACCTACGCCGACCCGGCGATGTGGGCGTGGCTGTTCGCACAGAAGCGCTGAGCCATAGCTTCGCTAGTTGTCAACCTTGGTTGGGATTGACTGCTCTGGTAGTTGCCAACCTTGGTTGGCACTGGCCTACCTGAAACCAACCCATTCCCCGATGTTCACTGGAAGCGGGCCCGTCCATGCTTGCTCCATGCAGAACACACGCCTCCTGCTCGGTCGTCGCTCCAGCATCGGCCTCAGCTATATCCTCACCACCGTCGTCCATGACCGCGCGCCGCTCTTCACCAACGCCGCAGCGGCCGCCTTGGCAGTCCGCGAATTCCAGCGACTGGATCAGGAAGGCTTCACCTGCTCGATTGCGTACGTGGTCATGCCCGACCACATCCACTGGCTGGTCGAACTACGTGCGGGAACGCTGGAAACCGTCATGAAGCGTTTCAAGTCGCGCACAGCCCAGCAGGTAAACCGGTTGCTGGGGCGCGTCGGGCGCTTCTGGCAGGCCTGCTATCACGATCATGCGATCCGCTCTGACGAATCGTTGCACCGGCATGCGATGTATCTGATGGGAAATCCGATCAGGGCCGGGCTGACGACGCGGCTTGGGCAATATCCCCATGCATGGTGCGAATGGGAGCTTGGGGCTTCGTGTGATCCGCTCGACAACTTGGGCGCGGATGGATAGTGCCAACCAAGGTTGGCATCTACCAGAGCGGTGCGCGGACAAGCCGCGCGGTAAGTGTGTCAACCAAGGTTGACACCTACCAGAGCGATCAGCCCAGCAGCGTTTCAAGCACGGCCATGCGCACCGCAACGCCGTTGGCGACCTGGCGCAGCACCCACGACTGCGGGCCGTCGGCCACCTCGTCGGTCACTTCCACGCCACGGTTGATCGGGCCCGGGTGCAGCACCGCGGCATCCTTGCCGGCACGGGCCAGGCGCTCATGGGTCAGGCCGTACTGCGCGTGATACTGCTCCAGCGACGGCACCAGGCCCTCTTCCATGCGCTCGCGCTGCAGGCGCAGCATCATGAAGGCATCGACACCTTCCAGCATGGCGTCAAAATCATCGCCGACCACGCAGCCCTTCAGGGTCTCATCGTCGGGCAGCAGCGACTGCGGGCCGCATACGCGGATCTCGCCCACGCCCAGCGTACGCAGCGCGTGCAGGTCGGTGCGCGCCACCCGCGAGTGCTTGACGTCGCCGACGATCACCACCTTCAGCTTCGAGAAATCCGGGCCCTTGGCCTGGCGCAGGGTCAGCATGTCCAGCAGGCCCTGGGTGGGGTGCGAACTGCGGCCGTCGCCGGCGTTGATCAACGCCGTGCCCTCGCCCGCCGCCTCGGCCAGTGCGGCCACGGCGCCGTCATCGGGGTGGCGCACCACGAAGCCACGCACGCCCATCGCTTCCAGGTTGCGCAGCGTGTCGCAGGCGGTTTCGCCCTTGCGCGTGGACGAGGTGGAGGCATCGAAATTCAGCACGTCGGCGCCCAGCCGCTGCGCAGCCAGCTGGAACGAACTGCGGGTGCGCGTGGACGGTTCGAAGAACAGCGTGCATACCGCCGAACCGGCCAGCACGTGGCGCTTGTTGCCGACGCGGCCGACCGCGGCATCGCGGATCTGCCCGGCACGGTCGAGCAGCTGCAGCAGGGTTTCGCGCGGCAGGCCCTCAAGGGTCAGCAGGTGGCGCAGGCGTCCGGAGGCATCGAGTTGCTGGGCGGTCATGGCGGGAGTCGTGCAGTCAGGGAATGGGAGTGGCGTCGTCCGGTGACGACAGCCAGCGGTCGATGATCACCGCCGCGGCCACTGCATCGAGGGCGGCCGCGTCACGGCGGCGCCTGCGCCCTTCGGCGCGCTCGACAGCGAAGCGGCGGGCAGCTTCGACCGAGCTGGAGCGCTCGTCGATCATTACCACCGGCAGCTTGAAACGTTCCCGCAGCTGGCGGGCAAAGCCCTGCGCGCGCTTGCGGTTGGGCTGGTCCTGGCCATCCAGGGTCAGCGGGTCGCCCACCACCAGGCCATCGGGCTTCCATTCCTTGAGCAGGCGTTCGATCGCGGTCCAGTCCGGACCGTTGCCGTGCACATCGACCACGGCCACCGCACGCGCATGCGCAGCGAAGGCACTGCCGATGGCCACGCCGATCCGCCGCGAGCCGACATCGAAACCCAGGACCGTGCCGTCACGACGGATGGCCGGGGCCGCAGAATCCGGCGCGGGCGTGATGGGCTCAGACATGGCCGCTGTAGTCGGTCAGCCGGAACAGGTCAACGCCGATACGCGAGGCCGCACCCTGCCAGCGCTGCTCCAGCGGCAGCTGGAACACCAGCTCGGCGTCGGCCGGCACGGTCAGCCAGCTGTTCTCGGCCAGCTCGCTTTCCAGCTGCCCTGCGCCCCAGCCTGCACAGCCGAGGGTGACCACGGCATTGGCCGGGCCTTCGCCACGCGCCATCGCTTCGAGGATGTCGCGCGAGGTGGTCAGGTACAGGCCGTCACCCACGGTCAGGCTGGAATCCCATGCGCGCGCGTCGTCATGGATGACGAAGCCGCGCTCGGGATGCACCGGGCCGCCATTGAGCACCATGCGCGCCTGCAGGTCGCTATCACCGGTGGTGATGTCCATCTGCGCAAGCACTTCACCCAGCGTGTATTCGGAAGGCTGGTTGACCAGTACGCCCATCGCCCCGTTCTCGTCGTGCTGGCAGATCAGCGCAACGCTGCGGGCAAAGGTCGCGTCGAGCAGCGACGGCAGCGCGACGAGCAGGTGATCGGCAAGGGAGGTCGGCATTACAGGCATGGGCCCATTCTACCTGCTGGGGGCGGGATGGTCGCGCGATGGCGCCGAACCGCGATGGGCTAGGATGGTGCTTTGCCACGGAAGGTCATTGATGCAGTCTTCATCGCCCCTGACCCTGCCGGCACGCAGCGCCATCGTCCTGCTTGCCCTACTGCAGGGCCTGATGCTGTATGCCGCGCAGGAGCTGTCCGACGCGTGGCCGTTCCGCGATATCGGCTGGCGCTATTGCTGGTACGCCTGGGTGCTGGCCATTCCGAGCGCGGTGGCGCTGAGCCTGGTCGAGCTGGGCCAGCGCCGACTGTGGCTGCAGGCCGTACTCGGCTCGGCGGTGGTGCTGGCGCTGGCCGCCTGGATCGGCTGGAACCTCAATGGCGAGACCGCACTGGAGTCGGGCACGCTGCAGTTTCCGTTGACCCTGGGCATGGCCGTGGCGGTGTTCGTGGCCCTGCCCTGGTGGCAGTTCCAGCTGCAGCATGGGCACTGGCGCGCCAGCTACCCCGAGTTGTTCGAGCGCGCCTGGCAGAACGGTTTGACCCTGGCCCTGGCGGCGCTGTTCACCGGGCTGACCTGGCTGCTGCTGTGGCTGTGGGCAGCGCTGTTCCAACTGCTGGACGTGAATGTCTTCCGCGACCTGTTCCGGCAGGACGCTTTCATCGCGCTGGCCACTGGCAGCCTGGCCGGGTTCGGCGTGCTGATCGGGCGCACCCAGCACCGCGCGATCCAGATCACCCGCCAGGTGCTGTTCGCGATCTGCCGTGGGCTGCTGCCGCTGCTGTCGTTCATCGCCGTATTGTTCGTGCTGAGCCTGCCGCTTACCGGGCTGGAACCGCTGTGGAAGACCCGTTCCGCCGCCAGCCTTCTGGTGGTGGTGTCACTGCTGCTGGTGACGTTTACCAATGCGGTCTACCAGCAGGGGGAAGACAGTGTTCCCTACCCTCTGGTGCTGCGCAGGCTGGTCGAAGCCAGCCTGCTGACGCTGCCGGTTTACGCCGTGCTGGCACTGTATGCATTGGGCCTGCGCGTGGCGCAGTACGGCTGGACCCTGGATCGCTTCTGGGCGGTACTCGTCGCATTGGCCACGGCCGGCTATGCCGTGGGCTACGCGCTGGCCGTGCTGCGCCGGCAGCGCCGCTGGCTGCAGATGCTGGAGCCGGTCAACCGCTGGATGTGCTGGGTGGTGCTGGCACTGGCACTGCTGGGCAACTCGCCCCTGCTGGACCCGGTGCGGCTGACCCTGTCCAGCCAACTGGAGCGGCTGCGCGCGGACCCGCCGGCGATCACCAGCAGCGACGTCAACGTGCTGCGCTTCGACCTGGGGCGCCGTGGCGTGCAGGCGCTGCGCGAACTGCAGCGCGATCCGGCCATCACCGCCGATGCCAACGCGCCACAGGTGATCGCTGCTGCCCTGGCACGCACCTCACGCTGGGACGACGGCCACCGCCTCGACAAGGGGCCGCAGGACGTCGCCGCCCTGCAGCGCGCGCTGAAGCTGGCCAAGGGATCCAGTTCGCCACCGGACGACTGGTGGAAAGCTCTGGCCACCCGATCGATCAATGGCGAGTCCTGCGCCCAGAGCGAGCGCGACTGCCTGATCGTGCATCGCGACCTGGACGGCGATGGTACCGGCGAGGTGCTGCTGTGCGAGCTGAACACCCACCGTGGACCGGACTGCGTGCTGTACGCACGTGGCAAGGATTCCCAGTGGCGCCGGGCCGGTGCGCTGTTCGGCACCGTCAGCGGCCAGGCCGAGACGATCAACCACGCCCTGCGTGACGGCAAACTCACTCTCGTGCCAGCGCGCTGGCCGATGCTGTCCATCGGCGGGCACCCTGCGGTGGCCATCGATCCCGAATCCGAATCCGAATCCAACGAGCCTTCCCCATGAGCGGCTACTGCCTCATCGCCCCGGGCCACCCGGTGCACGATTTCTACCACGCCAACGAGTACGGCTTCCCGCAGCGCGAAGAGCGTGAACTGTTCGAGCGGCTGGTACTGGAAATCAACCAGGCCGGGCTGAGCTGGGAAACGATCCTGAAGAAGCGCGAGGGCTTCCGCGCGGCCTACGACGGCTTCAATGTGGACCGCGTGGCCGCATATGCCGAGCAGGACATCGAACGCCTGCTGTCGGACGCGGGCATCATCCGCAACCGCCTGAAGGTACTGGCGGCGATCCACAACGCACAGGTGATCCAGCAGCTGCGGGCCAGCCATGGCAGCTTCGCGGCGTGGCTGGATGCGCACCACCCACGCAGCAAGGCCGACTGGGTGAAGCTTTTCAAGAAGACGTTCCGCTTCACCGGCGGCGAGATCACCGGCGAATTCCTGATGAGCCTGGGCTACCTGCCAGGGGCGCACGCCGAGGATTGCCCGGTGCATGCGCGGCTGCTGACACTGTCGCCGCCCTGGTTGCAGGCCGCAGCCCGCTGACGCATCTCCGCCGGGCATGGCCCGGCATCATCACGCGTGGGTTCCGGCGGGGCCGGCCGTCGAATCGTCATACGCCCATGTAACGGCCGGGGCGGTGGTTGAACATCAGCACCAGGCTGAGCACCACCGCGCCGATGGCCGAATACAGCACTTTCGACGGCGACAATACGAAGAACGCAGCCACCATCAGGCAGGCGTCGTAGGACATCTGCACCTTGCCCGCGCTCCAGCCACGGGTGCGTTGCAGGTAAACCGCCAGGATGCCGATGCCGCCGAGGCTGGCGCGGTGGCGGATGAAGAACAGGATGCCCAGGCCGGACAGCGCGCCACCGACGATTGCCGAATACAGCGGGTGGATGTGCGAGAAGTCGATCCAGCGCGGCAGCAGGTCGGTCAGCACGCCGCAGGCGGTGACCGCGGCAAAGGTCTTCAGGGTGAATTCCCAGCCCATGCGCCGCACCGCCACCCAGTAGAACGGCAGGTTGACCAGCACGAATACCACGCCGAAGTTCCAGCCCAGCGCGTAATGCAGCAGGAAGGCCATGCCGGCCATACCGCCGATCATCAGCCCGCTCTTGGCGAAGATGGCCAGCCCCAGCGAGGCCACCATCGTGGCCAGCACCATGCCCTGCACGTCCTCGGCGATCGAGTGACGCAGCGCTCTCTCATCGGCGGTCGTGCCGGCACTGTCCGGCGGAGGGGTCAGCGGACCGGCGGTGACCAGGTGGCCGTCAGCGTCGTCGCACGGCGCGGGGCCATGGGAAGGAAGGGACATGCGGGTGGGGGAACAGCAGGTGGGGAGCGGTATTAGACACGATCTGGATGACAGTTGCAGATGAAATCGTTCAGCTGAATACGCCCCACCCCCCACGCGCTCCGGGACCCGGTCAACCTTGTCCGGCCAGATGATGCGCCACCAGCGCGTTGGCGTGGCCATGGCCCAGTCCGTGCTCGCTCTTCAGCAAGCCGACCAGCTCCATGTGCTTGAGTCCCTTCTGTTTCGACAGCAGGCCGAACCAATGTGCCACCGGCTGGCCGTAGGTCTTCTCGATGGAGGGGAAATACGAGGCCGGGCCTTTCGGCTTGGTGTCAGTGCCCACGCGGAAGCTCCTTCTGTTGGATGTACCGGTACGACGAACCCGGGAGCCGGAAATCGACGGATCCGTTCAATCCGGGAGCCGTATCATCCCCTCATGCCCCGCGAAAACCTCAACGACCTGCAGGCCTTCGTCCACGTTGCCCGCGAGGGCAGCTTCACCAAGGCCGCCGCGCAGCTGGGCGTCTCCCAGTCCGCGCTCAGCCATGCCATGCGCGGGCTGGAACAGCGCCTGGGCGTGCGCCTGCTGACCCGTACCACCCGCAGCGTGTCCACCACCGAAGCTGGCGCCCGCCTGCTCGAGACCCTCGCTCCGCGCCTGGCCGAGATCGAGGATGGGCTGGCCGCACTGGCCGAGTACCGCGAACGTCCAGCCGGCACCATCCGCATCAACGCCACCGGCCATGCCGCCGAGTACCTTGCCTGGCCGCGGCTGGCGCCGTTGTTGCAGCGTTATCCGGACCTCAAGGTGGAACTGACCACCGACTACGGCCTGGCCGACATCGTCGCCGAGCGCTACGACATCGGCATCCGTCTCGGCGAGCGGCTGGCGCGCGACATGATCGCGGTGCCGATCAGCCCGCCGCTGCGCATGCGCGTGGTCGGCGCGCCCAGCTACTTCCGTCGGAACGCGGCGCCACGGCATCCGCACGAGCTGGCCGACCACAACTGCGTCACCCTGCGCCTGCCCACGCACGGCGGTCTGATGCCGTGGGATTTCGGCAAGCACGGCAACGAACTGAGCGTGCGCGTAAGTGGCCAGTGGATCTTCAACAGCATGGGCATGACCCGCACCGCGGCACTGGCCGGCAGCGGCCTGGCCTGGCTGCCGGAAGACCAGGTGCAGCCGATGCTGGACGATGGGCGACTGCAGTCGGTGCTGGACGACTGGTGCCCGCACTTCGATGGCTACTACGCGTATTACCCGTCGCGCCGCCACGTCACCGTGGCGATGCGGACGGTGCTGGATGCGCTGCGTGGGCCGATGAAGGGGTGAGGGTCAAGGAGTGCGGACCAACGGTCCGCACCCACCTGGTGATCAACCCTTGGCCTGTGCCGCACGCTGCGCGTTGTAGCGCTCGCCAACGATCGACACTTCGTCCAGCGCCTGCGCGATGCGTTGCAGTTCTTCCGGCGCCAGCTGCAGGTCGGCCGCGCCCAGGTTTTCTTCCAGGCGATGAACCTTGGTGGTGCCCGGGATCGGCACGATCCACGGCGCCTGCGCGAGCAGCCAGGCCAGGGCCACCTGCGCCGGCGTCGCACCGCGCGCTGCCGCGATCGTGCTGATGCGATCCACCAGCGCCTGGTTGGCGCGGCGCGCCTCCACTTGGAAACGCGGCACGCTGTTGCGGAAGTCGTTGGCGTCGAAGGTCGTATCGGCGTTGATTGCACCGGTCAGGAAGCCACGGCCGAGCGGGCTGAACGGCACGAAGCCGATGCCCAGTTCCTGCAGCGTCGGCAGCAGCTCGCGCTCCGGTTCGCGCCACCACAGCGAGTACTCACTTTGCACGGCGGCGACCGGCTGCACCGCATGCGCGCGACGCACGGTGGCGGCGCTGGCCTCGGACAGCCCGAAGTGCCCGACCTTGCCCTCGGCGATCAGGTCGCGCACGGTGCCGGCCACATCTTCGATCGGCACGTTCGGGTCGACGCGGTGCTGGTAGAACAGGTCGATATGGTCGGTACGCAGGCGCTTGAGGCTGGCTTCAGCCACGGCACGGATGTTCTCCGGACGGCTGTCGAGGCCGTCATCGGTGCGCGCGTCCTTGAAACCGAACTTGGTGGCGATCACCAGCCTGTCGCGGTAAGGCGCCAGCGCCTGGCCAAGCAGCTCTTCATTGGTATACGGGCCGTACACCTCGGCGGTATCGAAGAAGGTCACGCCGCGCTCGACGGCGGCCTCCAGCAGGGCGATGCCTTGGCTCTGCTCGACCGGCTGGCCGTAGGCATGGGTCAGGCCCATGCAGCCCAGGCCGAGGGCGGAAACCTTCAGGCCGCTTCGGCCAAGTTCACGTGTCTGCATCGTCGTGCTCCAGAGGGGAAGTACTGACGATACGCCTGTCGTGGGGCTGGAGTGAGCCAGCCCGGCCGCAGTCGGTCATGACTGGAATTCATCAATCGCCTGCGGTGCCCGTCATTCCATGCCCTGCAGGGTGTCAGTGCAACCCGCCAGTTCCACCATCATCCTGCCGGTGTTGCGGAACGCCGGATCCCGCGGCACCCATCGCGCGAACCAACGCTGCTCGCCGTCCACCACGGACTCGAACATCCACGTTGAGCCATCAAGCCCGGCGCTCGCGTCTTCGCCCTGCAACAGCGCAAACGCGGCGGCGATGGCCTTCCATTCCTGCGCACTCAGCGCGCGCGGTGCAGCGCACGTGCCGCCCTTGATGACGGTGGATGGACGCCCGGGCGACGATCCGGGAATCTCGAAATCGCGCACACTGCGGCCGACGATCCAAGCTTGACCCGCCGCGTTGCGCTGTGCGCGAACGACCACGCCCGGGAAGAATGCAGGATCCCAGACAAAGCGATATGCCTGTGCCGGCACGCTGCCACAGCGGAACGACGGCTCCGGCAAGCCATCGAGATCCCGCAACCGGGCATCATAGATCCTCCTCGCTGACCCGGTGAAATCGATGAACGGTGGCAAGTCTCCGCCGCGCTTCGCCGCAGGCGGTGGCAGCAGATACCAGGCATGTGCCTGCGGATCGTCGCAGCCCTCGGCCGGGGCAGCCGGTTCGGGGGTACGGGCACAGCCGGCCTGCAGCAGCACGGCGATGGCCAGTATCACGCTCGCAGTCGCACGCATGCAGGCCTCCCTGGCAGGTTCACGCCGGCGTGCATCCGGCGCTGCGGTCATCCCGGAGCAGGGGGCGCCCGCAGGCGCCCGTCCGGTCACCGGATCTCGGAAATCTCCACGCCATCCAGCCCCTGCGACAGGGTGCGCGCGTCGCCGCCCTGGCTGAGCTTGATGCGCAGGCGCACCTCGTTCTGCGAGTCGGCGTAGCGCAGTGCATCCTCGTAGCTGATCTCGCCGGCCTGGTACAGCTCGAACAGGCTCTGGTCGAAGGTCTTCATGCCCAGCTGGACCGAGTCCTTCATCACTTCCTTCAGCTTGTGGATCTCGCCGTCGCGGATGTAGTCCTGCACCAGCGGCGTGCCCAGCAGGATCTCCATCGCCACCTTGCGCGAGCGGCCATCGGGCGAAGGCACCAGCTGCTGCGCGACCACGCCCTTGAGGTTCAGCGACAGGTCCATCAGCAACTGGTTGCGGCGGTCTTCCGGGAAGAAGTTGATGATGCGGTCCATCGCCTGGTTGGCGTTGTTGGCATGCAGCGTGCACAGCACCAGATGGCCGGTTTCAGCGAAGGCGATGGCATGATCCATGCCCTCGCGTGTGCGCACCTCGCCGATCATGATCACGTCCGGCGCCTGGCGCAGGGTGTTCTTCAACGCCGCTTCCCAGCTGTCGGTATCGATGCCGACTTCGCGCTGGGTGATGATGCAGCCTTCGTGCTTGTGCACGAATTCGATCGGGTCTTCAATGGTGATGATATGGCCGGTCGAATTATGGTTGCGGTAGCCGATCATCGCCGCCAGCGACGTCGATTTACCGGTACCGGTGGCACCGACGAACAGGATGATGCCGCGCTTGGTCATCGCCAGCGTCTTGATGATCGGCGGCAGGCTCAGCTCTTCCACGGTCGGGATGCGCGTCTCGATGCGACGCAGCACCATGCCCACCTGGTTGCGCTGGTAGAAGCAGCTGACACGGAAGCGGCCGACACCGGACAGGCCGATGGCGAAGTTGCATTCGTGGGTCTTCTCGAATTCCTCGCGCTGCGCCGGGGTCATCACATTGAGGACCAGGTCGCGGCTCTGCTGCGGCGTCAGTGGCGTCTGCGTGATCGGCGAGATCTTGCCGTTGACCTTCATCGCCGGCGGCATGCCTGCGGTGATGAACAGGTCCGAGGCGCGCTGGTGCGCCATCAGCTTGAGGAATGAAGTGAAATCGATGGTGGTCGCGGTGCTGTTCACGGCGGGCTCCCAGAAGGGCGTGTACCAGGAAACGGTCGGTGGAGGAAACAACACGGTGGCGGCCGCGGCATGGCGCGCACCGCCCCGTCGCTGCCCCGCCTTACTCGAACAGGCGCTTGTCCTTGGCGTAGTCGCGGGCCTGGTTGCGGGTGATCAGGCTGCGCTTGACCAGGTCCTGCAGGTGCTGGTCCAGGGTCATCATGCCGTACTGCTGGCCGGTCTGGATGGCCGAATACATCTGCGCCACCTTGTCCTCGCGGATCAGGTTGCGGATGGCCGGGGTGCCCACCATGATTTCCCACGCTGCGGTACGACCGCCGCCGACCTTCTTCAGCAGCGCCTGCGAAATCACCGCGCGCAGCGACTCGGACAGCATCGAGCGCACCATCGGCTTTTCGCCGGCCGGGAACACGTCGATGATGCGGTCGATGGTCTTGGCCGCCGAGCTGGTGTGCAGGGTGCCGAACACCAGGTGGCCGGTTTCCGCGGCGGTCAGCGCCAGGCGGATGGTTTCCAGGTCGCGAAGTTCGCCGACCAGGATGATGTCCGGGTCCTCGCGCAGTGCCGAGCGCAGCGCTTCGTTGAAGCCATGCGTATCGCGGTGCACTTCGCGCTGGTTGATCAGGCATTTCTGCGAGGTGTGCACGAATTCGATCGGATCCTCGACGGTGAGGATGTGGCCGTATTCGTTCTTGTTGATGTAGTCGATCATCGCCGCCAGCGTGGTCGACTTGCCCGAGCCGGTCGGACCAGTCACAAGGATCAGGCCCTGCGGCTGCTGGATCACTTCGCGGAACAGCGGCGGGCAGGCCAGGTCCTCGAGGGTGAGCACCTCGGACGGAATGGTACGGAACACCGCACCGGCACCGCGGTTCTGGTTGAACGCGTTCACACGGAAGCGCGCCAGCGACGGGATCTCGAAGGAGAAGTCCACTTCGAGGAATTCCTCGTAATCGCGGCGCTGCTTGTCGGACATGATGTCGTACACCAGCGCATGGACCTGCTTGTGGTCCAGGGCCGGAATGTTGATCCGGCGCACGTCGCCGTCCACGCGGATCATCGGCGGCAGGCCTGCGGACAGGTGCAGGTCGGACGCTTTGTTCTTTACGGAAAACGCCAGCAGTTCGGCGATATCCATGAGCGGCTACTCCCCAATAACGGCTTCGACTGGAAGGATCTTTCCCCGGGCGGCAGTATAGCCTCCTGATTCAACGGAACGCGTCACGTGGCCACTCCCCTGCCCCAGATCCTGAGCAACCTGCATGCCGCCGCCGAGGCGGCCGGCCGGCCTGATCCGCGCCTGCTGGCCGTGTCCAAGACCCAACCGGCCGAGGCCGTGGCCGCGCTGGCCGCGCAGGGCCAGCAGGCCTTCGGCGAAAACTATGTGCAGGAAGCGCTGGCCAAGATGCAGGCGCTGCAGCACCTGGCGCTGGAGTGGCACCTGATCGGGCACCTGCAGTCGAACAAGGCCGATGCCGTGGCCAGCCATTTCGACTGGGTACAGAGCGTGGACCGGCCCAAGCTGGTGACCGCGCTGGCGCGCCATCGCCCGGCCGCACGCGGCCCGCTGAACGTGCTGATCCAGGTCAACATCGACGACGAATCCAGCAAGCACGGCTGTGCGCCGGAGGCTGTCGAGGCATTGGCCGCCGCGATTGCCGCTGAGCCCAACCTGCGCCTGCGTGGCCTGATGGCGATTCCCGCGCCATGGCCCGAGGCCGAGCGTCGCCGCGATGCATTCGTGCGCATGCGCACACTTTTCCAGGCGCTGGCCGCCCGGCACGCGCAGGTCGATACGCTGTCGATGGGCATGAGCAGCGACTACGCCGACGCCATCGCCGAGGGCGCCACCCTGGTGCGCATCGGCACCGCCCTGTTCGGCGCCCGCCCGCGCCCGGCCTGACATTCGAAGGAGACCTCCATGGCAACTGATTCCATCACCTTCATCGGCGGCGGCAACATGGCCCGCAGCCTGATCGCCGGCCTGATCCGCCAGGGCGTGCCGTCCACGCACATCCATGTGGCCGAACCGGTTGCCGCGCTGCGCGAGTCGCTGGCGGCGGACTTCGGCGTGCAGGTGCATGACAACGCAACCGAGGCCGCCGCACAGGGCGGCACCTGGCTGCTGGCGGTCAAGCCGCAGGTGCTGCGCGAGGTCTGCCAGTCGCTGCAGGCGCTGGCCCAGGCGAACCGGCCGCTGGTGGTGTCGATTGCCGCCGGCATCACCAGCGCGCAACTGGAGCGCTGGCTGGGTGGCAATCTGCCGGTGGTGCGTGCAATGCCGAACACGCCCGCCCTGCTCGGCGCCGGCGTGACCGGCCTGTACGCCACGCCGTCGGTGGATGCGCAGCAGCACGCGCAGGCCGAACAGGTGCTGGCCAGTGCCGGGCGCACGGTGTGGATCGACAGCGAAGCGCTGATGGATTCGGTCACCGCGGTCTCCGGCAGCGGACCGGCCTATGTGTTCCTGCTGGCCGAAGCGATGGAAGCGGCGGGTATCGCCCAGGGCCTGCCGGCCGACGCCGCGCGCACGCTGGTGGTGCAGACCCTGCTGGGCGCCTCGCGCATGCTGGATGAGGCCGGCGAAAGCCCGGCCGAGCTTCGCCGCCGCGTGACCTCGCCCAACGGCACCACCCAGGCCGCGATCGAGCGCTTCCAGGCCGGGGGGTTCGAAGCGCTGGTGGACACCGCACTGCGCGCCGCGCAGGTGCGTGGGCAGGAACTGTCTGCGGCGAATGATTGATCCCCTGGGGTCAGATCCCTTTGCCGAGGCAAAGGGATCTGACCCCATCTACCCCGCTGATCATTGCCCCAACGTGGTCATGACGAAATCGACGAAGCACTGCAACCGCGGCCGCGGGCGGCGGTCGGGCAGGTAGATCAGGTGCATCGGCCGCGGTTCGGGCAGGTAGTCGCGCAGCAGCGGCTTCAACCGCCCCGCCGCGATCTCGCCAGCCAGCAACGCCGTCGGCTGCAACACCAGACCCGCCCCGGCCACTGCGGCTTCGCGCAGCGCGAACCCGTCGTTGCAGGTCAGGCGCGCCTCCCAGTCCACCTGTTCGCCATTGGCCAGCTGCCAACCATGGCCACCGCGCCAGGCCAGGTGGCTCAGGCAGTCATGCCCGGCCAGATCTGCCGGCGTACGCGGCGTACCACGCCTTCGCAGGTACGACGGTGCCGCGCACAGGCTCATCGCATACGGCGGCAGCGGCCGCGCCACCACCTCCTGCGATGGCAGCGGCCCGACCCGTATCGCCACATCGAAGCCGTCCTCGATCAGATCCACACGGCGGTTGCTCAGATCCAGTTCGATGTTCAACTGCGGCTGCGCGCGCAGCAGGCCGGCCAACTGCGGCGCCAGCACGCAGCTGCCCCAGGTGGTGGGTGCGCTGACCCGCAGCAGCCCGCGCGGTTGAACCTGCAGGCCGGCCACGTCGGCCTCGGCCTGCTGCACCTGCTCCAGCACCTGCCGGCACCCGGCCAGGTAGGTACTGCCGGCTTCGGTCAGGCGCTGGCGACGGGTGTTCCGTTGCAGCAACGCGGTGCCCAGGTGCGCCTCCAGCTGCTGGATGTACTTGCCGACCATCACCGCCGACACCTGCAGCTGTTCGGCAGCCCCTGCAAAGCTGCCGCGCTCGGCGACCGCGACGAAGGCCTGCATGCAGCGAAGGGTGTCCATTACTAATCCAGGGTTAGGAATCTGCGAATCATACGCCGCTTACCAAACCCCACTGTGACGGCGCAGACTGCGCTCACTCCCTCACGCAAGGAACGGCCATGAAGATCCTCCTCGTCGGTGCCAGTGGCACCCTCGGCCAGGCAGTCGCCCGACAGCTCAGCCAACAGCACCAGATCCTCGCTGCCGGCCGCCACAGCGGCGAGCTGCGTGTGGACCTGACCGATGACGCCAGCGTCGCCGAACTGTTCGCGCGGACCGGCCCGGTCGATGCGGTGATCTCCACCACCGGCTCGGTGCATTTCGGCCCGTTGCAGCAGATGACGCCAGCACAGTTCAACACCGGCCTGCAGGACAAGCTGCTGGGGCAGGTGCGGCTGGCACTGGCCGCCCAGCACCACCTCAACGCCGGTGGCTCGATCACCCTGACCAGCGGCATCATCAGCGCCCAACCGATCCGCGACGGCGTCAACGCCACCGCAGTGAATGCGGCGCTGGAAGGCTTCGTGCGCGCCGCCGCACTGGAGCTGCTGCCGCGCGGCCTGCGCATCAACGTGGTCAGCCCGAACGTGCTGATCGAATCGATGGCCGCCTATGGCCCCTATTTCCCCGGCTTCGAAGCGGTCAGCGCGCAGCGCGCGGCGCTGGCCTTCCAGCGCGCGGTGGAAGGCATCCAGAGCGGAGAGACCCTCACGGTCTGGTAAGAAAAACGGGACGGAGGGGATTAAGTCGTTTGTGCACTTGCGACTTAATCCCCTCCGTCCCCTTTTTTCATTCCCAGCGCATCGGGCCGTCACCGCCTTCGCCGAGGATGTCCTCGGGGTTGGCCAGGCGGCAGCGCTTCAGCGACAGGCAACCGCAGCCGATGCAGCCGGTCAGTTCATCGCGCAGCAGCTGCAGCATGTGGATGCGCTCTTCCAGTTCGGTGCGCCAGCGAGCAGACAGCTTGGCCCAGTCGGCCTTGGTGGGTGTCCGTCCCTCCGGCAGGCTCTCGAACGCCCGCGCGACCGCCTCCAGCGGCATGCCCACCCGTTGCGCCACACGGATCACCGCCAGCCGGCGCAGCACGTCGCGGTTGTAGCGGCGCTGGTTGCCGGCGGTGCGCAGGCTGCTGATCAGGCCCTTGCGCTCGTAGAAGTGCAACGCGGAAATGGCCACGCCACTGCGCTGGGAAACCTCTCCCACGCTCAATTCCTGGGATGCCATGCCTTGACCTCAACTACGGTTGAGGTGTCATGCTGCAATCTTCGCCGCTCGTTGACAAGCGCGGCCCGCGCCCGCCTGGCATGAACACAACACTTGCGCCCGCCGACACGCACCCGCCGGCCGCCGCCTCGATCCTGTCCACCCGCTACCGCGCCACCACCCTCGGCATGGCAGTGCTGGCTGCGGGGATCGCGCGGCGGGTGCAGGCAGCCGCGTTGCGGTAGTGCCGGCCGCTGGCCGGCAACCTCCGCAGGCGCTGGAATCCCGTGATGGTGCCGGCCAGCGGCCGGCACTACCGGGTCCCTGCCCCCACGTCATCGATATCCCGGTGCAGGATGCGGCGCACTTCCAGCACCGCCTGCGGCGTCTCCTGCACGCTGTGCCCGGAGATGATCACCTTCTCCGACAGCGCGCCCGGCAGGTGCGCACTCCAGTACGGCACCAGCCCATCGTCGGACTTCTGCACCGGAAGTTCCGGTTTGCGCTGGGCGATGATCGAGTGGTACTTCAGGCCCGCCTCGATCGGCAGCTGTGCGGCGGCTTTCACGAACGGATCGCTGGCCTTGAGGTTGTCGATGCTGTTGGGGATCTTCGGCTTGGCGGTGCCATCGACCTGCTGCTCAGCCTGTGCCAGCGCCATGAATACGTCCTCGAACTTGCCGAGTATGGTCAGCGGCAGGCGTACCAGGCGCCCGATCAGGCGCCCGACCTTGTTGCCGGCGATATCCGTGCCCTGGTGCGGCGCGGCGATGAAGATCGCGCGTTCCACGTTCGGCTGCGCCTTGAAGTGCAGCAGTGGCCCCAGCTTGGCCTGCACCCGCTTCAGGCGTTCGCCCTTCAGGTCGTAGTTGGCCAGCAGGTCATCCCACAGCACATCACCCGAGTCGCTCACCAGCAGGCGCGCGAGCACGCCGCCCATGCTGTGGCCGATGTAGACCATGTCCTTCGACGCACGCGTGCTGCCGTTGGGGTCGAAGTGCTTGAGCGTGTCATTGAACGCGTTGGCGATCTCATAGCGGTTCAGCGCGATCGGTGCGTTGGTCGGGTAGTAGACCTGCCACACCTGGAACTGCTGGCGCAGCTCGGCGTCGCCCATGATCTCGTTGGCCAGGTTCACCCAGGCTTCCGGGCTGCTGGCCAGGCCATGCAGCATGAAGATGATGCGGCGGTTCGGATCCCACGGCTGCATCAGGTAGATATGTGGTTCGCCGATGCCCTCGCTCATGCCGAACAGGGTGCGCAGCGACTGCCGGGCGAAGCCACTCTGCGCCAGCCACAGGCCATAGGCGGCGGTGAAGTTGCCGGCCAGCGGCACCTGCTCGCCATGCAGGGTGATGCGCTCGGTGGCTTCGGGCGAGTAAGCGTCCAACTCGACCCGGCGCGTGCGCATCACATCGTCCAGGTTGCTGCCCTCGAAGCGCAGCAGCGCGGTGACGTTGATCGAGGACATCTCGCTGAACTCGGGTACCGAATCATCATGCCGATGGCGGCGGCGACGACCCTCGTCATCGGCATCATCCGCCGCCGTTTCCGCCTTGGGCCCCTCCGCCGGCGCAACCAGCTTCGGCGGGTCCATCACCATCACCAGTTCGGCGCCGAAGCCATCGCGGCGATAGGTGCTGCGCAGGCCGACGAAGCTGACCGTGCCGGCCGGCACCAGCTGCGCCGGGATGCTCTTCAGGTTCAACTGCTGGTAGTTGGAGGCCAGCGACCAGCTGCCGACCGAGATCGGCTTCGTGTAGTCCTCGCCCGCCAATGCTGCGGCACGCGCGCGCACGAACAGCACCACCGCCGCTTTTTCAGCCGCGTAGTTGTAGTAGTCGCGCACCTGCGTCTGCCGGTCCTCGAAGGCGCGGTCGGACGGCGAGCGCCCGCTGTAGAACAGGTACGCATACGCGTAGCGCGCGGCCTCCAGCCAGGCGTCCAGCGCCTCGTCGCTCATCGGTGGATCGCCGGCAGCGGTCTTCTTCGGCGTCAGTGCGAGCGCGGCCTTCACCCACAGCTCGGACAGCGCCGACAGGCGCTGCTCGACGTTGAGGCCATCGGTCATCAGCAGCGTGCTGCGGCAGACCAGGAAGTCTTTTTCGCACTGCGACTCGTCCAGGCCTGCCGCGCTGAGCGTCTCGCGCGCGGCCGGGCTGAGCTTGCCGGTATTGAGCACATCGGCACGCTTGTTGACCAGCGAATCGCTGGATTTGACCTGCTTGACGGTGACCATCGCGCAACCGCTGCTGCCCAGCAGCAGGAAGGCGGCGAACAACACCGGCAGCAGGCGCTGCCAGCGGAACGGGAAGAGTGGGGTCATTACTGCGGGTCCTGCTCGGTGCCAGGCACGCCCTGGCGGATCACGGTGGAGAAATGCGCGCCGTCGCCCAAGTCCAGCGCACGCTGGGTGATGCGACCCTTGTCGTGCAGCTCGGCGTACGGCACACCTGGGGTCAAGGCCCCCACCTCCTGCGCGTACTCGGCCAGATAGCCGGACAGCAGCAGGCGGTAGTCCAGCGGCAGGCGCGGCGCGATGTGGCGGGCCAGGTCGAAGACGATGGTGGTGCAGTTGCTGGTCAGCGTGTTGTAGAAGCCCGGCTTCGCATCCAGCTCGCGCGCCTGCGCGATGTAGGCCGCGAACAGTTCCTTCAGTTGCGCGCGGTCCATGCCATGCAGGCGGTACAGGTAAACATCCTCGCCACGCGCGTTGGTGCGGGTGCGGATGATGTCGGTCTCCTCCGAGGCGACCAGGGTCATCTCGAATTTGCGGAAGAAGCCGCCCAGCGCCGAGAACGATTCACCCCGTTCCTTGCGGATCTCCAGCGAGAACACCACATGGCGGCCATCGTCGAAGCCGAACGAGATGAGGGTGTGGGCAATGGCCGGGCCCATCCAGTACGACAGCACCAGGTCGGCCGAGCGCAGCTGGTCCAGATCGTACGTGCGGCGCACCCACCGCGCGTCGTAGTCGGTCTCGCTGCGCCAGGTGAAGTCACGCACGTTGTCCAGCACCACATGGCGGCCATCGAAAGACACCACGTGCAGGCGCTGGGCAACGTCGTCGGCCCATACCCGGTCCTGGCGCGGGGTGAGCAGCAACCACCACAGGCCGGCCAGTGCCAGCGAAGCGCCGAACGCCAGGCCCAGCCGACGGTTGCTGCGACCTCGTGCAACCCGCCACGACGCCCGCAGCGCAACCAGCAGCCACAGCACCGCAATGCCATTGGCCAGCCAGCCCGGCCCGGGCATCTGATAGGCCAGCAGGCCGGTCACCCACAACGCTGCCAGCGCCATGGCACTTCCTGTCATCCAACGTCCTGCGGCTCTCACTGGCATCCTGTCGCGGTCCCGAAGCCGCATAGTTAGCCACAAGCGGGTTCACCGTGGCATCTACGGCCCGTTCAGGCACGCCGGCGCACCGTCTGCGACGGCCCCCGCGGCCAGATAGATCAAACAGGAGCAATGATGGGCATCACTTCCGTGGCCGGCGTTCCGGTCCAACCCCAGCACCGCGCAACCTGCCACTGCGGCACGGTCGAGCTGCTGCTGGACCTGCCGGACGGCATCGTCGATCCCCGCCGCTGCGACTGCTCGATGTGCCGGCGCCGTGGCGCCATCGCCGCCAGCGTCCCCCGCCAGGGCCTGCAGGTGGTGCGCGGGCAGCATCACCTGCAGAAGTACCAGTTCAACACCCATGTCGCCGAACACTACTTCTGCGGGGTGTGCGGCATCTACACCCATCACCGGCGGCGCTCCAACCCCGACCAGTACGGCTACAACGTGGCGTGCCTGGAAGGCATCGACCCGTTCGCGCTGGGGGTGATCCCGGTCAGCGATGGGGTCAACCACCCATCAGACCGCACCGGCTAGTGGCGGGTGCGCCGCAGCGGCGCGGCGATCTTCTGCCAGGGTGCCATGCCGCTGCGCCCGGCCCGCGCCGGGCGTTTCAGCCAGGGCCGGCGTGACGGTGCCTGTGGCGCGTCCTCGACCGGGGGAGGAAGGGGTCTACGGCCGGGCCAGAGATGGTCGAGCAGCCACATGGCGGGTCTCCGTGGGGGACGGGGACAATCAAGACTAGGCCCGGGTAGGCATAGGCGGCGTGAGCGGGACACGACAACGGGATGACGGCGCAGGCCGGTGATGTGCCTGCTACGCCGTGTTCCCGACCAACGCGCCTGTGCGTTTCCGCAGCAACAGGTGCAACAGCACGGCACAGGCGGCGGTCAGCAGCGCCAGTACACGCAGCAGTTGTGCCAGCGCCTCGCCACTGACCTGCCGCAGCTGCTCGCCCCCCATCGCAGGCAGCAGCGCCGCCGCCTGCGCCCGGGACCCGCTCGCCAGGTAAGCACCGGCACGCGCCAACGACACCGGCGAAGCCCCTTGCAGCTGTTGATCGATCAGCAGCGCCAGCAGCGCCGTCACCGCGGCCAACGCGACGCCTTCGCCGGCCACCCGCACGGTTCCGAATATGCCGGCGGCCATGCCGGCACGTTGCACCGGTACCACGCTCACCGACAGTCCATCCATCAGCCCCCACGGCAAAGCGGTGCCTGCGCCGACCAGCATCAGCAGCGGCACCCACTGCAAGGGCGAGGGGTGCGATGCCTGCCGCGACAGCAGGTACAGGCCGGCGGCACACAGCAGCAGACCCAGTGTGCACAGCCGCGCGCTTCCCATGCGTTCGGCCCATCGCGCGGCCAGCATCGGCAACACCAGCATCGGCGCGGAAAGCGCCAGCATCTGCAGCCCTACCCGTGTCGCACTCTGGCCATGCACGCCCAGCAGTTGCAGAGGCAGTATGACCAGCAGCACCACGTAGCCAAAGCAGGTCGCCACCGGCAGCAGCTGGACACCGAGGAACGCCGATTGCGAGAACAGCGAGAGATCCAGCAACGGTGAGGGGTGCCGCCGTTCGATGCAGACGAACGCACCGCCCGACAGCAGCGTCGCCAGCAGCGCCAGCTGCACGCGCGCGGCATGCAGGCCGAACTCGCCCAGCCACAGCAGGGCCAGGGTCAACGCCGCCAGCGTCAGACTGAAACTCAGCATGCCGCCGATATCCAGCGGTCGGCGCTCGCCATGGCTTTCAGGCAACGCGCGTGCTCCCAGGCCGAAGGCCATCAGCGTCAGCACACCGCCCGTGGCGAACACGCTGCGCCATCCCAGTGCCTGCAGCAGCAGGCCCGCGAGCAGGGGCCCCAACGCCAGCCCCATGCCGAACGTCGTACCCAGCAGGGCGAAGACACGGGCACGCGCCGGCCCCTGCCAGGCCTGTGCCAACAGCGCCGTGCCGGATGCCAACGCCGCTGCAGCCGCAACACCCTGCAATCCGCGCGCCAGATCCAACCACAGCAGCGCGGGAGCAAGGCAGACCACGGCCGTGGCGAGGGTGAAGCCCACCGTGCCCAACAGGAACAGCCGCCGGCGGCCATAACGATCGGCCAGGCCGCCCGCAGCGAGCAGCAGGCTGCCGAAGGTGAGCATGAAGGCGTTGGTGACCCAGGCCAGCGCGGTGGGCGATGCTGCCGCGGAACGCGCCAGCGCCGGCACCGCAACCGCACCGGCAGAGAAGGACAACGGCAATGCCAGCGCGGCCAGGCAGACGGCAAGCAGCGTCCAACGCTGCTGCGCGCGGGCAGGTACAGGGAACATCGAAACCGGGGCCATGCGGGCCTCCATCCATCGGGGGCATTGATGATGGACAGGCCGTTATTCCAGAAAAACAGGCTTGATGGACGTTGATTGCGGCCAGATGTTCCGCAATGATGCCTTCATGGACTCCATCTCCGCCCTGCTCGCCTTCGTCCGCACCGCCGAGGCCGGCAGCATCGTCGGTGCCGCCCGCGTACTCGGCCTGTCCGCCTCGGCGGTCGGCAAGCGCATCGCCCGCCTCGAACTCGACCTGGGCACGCGCCTGTTCCAGCGCACCACCCGCCGCGTGCACCTCACCGACGAAGGCGAACTGCTGCTGCAGCGCTGCCGGCGTGCACTGGACGAACTTTCCGAAGCGCAGGCTGACCTGGCGCAGCGACAGCACGCCCCCAGCGGGCTGCTGCGCATCGGTCTGCCCACCATCGGCTACCGCTTCCTGCTGCCGGTGCTGCCCGGCTTCCAGCAACGCTACCCGCAGGTGCAGCTGGAACTGGACTTCAACGACCGCATCGTCGATGTGGTCAGCGAAGGCCTGGACGCGGTGATACGCAGCGGCGAACTGGCCGATTCCAGCCTGACCGCACGCCGCCTGGGCGGATTCCGCTTCATCCTCTGTGCGGCGCCGGGCTACCTGCAGGCGCACGGCGCTCCCGGCGACGTGGGCGACCTTGGCAGGCATTCCGCACTGCGCTTCCGTTACCCCACCACTGGAAAGCTGCATCCGTGGCAGCTGCCGGGCATCGAAGGCGATGCCGGGGCGCGCGCTCCCACGTCGATGACCTGCAACAACATGGAAGCCGTGCTGGCCGCTGCAATCGGAGGCATGGGCCTGGCCTGGATGCCCGACTTCCTCGCCGCTGACGCGCTGGCCGATGGCCGCCTGCAACGGGTACTGCCCGCGCTGCCCACGCACCAGGGGCAGTTCTCGCTGCTCTGGCCCGGTGGGCGCCATCCCAGCGCACGCTTGCGCGTGTTCATCGACTATGCCGTTGCGCATCTTTTCCGCGGCTCCCCAGAAAAGGGGACGGAGGGAATTTAGTCGTAATCGGTTCTGCCATGCCTGAAACGACTTAATCCCCTCCGTCACCTTTTTCCTAGCGGCTGAAGCGGCGCGCGCCAGCCACGCAGATCATCGCGACCACGGTCACCAGCACCATGCTGGCGCTGACCGATTCGTGCAGCAGCAGCGCGGCCAGCGCTAGGCCGAAGAACGGCTGCAGCAGCTGCAGCTGGCCGACGGCGGCGATGCCGCCCTGCGCGAGCCCGCGGTACCAGAACAGGAAGCCGATCAGCATGCTGAACACCGCCACATAACCCAATGCGCACCATGCCGAGGCACCGACCGCCGTGAACGAGGCCGGGCGCATCAGCACCGCCAACGGCAGCATCACCGGCAAGGCCAGCAGCAACGCCCAGCTGATCACCTGCCAACCGCCGAGATGACGGGCGAGCCGTCCGCCTTCGGCATAGCCCAACCCGCACACCACGATTGCCGCCAGCATCAGCAGGTCGGCCTGCAAGGACGCCTCGATGCCGTTGCGCACCGCATAACCGACCACGCAGGCGCTGCCCAGCAGCGAGAACAACCAGAACGCCGGGCGTGGCCGCTCGCCACCGCGCAGCACGCCGAATAGCGCAGTGCTCAGCGGCAGCAGGCCGAGGAACACGATGGTGTGCGCCGACGACGCATGGCGCAGCGCGAGCGCGGTCAGCAGCGGAAAACCGACCACTACCCCAAGGCTGACCACCGCCAGTCCAGGCAGGTCACTTCGGCGTGGCCATGGCTGGCGCAGCATCAGCAGCAGGCCCAGGCCGAGCACGGCAGCGATGGTGGCGCGCGCGGCAGTGACGAACCCCGCATCCAACTGCAGCACCGCCAGACGGGTGGCCGGCAATGAGCCAGCGAAGATCACCACCCCGATGAAGCCATTGATCCAACCACTCGCCGACCGTTCCACGCCTGTGATCCTGAAGTGCCAGGCGACGCCTGGCGGAGCCTGTATGGAAGCATCCGGAGCAGAACCGCCCCAGCTACAATCCAGTACAGTGGCAAAGAACTGTACTGCCCACACATCCACTACAGTGCTGCCATGACAGGTCCGCTTACCCGCATCGAATCGGTCATCCAGGCCGTCCGCAACCGCATCACCTCACGCGTGGATGGACCCGGCTCCCGCCTGCCTTCGGTGCGCGCGCAGGCGGCCGCGATGGCGGTCTCAGTCTCCACCGTGGTTGAAGCCTACGAGCGCCTGGCGGCCGAGGGCCTGATCAGTGCGCGCGCAGGATCGGGCTTCTACGTCAGCGGGCCGGCCGCGCCGCTGGCGCTGGCCGAAATGGCCCCCCGCCTCGACCGCGCGGTGGACCCGTTGTGGGTGTCGCGGCAGTCGCTGGAAACCCCACCGGGCCACCTCAAGCCCGGATGCGGCTGGATGCCCAGTGACTGGCTGTATCACGATGGCATGCGGCGCGGCCTGCGTCGGCTGGCACGTGCCGGTGCCATGCAGCTGGCCGACTACGCCAGTCCCCTCGGGCTGCCCGCATTGCGCCAGCTGCTGCAACGGCGCAGCGCGACGCTGGGCATCGATGCACCGATGGAGCAGATCCTGCTGACCGAATCCGGGACACACGCGGTCGACCTGATCTGCCGTTTCCTGCTCAAGCCCGGTGACTGCGTGCTGGTCGATGACCCGAGCTACTTCAATTACCACGCGCTGCTCAAGGCACACCAGGTGCAGGCAGTGGGCGTGCCGTACACGCCCAACGGCCCGGACCCTGAAGCGTTCGGACGCGCATTGCAGGACCATTCGCCGCGGCTGTACATCACCAATTCCGGACTGCACAACCCGACCGGCGCGGTGCTTTCAGCCAACACCGCGCACCGCCTGCTGGGCCTGGCTGAACGCAGCGAACTGATCATCGTCGAGGATGACATCTTCGCCGACTTCGAACTGCAACCCGCGCCGCGGCTGGCCGCACTCGATGGGCTGTCGCGGGTGATCCACGTCGGCAGCTTCTCCAAGACGCTGTCGGCAGCCTCGCGCTGCGGCTACATCGCTGCGCGCCACGACTGGATCGAGGCGTTGACCGACCTGAAGCTGGCGACCAGCTTCGGCGGTGGCCATCTGGCCGCGCAGTTGATGCATATCGCGCTGACCGACAGCGGCTACCGCCGCCACATGCAGTCAGTGCGCTCGCGCCTGGCCGATGCGCGTCGGCACACGCTGCGCAAGCTGCAGGCGCTGGGCATTACGCCGTGGCTGCAACCGGAAGCCGGCCTGTTCCTGTGGTGCCAGCTGCCCGATGGTCGCGACGCCGCTGCGCTGGCGCGGCAGTGCCTGCGCGAGGGCATCGTGCTGGCGCCGGGCAATGCATTCAGCCAGTCGCAGCGTGCGGCCGACTATCTGCGCTTCAACGTTTCGCAGTGCCAGGACCCGCGGATCTGGCAGGTGCTGGCGCGCGCGCTGCGTTGAGCTGGTAATGCGCGACCAGCGCATCCACCACCACGCGCACACCCGGCAACTGCCCACGACGATGCGGCAGCAGCACGCTGGTGGTGACTTCGCCGGCATGCCACGCCGGCAGGACCTGCTGCAGGCGGCCCGCAGCAATCGCTGCGGCGCACAGGCTGTGCGGCAACACCGTGATGCCAAGGCCCGCTTCGGCCGCCGCGACGAGAAGCTGCGACTCGTTGCCGACCAGCGCCACCTGCGGTTCCACCTGCACGGTGCGGGCGTCGGCGCTGTGCAGCGTCCAGCGCGTTGCGTGGCGCGCGGTCAGCAGGCCGGCATGCGCGCGTAGCTGCTCGGGAGTGTCCACTGCCGGCGCGGTGACCAGATAACCAGGCGACGCCACCAGCACGATGGGTTCGCTACCGAGCATACGCTGCACCAACCCGGAATCCGGCAGTGGACCAAAGTGGCTGCGCAGGGCGATGTCGATGCCTTCCTGCGCCAGGTCGATGAAACGATCACTCACTTCAACTTCGATGCGCAGCCGTGGATAGCGGCGGGCCAGCGCAGGCAGGCACGCGGCGAGCTCGCTCTGCACCACCGGAATGGAAGCACTGATGCGCACGGTGCCGCTCGGTTCGGCCTGGCGATCGCGGACGATGGCCTCGGCAGCCTCCACCTCGGACAACGCCGCGCGTGCGCGTTCGAAGAACGCCTGGCCGACCTCGGTCAGCGCAAAGCGGCGCGAACTTCGCTGCAGCAGGCGCACCTCGAGCTGTTCTTCCAGCAGCGCCACGCGCTTGCTCAGGGTCGAGCGCGGCAGGCCCAGATGGCGGCCGCCTGCAGCGAACCCGCCCTGTTCCACTGCGGTCACGAACAGGGCCAGATCGTTGAGGTTGAGCATGCGCAACGTCCACAGATGTGGACTTCAGGATGCCATTCGGACGGCTTCCGGGGCAATGTCCACGCAGGCACGCTTTCCTCACCCGCCGCATCGCGGCTTGAACCGGAAACCTGCCATGACCCCGATCCTCTTCTACGGCGTACCCTCGGGCTGCTCGTTCGGCTCCATCGTCGCCCTGGAATGGCTGCGCCAGCCGTATCACCTGTGTCGCATCGACATGCCCGGCCAGGTGCAGGGCGAAGACTACCGCCGCCTCAATCCACTGGGCGAAACCCCGACCCTGCGCACCGCGCAGGGCGAACTGCTCAGCGAGAGCCTGGCCATCCTCAACCACCTGGCCGCGAAGGGCATCACGCAGGGGCTGGGCTTCGCACAGGGCACGTCCGGCTTCGACCGCCTCAACCACCGGCTGGCCTATCTCAACACCAGCTTCTTCGGTGCCTACGCGCCGCTCTGGCATGCGCTCGAACACGCCGAGGGTACCGAGGGCGAGGCGCTGCGTGCCTATGGCACCACCAAGGTGCGCCACGCCCACCAGGCGCTGGAGCAGATGATCGGCATGGGCCCGTGGCTGCTGGGCGAACAGCGCAGCTTTGCCGATGCCTACTTCGCCGGCATCGCGCGCTGGAACGATTACCACCAGGTGGTCGACCGCCGCGAGTTCCCCAGGGTGCAGCAGCTGTTCGAGCGCCTGCAGGACGACGCCGGCGTGCGGTTCGCCCACGCCATCGAAGCGCAGCGACCGGCAGCCAGCAGCGGCGGCTTCCTCGGCGAGGTGGAACTGCACGACGTGCTTGAGGCCGCCACGGCCTGAGCCCGGTCGTGACTGTGCGGCAGCGACGCGCAATGCCGCTTGCGCGCCTTGCTACAGTGGCCTGTCCCCCGCCGCAGGAACCCGCGCATGTCCACGTTTTCCGACCCGCAGGCGGTGGCCCGCTATGCCGAAGCGCCACTGCGCCAGGTGCCCGGCTTCCTCGCGTTGCAGCAGATGAGCCGCCTGCTGCTGGCCGAACGCGTGCCTGCACACGGCCGCGTGCTGGTGCTCGGTGCCGGGGGCGGGCTGGAGCTGAAAGCCTTCGCCGAAGCGCAGCCGGGCTGGCAGTTGCTGGGCGTGGACCCGGCCGCGCCGATGCTGGCCCTGGCCGAGCAGACACTGGGTCCGCTGATGCCGCGCGTGCAGCTGCTGGAAGGCTACATCGACGATGCGCCCGATCTGCGCTTCGATGGGGCCAGCTGCCTGTTGACTCTGCACTTCCTCGATGCGGGGCAGCGCCTGCACACGCTGCGCGAGCTGCACCGGCGCCTGCAGCCCGGCGCGCCGCTGGTGGTGGCCCACCACAGCGTGCCGCAGGATCCGGCCGGCAAGCTGCGCTGGTTGCAGCGCTACGCAGCGTTCGCCGAAGCCTCGGGCGTTGCCCACGCCGATGCACAGCGCGCGATCGACGCCATTGCCGAGCGGCTGCCGCTGCTGGCCCCCGAGCAGGAGGTCGCCCTGCTGCAGGAGGCCGGCTTCGACGGCGTGGAACTGTTCTATGCCGGCTTCAGCTTCAAGGGCTGGGTGGCGTACGCCGGGTGATGCCTACGGCACTACCGTGATGCCGATGCGCTGCATCAACAGCGCCACCTGCTGGACATCCAGCGTAGCGCCACGCAGGTTGGTGCTGCGCAGGTCCAGCTCACCCAGCTCCGAGTGGGTCAGGTCGCAGTCGGTGAAGTTGGCGCTGTTCCAGTCGATGCCCTCGAACTGGCCGCCGGACAGGTCCGAGCCGGCGAAGCTGGCGCCGCTCACGTTCGCACCGTCCCAGCGGTTTTCCCACAGTTCGCATTTCTCCAGCGTCACCCGCGAGAAATTGGCATAGCGCAGGTTCGACTTCTTGATGAACGCGCTGCAGAACCAGCTCCGCGTGGTGATCTGGTTCATGAAGCTGGCGCTGCTGAAATCCGCGCCCTGCGCGCGGCACTCGCTGATTTCCAGGCCCAGTGCCTTGATGAAATTGAAGTGGCACATGCTGATGTCGCAGCTGCGGAAGCTCGCTTCCTTCAGCGTGGCGCCGTTGAAGCGGCAGCCGGCGCGGCTGTCGGCATCGTAGAAGCTGCAGTTGATGAACTCGGTAGCGGTCAGGTCCGCGCCGGAAAAATCGCATTCGTGGAACTGCTGGTCGGCCACTTTCTGGCCGGTGTACTGGTCTGCGCCGATGCGCAGCTTGCGGTGAACGGTGGGGGACATCAGGGATTCCATGCCAAGCGCCCCACCATGATGCCGGTACCCAAAGGCGATCCATAGATCCCGGGCGCCGGCGGGTTCACCGGTCGTCCAGCCGCCCTGTGTCCACCCAGGCCGAATGCACGTTGTTGCACGTTAATGCACGAACGTGCAGACTTGCGGCATGAGCTCCGACCCCGCCCCCCTCCCCGCCCAGCGCACCCTGCAGATCCTCGAGGAACTGCGCCAGAAGGGCCGCGTGGTCGCCGCCGAGCTGGCACGCCGCTATGCCGTTTCCGAAGATTCGATCCGCCGCGACCTGCGCGAGCTGGCCGCGCAGGGCCTCTGCCAGCGCGTCTACGGCGGCGCCGTGCTGCCCTCGCCAAAGGAACGCCCGCTGCGCGAGCGCCTGACCCGCGACCGAGGCGACAAGGCCGAGCTGGCCGCCCGTGTCTGCGCATTGCTGCAACCCGGCCAGGTGGTACTGCTTGATGCCGGTTCGACCAACCTGGCCATCGCCCAGCAATTGCCGCCCGAACTCGGGCTGACAGTGATCACCAATGCCCCGCAGATCGCCACCGCCGCCAGCCTGCTTGAAGGCACCTCGGTGCAGCTGATCGGCGGCCGCCTGGCCAGCGGTGGCGGTGCGGTCGGTGCCGAAGCGCTGGCCCAGGTGCAGCGCCTGCGTGCCGATGTGTACCTGCCCGGCCCCTGCGCGGTGGACGGCGACACCGGCGTGTGGGCGATGGATCCGGAAGAAGCCACGCTGAAGCGCGCGATGGTGGCCTGCAGCAGCCGGATCATCGTCGCCGCCACCACTGAAAAGCTCGGTGCGCGCGGCCACTGGCAGATCGCCAGCCTCGACGAGATCGACGACCTGGTGCTCACCACCACCGCACCACCCGCACTGGCAGCTCGCTTCCGCGCCGCCGGCATCGCCGTGCACCCGACTCCGCCCTGACCGTACCGCTCATGTCCCTTGCCAACCGCGCGCGTGCCGAACAGCACGCGACCCGCGCTGCGTTCTTCATTCCCGGCTTCGCCACCGCGCTGTGGGCCACCCTGGTGCCGTTCGCCAAGGCGCGCACCGGGATCAACGACGCCACGCTGGGGCTGGTGCTGCTCTGCCTCGGTGCCGGTTCGCTGCTGGCGATGCCGTTGTCCGGCGTGCTCGCCGCGCGCCTCGGTTGCCGCCGGGTGATGGTGGCCAGCAGCCTGCTGATCTGCCTGACCGTGCCCGGCCTGGCGCTGGCCGGTTCAGCGTGGACGCTGGGCCTGGTGTTGTTCGTGTTCGGTGCTGCGGTGGGCGCGATGGACTGCACGATGAACGTGCAGGCCGTCATCGTCGAGCGCGCAGCACGGCGGGTGATGATGTCCGGCTTCCATGCCTTCTTCAGCATCGGCGGCTTCCTCGGCGCGGCGATGATGACCCTGTTGCTCTCTGCGCAGCTGCCCCCGCTGGCATCGGTGCTGATCGGCGTGGGCGCCCTGCTGTTGGCGATGCTGCTTTCGGCGGCCTACTGGCACAGCGAACGCATGCCGCACGACACACCGATGCTGGCCCTGCCGCACGGCATCGTGCTGTTCATCGGCGTGCTGGCGTTCGTGGCCTTCCTTGGCGAAGGTGCGATGCTGGACTGGAGCGCGGTGTTTCTCAGCGATGTGCGTCGCGTCGATGCCAGCCTTGCCGGTGTCGGCTACGTGACCTTCACCCTGACCATGACCGTTGCGCGCCTGTTCGGCGATGCACTGGTGGCGCGCGTGGGCCGCCAGCGCGCGATCGTGTTCGGCGCACTGCTTGCCGCTGCGGGCGTGCTGGTGCTGACCCTGGTCACGCCGTGGCAGGCGTCGCTGGTTGGCTATGTGCTGGTCGGCCTCGGCTGCGCCAACATCGCACCGGCGCTGTTCTCGCTGGCCGGCCATCAGACGCGCATGCCCGGCGCGCTGGCGATCACCGCCGTTTCCACGCTGGGCTTTGCCGGCATCCTTGCCGGACCGGCGCTGATCGGTTTTGCCGCCAACCACTTCGGCCTGATCGCCGCGTTCGTCGGCGTGGCCACCGCCCTGTTGCTGGTGGCCGTGTCCACGCGCTGGCTGCGGGTGTAGCCCAGGGCATCAGTGCCGCCTGCGCCGCAACTTCATCCGCAATCGCCGATAGCCGATCACCGTCGCCGTGGCACACAGCGCGGTGCCAGCAGCGCTCAGCAGCAGCAACACCGCCAGCCGGGCACCGTCCTGGCGCAGCATCGCCGGCAGGTCCCAGCTGTGCAGGAAGTAGAACAGCCAGCGCCCCACCCGCTCGCGATGCCCCATCGTCAGCAACGGATCGCCGGTCGCCAGATCGAGATAGACGCGCGTGGCCTCCGCGTCGCCAAAGTCGACCACTGCCACCGGAAAGCGGCGTACCGCTGCACCATTCATGGCCTCTGGCGCACGCGGATAGAAGTAGGCATCCGCTGCCTGCTGCACCATGAAGCCCGGCATCGGCGCGTCGGACAGCGCCCGCACCTTCTGCTGCAGCCACGCCGCCGGCAGCAGCCGCGCAACCTGCAGATGCCCATTGCCGCCGGACACGATGCGGGTCTCGCTCTGCCCGTCCAGCAGCACCGCGAACAGCTCACCACTGATCCGTCGCCACTGGATCTCCACCGGCCGGAAGCGCCCAGCTTCGGCCACCGCCAGAAGCTTCGCAGGATCACCCAGCGCACCGTCCACCGCCACCGCGCCGCCACGGTAGCGCTCAACATCGATCGCTTCACGCGTACTGCTGAAGACACCCAGTGGGTTCATCGACATCAGCCCGCTGAAGATCCAGGTGAACACGAACGCCGCAGCCACCAGCCCGATCAGATGGTGCCAGCGCATCCACGGCTCGACGTACGGCGTCTTCGCACCGGAACGATAGTGCCCACGGAAACGCCAGCGCCACACCCCCACCACGATGCCGCTGATCGCCGCCACGGTGCACAGTGCGGACAGCACGATCACCACCCAGGTCCACACCGGATCCACCGACTGCATGCGCAGGAAGTACAGCCAGTGCAGCCAGGCGCCCACGTAGTTCCAGCGTTGCTGCACACGCGGCGCGTCCAGCACCACCTCGCCCGTGTGCGAAGACACATACAGGTCACCGGGCTGCGTACCACCCACTTCCACCCGGTACAGTGGCCGATGCGCGTCCAGCGCGCGCGAATGCGTCCAGCGGTCCTGGTCCACACGTATCGCACCCACGAACGCCTGGCCGCCTGCGAACTGCGCAGCGGACGCTTCGGCACGCTGTGCCGACACCGGCAGCAGAGCCTGGCCGGTCACAGCAGACCAGGCGCCCACGTTGCTGCCGCTTCGCACCACATACGCCGGCTCGCCACGCAGCGTGGTCAATGCCACGGCCTCCGGCTCGGCCTGCACCGCGACCGGCAGTACCGACAGCCCCTGCAGTTCGCGAGCGTCCCCCAGCACCGGCAACGCCGCCAGCCGCTCACCAGGTGTCAGCTTCGGGTAACCGATGAACAGCATCACCATGCCGCTGACGAACCACAGCAGCATCAGCAGGCATCCGCCGATGCCCAGCCAGCGATGCACAAGATAGGTCCAGCGCTTGACGGTGGATCGCAGCGTCATCGCCAGCGCCCTCAGAAGCGATGATCGACGGTGAACTCGACGCGCCGGTCCGCACCCAGCAGCCACTGCGTGCTGGTGTAGTACGCGGTGGTGTAGTACGCCTTGTCGAACACGTTGAACAATCGCGCCGACAGCCGCGTGCGCGGTGCCGCCTGCCAGGTCAGTGCCAGGTCGGTGGTGCTGTAGCCGGGCAGCTCCAATGTGTTGGCGTTGTCGGCGTAGCGCTTGCCGACGTAGCGCACGCCACCCGCCGCACTCCAGTCCGGTGCGAACTGCCAGCTCAGCCACACATTGGCCAGGCGCTCGGCTACGTTCGGCGGCACGTTGCCATCGCGCGAGACCAGCACCGCCGGCGAACCCGTGGTTTCCAGGAAGTCCTCGAACTCGGCCTTCAGCACCGTGGCGTTGGCATCCAGCGACCAGTGCGGCGCGACGTTCCAGTTCAGCGACGCCTCAATGCCGCGCGAGGTCTGCGCGCCCACCTGCACCCGCCGATCCGGCACCCGCGGGTCGCGGCTGAGCAGCCCGGTCTTGCGGATGCGGTACGCCGCCAGCGTCCACTCGCCACCGTCGAAGGCCTGCTTCAGGCCCACCTCGAGCTGCCGCCCCTTGGCCAGATCGAAGGCACCGTTGGCCGGGCTGATCATCAACAGGCCACTGACCGGGTCTGCCGCCTGCGAGTACTGCGCATACAGGCTCAGCGTCGGCTGCAGCGCAAATACCGTACCCGCACGCCAGCCGGTGCTGCTGTAGGTCTTCGAGAACGCGTTCTGGCCGCTGATCAGATCGGTGCGATCGATGCGCGCACGGTCGTGGCGCAGCCCACCCAGCACCGACCAGCGCTCGCTCAGCGCCAGCCGGTCCTCCACGAACAGCGCGTACTGCTCGGCACGGTTGCGGTAGCGCGGCAGGTTCGGCGCATCGCTGGCGAACTGGCCCGGTACCGGATCGAACGGATCGACCGGGCCCGAGCTGCCGGCATAGGTGTTGTTGGTGTGCTTGAAGTGCGCGCGGTTGGCATCCAGGCCCACCGCGAAGGCGTTGGCCAGGCCGCCTATATTCCCTTGCACACGCAGCGTCGAGGTCAGCCCGGTCTGATCCTGGTTATGGGTAATCTCGGTATTGCCCGAGCGATCGATCAAGCCGGTAGCGCGGTTGTAGACATAGGCTTCGGCATTGCGCCAATCGCGCTGGCTGTCGATCTGATAGACGCGCGTACGCCATTCAAGGTTCGCGTTCGGCGTCCACAGTGCATCGAGCTGCGTCCAGCGGTCACGGAAGCGGATCTCGCTGTCGTCCACGTTGTAGTTGCGATGGCGCAACGCCTCCAGCTGGCGGCCCTCGACCAGTGGCGTGCCGAAGTAGCGCATCGGTTGCTGGTAGCCCTGCGCGTGGGTCAAGGTCAGCTGCAGGTCGGTACGCGGCTGCCACAGCAGTGCACCGGAGAATGTCGCATCGTTGTTGCGGCCACGATCAACCCAGCCACCGCTGTAGTTGCCACTCACGTCCAGCCGATAGGCCAGCTCGGGCGTCAGCGCGCCACCACTGCCGAAGCCCAGGCGCGCGGTGTCCTCACTGCCCAGCGTCAGGCTGATCTCGTTTTCAATAACACCGCGCGAAGGCTTCTTCGGCACGATGTTGATCACGCCGCCGATCGCACCGTCGCCATGGATCACCGACGCCGGCCCGCGCAGCACTTCGATGCGCTCGATCGACCAGGTATCGAACGGGAAGGTGATGCCCACGCCGCCGTACTGGCGCAGCCCGTCGTACAGCCGCATCACCGAAGCGCCGTCGGTGAAGCCGCGGCTGGACAGCGCGCTCAGGCCGTTGCCCGGGTGCGGCATCGCACTGATCGCGCCCGCCCGGCTGATCGCGTCGTTGAGGTGGCTGTCGCCGCGCTGCTCCAGCTGCTCGCGCGAAATCACCGTCAGGCTGGCCGGTGTCTGCAGCACGCTCAGGCCCAACGCAGAGCCGGCGCTGGCAGTGGAGGACAGCTCGCCGCTGCGGGTATCGACCACCCGCACGGTATCCAGCGTGGTCGGGGGTGCCGCGTCGGCGGCAAGCAGCGACGCGGCATGCAGGAGCAGCGCGCACAGGACAGGGAGCGTCGCCCTGCGCAGGCGCGCGGAGTTGGGGTTCGTTTTCATTTGTTCACGGCGTGCAGAGCCACCCCGCAGTGCGCGGCAGCTCAAGGCGTTCGGGAAACGCGCACGCAGTAGTGCCAGGCCATGCCTGGCAGCTCGGAAGAATCAGTCCAAGGGCGTGCGCGCAGGGCTCAGGCAGCCATCAAGGCCGGCGGCCCGCGCGCTCCCAATGTGCCGCTGATCCGTTGCGGCAACGTCCGCACCGCACCGCGCAGCGCGCGGCACACCGGTGCCATCGGCGCCAACAGCAGCACTGCCGCCACCAACAGCGTGATCAACCGCGCTGCGATCAGGCAGTAATCACAATCCACACCCCTCTCATGATCGGCATGTGGATCGGCAGCCGGCTTCTTTGCAGAGTCGCCGTGCGGCATCACCATCGCGTGGTGGTCGTGATGGCCTTCCATCGCGTGCTGTGCGTGCTGGGAATGATCCATCGCCGCCACCGGCACCGCCGCGGCCACGTGCCCGTGCGCCAGCCAGCGGCTCACCAGCGGGGCGAGCAGCACCAGCAGCATGGCAAGCCATGCCAGGGCCTGGAACCGGCGGTGGAGAGCAGAACGGCGCACGCCGCCATTCTACGGGGCCACGGCCAACCCTGGACCCCGTTCAGGCTTTGGCCCCTGCGACACGGTGACGCAGGGTCCAGCACCGGTTCGCAGTGGATGCCTTTCGCTTCCCGCCCATCAACTCACATACTGCGCCACGCCGTTCCCGAACGACCAGTTCTCCCGCTTCACCTCCACCAGATTGATGAACACGTCCTCGCGGCGTATGCCCACCGCCGCATGCAGGCCGTCGGCAATGCCCAGGTACAGCGCCTTCTTCTGCTCCAGCGTGCGCCCCTCGTTCCAGGTGATCTGGATGCAGATGAAATCGTCGGTGCGGTCCACGCCCAGGTAGCCGGGATCGTAGATCAGCGTGCCGGGCGCGTGTTCCTGGAAGATCTGGAAGCGGTCGTTCTCCGGCACGCCCACCGCGCGCATGGCCTGGTAGATGGCTTCACCGACGCGTTGCAGGTAGTCGGCGGATTTGCCTTTGCGAAGATCGATGCGGGCGAGCGGCATGGCGGGCTCCAGGAGCATGGCGGGGTGTCCCTGCGGATGGGAGCACGCCACAGAGGGCGCGGCAAGGGCTGCTCGACTGTCGCGTTGGGCCAGGGGTGAGCAGGCCAATGTGACCGGCCACCCGCGCGGCGGTGATCGGTGCCACACCCGGGCCGTGCCGGGCATCACACCCCAGCCGACGGCCGGGATATTCCTACGCTCCTCCTCCTGTGGGCAGGCGCATCAAGGGTCACCGGCACCTTCTGCCGGTGAGTTGTCCAACCCAAGGAGAACCGGATGAAACTGACGCCACTGGCCCTGGCCTTGGCCCTGGCCGCGACGCTGTGCGGGTTCACCGCACACGCACAGCAGGAAGATGACTGCCCCAGCGACGCGCAGATGATCGCCACCATGTCCTTCACCGAGCTTGAGCGGTACGAAGCGGACATGCGCAATGAAGAGCCTTCGTTCGAGGAGCTCTGCAAGGATGCCACCGACAAGGACGAGGAGGAGGCGACAGGTTCGCGGCGGCATTACTGTGTCAAGCGAACCGCGCGCTACGTGTCCTACAACACCGACATCGGCGCAGAGGAATATTCGGACGTCACGATGTATGACTACGCCTACCTCCCACGCACAGGCACCACGTGGACGCATCGGGTGCGCGTGGTGATCCAGGACGTGCTGGGCGAGGCGTCCAAGGGGCTGACCATGGCCCCCTTCCTGTACTGCGGCAGCTGTACCGACAGGCAGCAGTTCCAGTTGATCACCATTGGCGGGCAAGGCGCCTATGACTTTGCTGCGACGCTCAGCATGGACACGGAGGATGGGCGCACCAGCCAGAACACCCAGCTGATCCTGACCCGCTTCAACGTGGACCAGACGCCGATTGAGATGTCGGCGCCGGAACTGCGGTGCGAGAGACTGGCGAACAGCCACTCCGGCTGTCGGCATCCCGGTTATCCGGGCGTTCTTGAACTCAGCCTTTCGGACCCGGACGTTGATGAGTCCGCGGCCCACATTCTTGCGGCACAGGCTGCACTGCCCAACAACATCGGGCGCTGGGATCCTGACCCCGCACTTCGGGGGAAGGCCATGACGCGTATGCGAAACGATACCGCAAGACTGGCGAATCAACGCGCGAGCAAAGTGCTTTGCATGCAGAGGTTCCCGGGACTGCCGGGGGCAGGAAAGGATTGCGACGAGTATCCCTTCGCATCGACTTATCAGGGTGCCAGTCTCGTGCCAGAGGACCAGATGTCCGTCCATTACCTGGATTCATCGGACAACCGACGCGTCGGCGGGAAACTTGGTCAGTTCTATTGTGGGAGCGAGCGCATCGTCGATGGTGAAGAGTTCTGGGTGAGGATCATCCCATGAGTACACAGAGAGAACACCCTCGCGTTCCCGCCAGTGCAGATGATTGGCTCGATCTTCTCACCCGGCTCAGTCAACAAGCGCTTTCCACGCTGGAAGAACGGCTCGCCGCGCCAGAAATTGACATGGGCATGCAACCGTTCGCCGAGTGGTACCCGGACAGTCCTTTGGCGGATGTAGCCCGGCGCGCGCTGACGGGAACCCTCGATTGGTGTGGCGTGCCCGGCGCCAGCGAACAGGCCATCGTTGATGCTGAAAAGCGCCTGGGTGTCAGATTGCCAAAGAGCTATCGCGATTTCCTGAAGGTCAGCAACGGTTTCGCGATGCCAGGACGCTTCATCGACATCCTGTTGCCCGTCGAATTGATCCGCCCGTTCGGGCAGGACAACGAGGAGATCGTGCAGATCCGTCGCGAATTGGTCGTGGATCCGGTGGTAGAGGCGTTCGAGTACCACCTGGACCGCGCCATACAGGTCAGCGGCACGCCGCAGATGGGCGATGACTTCATCCTGCTCGACACCCATCACTCCACAGCACTGAATGAGTGCGATGCGCACCTCTACAGCCGTGTTGATATCGATTGGTACGCATCGTTTGCACACCTGATGGCGGAGAAAGCAACGTTCAACTTGTGACCCCATTGCACCCTCCTTCGGGAGGGTGAACCACCGCACGCTGACGTTTTTGCCCCTGCCGGGTCAGCGAGTCACGTCACGTGCGCAGATCGACACTGTCCGGCTTGCCCCTGCGCACACGCGAGGGCGGCAGTGGCGCACAGAACTGGAGATGCCCGCGTTGTCGCCGTTTCAATGCAACTTTCCTTACTGACTTGTCAGTCAGGGCAGTTCGATGATGGCCCCGCCGAGGCAAAGCGCCTGGGTCGGGATTGGCGTCTCGAATAAACGAACAAACTTCCACCGTTGCGGTTCACGCCGCAGCAGAGAGAATGCACCGATTGCCTTCAATGGCGGCCGGTGCGTGGGGATCGACAGATCCGCCAGGCCTTCTTCTCGGTGGAAGTTCGTTTGCCTTGGTACGCCAACCCGCACCGTCCGCCCCCTTCACTCGGGAAGGGGGCTCCACGCCAGTGAGGGTTCCGCCATGACCAACCGCACCGCCGTCCATCCCCGCCTGCACGCTCTGATAGGCGACATCGCCGCCAACATGCCCGACGATCTCGCACGCGAGATCGAGTGCGCCCTGAACGAGCAGAGCCTGCCTGCGCAGTCGCCCACGTTCTTCACCTGCCTCAATGCCATCAACCATGCCGACGGCGATGACGGACAGCCGTGCGGCAGCCTCACCCTGTGTGCCAGCAATCACGCCTCGCTCCGCCGCTCGATGTCCGGGCTCGGCGCATTGCTCGATCTGCTGCAGGCGGCCGACCGGGCGCGCAACGAAGGCGGCCCGGACCAGCAGTTGGGCGCTTTCCATACCGACGGGCTGATCGTGGCCGCGCGGCAGCTGGTGCGCCAGGCACATCACTGCCTCTCCGGCGGCGACGCCTGACCGGCCCGGATGCGCCCCCGCTACAATCGCGCAGGGAACACTGGAGGCCGCAATGGACGCCGAACACCTGGAGTACTTCAAGGCCGCCCTGGAGGGACGCGCAACCGTGGGCTGGAACGTCTGGTTCGCCGCCAACCAGCAGGCGCTGGCACAACAGCTGAGCCGCGCCGCGCTGCTGCGCTTGAAATTCAGCCAGCTGGACGAAGCCGAACGCCTGCTCGCCGAGGCCGGCATCGTGCCCCGCAGCACAGCGGGCAAACGCTACGAAATGTACTGCGCCCAGTTGTCGGCGGACGTGGTGGACGCCAACGGTCGCCCGCTGCCTGCCCTCTGGCGGGCGGCACACGGCGGTGCCATCGGCCTGCTGGCCGATGGTGAGCAGGAGGCCGGCCAGGCGAAGCTGCTCGCGGAGTTCCGCCGCGTCCGCAAGCGCGGGCTGCAACAGGCCCATGAATGGTTGGCCGATCTGTGCTTTGAAGGCGAAATGGAGCTGACCAGCGGCAATGCCCAGGTGGGCCGTAGTCTGCTGGCGGTGGTGGTGCAGGCCGGCAGCGGCCACGACCTGCTGGATGGCACGGCGATGATCGCGCGCGAGCTGCTGGACGGACACGGCTGAAACGATGTGCGTTTCCGGCTGATCCTGCCGGATGGCAGGCAACAAAAAAGCCCCCATTGCTGGAGGCTTCTTTCGTTCTGCAACATGGTGGGCGGTACAGGGATCGAACCTGTGACCCTTGCCGTGTGAAGGCAATGCTCTACCGCTGAGCTAACCGCCCGGTGTGTTGCTGAGCCGCTCATTATAGGGGCTTTTCAGAGGCCGTCAACAGTTTTTCACATTCGTGTTCACGGGTGTTTTCGGGGTGCGCAGCCGAGCATGGCTCGGCTCTACAGAACAGCGTGTTCACGGCGTTTCGGGGCACGCAGCCGGGCATGACCCGGCGCTACCTCACATCGTATGGGTCGGCTTGTCCGAACCGGTCAGGCCGGCCAGCAGGGTCTCGATCTTGTGGCGCACGCTCTCGCCTTCGGCACCGTCGGCCAGCTGCACGCCGATGCCGGCGGTGCGGTTGCCCTGCGCGCCGGCCGGGGTCACCCAGATCACCTTGCCGGCCACCGGCAGGCGCTCGCTGGAATCGGGCAGGGTCAGCAGCAGGAACACCTCGTCGCCCAGGAAGTAGCGCTTGGGCGTGGGCACGAAGATGCCGCCGTTTTTCACGAACGGCATGTACGCGCTGTACAGCGCGGCTTTGTCCTTCACAGCCAGGGACAGGATGCCCTGGCGGGCGTTGCTGGCACTCATCGATTTCCCCTTGCGGCAGGCCGCTCGTTCACCTTGTTCCAGGCCAGCAGCAACTCGACCACCGCAAGGTCTGCACGCACCGTGGTGCGCAGCAGGTCGCGGGTGCGGTTGGCCGCATCGAACCAGGCTGCAAGCTTGTGCAATCGCTCCGGCGTGGTCAAGGCATCGGTGCTGGCCTGGGCCAGCGCCAGGTCGGCAGCGAAGCGCAGGCGCAGCGCCGCGTTGTCATCACCGCACCACTTCTGCGCCAGCTCCACCGCGCCGGTCTTGCCGGCGGCCAGCTGTTCCAGATCTCGACCGACTTCGCGGCGCAGGCTCAGGCCGTCTTCGCGCAGCCAGTTGTCGGCCTGGCCGGGATGGCCGCGCGCGGCCTCCAGTGCTTCGCGCGCCGATGCTTCGCTGTGGCCCTGCTGCTGCAGCCAGGCCAGTGCTTCGTGCTGCGGCGGCAGCTTGAATTCCAGGCGTTGGCAACGGCTGCGGATGGTCTGCGGCAGGCGTGCCGGGTCGCTGCTGATCAGCCACAGGTAGCGGCCGGGCTGCGGCTCTTCCAGGGTTTTCAGCAGCGCGTTGGCGGCCGAGCGGTTGATCGCATCGGCCGGATCGACGATCACCACCTGCGCCACGCCGTATTGCGGGGTCAGCGCCAGCGTGTCGGTGATCTCGCGCACCTGCTCGATGACGATCTCGGTGCGCAGCTTGTCGCCGCTCTTGTTCGGAATGAAGCTCACCAGCTGCAGGTCCGGGTGGGTACCGGCAGCGATCAGCTGGCGCGTGCGCGTGGCATGGGCAGCATCACCGCGGGCCAGCACGTGGTCGGCCAGCGCCAGGGCCACCTCGCGCTTGCCCAGCCCGGCCGGGCCGCAGATCAGCAGGCCATGGCCGAGGCGACCGGCGTCGAGCGCGGCCACGGTCTGGTCGAAGGCACGCTGCTGCCACGGCGAAAACGTGCTCATGCGCCCTCCCCGTCCTGCCGCCAGCGCTCGATACGTGCGACCACATCGGCGGCCACGCGTTCCTGCACCTGGCCGGCGTCGATCACGGCGAAGCGCTGCGGATCCTGCTGTGCGCGGCTGCGGAACACTTCGCGCACCCGCTGGAAGAAATCGTCCTGCTCGCTCTCGATGCGGTCCGGCCACAGGTCACGGCCATTCGCGCGGGCGCGACCCACCGCCACATCCACATCCAGCAGCAGGGTCAGGCCCGGCAGCAGGCCGACCGCGCGGCGCTCCAGGTCGGCAATCCACTGCGGATCCAGGCCACGGCCACCGCCCTGGTAGGCGTAGCTGGAATCGGTGAAGCGATCGCTCAGCACGTAGGCGCCGCGCTGCAGTGCTGGCTGGATCACCTGGCGCACATGCTGCGCGCGTGCGGCAAACACCAGCAGCAGCTCGGCCTCGGCGCTGAGCGGTTCGGCAGCGATCTCGGCATCGGGCTTCAGCACCAGGCCGCGGATGCGCTCGGCCAGCGGCGTACCGCCCGGTTCGCGGGTCAGCACCACCTCATGGCCGTGGCTGCGCAGGCAGTCGCGGATGGCATTGATGGCGGTGGTCTTGCCCGCGCCCTCGCCGCCTTCCAGGCTGACGAAACGCGGGTGGCGAAGCAGCGCGGGACTCATTGCGCCGGGGTCTCCTGGGTACGTTGCTGGCGCAGCTGCTGCAGGTAGCGGGCTACGGCGGCGTTGTGCTGGTCCAGGCTGGGCGAGAACACGTGCGCGCCACTGCCATCGCCGACGGCGACGAAGTACAGCGCGTCGCCCGGTGCGGGCTGTGCGGCCGCCATCAGCGCATCGCGGCTGGGCATGGCGATCGGGGTCGGGGTCAGGCCGGCACGGGTATAGGTGTTGTACGGCGTATCGGTAGTCAGGTCGCGACGGCGGATGTTGCCGTCATACGCCGCACCGAGGCCGTAGATCACGGTCGGGTCGGTCTGCAGGCGCATGCCGATCTTCAGGCGGCGCATGAACACCCCGGCAATCTGCGGCCGCTCGCTGGCCAGCGCGGTCTCCTTCTCGATGATCGAGGCCAGCGTCAGCAGTTCGTAGGGCGTGTTGATCGGCAGGTCCGGCGCGCGGCTTTCCCAGGCTTCATCCAGCGCCTTTTCCATTGCGGCGTGGGCGCGCTTGAGCACGTCCAGGTCGCTGTCGCCGCGCTGGTAAACGTAGGTCTCCGGCAGGAAGCGGCCTTCCGGGTGTTGCCCACCGAAGCCGAGGCGCTGCATCAACGCGGCGTCATCCAGGGTATCGGTGGTGTGCAGCAGCGGCTCGGCACGCTTCAGTGCGGCACGCAGCTGGCGGATGTTCCAGCCCTCGACAATGGTGACACGGTGCTGCAGCACCTTACCGGCGCGCATGCGCAGCAGCAGCTCGCGCGGGGTCAGCTCGCCACTGAGCGCGTACTCGCCCACCTTCAGCTTGCCGGCGGCATCCAGCTGGCGCGCCAGCAGCTGCCACTGGGTGTCCTGGCCCTCGTCAACGCCGGCATCGCGCAGCTTGCGCAGCACGCTGTTCATGCCATCGCCACTGGCGATGACCACGCTCTCGGCGGTCGGGGTGATCGGGGCATCGGCGAACCGGGTCTGCTGGTAGAAGAACCACGCGCCCGCGCCGGCCACGACGGCGGCCAACACCACCACCAGCGTTACCACGAACAGACACCCGCGCTTGGCTCCCGCCATGGACTACCTCTGAACTCGATTCCGTCGTGCAGGATACCGTGCCGGTGGATTGGGGTCATGACCGGGGCCACACGCCCGTACCGGCCAACGGTCGGCACCCACCAGCACACGGGCACCCTCCGGTACCGGTCGAGCCGGCCGCTGGCCGGCACTACAGGAACACGCCTAACCCTGCTGGCCCAGCGCGCGCAGCAGGCCGCGGGCCTTGGCGCGGGTCTCATCCAGTTCCTTGTCCGGGTCCGAATCGACCACGATGCCGGCGCCGGTGCGGAAGCTCACCTCGTGGCCGTCCACTTCGGCGGTGCGGATCAGGATGTTCAGGTCCAGGTCGCCATCGCGGTTCAGCCAGCCGAACGCGCCGGTGTAGGCACCACGCGGCACCTGCTCCAGCTCGCTGATGATCTGCATGCAGCGCACCTTGGGGCAGCCGGTGATGGTGCCGCCCGGGAACGTGGCGGCGATCACCTCGCCGGGGGTGACCTCCGGGCGCAGATGGCCGCTGACGTTGCTGACGATGTGGTGCACGTGGGCGTAACTTTCCACGGTCATCAGTTCGTCGACCACCACCGTGCCCGGCAGGCAGATGCGGCCCAGGTCGTTGCGCTCCAGGTCGATCAGCATCACGTGCTCGGCACGCTCCTTGGGGTGGCCGACCAGCTCCTGGATGCGCGCGGCATCATCGTCGCCCTCGAAGCGCGGACGCGTGCCGGCAATCGGCCGGGTCTGCGCATGCCCGGCATGCACCGATACCAGCCGCTCCGGTGAGGAACTGACCACGTGGCGGCCAAGCGCGCTGAACAGCCCGGCAAATGGTGCCGGATTGGCGCGGCGCAGCTGCGCGTACAACGCCTGCGGGCTGACTGGCGCGGCGAACTGCGCGCTCCAGCGCCGCGACAGGTTCACCTGGAACACATCGCCGGCGCGCAGGTAGTCGATCACCCGGCGCACGCCATCGGTGAAGCGCTGCGGCGCATCCTCGCCCACCGACTGCGGCGGCTGCCAGCCCTGCCCGGCCTCGGGCAGCGCGGCCGAGGCCAGCGCCACCAGCGCATCCAGCAGCGCCTGCTCGCCGGCTTCGGCGATCACGAAGCTGGCATCGTTGTGATGGTCGTGCAGCACCGCTGCCGGGCAGCGCAGTGCCAGCGCAGTCGGGCGGCCGTCCTCGCGCGCACGCGTTGGCAGCACCGGTTCGATCTGGCTGGCCACCTCGTAATCCAGCATCAGCGCCCAACCGCCGCGGAACGGCAGGCTGTGGCTGCCGTCATGCGGCAGGCGCTCATGCTGCCAGGCGCGGTCCAGTGCCTGCAGGAACGTGCCGGGCTGCACCACGTCGTGCTGGTCGCGCACCCGGCCGTCGGCATCCAGCCGCAGGCCATCGCCCTGCGCGGCCAGCAGCAGGCTCCAGCGGCCCTGGGCGGTGCCCGAGGCGGTGGATTCCATCAGCAGCGGGAAGCGCGCCGGGTCGTGCTGCTGCAGGGCCAGCAGATCGATCGGGTGCGGCAGCGGGTGGATCAGCGGTGCGTGGGTCATAGCGGCCAGTTCGGGGGATCAGATGCACGGAAGCCGCCTTGCGGCGGCTCCGTGGTGCACGGCGTTGATCCGTTTGTCGGATTGCCGATAGGTAGAGTCGACTGTCAGTCGACTGCTTTCCCATCAACGATCACCGCGGCGGATCGAAAGGCAGTCGACTAACCGTCGACTCTACCAATGCGACGTCGAGCATGGCCCGACGCCACAACTCGGTCAGACGCGCTTGAAGATCAGCGTGCCGTTGGTGCCGCCGAAGCCGAAGCCATTGGACATCACCACGTCCACCTTGGCCTGGCGCGCCTCGTTGGGCACGTAGTCCAGGTCACAGCCTTCGCCCGGCTGTTGCAGATTGATGGTCGGCGGAATGACGTTGTCCTGCAGCGCCATCACCGAGAAGATCGCTTCCACGCCGCCGGCAGCACCCAGCAGGTGGCCGGTCATCGACTTGGTGGAGCTGACCATCATCTTGTAGGCATGGTCGCCGAAGGCGGTCTTCATCGCCATGGTTTCGCCCAGGTCGCCCAGCGGCGTGGAGGTGCCGTGCGCGTTGAGGTAACCCACCTGTTCCGGGGTCACGCCGGCGTCCTTCATGGCCATGACCATGCAGCGCGCGGCACCTTCGCCGTTCTCGCTCGGTGCGGTCATGTGGTACGCGTCGGAGCTGGCGCCGAAGCCGGCCAGTTCACAGTAGATCTTCGCGCCACGCGCCTTGGCGTGCTCGTACTCTTCCAGGATCAGGATGCCGGCGCCGTCACCCAGCACGAAGCCGTCACGGTCCTTGTCCCACGGGCGCGAGGCCTGTTCCGGGGCGTCGTTGCGGGTGCTCATGGCCTTCATCGCGCAGAAGCCGCCCACGGCGGTCGGCGACGAGCCACGTTCGGCACCACCGACCACCATCACGTCGGCGTCGCCGTACTGGATCATGCGCATCGCGGTACCGATGGAATGGTTCGAGGTCGCGCACGCCGACACCGCCGAGAACGACGGGCCCTTCAGGCCGGTGATGATGCTCAGCTGGCCCGGCAGCATGTTGATGATGGTCTTGGGCACATAGAAGGGCGAGATCTTCTTGCCTTCGTGGAACTCGATGGTCTGCTCTTCGATGCCGAGCAGGCCGCCGATGCCGGCGCCGACGATGGCGCCGATGCGCTCGGCATTGGCGTCGGTGATTTCCAGGCCCGAATCGTGCAGGGCCATGAACGAGGCACCGAGGCCGTAATGGATGAACGGGTCCATCTTCTTGGCATCCTTGCCGCTGACCCGGAACTTGCCGAACAGTTCATTGTCGGCGGTGATGTCGAATCCCTTGACCTCACCTGCAATCTTGGTGGTGAACCGATCCAGGTAGGCATCAGAAACGTTGGTCAGCGGACCGATGCCCGAACGACCGTGGGTGATGCCTTCCCAGCTGCTGGCCAGATCATTGCCCAACGGCGAGACGATACCCAGGCCGGTTACGACGACGCGACGCTTCATTGCTGTTTCTCCTGACCCGGATGATTTCTGCGGGTAGCTCGGTTTGCTTCGATGTGATGCCCAAACACACGGGGCCGCAACAGCGGCCCCATGGGGTGCGGTGCGCGGCGAGGATCAACCCGCACGCGCACTGCCGTCTGACATCAGGCCTTGACGTGGGCCTTGATGTAGTCGATGGCGGCCTGCACGGTGCTGATCTTCTCGGCTTCTTCGTCCGGGATCTCGCACTCGAATTCTTCTTCCAGGGCCATCACCAGCTCGACGGTGTCCAGCGAGTCAGCGCCCAGGTCATCGACGAACGATGCGCTGTTGGTGACTTCTTCTTCCTTGACGCCAAGCTGTTCGACGACGATTTTCTTGACGCGTTCTTCGATGGTGCTCATGGGATCTCGCTCCAGATGGAGTTGTGGTTCAAAAGTGGTCGCCATCAAAGGCGATGGCCGTGGGATAGTGTAGTGGAAACCGGCGCGGCCTTGCATCGCAGCAAAAACCTCAGCAGATCAACCACTTGCGGCGCAATCCCTGCGCCCCTTGCTTACGGCATGTACATGCCGCCGTTCACATGGAGGGTTTCGCCGGTGATGTAACCGGCAGCCGGGCTGGCCAGGAAGGCCACCGCATGGGCGATGTCTTCCGGCGAACCCAGGCGTTCGAGGGCGATGTCGTTGATCAGCGCGGTACGCGCTTCTTCCGGCAACGCCTTGGTCATGTCGGTGTCGATGAAGCCGGGTGCGACAACATTGACGGTGACACCGCGCGAACCGATTTCCTTGGCCAGCGACTTGCTGAAGCCGATGATGCCGGCCTTGGCGGCGGCGTAGTTGGCCTGGCCGGCATTGCCAGTCACACCCACCACCGATGCGATGTTGATGATGCGGCCCTTGCGCGCCTTCATCATGCCGCGCATCACCGCCTTGCTGGTGCGGAACACGCTGGTCAGGTTGGTGTCGATGATCGATGCCCAGTCCTCGTCCTTCATGCGCATCAGCAGATTGTCGCGGGTGATGCCGGCGTTGTTGACCAGGATCGAGATCGGGCCGAATTCCTTGGCAATGCCGTCGAGCACGCTGTGCAGCGCAGCGGCATCGGTGACGTTCAGCGCACGGCCGTGACCGCCGTGGGCGGCCAGGCGCTCACCGATCGCGGCAGCGCCGGATTCGGTGGTGGCGGTGCCGATGACGGTGGCGCCCTGGGCGGCCAGCAGATCGGCGATGGCGGCACCAATGCCACGGCTGGCACCGGTGACCAGTGCGATTTCACCCTGCAGGGGCTTGCTCATGATGTTTTCCTCAGGCGGGAGCGGCCGCCGCACCCGGACCGCTTGCAGCGGCCACCGGTACGGTCGGCAGGAACAGGGAAGGTCAGGCCGACCATGCCTCGCGGGCGGCTTCGAAGTCGCCCGGCGTGGCCAGCGGACGGCCGTCGATGGCCTTGTCGATGCGCTTGACCAGGCCGGTCAGCACCTTGCCCGGGCCGCACTCGGCAACCTGGGTGACGCCACGGGCGGCCAGCGCCTGCACGCAGCCGGTCCACTGCACCGGCTGGTACAGCTGCTGCACCAGCGCGGTACGGATGGCATCCACGCCCTCGTGCACCTTGGCATCGACGTTCTGCACCACCGGCAGCTGCGGCACCTGCCAGGACAGGCCGGCCATCACTTCGGCGAGGCGGTTGGCCGCTTCGCGCATCAACGGGGTGTGCGAGGGCACGCTGACGGCCAGCTTGACCGCCTTGCGCACGCCCTTCTCGGCCAGCAACGCCAGCGCGCGGTCCACCGCCTCGGCGTCGCCGCCGATCACGATCTGGCCCGGCGAATTGAAATTGGCCGGCACCACCACCTGGCTGCCCGCGGCTTCGGCGCAGACGTCGAGCACCAGCTGGTCTTCAGCGCCGAGCACGGCGGCCATGGCGCCGACGCCGGCCGGTGCGGCTTCCTGCATCAGCTGGCCGCGCAGGCGCACCAGGTGCGCACCGTCATGCAGGCTCAGCGCGCCGGAAGCGACCAGCGCGGTGTACTCGCCCAGGCTGTGGCCGGCCAGCACCGACGGGCGCGGACCGCCCACGGCGTTCCAGGCGCGCCACACACCGATGCTTGCGGCCAGCAGGGCCGGCTGGGTGTATTCGGTACGGTTGAGCATTTCCTCCGGGCCGCCCTGGGACAGCGCCCACAGGTCGACGCCGGCACCATCGGATGCCTCGGTGAAGGCGTCACGCACCTGCGGGTGCAGTTCAGCCAGCTCGGCCACCATGCCCACAGACTGCGAGCCCTGGCCGGGGAAGACAAAAGCGAGGGTGGATACGGTCACGCGGTCATCCGCTTGTTGCAATCGAAGCGGGCCATGATAAGGGGGAACATGCCGTGTCGTCTGTACGTGCGCGTATGCACGCGTATGGTGAATGGCCGGGCAAGCGCAACGGGGTCAGATCCCTTTTCCTGCGGAAAAGGGATCTGACCCCTATCAGCCTCAGCAGAACAGCTGCAGCACGTCCAGATCGCCGTCGGCCAGGAAATCCACGCACAGGCCCACCAGCATCAGCACCCCGGCGGTGCTGGCGCCGTGGGTGATGAAGATCGAATGGGCCAGCGCGCGCGCTGAGCGGCCCAGCTTCATGCAGATCCGGGCCAGGCTGCGCAGGCGGCCACTGACCGCATGCACATGCTCGCGCACCGGCGCCTGGACCTCGCCCATCGCCTCGGCCATCATCGCCTGCAAGCGCTCGGGACGGTCGGCGTAGTACTTGGCCACGCCGTAGCCGAACATCAGCCAGTCGCGGGCCTGCGCTTCGGACAGCGCCATCACTTCCAGCGGATCTTCCTCGAAGTCGATGAAGCCGACCTTTTCACCATCCCAGGTGAGATTACGCGGCAGCGGCTGGCCGAAGTAGGCGCCGCGCGCGTGGGCTGCGGCAATGGCCAGCATGGCGGCCATCACCAGGCGGTCGCGCTGGGCGTCATCGGCCTCGCGCAGGCAGGTATTGAACGAGCTGCCGTTATCGCCGATCACCAGCGCGGCATGGCCACTGCCCAGCACATCGGGCACGTTCACGCCCTGCGCCTGCAGCTCACCCAGGCGACGGGCCTCGGTTTCGCGCGCGGCATCGCCGCCGCGGTGCGGTGGCGGGCGCAGTGCGTCCAGATGAAAACGGCGGGCGATGACATTGAGCAGGCCCAGGGCCAGTGCGCGGCTTCCCTTGCCGTACTGCTTCAGCCAGGCGCGCTGCCCTTCAATGACGATGGGCTCAACCATGACAGGACCTCCTAAACGCGTTACGGCCCCAGAGGGGCCGTAACGACAGACTTCACGTTGTCGTAACTTGCACTATCAATAGCGCAGCAGGGCCGAACCCCAGGTGAAGCCGCCACCAAAGGCTTCCAGCAGCAGCAGCTGGCCACGCTCGACCTTGCCCGAGCGCACCGCGGCGTCCAGCGCCAGCGGCACCGAGCCGGACGAGGTGTTGCCGTGCTTGTCGACGGTCACCACCACCTGGTCCATCGACATCTCCAGGCGCTTGGCGGTGGCTTCGATGATGCGCAGGTTGGCCTGGTGCGGGATCAGCCAATCCAGGTCGGACTTGTCCAGGCCATTGGCGGCCAGGGTCTCGTCCACGACCGAGTCCAACGCCTTGACGGCGTACTTGAACACGTCGTTGCCCTTCATGTTGATGGTGCCACCGCCGTTGGCGCCGTCCTTGAAGCCGGTCGAAACGCCGACCGGGTTCCACAGAAGTTCCTTCTTGCTGCCATCGGCATGCAGGTGGGTGCTGAGAATGCCGGTTTCTTCGTCGGCCTTGAGCACCACGGCGCCAGCGCCATCACCGAACAGCACGCAGGTGGTGCGATCGTTCCAGTCGACCATGCGGGTCAGCGTTTCGGTGCCGATCACCAGCACATGCCTGCAATCGCCGGAACGGATGAACTTGTCGGCCACGCCCAACGCGAACACGAAGCCCGAGCAGGCCGCATTGACGTCGAAAGCAGGGCAGCCCGCCACACCGAGCTTGGCCTGGATCAGGCACGCGGTGGAGGGGAAAATGAGGTCAGGCGTGGTCGTGCCGACCACGATCATGTCGAGCTGCGAAGCGTCGATGCCGGCCGCTTCAAGTGCGCGCAGCGCGGCCTGGTAGCCGAGATCGCTGGTGGTTTCGCCTTCGGCCGCGATGTGCCGTTCACGAATTCCGGTGCGCGACTGGATCCACTCATCCGAGGTTTCGACCATTTTTTCCAGGTCGGCGTTGGTCAGGACTTTCTCCGGCAAATAGCTACCGGTGCCCGCGATCCTCGAGTAGATCCGCTTGCTCATCATGTTTCCTGTTGCGCGGGCCGCCGATCACCGGCACGCCCGGGAAAGAAGGCAAAGGCCGCTGCCCGGAGGCAGCGGCCTTCCCGGCACATCAATCTTCTTCGACGGCCGAGGTCTTGGTCTGGATGACCTTCTTGCCGCGGTAGAAACCGTCAGCAGTGATGTGGTGACGCAGATGCACTTCGCCGGTGGTCGGGTCGGTCGACAGCTGCTTGGCGCTCAGGGCGTCATGCGAACGACGCTGGCCGCGACGGGACGGGGTAACACGGGATTTCTGGACAGCCATGGGATTGCTCCAAACTCGGTTCGTTTTGCTTCGTCGTTTCGTCGCACAGGACGCCAGCGCCCAGCACACTTTTCGCTTTCGCCGCAGCCGCCGACGACAACCGGCTGCTATTGTTTCTTCAATGCCGCCAACGCCGCAAACGGGTTGGCCTTCTTCGTTTCTTCTTCGCTCGGCGCCCAGTCCTTGTCGACTGCTTCACCGTCGGGCGACAGCGGTACCACCGGCACCGCCAGCACCAATTCGTCCTCGACCAGATCCAGCGGCTTGAGCTGGCCATCTTCCGGCACCAGCAACGCCTCGTATTCCTCCGGCAGGGACGATTCCTCGTCCTCGTCGCGGATCAGGCCAAGCCTCTGGGTCACCTTCACCGGCAACAGGAATCGCTGCATGCTGCGCTGACAGGTCAGCGGCAACGCGGTATCGATGGTCAGTTCCACATAGGATACCCGCAAGACGTCGTCGCGACCGAATTCAAGCGAGTAGACACACTCACCGTCGGTATCGGCGACCAACCCCTGCAGGCGGGTCAATTCAGCCAGGGACACCTGACCGTCGAAGCGCCTTCGCGCTACAACCATCCGCCAGGCATCCAGCGTTTCGGGCACGTTCGCGGACATAAGCCGCTGAATACTAAGGATCGGGGCGGCAACTGTCAAATGCCCGCCATACAGGGTCTTGCTGTAGGCGCCAGCGACGGGCCAGACTGCCCCGCCCTGCCCCGGTATTGTCGCATGTCACTGGTCCTGGCCTCCACGTCCCGCTACCGCCGCGAGCTGCTGCAACGGCTGGGACTGCCTTTTGACTGCGTGCGCCCGGAGGTTGACGAGACCCCGCTGCGCGGCGAGGCACCGCAGGCCCTGGCCGTCCGCCTGGCCGCCGCCAAGGCCGCCGAGGTGGCCGCCCGCCTTCCCGGCGCCTGGGTGATCGGCTCGGACCAGGTGGCGGACCTGAACGGACAGCCGCTGGGCAAGCCCGGCACGGCCGAGGCCGCCTGCGCACAGCTGGCGGCCATGTCCGGGCAGACGGTGCGCTTCCATACCGCCATCAGTCTCACTCGCGACGGAGAATCGCGGGCTGCGCTCGACATGACCGAGGTGCGCTTCCGCACGCTGGAACAGGCGGAGATCGCCCGCTACGTGGCCGCCGAACAACCGCTGGACTGCGCCGGCAGCTTCAAATGCGAGGGCCTGGGCATCAGCCTGTTCGAGGCGATCGACAACCGCGACCCGAGCGCACTGATCGGCCTGCCGCTGATCGCGCTGTGCGGGTTGCTGCGCAAGGCAGGGTTTGCGGTGCCGTGAACTGCGGGGGGCGCGCCCCTCGATCTGTAGAGTCGAGCCATGCTCGACTGCTTTTTTCGAGGCCGCCCGCCATCTGAAGCGGAAGCAGCCGAGCATCGGCTCGGCTCTACAGGACCAGAGGACCTCAACGAACCTCGAACGGCTGCTCCTGCCATTCTTCAACACTGCCATCACGCCCGTGCAGGCGCAGGCCCAGCCAATGCCGGCCCGGTTGCAGCGTCGTGGTATCGAGCACCGAATCGAAACCCACCGCCGGATGTTGCGGATCGGTGCTCTCCGGCCAGGTGTGACGGACATCGAACACACGCCCATAACGCGCATCGCCGATGCGGCGGCCATCGACCAGGATCTCCACGCGCTCCAGCCCGGCACCATCCTTGAACGCCCACCCCTTGATTGCCAGCGTGCCGGACACCGGCTGACCGTTGGCCGGCGAATCCAGCCACGCCATTGCCGGGGTGACGCAGGGGCCCGGCGCGCGCTGCGCGGGCAGGCGGAACAACAGGAAGCGCTGGAATCCATGATCGCTGCTGACCACACGCGGCGCAGGCAACGGTCCCACCTGCTCGCAGATGGCGTGGTAGCGCGCCAGCAGATCGCGATAGCGCTGATCGCTGGGTGACAGCACCAGCAGCATCGGCGCACCGCGCTGGCCATCGTGCAGCAGGTTCCACTGCGCCAGCTGCGCGGTCCGCCCGTGCTTGTCGTTGAGCGGATGCGGCAGCACCTCGATGTCACCGGCATGCAGCTGGAAGCCCAGTTCGGCGCCCACCTTGAAGTTGCCCGCCAGGATGCGCGTGCCCTGCGGCATCTGCCGCAGTTCGTCGCGCACGGCCACCGCCAGTGGCTGCCAACCGGCGAAGTTGCGCGGGTAGTACTTGCTGCCGGCCAGCTGTTCGCGCAGCGCCGGGGTCGACGCCATCAGGTAGTAGCCGAAGGCCAGCACTGCACCAGCCGCCGCCAGCCACCACCCGGCGCGGCGCAGCAAGCGCGGCCAGCCGTTGAGCACCACCGGCACCGCCACCAGCAGCGCCAGGTAGCCCGGCAGCGGCCAGTGGAAGCTGATCCGTTCAACGTCGGTGAAGAAGCCCAGCACGAAGATGCCCAGCGTCGACACGCCGCCGACCAGGCCGAAGTAACGCCACTGCACGCGCGCGCCGCCACCGCTGCGGGTACCGGCCAGCGCCACCTTCCACATCGCGATGCACAGGATCGGCGTCACCAGCATCGGCTGGATCACCAGGAACCAGAGCCCGTTCCACTCGAAGGCCCAGGGATGACGTTCGACCACCTGGAACTTCAGGCCGGCATCGTGGTTGTCCGCGTTCCACGCCAGCAGCGGCAGCCACGCCAGCACGCCCACCGCCAATGCCACCCAGACGCGCGGATCGGCCAGCATGCGCCGGCCCTGCGGCAGCGCCAGCAAGGCGATGAAGCCAACGCCGATGACGCCGATGAAACGGTAGTGGCTGAGCGCACCGATCAGCAGGCCCAGTGCCAGCTTCATCGCCGAGGACGCATCCACGCTGTGCAGCAGTCGTGCGCCGGCACTCAGGCAGATCACCGCCGCCAGCGCCATCGGCACGTCCGGCACCGCCAGCAGGCCCAGCGTGGCCGACAACGGCATCAACAAGGTCAAGCTGCCGGCCTGCCAGCCGGCGACATTGCCGAACCAGCGCGTTGCGATGCGTACCACCAGCAACGGCAGCAGGGCACCGATGGCCAGGAACGGCAGCCGCAACCCGAGCACGTGGCCTCCGCCGATCTCCACGCCCAGCCGCGCCAGCCATGCGGTCAATCCGGGCAGATCGGAATAGGCGGCGGCCAGGTGCTGGCCTTCCTGCCAATAGAAGGCTTCATCGACAAAAAGCGGCAAGCGCGCAGCCACCACCAGCTTGGCCGCTGTGACCAGCGTCCATAACCAGAGAAATATCGTCCGTGCGCGCTGTTCGCCTTGCATTGCTCTATGGATAATCGATGGATTCCAGACGTGAGACGATCATGCCAGCTTCGTCCCCCAATCCCAGCATGCTACCCGATCAACTGCGCCAGGCCCTGCGGGAGGCACAGGATCAGGTCAACGCACTGGTGCTGGGCAAGGTGCCGGAAGTCAGGCTGGCCTTTGTCGCGCTGCTCTCCGGCGGTCACCTGCTCATCGAGGATCTGCCCGGCCTGGGCAAGACCACGCTGGCGCATGCGCTGGCCAGCAGCCTGGGCCTCGGCTTCCAGCGCGTGCAGTTCACCTCCGATCTGCTGCCGGCCGATGTGCTCGGCGTATCGGTGTACGAGGCCGGCAGCCGCCAGTTCCAGTTCCATCCGGGCCCGGTGTTCACCCATGTGCTGCTGGCCGACGAGATCAACCGTGCACCACCACGCACTCAAAGCGCCCTGCTGGAAGCCATGGCCGAACAGCAGGTCACGCTGGACGGGCAGACCCATCCACTGCCCGATCCGTTCTTCGTGATCGCCACCCAGAACCCGGTCGATCTGTCCGGCACGTTCCCGTTGCCGGACTCGCAGCTGGACCGCTTCCTGCTGCGCCTGGCGATGGGCTATCCCAGTGCACAGGCCGAACGCGAGCTGCTGCGGGGGACCGATCGCCGCGACCTGATCGCGCGTGCCGTGCCGAAGCTGGATGACCACCAGGTGCGTGCACTGCGCGAGGCGGTCGGCCAGGTGCATGCCAGCGACGCGCTGATCGACTACGTGCAGGCACTGCTGACCCGCAGCCGCCAGCACGCCGGCGTACGCGTCGGCCTGTCGCCGCGCGCCGGCCTGGCGCTGCTGCGCGCGGCCCGGGCGCACGCGCTGCTGCTCGGCCGCAACCACGTGGTTCCCGAGGATGTACAGACCCTGTTCGTGGCGGTGGCCGGGCATCGGCTGGTTGCCGAGGCCGAGTCCAGTTCCGGGCCGGCCATGGCGCGGGCGATCCTGCAGACCGTCGCGGTGGATTGAGCATGGCCTCGCGTTGGGCACGCCTCCAGCTGCTGGCCCGCCCACGCAGTCCCGAAGCCCTGCCGCAGCGGCTGGACCGCCACCGCATCTATGTGCTGCCCACCCGCTTCGGGCTGTTCGTCGCTGCCGTGTTGTCGGCGATGCTGCTGGGAGCATTGAACTACAACAACAACCCGGCACTGCTGCTGGCGCTGCTGCTGGCCGCTGCGGCCATCGCCAGCGCCATCGCCGCGCACCTGCAGCTGTCCGGTGTCCAGGTCGATGCGATCGCCGCCGAGCCGGTGCCGGCCGGCCAGCCGCTGCGCCTGCGGGTGGACCTGTCGCTGCGCGATCCGCGCGCACGGCATGGGCTGCATCTGCAACTGGGCGACAGCCAGGCCTGGGCATCGCTGCCGGCGCACGGCCGCTGCGAGGTGGAACTGGATGTTCCCAGCGAGCGACGCGGTTGGCTGGAACTGCCGCGCATCCGCCTGTCCACCACCCAGCCGCTGGGGCTGGTGCGGGCGTGGTCATGGGTGTGGCCGGAACAACCGCTGCTGGTCCACCCGCTGGCCGAAACGATGGCACCGGCGCTGCCCGAAAGCGGCAACGACCCGCTGCATACCCGCGCCCACGCCAGCGGTGAAGAACTGCACCAGCTGCGCGCCTACCGCACCGGCGATGCCCCGCGCAGCATTTCCTGGAAGCACTCGGCACGTCGTGACAGCCTGCTGGTGCGTGAGTATGAAAAGCCCATCGGTATCGACGTGGTGCTGGACTGGCACACGCTGGCCCCCCTGGGCGGCGAAGCACGCATCGCGCGGTTGGCACGCTGGGTCGACAGCGCCGAGCGCGAAGGCCGCCGCTACACGCTGCTGCTGCCGGCACATCCGCCCTTCGGGCCCGGCCAGGGCGCCAGCCACCATCAGCTGTGCCTGCGAGCACTGGCCCTGATGCCCCATGACTGACACCGCCATCGAACTTGATCGCGCCACGCGCAACGCGACGCTCGCCAGTGCCGCGCTGGCGCTGCTTCCCTTGTTGCTGCAGCTGCCGCCGGTACTGGCGACGGTGATCGCCGTGGCCGCTCTGCTGACCGCCGTGCTGTCGTGGCGGCGCGTGCTGCCGATGCCCCTGCGCCTGCTGCTGGTGCTGGGCATGCTTGCGGCGATCGTGTGGCAGATGGGCCTGGTGCGACCTGGACGCGATACCGGCTGTGCCCTGCTGGCCGCGATGCTGGCCATCAAATCCAGCGAGCTGCGCAGCCTGCGCGATGCCCGCAGCCTGCTCGGATTCGCCCTGTTCTCGCCCTTTGCCGCGTTCCTGCTCGACCAGGGGCCGCTGACGACCACCCTGGCCGCGCTGGCCGGGGTCAGCGCGCTGATGGCACTGCAACGACTGGCACAGGATGAGGGCCACGCCGGCCGCCTGCCGCTGCGTGGCCAGCTGCGGGGCGTCGGCCGCCTGCTGGCGATCGGCCTGCCGCTGGCACTGGCCTGCTTCTGGCTGTTCCCGCGGCTGGCCACCCCGCTATGGGGCGTGCCCGAGCGCGCGGTGGGGACGCCGGGGCTGTCCGACAGCATGGAACCGGGCCAATGGCTGGACCTGATGTCCGACGACACACCGGCACTGCGCGTGCAGTTCTTCGGCGCGACGCCGGAGCCGGCACAGCGTTACTGGCGTGGCCCGGTACTGACCGCCTTCGATGGCCGGCGCTGGACCCGGGACCGTGCCAGCGCGCGACGGCCGGCACCGCAGGTCGATGCCGCCACCACCGGATGGGACTACCAGATCGACTATGAGCCCACCGACCGCCGCCAGCTGGTAGCGCTGGATCTGCCCAGCCGGGCACCGGCGGGCAGCCAGCTCGATGCCGACATGAGCCTGGGCAGCGAACGCCCGCTCACCTCGCTCAGCCGCTGGCGCCTGCACTCGGCGCCGGTGCAGCGCTTCGACACCAGCCTGTCGCCCTACCTGCGCCACGCCACCCTGCAGCTGCCCGCCGGCTTCAACCCGCGCACGGCGACGTTGGCCCGGCAGTGGCGGCAGCAGGCCGGCGCCGACGATGAAGCCCTCGTGCGCCGCGCACTGCAGTGGATCAGCACCGACTTCTCCTACACGCTGGATACGCCGCCGGCCGGCCGCGACCCGGTGGATGAGTTCCTGTTCGATCAGAAGGCCGGCTTCTGCGAACACTTCAGCTCCTCCTTCGTGGTGCTGATGCGCAATGCCGGCATTCCCGCGCGCGTGGTGACCGGCTTCGCCGGCGGTGCCCGCAACCCGATCGGCGATTACTGGGTGGTGCGACGGATGGACGCACACGCCTGGGCCGAAGTGTGGCTGCCGCAGCGCGGCTGGGTGCGCATCGATCCGACCGCTGCGGTGGCGCCGGAGCGCATCCTCGATACGCTTGACGACCGCCTGCTGGCGGCCTCCGACACCCCGCTGCAGCAGCGCTGGCTGCAACTGGGCCAGGTGGGCGACTGGCTGCGCCGCGGCTGGAACGACCTGGTGCTGTCCTTCGACGCCCAGCGCCAGCAGCAACTGCTCAAGCCGTTGGGCCTGGACAATCTGGCGCCTGCCCAGCTGCTGGCCGGCTTTGTGATCGCCGCGTTGATGGCGCTGGCCTGGATGGCATGGCTGCTGGCCCGGGGCGAACGCGAGCGCGACCCGCTGCTGCGCGCCTGGCACCGGCTGGCCCGTCGCTACGCTCGCCTCGGGCTGGCCCGGGAGCCACACGAAACCGCGCGCGACTGGGCGCTGCGGGTGCATGCCGCGCGGCCCGATCCGGCGCTGCTCGCACTCAGCCAGCGTTTCGCTGACGCGCGTTACGCTGGAACTTGCACCGACCTCGCTTCATTATTGCGGGACCTGCGCAGGCATCGCCCGACTTCCGGAGCCTCCCCATGAACACCAAGTTCCTTCTCACCGCTGTGGCCACGCTGGCCCTGTCGGCCTGCGCCACGGCCCCCAAGCCGCTGCAGGGACAGTTCAGCCTGGTCTCCCCGCGCGACTCGGTCGCCACCCAGCAGGTCGGCACGCCGGTCCGTTGGGGCGGCCGCATCATCGAAACCAAGCCCGGCCAGGGCGAGACCTGCTTCCAGATCATTTCGCGCCCGCTCAATGGCAGTGGCCGTCCGAATACCACGTCATCCGACGCCAGCGATGGCCGCTTCATTGCCTGCCGCGCCGGCTTCTACGACCCGGCCGTGTTCGAAGCCGGGCGCGATGTGACCTTCATCGGCAAGATCGATGGCTACCAGAACACCCGCATCGGCGAATACGACTACCGCCTGCCGAAGCTGTCGGCCGACGTGATCTACCTGTGGCCGGAACAGCGCCAGGTGGATGTGGTGCCCTACCCCTACGGCCCGTGGGGCCCGGGCCCCTATGGCCCGTACTGGGGCGGCTACGGCCGTTGGGGCTGGTGGTGATCACCGCCCGCCACGTTTGACGGAAAAGGCCGCCCAAGGGCGGCCTTTTCCGTCCACGCATGGCGTGGATAGAGCTTCAACGCCCCGGCGCACCGAAATGCCCCAGCGGCGCACCGGCCAGCAGGTGCATGTGGATGTGGAACACGGTCTGCCCGGCATGCTCGCGGCAGTTCATCACGATGCGGTAGCCATCCTGTGCCAAACCCTCGCGGCGCGCGTACTCGGCGGCGGCCAGGGCCAGCTTGCCGATCAGGTGCGCCTGCGACGGCTGCAGGTCATCCAGGGTGGGGATGATCTCGTTCTTCGGAATGAACAACACATGCACCGGTGCCTGCGGCGCGATGTCCTTGAACCCCAGCACCTCATCATCCTCATAGACGATGGTGGCCGGAATCTCGCGGCGGATGATCTTGCTGAAGAGGGTTTCGGTGCTCATGGTCGGCCTCGGCGGAGATGTCATCGGCATTGTAGGCCGGCCGCGCCGGGCAATGCCCGGCCCGCGCTCAATCGCGGAACTCGCTGCGCGTTCCGAACGCATGCGACAGCGTGCCGCGGTCGACGTACTCCAGCTCACCGCCCAGCGGCAGCCCCTGCGCCAGGCGGCTGGGCTGCACCTTGCGCGCCCGCGCCAGCTGCGCCAGGTAGTGCGCCGTCGCCTCACCCTCGACCGTGGCACTGGTGGCGATGATCAGCTCCTGCACCTCGCCTTCGGCCAGGCGTTGCTCCAGCTGCTCCAGGCCCAGCTCACGCGGTCCGATGCCATCGAGCGGCGACAGCCTGCCCTGCAGCACGAAGTACACACCGCGGAAGCCGGTGGCGTTCTCGATGGCCAGCCGATCGGCCGGCGATTCGACCACGCACAGCTGGCTGCGCTCACGGCTGCTGTTGGCGCAGGTCGGGCACAGCTCGGTTTCGCTGAAATCGCGGCACTGCGCGCAATGACCAATGCGCTCTACCGCCAGCGCCAGCGCCTCGGCCAGGCGCTGCCCACCTTCGCGCTCACGTTCGAGCAGGTGGTAGGCCATGCGCTGGGCGGTCTTCTGGCCCACGCCAGGCAGCACCCGCAGCGCATCGATCAGTTGTTCAAGCAGGGGTGCGGACACGGCGGCATGCTTTCAGGGCGTCGAGCAAGCTCGACAGCTACAGGGTCCGTGGCACCCGGTTACGCGGGTGCCACGCTGAAAATCAGAACGGCAGCTTCATGCCCGGCGGCAGCTGCATGCCGGCGGTGGCCGAGCCCATCTTCGACTTCGACTCGGCATCGATCTTGTTCGAAGCATCGTTGAAGGCGGCGGCGATCAGGTCTTCCAGCATTTCCGGATCGCTGGTCAGCGACGGATCGATGCGCACCTTGCGGCATTCCTTGGCGCCGGTCAGCGTCACGCTGACCATGCCGCCACCGGCGCTGCCGGTCACTTCGATCCTGGCGATTTCTTCCTGGGCCTTCTGCAGGTTCTCCTGCATCTTCTGGGCCTGCTGCATCAGTTGGGCGATGTTTCCGCGCATGGTGTCTTACTCGTCAAAAGTACGGATGGAATCGGAAACGACCCGCGCACCGTGCTGTTGGATCAGCACCTGCACTTCCGGGTCGTCCATGAAAACGGCCTCTGCCAGCTGCTGCCGCTCGCCACGCTCGCGGTCGGCACGCTGGTGCAGGGTCTCAGCCGGAACGTGCTCGGCCTCCACGGTCTCGACCACGATCTTCGGCGCCTGGCCGAGGGCCTTGGCCAGCATCTCGCCCAGGGCGGCCAGCGCGCGCTCCGAACGCAGGTATTCAAATCCGGGCGAAAGGCCCAGTTTCAAGGTCCCGTGCTGGCAGCTGATGAACGCCGCGTTGGCGGCCAGCTGCCGCGACGGGCCGCTCAGGCCGCTGTTGGCCACCAGGTCCAGCCAGTCCTCGGCGGTGGCCAGCTCGCTGACGCCTTCCTGCGCCGCGGCCTTGAACATCGGGGCGGGCTCGGCGGGCGCGATGGCAATGCCTTCGGCGCGGAACGGACGCCCCGGCTCGGCGGGTGCGGCTTCAGCAGGCGCGACCGCCGGTGCCGGCGGCTCGTGCCAGGGGGCGACCATGGCCGCATCCGGGCCCGCCATCTCGGCCGCCAGCGCCGCATCACGGGCCTCGGCTTCGTCGGTGGCCCACGGCGGCAGGTCATCGCTCGCCCGAGTGTCAGCGGCGGCCGTCGGCAACGCTGCCTCCGCCTTCAGCGGCGGCGGCGACTCCGGTTCTTCCACCGGAACCGGCTCCGGCTCCGGGTCCGGTGTCGGCTGCGGGGCCGGGTCAGGTTCGGGTTCGGGCTCACGCGGCGCAGCCTGTGCCGTCGCGGGCGCCTGCGCTACGGCCTGGGCGGCCGAGGTGCCAGCGGCGGCCGGCGCCGCTTCGGGGGCAGCGGCGCCACCTCCGGCGGCAGTCCCCCCCGGCACGCCGCCGCCGGCAGCGTCGACCGACGTCGGCACCGGCGGTACGGCCGCGGCGGGACGGAACGCCAGCATGCGCAGCACGGCCATTTCAAAGCCCGCGCGCGGGCTCGGCGCCAGCGGCAGGTCACGACGGCCATTGAGCGCCATCTGGTACCAGAGCTGCACCACTTCCGGGCGCAGGCGCTCGGCGAATGCAGCCGCATCCAGGCCTTCCGCAGTTGCGGCACCCGGCACCAGCTGCTGCACCTGGATGCGGTGCAGGCCTTCGGCCAGCGCTTCCAGCACGCCACTCCAATCCGGCGAGAACTCGGCCAACGCGGCCACCACCTGCAGCAGGCGCGGGCCATCGCCCGCGGCCAGCGCATCGAGCATGGCCGTTACCTGGGTGCGATCGACAGTACCCAGCATGGTCCGCACCACGTCCTCGCGCAGTGCACCACCGGCGTAGGCGATGGCCTGGTCGAGCAGCGACAGCCCATCACGCAGGCTGCCGTCGGCGGCCTTGGCCAGCTGCACGATGGCACTGGCGTCGGCCTCGATTTCCTCGGCGGCCAGGATGCGGGTCATCTGGCCCTGGATCTGGTCTTCGTCCAGGCGCTTGAGGTTGAACTGCAGGCAACGGCTGAGCACGGTGACCGGCAGCTTCTGCGGGTCGGTGGTGGCCAGCAGGAACTTCACATGCTCCGGCGGCTCTTCCAGCGTCTTCAGCAGCGCGTTGAACGCCGCCTTGGACAGCATGTGCACTTCGTCGATCAGGTAGACCTTGAACTTGCCGCGCGAGGGCATGTACTGCGCGTTCTCGATCACTTCGCGCACGTCGTCCACGCCGGTGTTCGACGCGGCGTCGATTTCCAGCAGGTCGATGTAGCGGCCGGCGTCGATGTCCAGGCAGGCCGCGCACTGGCCGCATGGGTCGGCGCTGGTGCCCTGCTCGCAGTTCAGCGACTTGGCGAAGATGCGCGCGATGGTGGTCTTGCCCACGCCGCGGGTGCCGGTGAACAGGAACGCATGGTGGACCCGGCCGCTGTCCAGCGCATTGCTGAGCGCGCGGACCACGTGTTCCTGGCCCACCAGCTCGGCAAAACGCTTCGGACGCCACTTGCGGGCAAGGACGAGATAGGACATCGGGCCACCGTTTTCCATCGGATGTTCCATTGTGCCATGCCTGTCCAGCCCCCTCGCCTTCAACGCTGCGGGATGCCTCCCTGATCGGGGTGCTTGTGTCCCGCCGCGCCGCCCGCTAGAATCTGCGCCCCTGCTGAGGCGTTTGCCGATGGCAGGGATCCGGAGAGGTGTCCGAGTGGTTGAAGGAGCACGCCTGGAAAGTGTGTAAGCGTCTAAACCGCGCTTCGGGGGTTCGAATCCCCCTCTCTCCGCCAGATAACTGAAAAAGGCCGCCCCCTGGGCGGCCTTTTTCAGTTATCTGGCGCGGGACACGAAGTGCGCTGCGCGCGCTTCGCCCCAAACGTTGCCGGGCAACGCCTGGGCCCC
>NZ_LLXV01000039.1 GCF_001431665.1 Stenotrophomonas beteli | reverse complement strand
GGACCGTTGGCGCCATGGATGGCGCCATCGAGCTTACAGGGATGTACTTGCAGCGTGTCCCGCCGCCCCACCCCGGCCCAACCCAGCACGTAGAAACAACGAGCCACGACCCGCTGTTGCTGTTGCTGTTGCTGTTGATGCCATAGCAGTCGCGGCCGCAGGCCGCGCGGAACACTCACAGATGCCGCAGTTCCTGCTTCAGCGTCGCCACGCAGCGGCGGCTGACCTCCAACGGCTGCTTGCCATGCCGCAGCACCGCCTGCACCTGCCCTCCGGAGCCGCGACGCAGCTCCACCAGCTCATGGCGTGCCACCAGGCAGTTGCGATGGATGCGGATGAAGCGGCTGGCGAACTCTTCCTCCAGCGACTTCAGCGATTCCTCGATCAGGTCCTCGCCGCGCGCATGGTGCACCACCACGTACTTCTCTTCGGCCTGCAGGTAGTGGATGTCGTCCAGCGGAATCAGCCGCAGGCTGCCACGCAGGCGCGCGCACAGCATGCTGCGCGCCTGCTGCCCGCTGTTGTCATGCGGCTGGCCGTCACGGCCGGCCAGGAACGTGCGCGCGCGCGCGATCGCCGCAGCCAGCCGCTCGGCGCGGACCGGCTTCATCAGATAGTCGATGGCCGCAGCCTCGAAGGCCGACAGCGCGTGTGCATCGTAGGCGGTGCAGAACACAACGGCCGGCCGCGGTTCGAAGCTGGCCAGATGGCGCGCCGCTTCCAACCCGTCCAATCCGGGCATCGCGATATCCAGCAGGACCAGGTCCGGCTGCAGTTCCGCGCAGGCGTGCAGCGCCTGTTCGCCGTTGCCGGCTTCGGCCACCACGTCCACCCCCTCCTGCGCCGCCAGCAGGCTGCGCAGGCGCTCGCGCGCCAGCGGTTCGTCATCGGCGATGACTACCCTCACGGTCGTTCCCTCACTGGATCGGCACTGTCACCTGGCAGGCATAGTAGCCCTCGCTCCAGCCAGCCGTCATCCGCGCGCCGCTGCCGAAGCGCCAGGCCAGCCGATGGCCGATGCTGTGCTGGGCGTGGCCGGCGCCGCGCGCCAGGGCCAGCCCGGGCGATTGCGGGTCGGGCGCCGGATTGCGCACGCGGATCTGCAGTTCGTTGCCCTCGCAGGCCAGCTGCAGCTCGATGGTGCCGCCCTCGGGCAGGCGCGAGATGCCATGCAGCACGGCATTTTCGACCAGCGGCTGCAGCACCAGGCGCGGCAATGGTTGATCCCACGGCAGTGGCTCATCGCGCTGCCAGCGCACCTGCAGGCGTTCGCCCAGGCGCAGCGATTCGATGGAGAGATAGCGCTCGGCCAGTTCGCATTCGTCGCGCAGCGTGGAATCGCCCTCGCCCGCCCCCAGTGCCGCGCGGAACAGGTCGGACAGGTCCAGCACCGCACGCTCGGCCACCGCCGGGTCGCGATGCAGCAGGCTGGCGATCAGGTTCATGCTGTTGAACAGGAAATGCGGGCGGATCCGCGCCTGCAGTGCATCGGCCTGCGCGCGTGCATTGGCCTGCACCTGCGCGGTCCAACGGTCGCTCACATAGAAATAGCGCAGCGCCAGGGCGGTGATCAGCGCGGTGGTCGCCGCACTGCCCAGGGTGAAACGCCAGAAGCTGATGCCACGCGCGAAGCTGTCACCCAGCACTGCGTACAGGGCATGCACGATGCCGGCGCAGACCACCGCGATCAGGGCCGCCAGCGCAATCGCCGTGACCGCACCCAGCATCTGCGGCAGGTTCGACAGCGCCTGCCGCAGCAGGCACAGGCTGGCGGTCACCGCCAGTGCCAGCCACAGCGCGAAGCCACTGGCCGACAGCAGTTCGCCGATGGTCCAGTGACGACTGCCATCCGGCGCCAGGGCCAGCACCACCACCACCAGCTCGGCCAGGCCGAGCATCGCCGCCACCCGCGGCAGGCGGCACAGCTCCGGCATCCAGGGAGGCGCGCTGGCCGGCGACATGGCTCAGGCAGCGCCCAGCCGGTCCTGCAGCCAGTCACCCAGCGCCTGGATTTCTTCGGCGCAGACCTGGTGGGCCATCGGGTAGCTGTGCCATTCCACGTCCAGCCCCAGCGTGCGCAGCGTCTGCGCGCTGTGCGCGGCCACCGGCTGCGGGATCACCGGATCGCTGCTGCCATGAGCCATGAACACCGGCACCTGCACCGCCGCCTCCACGCGGGTGGCAGCATCGGCATCGGGAAGGTAGGTCGACAGGGCGATCAGGCCCGCCAGCGGTGCGGTGCGCGACAGCGCGGCGGTAAGGATGATCGCGCCGCCCTGCGAGAAGCCGGCCAGGAAGATCTTCTCTGCGGCGATGCCGCGCTCGATCTCGCGCGCGATCAGCGCATCGAGCTGCGCCACCGATTCACGCACGCCGGCCATGTCGGCGCGCGAGCGGAAATCCATGCCGACGATGTCATACCAGCCACGCATCGGCACGCCGTTGTTGATGGTGATCGGCCGCACCGGTGCGTGTGGAAACACGAAGCGCAGCGCCGGCCAGTGCGGGCGTACCAGTTCCGGCACGATCGGCGCGAAATCGTGGCCATCGGCGCCGAGGCCGTGCAGCCAGATCACCGACCACTGCGGCGAGGCGCCGGTTTCCTGTTCCACCGTTTGCAGCATGATGCGGCTCCTTCAAGTTCGAGCCGCATTATGCCGCTGGCGCGGGGCGATCAGTACAGGGGGGGCTGCTCGGCCGCTTCCCGGCGCAGCTGCGCGGCCCGCACCAGCACCGGCGGTGGGATGTTCTCTTCAGGGATGTCGAGCAGGCCCAGTCGATGCAGGAAGGCGCCCGGACCACGCGAGGAGGTCAGCGCCACCACTGGAATGGCCAACACCATGCCGATCACCACCGGCGCCATCCAGGCGGCCAGCGATGGCGACACCGCCCAGGCCAGCACCCCCATGAACGCGCCGAACACGCCCAGGCCGCCATAGCCGCGGATCAGCGCCATCCACGAAATGCCGCCATCGTCACGCTGCTGCGCATCCCAGCCCGAATCGCGGCCGGACAGCACTTCGGCCACGCCACGCGACTGCACGTACATCACCACAGGCGCCATCAGTGCGGCCAGTACGGTCTCCACCAGCATCGACACGAAGGCACGGATCGCGCCACCGCAGCCGCGACGGTCGACCGGATCGAGCAGCATCGCCAGGTAGCCCAGCACCTTGGGCAGCAGCAGTACCGCCATGGTGGCAGCAAACAGGCGCACCACCTGCTGCTCGTCCTGGGCACGCCAGTACACGCTGGGCGACAGGTGCAGCAGGGCGTTGAAATCGATGCCGTCCTGGAACAGCGGGATCGCGATGCCGATCAGCATCAGCATCGCCCACATCGGCGCGGTGAAGTAATGGCCGATGCCGATCAGCATGTGCGTGCGGCTGATCCAGTGCAGGCCGCGGCTGCCCACCACCTTGCCGTGCTGCAGGTTGCCCTGGCACCAGCGGCGGTCGCGCACCAGCAGGTCGGTCAGCGTCGGCGGGCCCTCTTCATAGCTGCCACCGAGGTAGGGCACCATGTGCGCGGCCCAGCCGCCTCGACGCATCAATGCGGCTTCGACGAAGTCATGGCTGAGCACGTGGCCACCGAACGGCTTGCGCCCCGGCAGCGCCGGCAGGCCGGCGTGGTCGGCGAAAGCACGGGTACGGATGATGGCGTTGTGGCCCCAGTAGTTGCTCTCGGCGCCATGCCACCAGGCCACGCCGCGGGCGATCACCGGGCCGTACACGCGGCCGCCGAACTGCTGCATGCGCGCGAACAGGGTGCGCCCGCCGATCACCGACGGCAGGGTCTGGATCAGCCCGACATCGGCGTTGTGCTCCATGCCGGCCACCAGGCGCACGATGCTGTCGCCGGTCATCAGGCTGTCGGCGTCCAGGATCAGCATCTGCGGGTAGGCGCCACCGAAACGGCGCACCCAGTCGGCAATGTTGCCGGCCTTGCGCCCGCTGTTGTCACCACGACGACGGTAGAACAGGCGCGTGTGCCCGTCCGGCACGCGGTCGCGCAGTTCGGCGAACACCTGCTCCTCGGCGCGCGCGATGTCCTCGCGCCGGGTATCGCTGAGCACGAAGAAGTCGAAACGTTCCAGCTGGCCGGTCGCCGCCACCGATTCGTAGATCGCCTGCAGGCCGGCCAGCAGGCGCCGCGGATCTTCGTTGTAGGTCGGCATCAGCAGCGCGGTGCGGCTGTGCACGGTCGGCAGCGGTTTGTCCGGATCGATGCCCAGGCGGTAGCCGCGGTCGAACACCGCGGTCAGGAAGCCGGCCAGGGCGCTGGCGAAGGACAGCGCGATCCAGGCGAACAGGCCGACGAACAGCACCAGCAGGCAGGCTTCAAGCACGCTGATGCCATTGGCCGACAGCACCCGCCACATCATCCGCGTGGCCAGGGCCGTCATGGCCAGGGTGCCGCCGAAAATATAGAACCGGCGCAGGCCGATCAGGCGCGGCGAGGTCCGATGCCGGCGGACCTTCAGCGCGCCCTGGCGCAGGGTCTGCTCGGGCATCGGCAACGGTGATTCGGCCGGCAGCCGTGCCCAGCCGGCATCAAGCCCGGGCGTATCGGCTTCGGCGTGGATGTTCTGCACCCCCATTGCCGCCTACTCCGCGCAGTCGGCACGGCCGGCCATCCCGGCCGGGCTGCATGCACCAAGGTTCCCGGCGCGCTTTCCCGGCGCCCGCACTTGTCCTGGCTGTGTCGGCCCAAGGCCCCACAGTCGATGTCTGTCACTACCGGAACCCACACGATCTCCAACGGGGCGGAATCGAAAATGCGGCCCAGTCTAGGGCGCCGGATGTAAGCCGGGTGCGAAGGTCTACGCCGGGATTTCTCCCCATTCAGCAAATAGCAGGCGAGCCCGCCCGGCGCGCGATGGATATCACTACGTCGCCCCGGGTACTGGATCGTATCAAACGCGAACGGTTATCATTTCACCAACCAGGCAGGTCACCGTCCTCCGCACGGCCAGACCCACCCAGCTGCGCCGGTCCGAACCGCGCACCCCAGATGACCCATGGAGGGGGCTGGCTGCCGATTGCCTGTGCCTGCTGCTTCCACCGGGTCCCCCACCTCCCATGGAAGCCGTCATGTCCCTGTCCCACCCCCGCTGCGCGCGCCTGCCGCGCACCCGCCTGGCCTGCGCCCTGGCCACCGCCTGCCTGCTGGCCGTGCCCGGCCTGGCCGCCGCCGAGGCCGGCGCCGATGCCTCCACCAAGGATCTGGATACCGTGGTGGTGACCGCCTCGGGCAACCAGCAGTGGATCAAGGATGCGCCGGCCAGCATCAGCGTGATCAGCCGCGAGGACATCGAGCGGCAGCCGGTGCACGACCTGGCCACCCTGCTCAGCCGCGTGCCCGGCGTTAGCGGCGGCCTCAGTGCGGCTGGCGAGCAGTCCAAGATCAAGCTGCGCGGCATGCCGTCCAACTACACGCTGGTGCTGGTGGACGGCAAGCGCATGGGCAGCTCGGCCTCCACCCACTACCGGCCGGACCTGGGCCGCCAGGACCTGAACTGGATTTCGCCTGACCAGATCGAGCGCATCGAAGTGGTGCGCGGGCCGATGTCCTCACTGTACGGCTCCGACGCCATGGGCGGGGTGATCAACATCATCACCCGGCGCATCGGCGATGCGTGGCGGGGCAGCGCCACCCACAGCTATACCCGTCCCGGCGATGACACGCGCGGCGACACCCAGCAGATTGGCGCGACGTTCTCCGGCCCGCTCAGCGAGCGTATCGGCCTGCGCATCGGCGCCAACAGCATGCGCCGCGATTCCGACCGCTCCAACGGTGGCGTCTACGGCAATGCCTACGCTGGCGAAAAGGACCGCAACGCGGATGCGCTGCTGCAATGGAAACTGAGCGACGCCCAGGACATATCGCTTGAAGCGGGCCACGGCGTGCAGCAGGCCTTCATCGGCACCGCACTGGAGCAGCAGGACGAAGGCGCCTGGGGGGCCAGTGAACTCAAGCGCAGCTCGCTGGCACTCACACACGATGGCAGGTGGGGCTTCGGTACCTCGAAGATCAGTGCGTACTGGACCGAATACAAGAACGACATCGGCGCGACCGGCCGCTCCGAGGCTACCGACACCATCATTGAAGGCAGCCTGAGCACGCCGTTCACGCTGGGCATCGAGCACCAGTTTGCCGTCGGTGGCCAGTGGAAGCGCCAGGAACTGACCAACACCGATACCATCGGCCGCGCGCCGATCGACTACGCCGGCAATCCGGTCAGTGGCTCCAGCCTGGAAGTGGATACGTGGGCACTGTTCGTCGAAGACGAACTGAAGCTGCACCGCACCCTGGCACTGACCCTGGGCGCACGCCTGGACCACCACGAGAAGTTCGGTGGCCACGTCAGTCCGCGTGCGTACCTGGTCTGGCACCCGGCCGGGCAGTGGACGATCCGCGGCGGCGTCTCCAAGGGCTTCCGCGCACCGAGCCTGACCGAGAACTCGCCCAGTGCCGCCACCCAGTCCGGCGGTCGTGGCTGTACCTCGCTGATCCCGTTGGGCTACACCCGCGGCGGCTGCTACATGGCCGGCAACCCGGACCTGGATCCGGAGACCAGCACCAACCGCGAGATCGGTATCAGCTTCGACAATGAGCTTCTGGATGCCGGCCTGACCTACTTCCACACCGATTTCAGGAACAAGATCGAGTACGCGCCGCTGGGCCGCTTCAACGGCATCTGGTGGACGCGCATGAGCAACGTCCAGCGCGCGCGCACCAGCGGCATGGAAGGCAACCTCAATGTCCGCTTCGGCGATCACTGGCGCTGGCGCACCTCGGCCACCTGGATGAAGGAAGCCAGGAACCTGACCACCGGCCGCAACCTGATCGACACCCCGGAGTTCTCGGGCTACTCCTCGCTGGACTGGTCGCCCAACACGGTGTTCTCCAGCAGCCTGTCGGCGCAGTACACCGGCAAGCAGAGCGGCGTAGCCACCACCTTCCTCAAGGCCTATACCCTGTATGACCTGACTGTCGCATGGAACGTCAACGCGGTACTGACCGTGCGCGCTGGCGTCAGCAACCTGGCCGACAGGAAACTGTATGCCGAAGGCTCCACCGACTACTTCGTCGCTGGGCGCAGCGGCTTCTTCAGCATGACAGCACGCTTCTGATCGAAGCACTTCAGGATCGCGCTGGCCACGTGCCAGCGCGATCATTGCCGTTGCGCGTTACTCGCTTTCCAGCGCGGCCGGTGCCGCGTTCTGCGTGGCCGCCGTGCGTGCACGGTCCATGGCCACCGCCAGTTGCTGGCGCGCGAGCAGTTGTTGTGCCTGCACCACTTCAGGTGTCGGCAGGAGCACCGGTCCCGGTGCGTTTTCCGGTGTAGCGGGTGTGGTCATGCAACCTCCATGGACATCCCGCCGCCATTCGGGTTCAGCTGGAACGGCAGCGGAACTGCGCACCCTATCCTAAAAACAAGGCGGATGGGTGACGGTGCGGCCATCGGTGGTGACGCCGGGGTGTCCCGGCGCCACATTGCCCTCTGCCGGTCGCTCTCCCAAGCTGAATCGCTTCAGGCCGCGGCACCGTTCAGGCGGCGCGGCGCGATGCAGGCACCGGATCGGCCTGCAGGCGGAAGCGCGACACCGCCACCGCCAGCTGCTCGGCCTGTTCTTCCATCGCGCGTGCCGCGGCGCTGGCTTCCTCCACCAACGCGGCGTTCTGCTGGGTGGTCTCATCCATCTGCACCACGGTCTGGTTGACCTGCTCGATGCCCGCCGACTGCTCGCGCGAGGCCGCCGAGATCTCGGCCATGATCTCGTTGACCCGGCCGACCTGGCCGACGATCTCCTGCATGGTGCGGCCCGCACCGTGCACCAGCTGCGCGCCTGCGCCCACCTGGGCCACCGAGGCATCGATCAGTTCCTTGATCTCCTTGGCGGCGCCGGCCGAGCGCTGCGCCAGCGCGCGCACTTCGCTGGCCACCACCGCAAAGCCGCGCCCCTGTTCACCGGCACGTGCCGCTTCCACCGCAGCATTGAGCGCCAGGATGTTGGTCTGGAACGCGATGCCATCGATCACCGAGATGATCTCGGCGATGCGCTGCGACGAGGCTTCGATCTGCTCCATGGTCTGCACCACCCGGCTGACCACCTGCCCGCCTTCGCTGGCGACATCGGCGGCCGAGCCGGCCAGGGTATTGGCCTGCAGTGCGTGGTCGGCGTTCTGGCGCACGGTGGAGGTCAGCTCCTCCATCGAGGCTGCGGTTTCTTCCAGGTTGGCCGCCTGCTGCTCGGTACGGCGCGACAGGTCGTTGTTGCCGGCAGCGATCTCGCCCGCCGCCAGGCGGATGCTGGCGGCCGACTGCTGGATCTGCCCGACGATGCCGGTCAGCTGCTGCACGGTGCTGTTGGCATCATCACGCATCACCGCAAACACCCCATGGAAGTCACCCTGCATGCGCACGCTGAGGTCGCCGGCGGCAATCGCCCGCAGCAGCGTCGACAGTTCGGCCAGGTTGTGATCGCTGACCTGCATCATGGTGTTGAGGGTGTCCACCATGCGGTGGAAATCATGATCGAAGCGCGACGCATCGCCACGCACCGCGAAATCGCCGGCAGCCGCGGCCGCCGCCAGCTGCTGGATCTGCTCGTTGATCGCGGCCAGGTTGTGCTTGGTGGTGGCCATTGCAGCTGTGAACACCGCCTTCTCGCCCGGCAGTGCCTCCATGTCCACGCTCAGGTCGCCCACCGCATAACGCTGCATCACCTCCACCAGGCGCTGGGTGACGGCATTGCTGGCGGCCACCAGCTGGTTGCTGTCGGCGACCATGCGGCCGTACTCGCCGGGGAACGCGGCCGCGTCCATGCGATAGCTCAGTTCACCAGCCTCGTGGCGCCGCGCCATTTCCGCCTGTGCGGCCATCACCGCCTGCAACTGACCGCGCATGCCCTGCATCGCGTCGAGCAGGCGGCCCACTTCATCGTTGCTGCGCGCCGGCAGCGTACTGTCCAGCTTGCCGGCGGCCACATCACCGGCCACGCGCACGGCCTCGGCCAACGGGCGGATCGCCAGCCGGCGCAGCAGCACATACACGCCGGCGCTGAGGGTCAGCGCCGCCACTACGCCCACCAGCAGGGTCAGCCACAGCAGCCGGCGCGCCTCGGCCACGATCACCGCATGCGGCATCACCACGCCCAGCGCAAAGCGCTGCGGCGCATCGCCCACGCGCAGCGGCACGTACACACGCACGTTGCCGTCGGCATCGGGGGTGAACGCCTCGAAGCGGCGGTCGGCCGCAATCCCGGCCAGCATGCTGCGGGTCAACGCATCGCTGCGTGGCTTGCCGATCTCGGCGGCATTGGCCGAGGCCAGCACCACGCCCTTGGGTGACAGCAGTTCGACATGGCCGGCGCCCATCGGCTTCAGCGTGGCCAGGTGCTTCTGCAAGGCCGCCAACGAGAAGTCGACGGTGAATACACCCAGGAAGGTGCCGTTCTCCACGATCGGCGAGCTCAGCGTGCTCATCAGCACCTGCTGGCCGGCGATGTCGTAGGCGTAGGGTTCGCTGACCTTGGGCAACTTGTCGCGGCTGGGCACCACGTACCAGTCGGCCGAGCCGTCGGCGGCCTCGGTGTAGTCGGTCATGGTCGACTGCTGCGGCCTGCCCTCGTGCCAGGCCCAGTAGCTCATGTAGCGGCCGGTGGCGTCGTGCATCTCGGTATTGGCGAACGCGGCATCCTTGCCGTCGAACGCGTCGGCTTCCCACATGGTGCTCTTGCCCAGCCATTCCGGATGGGTACGCAGCTGCTCGCCAAGGACCGCGGCCAGGCTGGCGCGGTCGGGGACGTCACCCCGTGCGCGCTGGGCCAGCACGGCTTCAACCATCGCATCGTTGCTGGCGAAGGCGGTGCCCAGGTCGGCGGCGACCTGGCGGGCCTCGGCATTGGCCTCGCTGGTCATGGTCTGGCGCGAGGCATCGATCAGGCTGGCACTGGCCTGGCGGTAGATCAGGAAGGCGGTCAGGCCGAAGCACAACAGCGCGATCAGGGCAGTGCCCAGCATCAGCTTGTGGGCGATGCTGCCTGGGCGGCGGGCAGCGGCGGAGCGGGAAGATGGCATGGGAGGGTCCGCAAGGCAGTTCAGGACGACCGGCACCGCGAGGCGCCGCGCAGGCGCGCGATCCGTCGCGCGGGCCCCCGGCGGCCGGGTCTGGCCCGGCACTGGAAGCGCACCGGGTTAGCGGCCGCGCACCAACGAGGTTGAGCCGCCCTGCCTGCACATTGCTGAATCCGCTCAGGGACGGGTCATGAAGCGTGGCCCGCACACCCGCCGCCCTACTCGGCCACGCGGTCCTTGATCCACTGCGCGCGCGGCAGGACCTCGATGCTGCCGGCCGCATACTGCTGCAGCACGTCATCCGGGCCGAAGCGCGGCTGCCAGCCCAGTTCGCTGCGCAACCGCGCGCTGTCATAGACGCGGTCGATGCTGAGCGGCAATGGCCAGCCACGGCGCACGAACTCGGCGAGCAACTGCGGCGCGCGGCGGGCCAATACGCTGCGCGGGCGCGCGGCCAGGTCCAGGCAATCCTCGCGCCGGAACGGGGTGGGCGCACAGGCCACGTAACGCGCGAACCCCTGACCTGCATCCAGCAGCAGCGTGGCATGCGCGCTGGCGACATCGCGCGCATCCAGGCCGCGGTGCAGGCGGAACATCGCCATGCGCTCGGGAGGTTCGGGGAAGCAGCGGCCCATGCGCAGTACGCGCACGCTGAACCCGGGCGCCACCGCCGCCTCGGCCAGTGCCTCGGCCTGCAGCTTGGTGCGGTGGTAGATCGTGCGCGGCAGCGGCTCGGTGTCCTCGTCGATCCAACGGCAGCCGCCAGCGACTACCGCATGGCCGTACAGCGCCGTGGTGCTGGTGAGCACGAAGCGCCGCACGCCCGCCTCGCGTGCAGCCTGCAGCAGGTGCGCGGTGGCATCCACATTGATCTGCTGGAACACCGCATCGGGCACCAGGCCCACGTGTGGGGCGTGCAGGGCGGCGGTGTGGATCACCGCGTCCACGCCCTGCACCGCGCGGGCCACAGCCTGGCGGTCGGTGACATCGGCAATGATGCGGGTGGTGGCGAACGGGCTGCGATCCAGCCCCACCACCTCATGGGTCGCCGCCAGCGCACCGAAGATCGCGCGTCCGATCCGCCCGGAACTGCCGGTCAACAGGATCTTCATTGAGTCCATTCACTCCAGGCTCCCGGGAACTACCGGGATGCTGCGATTCTAGGCAAGCCATTGGTCATCTGCGATAGCACCGGCGCCAACCCTGTGTTCGCTACCGTAGCGCCGCGTGAACGCAACTGCGGCGTGGCGTGAGGGCTGCGCCGCCGACGCGGACATGGCCTTATCCGGGCATCGGCAAGCATGCCGCTTTCCACCCTGCTCTGGAGAGTACCCATGGCCGCCCCTCAGCGTGGCACTTCCCAACGCGGCTTCGCTTCGATGGACCAGGACAAGCAGCGCGCGATCGCGGCCAAGGGCGGCCGTGCGGCGCATGCTTCCGGCAATGCGCACGAATTCAGCCCGGCCGAAGCGCGTGTTGCCGGCCGCAAGGGCGGCCAGGCCATCAGCCGCGACCGCCAGCACATGGCCGCCATCGGCCGCGAAGGGGGCCACGCCCGCCACGCAGGCACACGGCAGCAACAGCAACAGCAGCGGACCGATGAGCCGCAGGCCGAGCGCCCGCCACGGCAGCAGGGCTGAGCACGGTGCAGGCCGGGCGGCACGCCTCGCTCAGCGGTGAGCCAGGATGTTGAGCAGGCGCCCGAACGGATCGCGGACGAAGAAGCGACGCACCCCCCACGGCTCGTCGGCCGGCCCGTATTCGAGTGCGATGCCGGCCGCGTGCATGCGGTCGAGCACCTGCTGCAGATCGTCCACCTCGATCGACAGGTCCGGCACTGGTGCACCGCCGCCGCCTTCGCTGGCGAAACTGAGCTGGGCCAGCGCGTTGCCCTGTCCGCCGTGAGTGACGATCCATCCGTGGTCCATCACCACCGGCATGCCGAGCAGACCGGTGTAGAAGGCCGCCGCACGCGACGGATCCGGAGTGGCGATGTTGGCGACAACACGTTTGACAGCCATGAGACTCCTTCGGCGGAAACAGAAGAGCCCCGTCGCTGACGGGGCCCCACATCATGCCGCTTCAACCGGCGCGACTCACACGCCCATGCACAGATCAACCACGCAGGTGTTGTACGCCTGCTGGCACTCGGTCGCATCTCCGCCGGTGGACAGGCATGCCTGGTAGGCCCGCCAGCACGGCCGGTCGCAGGGTTCCACCGGCCCGGCCACGGCCACCGAACCGGTACAGGCCAACGCGAACACCGCCGCAGCGATCACTTTCCTGAAAGCACGCATCGATATCACTCCTTGATAAGCCTGGTGAGCCCAGGCCGGCCCACGGTAAAGCGGCCGCCGGGAAACCACGTGAACGCCCCTGTCACGCAAAATTAACGCGTTCATAAAATTTTCTTCACATTACTGGGGGGTGTTGTCCCGCCTTGGCGTTAACGGCGTTGTTGTCCGTCAACCAAGGAAGTTGTCCGATGAATCACCCGCTGTACGGCCGTTCGTCCCGCTCCCTGTCGCACCGCCCGCTGGCGCTTGCCGTTGCCAGCTCGCTGCTGCTGGCTACCGCGCTGCCCGCCCTGGCCGGCGAGTCACTTGATGCCTGGCAGCAGCAGCGCCAGCTGCAGGCCGCGTGGGCGCAGCCTGCCACCGGCACGGTACCCGCAGCGACGGCCGCTGCCCCTGCTGCGAATCCCTCCGCCATTCTCGGCACCCCGGGGGATCCGGCCAGTTGGCGCAGCGACGAGTTCAACGCCGATTGGGGCCTCGCGGCGATGGGGGCCGACCATGCCTACGCACGCGGCCTGACCGGCAAGGGCGTGCGCCTGGCGCTGTTCGACTCCGGTTCGGCACTGGCCCATCCCGAATTCTCCGGCCGCAACACCTCCAGCATCACCATCGGCGCGGACTGCGCGGCGTCGGGCGTGGTCGCCGGCGCTGGTGCGTGCGGGCAGACCCGTGGCGAACAGCCCGGCTACAACTACTACGGGCTCGGCGCCGGCGTTCCGGCAGCACTGGCCGCACGCCTGATCGCCGCGGGCCAGCCCTATGGCTTCAGCTACGCCGACCATGGCACGCATGTGCTGGGCACCATCGGCGCCAACCGCAATGGCACCGGCATGCATGGCGTGGCTTTCGGTGCGGACCTCACCGCCGCCCGCGTGTTCGGCGACACCTACTATGAGTGGCGCCTGGATCCGGACAACTACTATCGCCCGCGTGCGGTCTACCGAACCGATCCGGACGACGCCGCGACGCTGGACATGTATGCGCAGATCCAGGCACAGGGCGTGCGCGCCATCAACCACAGCTGGGGCATCTCCACGCGCAACATGACCGCCGCCGCGCTGGACCAGCAGTACGCCAACATCGGTGCCGACTACGGCGTGTACGGCAGCATCTATGCCAGCGATGGCGATACCCCGGGCTCCACGCTCATCCAGGTGTGGTCGGCTGGCAACGGCAGCGGCGCGGTCGCCGGAATCACGGCTGCCATGCCGCGCTGGAAGCCGGAACTGGAACCTTACTGGCTGGCAGTGGCCAACGTCCGCCGGCCCAACGCCGCTGCGGGCGAAACCGACTATGTGATCGATGGCAGTTCCAGCATCTGCGGCGTTGCCGCCAACTGGTGCATCTCGGCACCCGGCACCGACATCGTCAGCACCATCGTGTCCGGCGATATCCAGGGCCGCGTCGAGAACACCTCCGCCTATGTGCGGCTGATCATCGACAGCGAGAACACCCAGTACGTCTATGGCACCAAGACCGGCACGTCGATGGCGGCGCCACACATCACCGGCGCGCTCGGCCTGCTGATGGAGCGCTTCCCCTATCTGGACAACGCGCAGGTGCGCGACGTGCTGCTGACCACCGCACGCGACCTGGGTGCAGCAGGCATCGATCCCATCTACGGCTGGGGCATGGTGGACCTGAAGAAGGCCATCGAGGGCTACGGCTCGCTGCGCGTGGACACCAACGTGGTGATGAACCAGAAGGCCGGTGGCCTGAAGGTCTGGGAAGGCGACGCCTGGGACAACTGGACCAATGACATCGGCGGCCCCGGCAAGCTGACCAAGTCCGGCATCGGCTGGCTGCGCCTGAGCGGCAACAACAGCTTCAATGGCGCAGTGCTGCGCGATGGCACCCTGGAATTGAATGGCACCAACACGCTGACCTCGGCGGTCGACGTGCAGGGCGGCCAGTTCCTGCTCAACGGCAGCCTGGTCGCCACCGCACTGACCACCACCGGTGGCGTCAGCACGGTCAGCACCAGCGGTGTGCTGAAGAACAGCAATCTGGTGGTCAACGGTGGCGTGGTGTCGTTCAACGGCAACCAGACCGGCGGCACCACCACGGTCGGTGCCAACGGCCTGCTGAAGGGTGCCGGCACGCTTGGCAACACCCGCGTGGACGGCATCATCGCGCCGGGCAACTCGATCGGCACGCTGACCATCAACGGCAACTACGTGCAGGGCGCCACCGGCGTGTATGCGGCGGAGCTGGCTCCGGGTGGCCGCAGTGACCAGCTGCACGTGACCGGCACCGCCACCCTCGGCGGCACTCTGGTCGCCCTGCCGGAACCGGGCGTGTATTACCTCGGCGAACAGTTCAACGTCGTGCGTGCCGACGGTGGCATCAGCGGCCAGTTCGCCAGGACCGACTTCAGCGCGTTCTCGCCGTTCCTGCAGTTCAGCCTGGCCTACGGTGCCAACGGCGCGCGCATCGACGTCGCCCGCGGTGCTTCGCTGACCACCGCCGCCGCCACCCCCAACCAGCGCGCGGTGGCGGGTGCCGCTGACCTGCTGCCGATCAACCAGGGCCTGCCCAAGCCGCTCACCCAGCTGTTCCCGCAGCAGGTCGGCAGCGTGCTCGACGGCCTCAGTGGCGAATTGCATCCGGCCACGGCCCTGGCCCTGGTCGAGGGCAGCCGCTATGTGCGCGATGCCGCGCTGTCGCGCCGTGCCGGCGCCGCCGCACCCGGTGCCGAGGCCGGCGACGCGACCGGCGCCTGGGTCCAGGCGATCGGTGGCAACGGCAAGCTGGACGGTGATTTCAATACCGCCCGTACCGAAGCCAACAGCAACGGCCTGCTGGTCGGCATCGACCGCGAGGTCGCCGGCTGGCAGCTGGGTGTGCTGGCCGGTACCGGCCGCACCGACGTGAAGCAGCAGGACCGTCGCGCCAAGTCGAAGATCGACAACACGCACTTCGGTGCCTATGCCAGCCACAGCTGGGGTGGCTTCGGCCTGCGCGGTGGTGTGGCATGGAGCCAGCACGAAGTGAAGAGCACGCGTGAAGTCGGCTTCGCCGGCTTCAGCGACAGCCTGAGCGCACGCTACGACGCCCGCACTCGTCAGGCCTTCATCGAGGCTGGCTACCGCTTCGGTGGCCCGGAAGCCGGGCTGGAGCCGTACCTGCAGGTCGCACGCATTGAAGTGGACCTCAAGCGCATCAACGAACGCGGCGGTGCGGCTGCACTGCGTGGCGAGGTGGATGACACCGGCACCACCATCGCCACCGCCGGCGTGCGCTTCGACAAGGGCCTGAAGGCGTCGTTCCAGCAGGACAGCTGGCTGCACCTGCGTGGCGGCGTCGGCTATCGCCGTGCCTCGGGTGACCGCAGCCCGGTGGCCAACCTGGCCTTCGCTGACGGCGCGACCACCTTTGCGGTGAACGGGGCGCCGATTGCCGACAGTGCGGTGGTGGCCGAGATCGGCCTGGCGGCGTGGTTGAGCCCGCGACAGCAGCTGGAACTGGGCTACAGCGGCCAGTTCGGCAGTGAAAGCCGCGACCATGGTGCCAACGCACGCTGGTCGATCCGCTTCTGAGTCAACCTGCCCTTGACGGGTTGGGGCGGCCTCGCGGCCGCCCCTTTTTTTATATCCTGCGCCCGACGATCAGGCTGCCTTCATCGCGTGCTTGCGCGCGCGCATCACGTTGTGGCACTCCTGCACATCCGGCAGCAGCTGGGTGACTTCCTGGCGCACGGCCGGCGGCAGATCGTTCTCCTTCAGCACATCCTTGAATGCGCCGAGCAGGCGATCCTCGGATTCTTCCAACTCGGCCACGTAGCCATAGTTGGTGTCACCGAACGCAGCGCGCACCTTGCCGTAGAACTGCTGCATCGAACCAACCAGGGTGCCGTGCTCGGCCGGCTTGCCACCGCTGGCAGCCACCGATCCACTCAGCGCGGCGACGATCCGGCCCTTGATGCCGGCAATGCGGACGAACAGCGCCGACAGTTCGGCATCCTTCACCTTGGTCGCCGCCTCCTCGTAGAACGACTGGCCGTCGCGGGCAATTTCAATCAGGTCGTTGAGGCGATGTTCGATGGTGGACTGGGTGCTCATGGCGTTGCTCCTGTCTTTGGATCGGGGGAGAAAGGCGGCGTCGATTGCGCTGCCTGTGGGACCACTGTGGACACGTGCGTGTGGTTCGCCGGTGAGCAGCGATTGATGCCTGCCTCACTTCACCCAACCCGCACTGACTGCTTCACGCCACAGCCGCGTGCGGCTCACATCGAACCGACCAGACAGGGTCACCAGGGAACGAAAAGGATGATCAGCACGATCACCAGCACAGCAGCGAGCGCTCCCATCAGCACATTTCTCTGGCGCCAGCTGGGCTTGGGTTTTCCGGGAGTATTCATGCTTTTCCTGCCTGCATCTGTGGATGACCCCGGCAGACTGCGGGATGGGCGCCAGCGCTTGCGTGCAGAACGCGTGCAGGCGGGGTGCAGATCACTGTGGTCGATGTCGATTCCCCACGGCCTTGCGCGTCGGAACGGCTGTCTCAGGATTCGACAGGCCTGGGCACGGCCACCTGGCTGGGCGGCGGGTTCAGCGCCGGCGACCTCATGATGGTCGCGGTGCTGCTGCGGCTGAAGAGCAGCGGCATCGTCGATGAGTACCCTTCACTGGCCGCGTACGTGGCGCGCGCGACGCAGCGCCCTGCCTACCAGCGTGCGTTCGCCGCGCAGCGGGCGGTGTTCCAGAATGCGTAGCGCCACCTACACACAGGCTTCACCGCCGGTGGGCTCCGATCGCCTTCGTCGGCCCTCCGCAAGGACCTCCCGTGAGCCACTCATCGCACTCGCTTGCCTACCTGCTTGCCCGCCTGCTGCTGATGGCGCTGTTCCTGGTCTCCGGCGTGGGCAAGCTCGGCAATCTGGCCGGCACCCAGGGCTACATGGAAACCATGGGCGTGCCCGGCATCCTGCTGTGGCCGACCATCATCTTCGAGATCGGCAGCGGCCTGTGCATCCTGCTCGGCTTCCAGACCCGGCTGGTCGCCATCGTGCTGGCCGGCTTCAGCCTGGTTACCGCGTTCGTCTTCCACCACAACCTCGGCGACGCGACCCAGCAGATCATGTTCCTGAAGAACCTGGGCCTGGCCGGTGGCTTCCTGTTGCTGGCCTGCACCGGTGCCGGGCGTTACAGCATCGACGGGCGCAGCCGGCGCGGCTAGGCAGCAACCGGCCCTTGGACAGCTACTGCGCGTCAGCGGGCTTCCGTCCGGGAATGCAGCGGGCCTCGGCAGGCCGCCTGCACCAGCATCAGCTGCGCCACCAGGATCAGCATCGCGCAGCCTGACAGCAGCCACGGGTCGATGTACCACTGCGCGTTGAGGCTGAATTCTCCGGCGGAAATGCGCTTCCAGCCGTTGAAGTGCTGCATCGCCGCCACCACGAAGGCAAAACCGCCGCTCGTGTAGGCAAGCCATGGCACCACGATGCGGCCAGGTCGCGCGAACAGCAGCAGCACACCGAGCACGCCGATGACCGTGCGCTGCACGCGGCAGTACGGGCAGACATAGGCCAGCCCGCCCCATTCCACCGACCACGCCAGCACGCTGATCAGCACACCTGCGACAGCGGCGATGTGCAGCGCTCTGGGTGTGATCGTCATGTTGCCGTTGTCTGCCATGCGGTGACTCCCTGCGGTAAGGACCCGCGCAGGGTAGCGCGGTTGCCCCCGCCCGGCTCAGCGCAGCGGATCGGCGGGGACACCCGCGTGGGTGATCTTCACCGGCAGGATGTGCCCCTGCGCATCGAATTCGAGGCGTTCGATGGCGGTCTGCCGATGGTCGCGCGCGCGGTCTCCCAGCGGCCGCCGATGGTAGACGATGTACCAGCGGTCGCTGCCCGGCACCCGGATCACCGAGTTGTGGCCGGCGCTGGTGGCGATGGCCGCGTCCTGCTGCAGCACCTTGCCGATGCGCCTGAAGGGCCCGATGGGCGTATCGGCGATGGCGTAGGCCACCGAGTAATCCGGGCCACCCCAACCGCCTTCGGACCACATGAAGTAGTAGCGTCCACCGCGCTTGAACATCAGCGGGCCCTCGACGTACTCCGGTGCCGGCGTGATTTCCTTGAACAGCGTGCCATCGGCCAGCGGCTGCACGCCGCTGAAATCGTCCTTCAGGCGAACGATGTTGGCGTGCTTCCAGCCGCCGTAGATCATGTACCAGGCGCCGTCGTCATCGCGGAAAACAAACTGGTCGATGGGCTGTGCGCCGTTGTGGAATGCGCCCACCAGCGGCTTGCCGAGCAGGTCCTTGTACGGCCCCTGCGGGTGATCGGCCACAGCCACGCCAATGCCGCCAAGCTCGCCATCGCTCTGGATGTCGTTGGCAGCGAAGAAAAAGTAATACCTGCCGTTGTTTCCCACTACCGATGGCGCCCACATCGCGCGCCTGGCCCACGGCACCGCCCTGGCATTCAGTACGTCAGCGTGCTTGGTCCAGTGCACCAGATCGGGCGAGGAAAACGCATCGAAGCTGATCTGCGCATCGTAGTCCGCAGAGGTGGTCGGGAATATCCAGTAGCGGCCATCGAACACCGCTGCTTCCGGGTCGGCATACCACCCCTGCAGGATCGGATTACCCGAGGTGACGGGCGGCGCTGCCTGCGCGCCCGAGGCCAGTGCTACCGCCATGCAGGCGGCCATCATCCACGAACCCAACGCCATGCCGTGCGCTCCCGTGCTGGATCAACGGGAACATCTTAGATCGATTCAGATGCGGGTGCGAAGGCCGGCATCCCCATGTCGCATGCGGAGCGGGATACGGGCCTCAACCCTTCTTGATGACGGTGCGCTTGCCGATGGTGCTGGTCTTGCCCGCCGTTGGCCTGGCCAGACCGGGAATCAGGAAATCGGTGACCTTGTGGCCCTTGGATACCTTGGCCGCCAGCCAGCGCGGCATGCGCCCGCGGCCGCTCCAGGTCAGGCGCTTGTATTCCGGATCGCGATACTTGGGGGCGACTTTGGCCGATTTACGGCGGGCGGGTCTGCGCGCGGGCGCAGCGTCCTCCACAGCGTCATCGCCGAAGAGTTCTTCGAGGGTGTACCCGGCTTCGGCCGCGGCGGCCTTCAACAGGCGGCGCACTGCTGCCGCCGGGCGACGGGTGGTGATCAGGGCCCTGCGCTGTTCGGCAGCCACCACCAGGGCGCCCAGCTCGCGCAGGCTGAGCGATTCGATATCGATAGTCATGGTGGGGAAATTCTATGATGATTGACGGAATGTCAAGCCGACTTGAATTCTTCCTGCAAGTCGCAGCATTGAGGTTTCCTACGCGCGGCGACAGTATCTGCGATATCGGAAAAACGCGATCGGAGCCGCAGTCGTCACCTCACTTGGCTTTTGGCAATCGCCCTAGTACACGCAATTTTTCAATCGCCCGCGTAACGAATTTATTACTGAGCCTTAGCTCAACAGCAATGCGCTTGTGGTCATGGCGGGGCCAGTTCTGGAGTGGCCCCGCCGGGCAAGCAGAAAGTACCTGAGCCAGCACCGCCTCAGTGATCACTGTCGCTGCCTTCCTTCGACCGAGCTCGATCTCCGCCAGCAAGCCGTTCTCGAGCTTTCGTTGTGCATTGGAGATATCAGTTGTTGCCTTGGCAAAACCAATCCGAGTCAATACCGTCCCAGTCCAATCGAGCACTCGATTTGACTGCATCTCGATAACCAACTTGACCAAGCTAACAATACGCCCCACGGCAACGTCCAAGCGCCTCTGCGACTCGGTATCGATTGCAGGCAGCGACATTGCGCCGACAATGGGACGTGATAACGCCTTGAGCTCTATCAGCATCCTGTTGAGCGCTGGCGCATTCCCATATACTCCCAAGCTGGAGTGGTGTGCGTGGAAGGCCACGTAGTTTGAAACACCTTCCAGCTTCCCATTGAGATCCTGTACAAGCCGACTGACATCATTGACGTTTGCATTATCGATACTGATACACAGCTTTTCCCTCACGCCAGCCATTGCTGCCGAGAAGTCGCTCAATCGTCTGTCGCGATCACTTGTATGGAGAAGGAACAGGGTGGCCTGAGATCTTTCCGACGCCAACTTTCCTATGAAAAGCGCAACCGCAGCCAACCCGAAGAAGACCAGTCCGCAGGTTACGATTCGCCCGACGCCCACAGGCAGATAGTCACCATAGCCGAGCGACGTAAGAGTTACGACAGAGAAGTAAGCCGCATCGAGCAAGTCTGATTTCTGAGCCCCGGCTTGTTCGATTCCGTGTCCTTCCGGCGCAGTCGCGAAATAGATTGTTGAAGCCAGCAAGACGAAGACGCTGACTATCCACATGTCACGATAGGAGGCGCGTTCCAAGGTGCGCCCAATTCGACCCGGCATGTAGGGCTTGGAGTGGGGCTGCCCGATACCTGGACTTTGAGTAGGGCTCATCCATACCTCATGGCTACAGAGAATAAAATCTTGATAGGAAGGCTGCTTTTCTTCTTGAGCCAAGAGACACAGCCCTGACCGAATCAGATCTCAGTCTCTCCCCGGATCGTTTGGCGATAACCCTTGCTGTGCCAGAGCGCCACACGGGTTCAATCTAAGCCTGTGGACGTCATTGAACGCCGATGTGGTGGGCCCACCAGGATTCGAACCTGGAACCAAGGGATTATGAGTCCCCTGCTCTAACCGTTGAGCTATAGGCCCTGCGCAGCGCCACAGTGTAGTGGAGCCCGCCCCTGCCCGGCTACTCAGTCCTCAACAGCGAGCGCCTTGGCCCCCCTGCTCCAGCCTCACCTCGGCAATCTCCGCTTAGTGCTGCATCTGCCGCAGGTGCGCCTGGAACAGCGCCACAGTCCTTCTCGCTCTCGCTTTCAGCCCCATCTTCGCTCTCCTGCGATTCGTTGAACCTCTTCCGCCTCCTGTTGAGAGAGGCGACCGGATGCTTCAACACGGTCGTAGGGCCGCCCGCAGCTTTGCTCCTCGCGGAGTCTTGTATGGCTTGCGCGCCACCCGGTCAGAAACCTTGGGGCTCACCGGGATGGCGAGGGATACGGCTCGACCTTGGACTGCCTGCCGTTGCGCCAGACAGCCCGGCTACGAAGGTGTGTTGCGCACCTGCCAAGGACTGTGCAGAAAGGAAGGTAGAGGGCTCAATTGCTGATTGCGACACACTCTGGAAGAGCACGCAGCTTCCGGAAGTTCCAACGCTTTGAACGGACTGGGAATCCGACTGAGCGAGCGCGGCACCCAGGCAATTTCTGCGATCAGATTCCAACAGTCCTCAAAGCCAAGTGCGTCACAAAGCGCAGCGAAGATTGTACGAGCGGTCCGGTCATGGGAAACGCGGGAGATGGGTCATCCGAAATCATCCAAACCGCACACCCATCGCCGCTACCCGCTCGGCATTCACCGCCGCCAACGCACGCAACCCAGCCGCCCCCACACGCGCATCCCCCGCCACACGTTCCCAGAACTCAGTGGCCAGCGGTGCTGCCCAGCGCAGGTGTTCCAGTTCACCACTGCCACGCGGTGCCACTGCTTCCAAGGGTACGTCCTGCCGCAATACGCCCAGCCGCGACGGCGCCAGCGACATCGGCAGCATGTCGTACGTCGGCGCCAATGGCAGCACGCCGCGATCCACAAAGTGGAAGCCTACATTGCCCTGGTGCATGTCGCTGTTACCGATCAGGCGGCCGAATGCGTGCAGCCGCGCCATGGCCTGCACGGTGCGCGAAGAAAGCCAGCCCATCGCCTGTAGCTGCGCTCCGGCAGAGGGCCAGTCCAGGGTGGCCTCACCGGTGAACGCAGCCGACAGCGCCAGCAGCGAGACGAAGCCACGTCGACCCAGCAGATCGGCGGTGCGGTCGAAACGTTCCACCTCCAGGAAGGTGTGCGAGGGTGTCTGCAGCAGCTCGCTGCGGGCGGCATTCATGCCGGCGCCGCGCAGCGTCTGCAGGGCCAGGTGTTCGCAGACCAGCAGATCGGCCCAGCGCTGCGCAGCGTCGCCGCCATCGGGCTGGGCGAACTTCACCAGTACCGCGCGCCGGCCGGCCGCACTTTCCACGGTGGCGGTGAACTTGGGCTGCTCGCCGCCCGGTGATGAGCCCACGTCTTCGCCGGCCAAGGCGGCGCTGGCGCGCTCGGGGTACTGGCGCATGCGGTCGGCGGCATCCACGCGGTCCGGTGGTGCGTCCAGTGCCGCCAGGGCGGTCTGCACAGCTTCGCCGCCCAGCAGCAGATCGCCGATTTCGGTCCCACCGCCCTGCACCAGCGCCGTCAGCACATCATCTCGCTGCCATCGGTTGAGGTCAGTCGGCAGGCCGAGCGCACGGCCGCGGCCGTGGGCGAAGCCGCGGCCCAGGAATCCCTGCGGCCGCAGGTCGTCCAGGTACCAGGGCAGGCCCGGGAAGAAGCCGGGCAGGTTGCCATCGGGTGCACGCTGCAGGTTCGCCCGCGCGCGGCTGGCGTCCACGTGGAAGGTATCGCCACTGAGCGCGATCATCCGGCCCAGTTCTTCCAGCGTGGCATCTTCGCGCAGCCGGTACAGCGGCCATTCGCTGCCGGCGCGCGAGGGGTGGCGCAGCGCGTAGGCGGTCGCGCGGGTCTGGCCCAGCCGCACCACCTGGCCACCACTGCCGGCAACCAGGCGGCTGAGGGTCATGCGGTTCACGCCCAGCCGTTCGGCCAGGACCGACGTCGGCAATGGCTGGCCGGGGGAAAGCTGAGCGATCAGGTCCTGGGGCTGCAACAACGGGGGGCGGGCCATGGCGGGTCTGCCGGCAGAATAGTGTTACGTATTTAACGCAAATGCCGATCCTTCGCAAGCGATCTAATTTCTGTAATACCTTGTTCTACAAGCAATTAACGCAATGCCCCTGCCCCTATCCACGTTAATACTGTTACGTAACAACTTCGAATATAGATACTAATCTATTGCACGTAGCCCTATGCGTCGCCCAAAAAAAACCCCGCCGAAGCGGGGCTTTTCCAGCACATCAGCCGTCGCCAGATATCAATCGATATCCAGGAAGCTGCGCAGCTGCTCCGAGCGGCTCGGGTGACGCAGCTTGCGCAGCGCCTTCGCTTCGATCTGGCGGATGCGCTCGCGGGTCACGTCGAACTGCTTGCCGACCTCTTCCAGCGTGTGGTCGGTGTTCATGTCGATGCCGAAGCGCATGCGCAGCACCTTGGCTTCCCTCGGGGTAAGCCCGGCCAGCACGTCGCGCACGGTTTCAGACAGGTTGATGTTGGTGGTGTTCTCGATCGGGGACTCCACGTTGGTGTCCTCGATGAAGTCGCCCAGATGGGAATCCTCGTCGTCGCCGATCGGGGTTTCCATCGAGATCGGCTCCTTGGCGATCTTCATCACCTTGCGGATCTTGTCTTCCGGCATGTCCATTTCCTTGGCCAGCTCCTCCGGCGTGGCCTCGCGGCCATACTGCTGGAGCATCTGGCGGGAAATGCGGTTCAACTTGTTGATCGTCTCGATCATGTGCACCGGAATACGGATGGTGCGTGCCTGGTCGGCGATCGAGCGGGTGATCGCCTGGCGGATCCACCAGGTGGCGTAGGTCGAGAACTTGTAACCGCGGCGGTATTCGAACTTGTCCACGGCCTTCATCAGGCCGATGTTGCCTTCCTGGATCAGGTCGAGGAACTGCAGGCCACGGTTGGTGTACTTCTTGGCGATCGAGATCACCAGGCGCAGGTTGGCCTCGACCATTTCCTTCTTGGCCTTGCGCGCCTTGGCTTCACCGTAGGCCATGGCACGGCTGATTTCCTTCAGCTCTTCCAGGTCCAGCTGGGTCAGCGTCTCGATGTCGATCGTCGCCTGCTGTTCGGCGATGATCTGGTCCTTCACTTCGCGCAGCGCCGAGGACCACTTCTGCTTGCGCTTCAGTGCGTCTTCCACCCACTCCAGGTTGGTCTGGTTGCCTTCCCAGGAACGGATGAAGTCCTTGCGCGGCATGCGTGCGGTGACGGTGGCCAGGTTCAGCACGCGGCGCTCATGGGCCTTGATGTCGGCCATGGTGTCGCGCAGCTGCTTGGTCAGCACGTCGGTCAGCGGCAGCGGCAGCTTCAGGGTGACGAACACCGCCGACATTTCTTCGCGCAGGCGCGGCAGGTTCTTCTTGTCGCCCTTGGTCGCGGCCTTCTTGAAGGCGTTGAAGGCATCGGTCAGCGCCTGCATGCGCGCGGCGACTTCCTCCGGATCCGGACCGGTCGGTGCGGCTTCTTCCTCGCCACCGTCGACATCATCGTCCTCGTCCTCGTCGCCTTCGGCGTCGGCATCGCTGCTGTCATCGGCAGCGGCCGCCGGCGGCGCCGGCTCTTCGTCGGCCAGGTCGTTGAAGCCGACGATCACTTCGGCCAGGCGCTTCTTGCCTTCCTTGTGGGCTTCGTAGTCGTTCAGCAGCGACTCGACCGAGACCGGGAACTGGCCCAGTGCGGCCTGCACCTGCGAAAGGCCTTCCTCGATGCGCTTGGCGATGGCGATTTCGCCTTCGCGGGTCAGCAGCTCGACGGTGCCCATTTCGCGCATGTACATGCGCACCGGGTCGGTGGTACGGCCACCTTCGGTGTCGAGCGCGCTCAGCGCGGCGGCGGCTTCTTCGGCCGCGGTGTCATCGACTTCGCGGTTGCCGGTGTTGCCGTCGTTGAGAAGCAGGGTCTCCACATCCGGCGCAACTTCATGGACATCGATGCCCATGCCGTTGATCATGCCGATGATGTCTTCGATCTGTTCCGGGTCGACCATGTCGTCCGGCAGATGGTCATTGACTTCGGCGTAGGTCAGGTAGCCCTGTTCCAGGCCCTTGCTGATCAGTTGCTTGATTTCGGATTGGGCAGGACGTTCGTTGGCCATGTAGTGCTCGCGCCACCGGCTGGGTAGGAAATAGGGAACGTAGCATTATACCAGCCCGGGGCCCCGCCTGCCGGGCGGTGGTCCCGGCGGCTTCAGGGCCTGAGAAGGAAGGTCACAGGACCGTCATTGACCAGGCTGACGACCATATGGGCGCCAAATCGGCCAGTTTCCACCCCCGGGGCGTGATTTTCACGGCAGATCCCGACAAATCGATTGAACCCGCGTTCAGCCTCGTCCGGCGGGGCGGCGCTGGTGAAGCTGGGGCGCATGCCCGACCGGGTATCGGCGGCCAGGGTGAACTGGCTGACCAGCAGCAGGCCGCCGCCGGTATCGCGCAGCGAACGGTTCATCTTCCCGGCCTCGTCGGCGAATACCCGGTAGCCCAGCAGCCGCTCGGCCATCCGCTGCAGCTGGGCCTCGCTGTCGCCCGGCTCCATGCCGACCAGCGCCAGCAGCCCGGGGCCGATCTGCCCCACTGCTTCGCCCTCGACGTGGACGGCGGCTTGGCTGACGCGCTGGATCAGGACGAGCATGCGGGGGCTTCCAATCAAGACGGCCGGCCACGATAGCAGCGCCCTTGGCTAAACTGGCACCGATGAATCCGCAACGCAAAGCCCGGCTGGTCTACCGCGCCACCACCCTGTTCGCCCGCCTGCCCTGGCCGCTGCTGCGAGGGGTCGCGCGCGCCCTGGCGTGGGCGTGGATCAATCTCAACGCCCGTGAGAGCCGCGTCACCCGTCGCAACCTGGAACTGGCCTACCCGGAAATGGATGCCGCCGCGCGCGGCGACCTGCACCGCGAGCTGCTGCGCTCCACCGCCCTGCAGGCCATCGAGACCCTGCGACTGTGGAGCCAGAGCCCGGCCGACAACCTGCGCCTGCACCTGAAGCAGCGCCACGGCGAAGCCCTGTACGACGCGGCGCTGGCCAGCGGCAAGGGCGTGATCGTGGCCGCCCCGCACTTCGGCAACTGGGAGCTGCTGAACCAGTGGCTGGCCTCGCGCGGGCAGATCGCCATCGTCTACAAGCCGCCGGAGGACGAGGCCAGCGATGCCTTCCTGCAGCTGGTGCGGGGCGGCCAGAACGTGCAGCAGGTGCGCGCCGAAGGCCCGGCCGTGCGCCAGCTGTTCAAGGTGCTCAAGGACGGCGGCGCCACCGGCATCCTGCCTGACCAGCAGCCCAAGGCCGGCGATGGCGTGTTCGTGCCGTTCTTCGGCGTGCAGGCGCTGACCATGACCCTGGTCAACCGCCTGGCCGAGCGCACCGGCGCCATCGTGCTGTACGGCTGGTGCGAACGCATCGGGCCGGACATGGAATTTGCCCTGCACATCGAGCCGACGGATCCGGCGGTGGCCGATCCGGACCCGCAGGTGGCCGCCACCGCGCTCAATGCCGGCATCGAGCGCATCGCCCGGCGCGACCCGGCGCAGTACCAGTGGACCTACAAGCGCTATACGCTGCGGCCACCGGGCAGCGGCGAGGACGACCCGTACGCGACTGAGGAACATCCGCACTGAGGCCTGCCGGTTGCCTGCGACCGACGGCCGCACCATGTTGAATACGACGCTGGCGCCCCCATAGAGACTGCGATGTCCGCCTCCCCCGGTCCTGCCATGCCTGCTTCATCCCTGTTCGGCGACCCCGCCGCGATCCGCTGCGAACGCGCGGTGGCCGAACTGCGCGCCGGCCGCCCGGTGCTGCTCCACGATGGCCGGGGCCAGCGCCTGGCGGTCATCGCACTGGACAGCGCCACTGCCAGCAGCTTCGCCACCTTTGCCAACGCAGCGCGCGAGCGCCACTACCTGTTCCTGACCGCCACCCGCGCCCGCGTGCTCGGCGTGGAGGCACCGCAGGGCGCGCGCCTGCCGCTGGCCGGCATCGCCTTCGACGCGCTGCCCTCGCTGGGCTATCTGCGCGAGCCGGGCCCGATGCCGGCCGACTGGAGCGCCGGTGATGCCTTCGATGCCGGTGCGGTGGAACTTGCACGCCTGGGCCTGCTGCTACCGGCGATGGTGGCGGTAGGCCTGGAATCGGGCGACCGCAGCTTCGACGGTGCCGCCGAAGTGGCCCTGTGCGACCTGGCCGAGGGTGCGGCACACGCGGCCCACGACTACGAACTGGTGGCGCGTTCACCGGTGCCGCTGCGTGATGTCGGCATGACCACCTTCGCGGTGTTCCGCGGTGGTGTGGCGCAGCGCGACCAGGTGGCGATCATCGTCGGCGAGCCGGACCTGTCAGCGGTAGTGCCGGTGCGTGTGCACTCCTCGTGCCTGACCGGCGACCTGTTCGGTTCGCTCAAGTGCGATTGCGGCGACCAGCTGCGGCGTGGCCTGCGCAAGCTGAAGGAGTTGGGCGGCGGCGTGCTGCTCTACCTGGACCAGGAAGGCCGTGGCACCGGCATTGCCGCCAAGATGCGCGCCTACGGCTACCAGCACGACGGCCTGGACACCATCGACGCCGATGCGCAGCTGGGTTTCGGTGCCGACGAACGCCGCTACGGCAGCGCGGTGGCGATGCTGCGCGGCCTGGGCATCTCGCGCGTGGCCCTGCTCAGCAACAACCCGACCAAGGCGCAGCGCCTGCGCAATGCCGGCATCGAGGTGCTGGACTGCATTCCGGTCACCGGCGAGATCACCACCGAGAACGAGCACTATCTGCGCACCAAGGCCGACCGTGCCGGCCACCTGCTGGATGTGGATGCGCTGATCCAGGCTGCGCAGTAACGCAGCCGACCTGCTACCGTCTGCGCGGTGCGGCCACGGCCGCCATCGCCCGCCCTCCCGCCTGACGGAGCCTGCGTGACCGACATCGTTCCTGCCATCCCGCCCACCGCTGCCTGGCAGTCGCTGCCGCAACGCGCTGCGCGCCTGGCCGCATTTGAAGGCGCCTTCGGTGGGCTGTTCGTGCCAGGCCTGCCACTGGCGGCAGCCTGGTGGTTCTTCGATCTTCCCGGCGGCCTGTGGGCTGCATCGGCGGGACTGCTGGCGGGGCTGCTGTGCGGCGCCTGGCTGGGCCACCGGCGCCTCACCCGCACCCGTTGGCGGCTGGACGCACAGGGCCTGGGCCTGCGCCGCGACCTGATGTGGCAGCTGGAAACGCGCATTCCCGTTTCGCGGGTGCAGCACCTGGACCTGCGTCGCGGCCCGCTGGAACGCCGCGCCGGCCTGGCCACGCTGATCGTGCACACCGCCGGCACCCGCATGAGCGCCGTCACCGTCAGCGGCCTGGACGAAGCCGACGCCGAACGCCTGCGGGACACGCTGGCACACCAGCTGGAGCAGGACGCCGACGCCCTGTGAGCCTGCCGCCGCCCCTGCCCGCATCGCTGCCCGCCGGTGGCGAGGATCATCGCCTGCACCCGTGGTCGTGGCTGTTCGTGCTGCTGATGCAGCTGCGCCATTACTTCCTGCCGCTGGTCGCGCTGCTGGTGTTCGGCCAGCGCGGTGACCGCGATCCGATGTGGGCACAGCTGCTGCCGCTCTCGGCCATCGCCGTGCTGGTCCTGGTGTCGGTGCTTCAGTACCTGAGCTATCGCTACCGCATCGGCAGCGATGCGATCACCGTGCGCAGCGGATTGCTTGCGCGCAATCGTCGCGAGATTCCGTTCGCCCGCATCCACAATGTGGAGGTACGGCAGAACCCGCTGCATCGCCTGTTCGGCGTGGCCGAGCTGCGCCTGGAGTCGGCCGGCGGCACCCGCCCGGAAGCGGAAATGCGGGTACTGAAGCTGGACCAGGCGCTGGCGCTGGAGCGCCTGGTGCGCCAGCGCGGGCACGCGCCGCCGGCTGCCGGTAACCGCCTGCCGGCCGGCACCGCCGATGCGGGCGACGAACAGGTACTGCTGCGCCTGTCGAGCAGGGACGTGGTACGCATGGGCCTGCTCTCCAACCGCGGCTGGGCGCTGGTGCTGGCCGCCATCGGCGTGCTGTTCCAGGTCGTGCCGCGTTCACTGATGGACGATGCCCTGCAGCGCGGCGGCCGCGAGGCCTTCGGCTATGCCAGCCACCTGCACCCTGGCGTGGCCGGCGCCTTCGCGCTGCTGGCCGCTGCGCTGCTGCTGGGCTGGCTGGTACTGCGCGCGCTGTCGGTGGTGCTGACCGTGCTGCGCTATCACGGCTTCATCCTCGCCGAGCAGGCCGGCCGCCTGACCGTGTCGGCAGGCCTGCTCAGCCGCACCCGCAGCAGCGTGGCGCGTCGCCGCATCCAGGCCTGGACGCTGCGTGAGGGCACCCTGCATCGATGGTTCGGGCTGCGTCAGCTGCGTATCGACAGTGCCGCCGGTGGCCCGTCGCGCGAGGAGGACCGCGCGCTGCGCGAGCTGGCGCCGCTGGCTCCGGCGCCGCGCTGCGAGCAGCTGGTGCAGCAGCTGCTGCCGCACCTGCACTGGCCGCCCGCGCACTGGCAGGCGGTGCCGCAACGCGGTCGGTGGCGGCTGTGCGCGGGCGCCCTGGTGCTGGTGCCGGCACTGGCGGCGGCGGCCTGTTGGCGCTGGGGTGGTTGGGGCCTGATCGTGCTGGCCTGGTTGCCGGTCGCACTGTGGGTGGCGCACCAGCAGATGGCGCGCATCGGCTGGTACCTGGACGCGCACTACGTGGCAGTACGTGGCGGCTGGTGGAACCGCTGGTGGCGCTGGGCCGAACTGGACAAAGTGCAGGGCCTGCGGCTGCACCGCTCGCCGCTGGACAGGCTGCTGGGCACCAGCAGCCTGCAGCTGGACACCGCCGGTGCACACGGTGATGTGGCATTGACCCTGTCCTACCTGCCGCAGGCACAGGCGCGGCAAGTGATGGATCAGCTGGCCAGCGCGCTGGCACGGCGCCAGCTGCGCTGGTGATGCAGGGCCGGATCCGGCCTTGAATCAGGTAGTGAGCGGGGTCGCGCATCCACGCATGGCGTGGATCTACTGTAGAGCCGAGCCCATGCTCGGCTTACCGCTGCGACGGCCCCCAATAGCCCAGGTCCCTGCGGATCTGCAGGTCGCGCATCCAGCTGCCGAACGGCTTGCGCCGCAACGTGCCCATTTCACCTGACAGGAAATCCTCGGTGGCCGCGATCACCCGTTCGCTGGACAGGCCGTCACGGTAGGGATGGATGGCATCGGCATAACGCACGATCTCCGCTCTCAGCGCGGCGTCCGGGTGCAGCGCGCGCTGCAGCATCGCCACCAGCTGCGCAGGGTCGTCGAAGTCGATCATGTGCGGCTTCGGCACGCGGTTGCGGAACGTCACCACCGGCTTGTGCTGGACGATGAACTCCGAAACGATCGACGAGGTATCCGACACCAGCACGTCGGCCGCACGCTGCGCGGCCATCACCTGCTCGGGCTCGATGAAGCGCGCATTGGCACCGGCCAGCGCGCGGTACTGCTCGAACAGCTGCGGCGGGCACTTCGGATGCAGCGTCAGCAGCCAGTAGCGTTCACCGGCGGCGATGTCGGCGGCGATCTGCGCATGCAGGTGCGGGGCCGCACTGAGGCGTTCGGTGAAGGTCGAGCCGAACAGGATCACCGGGCGATCGCCCGCAGGCGCGCGCAGCGCGGCGCTGTCGCCGCCATCATCGCGGAACAGTGGATCCAGTTTCGGCCAGCCGGTCTCGGCCACCGCGAAGTGGCCCTGCTGATCGGCGATCTGGCGGAACGGCGCAGTGGTGGCCGGGCCCTGCGTGCAGTACAGGTCGAACATGCCGCGCACCCGGAAATGGCCACGTGCACTGTCACGCTTCTCCACGTTGAAGCCATGGAACAGCTGCACCTTGGCCCCGGACAGGAAGGTCGGCACCCAGTTGGCGGCGCTGAACACGGCGCGCGGACGCATCGCCAGGGCCTGCTTCAGTCCGATGTTGGGCACGCCCGGCAGGTGGCTGCCGGCCGCACCGTCTTCAAACCAGGCGGCCAGCTCCTGCCCGGAGGCGTGCAAGGCCTGCGCCAACGGGGCGAGAATAGGCAGCGCATAGCGCTCCGTCGCAAACAACAGGTAACCGGCCATCATGTCCTCCACGACCGCTCCCATCGAACGGCCTCGCATCTCGGCGTGCATTATCACGTTCAACGAGGCCGGCCGCATCGGCGACTGCCTGGCCTCGCTGGCCTTCTGCGACGAGATCGTGGTGGTGGACTCGCAGTCCACCGACGCCACCGTGGCCATCGCCGAAGCGGCCGGCGCCCGCGTGCTGCAACGGCGGTTCGAGGGGTTCCGCAGCCAGAAGGCGTTCTGCGTGGAGCAGGCCGGCCACGACTGGGTGCTGTGCCTGGACGCTGATGAGCGCATCAGCCCGGAACTGCGCGCGGCCATCGAACAGGCCCGCGACGGTGGCTTCGCCGGCCATGCCGGCTACCGCTTCGCGCGCCTCTCCGAATACTTCGGCAAGTTCCTGCGCCACGGCAACGCCTACCCGGACCGGGTGCTGCGCCTGTTCGACCGCCGCCAGGGCGGCTGGCGCGGCAAGCGCGAGATCCACGAGGCAGCCAGCGTCGATGGCCGCGTCGGCACCCTGCGCGGCGATCTGATCCACTATCCCTACCGCTCCCTGCAGCAGCAGCTGGCCAAGACCGAGAAGTACGCACGGATGATGGCCGAGCACGAGTTCGCACGCGGCAAGCGCGCCACCCTGGGCAAGCTGGTGCTGGCGCCGGCCTGGCGGTTCTGGCGCGGCTTCCTGTTCCGTGGCGGCTTCCGCGACGGCTGGCACGGCCTGGTCTACGCCTATGTACGCGCCAACTACGTACGGCAGAAGACCATCATGCTGTGGATGCTGGGCAACGGCCAGGCCGTGGCCGATCCGCCCGCCGCCTGACCGCCGCGTATCGGGTGGCGCTCAGCCGCCGAGGCGTGCCCGATGGCGCGCGCCTTCGACGATCGACAGGCCGGTCAGCAGGCCGACCAGGGTGACGTAGAAACTGGCCGTCATCTGGTGCGCGAACATCGACTGGGTCAAGCCGCAAAGGGCGTAGGTGGTCACCAGCATCACCCCGGCGGCGGCCGGACCACGGAACGTCGCCCGGCCACTGCGCCGGTGCAGGCGCACGAACAACCCGAGCGGAATGCCGTAGACCGCCAGCAACAGCGCCAGGCCCGGCGCCCCCTGGGTGGCCGCCCATTCGGCGATGTCGTTGTGCGCATGGCCCAGGTGGCAACGCGCCTCGGCCGGGTTGTCGCGGCAGACCGGCAGCCGCTGCATGGCGTTGTCGAAATGCCCGATGCCAACCCCGACCAGCGGGTGATCAACGAAGGTGTCCCAGGCCACCTGCAGGCGTTCCACGCGCGCGCCGGCCGAGGAATCGCTGTCGCCCTGCTCCATGCGCTGCACATCGCTGTGCAGTTCACTCAGGCGTACCTGGTGGCGCAGTTCCGGCACCGACAGCAGCAGTGTCGCGCCGATGGCCAGCATGCCTGCCAGCACAGACAGCCGCGCTGCACCGGTCCGCCAGCGCAGGCTCAGCGCCAACACCACCAGCAGCGCCAGCAACGCCGCAAAGACCCCGCGGCTACCGGTCAGGACGATGGTGCCGCAGCCGGCGGCCATGCCCACGATCACCAGCGACCAGCGCCGCGACGGGCGGCAGAACACCAGCAGCACCATCAGCACCATCACGATGTCGGCCAGCACGATGGCGTTGGTGAACAGTTCGGCGCGCGGCGCACCACCGAGTACCTGCCACAGCGACATGGCGAAGGTGGCCAGCAGACCGGTCAGCGCGCCGTACCAGAGCCAACGCAGGTCGGGACGCAGCGCGCAGACCCACAATGCGATCCAGGGGATCACCACGAAACGCGAACGATTGTCGACGTCACGCAGGCCCTGTTCGAACAGCAGCACCGATACCAGCCCCAATACCAGCACGGCCAGCATCAGCCCGGTCAGCACCTTGACCGGCTGCCCGGCCATGCCACGCGCACGCCACAGCAGCTCCGGCGCCAGCAGGGTACTGAGCAGCAACAGCAGGCCATACGGCAGCAGGTTGATCGGCACGGTCAATACCAGCGCCGGCAGGCAGAACAGGCCCAGTTGCGCCAGCCCGTGCGCAGCGCCCTGGCGCCCACCAACGGGAACGCCCAGCAGGTCGCCGCCCTTGGAATTCAGGTTGTCCGGTGAAGCTGGCACGTCGGGAGATATCGCTGCAATCTGCGGAATGAACGGAAGCGGCCCGCAGAGGCCGTTCCCGCCTGCTGTTTTACTGCCTTTGGCCGCACTTGGGCAGACTGGACAAGCAGAAATCGTAGGCGCTAGTCATGTTCCTGCAAGCGCCGTTCACGTTCCCGCTCGGCCGGGGTGGCCACGCACGGCAGGCTGACCGCTGCCGCAGGCACCAGCCACCAGCGGCGCCGGTTGGCCACGCCGGCCAGTTCCGCACGACTGCGGTCGACGCATGACAACAAGGCGTGCTCATTGACCAGCAGCCAGCGACGGTCGGGTACCAGTCGCTGCCAGCGGGTCGCGGCCGCCAGCTGCGCGTACCAGGGGGTCTGGAAACCGAACGTGGCGGCCGGGCGGTCGGCCAGCAGCAGGTTCTGTTCCTTCCACGCCACCAGCCCCAGTTCCGCGTCCGGGCCGATGCGGGTGCCCACGGTTCGCATCAGCCCGTGAGCGGAACTGGAATCGTTCAACAGCGGGTAGCCGATCAGGCTGTACAGCGTCCAGATCCCGGCCAGGGTCGAGACCAGCGCGAGGTGACGCCGGCGCCCGCTGGCCAGCAGGCTGAAGCCCCCCCACAGGCCCATGGCCAGAATCGCCCACGCCAGCGCGTCGACCGCCCCGGGCGTCAACCCGCGGCTGTGTGTCAGCCGCAGTTCGTAGCCCGGGTTCCCCAGCAGCGCCAAGGCTCCGGCCACGGCCAGGCCCAACGCCAGCAATGCGGTGAACACGCCCACCACGGCCTGCACGTCACGCCGCTTCAGCAGGCCCGGCAACAACGGCGCCAACGCCAGGCAGAACATCGGCAGCGCCGGCAGGATGTACACATCGCGCTTGCCGTCGGGCAGCGAGAAGAACAGCACCACCAGCAGCCACCAGGCCAGCGGCAGCAGGTAGCGCGGGTCGCGGCGGCGCAGGCGCCGGCGCCACGCCGGAAGTGCCCAGGGCAATGCCAGGACCGGCGGAATCCACAGCAGCGGCATCGTTGCCAGGAAGTACCAGCCGGGCTGGTGGTGGTCCCAGGAATGGGCGTAGCGCCGTGCCGTCTGCTGGAACAGGATGTCGTCGACGTAGGCCCGGTACGCGTCCGAACCGGTGGCCAGCGCCGCCAGCAGCATCGGCGCCAGCCACAACGCCACGGCCAGCACGAAGGCCAGCGGTGCCAGCCAGAAGCGCGGATTGCGCGCGTGCAGGTGCAGCCGCGGCCAGTGCAGCGCTGCAGCCAGCGCCGCCGGCACGAGCATCAGCAGCGCCAGCATGCCCACGCCTTTGGTGATCACCCCGATACCGGCGAAGAACCAGCCCAGCCACCACCAGCGCCAGGCTGGGCCGAGCAGCAGGTGGCGCAGCAGGCCGTAGTTGGCCAGGGTGATGAACAGCAGCAGCAGCGCGTCGATCTGCGCCTTCTTCGCCTGGAAGGTGAACTGCAGCGCGAACAGCAGGGCCCAGCCCGCATACAGCCCCACCCGCCGCGTCCACAGCCGGCGGCCCAGATCCACCACGCACCACAGCGTGCCCAGCGCCGCCAGCAGCGACGGCACCAGGAAGGCCACGCGCCAGTGCCCGATCAGGCTGTACAGCGTCGCCTGCCACCACATCAGCATCGGTGGCTTGTCCGAGTACAGCTCGGTGCCACGATGCGGGAACAGCCAGTGCCCGCTATCGACCATCTGCTTGGCCACCAGCGCGAAGCGTGGCTCGTCCGACGGCCACGGATCGCGAAGGCCAAGCCCGGCCCCCAGCACCAGCAGGGCCATCACCGCCAACAACCAGGTCTCGCGCGACGCGCGGGTTTTCAGCATGGGACTCGCAACGGCAGCGGGGGTCAGGCCGTTTTTAGCAGACGTGCGTAGAAGAATCCGTCAGCATCGTTGTCACCAGGCAGTCGTTGGCGTGCGATACCGTCACAATCCAGGCCGAATGCGTCGCCCAGTGGTTGCGCCTGCGCATCCGGATGCCACTTCAGGAACGCCCTTACCTGGTCGACGTTCTCGGCGCGCAGGATCGAACAGGTGGCGTACAGCAGCACCCCGCCCGGGCGCAGCATCGACCAGCAGGCTTCCAGCAGGCGTGCCTGCACACCGACCAGGGCCTCGATGTCCTCGGCGCGGCGGTGGAACATCACGTCCGGTTGCCGGCGGATCACGCCGGTGGCCGAACACGGGGCGTCCAGCAGAATGGCGTCGAACAGGGTGCCATCCCACCACGAACCGGGGTCACTTGCGTCAGCCACCCGGGTCTGCGCAGCGTCACCCACGCCGGTACGCACATAGGTATCGCGGGCGCGCGCCAGGCGACGGGCATCGATATCCAGGGCCAGCAGCTGCAGGCTCGGGTCACGTTCCAGCAGGTGCGCCGACTTGCCACCGGGGGCCGCACAGGCGTCCAGCACACGGGCGCCGCGCGCCGGTGCCAGTGCGTCGGCAGCACATTGCGCCGACAGGTCCTGCACCGACAACGCACCGTCGGCGAAACCCGGCAGCTGGTTCACCGCGATGGGCGTCGCCAGGCGCAGCGCATCGGCACAGAGCGGGCTGGGCTCGGCGACGATACCGGCCTCGGCCAGCACCGCCAGGGCCTTGTCGCGGCCCCCGTGTTGGCGGTTGGCACGCAACCACAGCGGTGCCGGTTGCAGGCTGGCGGCGAAGATCGCCTCGGCCTGGGCCGGCCAGTCCCGCTGCACGGCATCGGCCAGCCACTCGGGAAACGCCTCGCGGGCCGGCTGCTCGGGGAACCCTTCGCGCTGCGCACGGCGCAGGATCGCGTTGACCAGGCCGGCCTGGCGCTCGCGGCCCAGCGCGCGGGCGGCGTCGACGGTGGCCGACAGCGCCGCATGGGCCGGCAGTTCCAGCACGTCCAGCTGGGCGAAACCGACCATCAGCAAAGTGCGCAGGTCGGCATCGCGCACCGACAGCGGCTTCTGCATCCACGACTGCAGCGCTGCGTCATAGGTGCTGCGCCGGCGCAGCACGGCGAAACACAGGGCTTCCAGCAGCGCGCGGTCACGGGTATCGGCCAGCTTGGGCAGGGCCCAGGCCAGTTCGGCTTTCAGCGAACGGCCACGGGTGAATACCTGCGCCAGCACGCGCGCGGCCAGCATGCGGGTCGCGGCGCCCGGCGCGGCCTTGGCGATGGAGAAATCGTTCTGCTTCGACACCGCTTATGCCCCCACGCGCAGGTCGCGGCGGGCGTTGAGGTAATCGGCGGCGGTGATCGCCTTGCCGCCTTCGCGCTGCAGCACACGCAGGCGCAGCGCGCCCTGGCCACAGGCGATGTCGACGCCCTCGCGGCCGGCGGCCAGCACCGTACCCGGGACCTGGCCGTGGGCCAAGTCCAGCGCCACGGCGCCATGGATGCGCACGCGCTCGCCGGCCAGCATGGCCTCAGCAATCGGCCACGGGTTGAACGCGCGCACGGTACGCGCCAGCGCCCCGGCGTCCTGCGCCCAGTCCAGTTTCGCTTCAGCCTTGTCCAGCTTTTGCGCGTAGGTCACGCCGTGCTCCGGCTGCGGCCGCGCGATCGGCTTGATCCCGGCCCGCAGCAGGCCCAGCCCGTCGGACAGCACCTGCGCGCCCAGCTCGGCCAGCCTGTCGTGCAGCTGGCCGCCGGTATCGGTGGCGGCAATCGGCAACTCCTGGTGCAGCAGCACCGGACCGGTATCCAGGCCGGCTTCCATCTGCATCAGGCATACGCCGGTCGTTTCGTCGCCGGCCTGGATCGCGCGCTGGATCGGCGCGGCGCCGCGCCAGCGCGGCAGCAGCGAAGCGTGCACGTTCCAGCAGCCATGGGTCGGGATGGCCAGCACCGCCTTGGGCAGGATCAGGCCATAGGCCACCACTACCATCAGGTCCGGCTGCAGATCGCGCAGCTGCTGCTGTGCGGCTGCGTCCTTCAGCGATTCGGGCTGGTAGACCGGAATGCCACGGGCCACCGCCTCCAGCTTGACCGGCGACGGCGCCAGGCCACGGCCGCGGCCGGCCGGGCGATCCGGCTGGGTGTAGACGGCCACGACCTCGTGGTGGCGCGCTGCGGCGCGCAGCGACGACACCGCGAATTCCGGCGTACCGGCAAAGACAATCCTCATGGCTACCCCACTTGCAGGATGGATTCGTGCAGGAAAGAAAACGGCGCCGTCGGCCGGCGCCGTGCAGCCCGCGCAGTGCGCAGGCACGGGCCACCCGCCGGGTGGCCCGGATGGGCGATCACGCCACGTGCTTGCGCTGCTTGGCCAGCTTCTTGCGGACCATTTCGCGCTTGAGCGGCGACAGGTAATCAATGAACAGCTTGCCGTCCAGGTGGTCCATCTCGTGCTGGATGCAGGTCGCCAGCACTTCACCGGCCTCGATCTGCTGCGGCTTGCCGTTGCGGTCCAGGTACTTCACGGTGATGGTGTCGGCACGGGTCACGTCGGCGAAGATGCCCGGCACCGACAGGCAACCTTCCTGGTACACCCGGCCACCGTCCTTGGCGATGATTTCCGGGTTGATGAACACATGCGGTTCATTCTTTTCTTCGCTGACGTCGATGACCATGAAGCGCTTGTGCACGTCCACCTGGGTGGCGGCCAGGCCGATGCCGGGGGCGTCGTACATGGTCTGGAACATGTTGTCGACCAGCTCCTGGAAGGCCGGCGTGGTGACTTCGGCGGCGTCGATCAACGCGGCCTTGGTACGCAGGCGCGGATCGGGGAACTCGAGAATGGGGAGAAGGGCCATGGCTGTTTCCGGATATAAGGGCCGGCACGCCGGCATACGTCGCAGATTCTAGCTCCAACGCTTGCCTTGCGCCCCGGTTTCTGGACTATAGTGCGCGAACCTGTTGGGGAATCAGGGCTTCACACCTATGTTGCTTCGTTTTCGTACGGTCGTCGCCGCGGCGATGCTGACCGTGGCTGCCTATGCTACCGCCGTGGAAGTGAATGGCGGGCACCCGGACACCTATGTGGTCCGAAAAGGGGACACGTTGTGGGATATCGCCGCACGTTTCCTGCAGAAGCCCTGGCTGTGGCCGGAGATCTGGCAGGCCAATCCGCAGATCGCCAACCCGCACCTGATCTATCCCGGTGACGTGCTCAGCCTGGCCTATCTGGACCGGGTGACCGTGGCCGCCCAGCCCGGCCCACGCCGGGAGGCCCCGATCGATGCCATTCCGCTGGCCCAGGTCGAGCCGTTCCTGAAGCAGCTGAGCGTGGTCGACAGTGTCAAGCAGCTGCCCTACGTGGTCGGCCTGGAAGACAACCGGCTGCGCGTCTCCGGCGGCGATACCGTCTATGTCCGCCTGGCCGATGCCCAGGTCGGCCAGCGCTGGGCCGTGGTCCGCCCGACCGTGCGCTACGCCCAGCCCAAGCCGACCGAGGACCTGACCGCCAATGGCGATGTCACGCCCGGCAGCGGCAACCTGTGGAAGGCCTACAACGCCCCCAACGCGCGCCGGGGCGTGCTGGGCTACGAGCTGGCCCAGGTCGCCACCGGCACCATCACCCAGGTCGCCGGCGGCAAGGTCGAGGCGTCCACCCTGGTCCTGGACAAGAACGTCGGCGGCCGCGAAGTGCGTTCAGGCGACCGCCTGGTGCCGGTCGAGGCCCGTCCGTACGACCTGCAGTTCGTGCCGCACGTACCGGCGGCCGGGGTCGAAGGCGTGGATGTGCGCGTGCTGGCGGTGACCGACATGTTCACGGCCGGCGGCCCGCGCGACGTGATCGCCATCTCGGCAGGCCGCGCGCAGGGCGTGGACAACGGAACGGTGTTCTCGCTGTGGCGCCCGGGCCGTCACGTCGCGCACCGCATGAAATACCCGACCTCCTCACGCATGGACGACGCGCTGAGCACCGGCGCCGGCCGCGTCTCGCTGCCCGATGAGTATGCCGCGCACGCGATGGTGTTCCGCACCTTCGACAACGTCAGCTACGCGCTGGTGATGCAGGGCGTGAAGCCAGTGCGGGTGGGCTACAACGCGTTGCACCCGGACGCGAAGTAGCCGTCGAGCGTGGCTTGACGCCGCAGAAGGCGGCGTCGCGCTGGCTCGACTCCACCGGGTCGGCTTCCGGCAAATTCTGACGACCACACGCGAAGGCGCCCTAGGGCGCCTTTTTCGCGTGCGGCCGATAGTGGGGGAATGACCGATCATGCAGATGAGGCGCTGCTGCGCCTGTTGATGGCGGGGGGCGCATTGGCGCCACGGCAGGCATTGCTGCGCAGCGCCGGTGATGCCGCAGCGGCCCTCGCACTGGGACCGGCCGGATGGCGCACGCACGGCTGCACGCCAACCCAGTGCGCGGCCCTGCAACATCCCGACCCCAGGGCCCAGGCAGCCACCCTGCGCTGGCTGGCGCACGACCACCATCATCTGCTGGCCTGCACCGACCCCGCCTTTCCACCGCCGCTGCTGGAGGTGCCCAATCCACCGCTGGCCCTGTTCATGGCCGGCGATCCCAGCCTGGCCTGGCGCCCGTCGGTGGCGCTGGTCGGCAGCCGCTCGCCAACGCCGGGCGGCCGCGCGCTGGCGGCCCGCTTTGCCGGGTGCTTCGTCGAGGCCGGCCTGGCGGTGACCAGCGGGCTGGCGGCCGGCATCGATGCCGCGGCTCACCAGGCTACGCTGGACGCCGGTGGCTGTACCGTGGCGGTGATCGGCACGGGACCGGACCGGGCCTATCCGGACAGCCATGCCCGGTTGCAGGCGCGGATCGCCGCCGACGGCGTGGTGCTCAGCGAGTACCTGCCCGGCACGCCCGCACGCCCCGGCCACTTCCCGGCGCGCAACCGGCTGGTGGCCGGGCTGGCAATGGCCACGGTGGTGGTCGAAGCCGCACAGCGCTCGGGCGCGCTGATCACCGCGCGGCTGGCCGCCGAGGCCGGCCGCGAGGTCTGCGCACTGCCCGGCTCGGTGCTCAACCCACGTGCGGCGGGCTGTCACCGCCTGATCCGCGACGGCGCCGCGCTGGTCGAGCGTCCCGAGGACGTGCTGGAACTGCTGGCCCCCGCCCTGCGCCAACAGCTGCCGGGCTTGCAATCGCGGCTGGCCACCCCCACTGAACAGGCACCGCCGGCGCTCCTGCCGGCGCGCTGGGCGAACGACCCGGACTACCAGTGCTTGTGGCGGGCCCTGGACCACAACCCAAGCGGTATGGATTCACTGATCACGCGCTGTGGATTGACGGCGCCACAGGTGTCCTCCATGCTGCTGGCCATGGAACTGGCGGGAATCGTGGTGTGCGTACACGGCCGCTACTGTCGAACTCCCTAGTTTCTTCACCTCCACAGCGTCGCGCGACGCAGGCCGAGGGGCAATGAAAGAGAGCATCCTGGATGTACTGCTGTACCTGTTTGAACACTATTTCAGCGAAGATGCGGACCTGATCCGTGACCGCGATTCGCTCCAGAACGGCCTGATCCAGGCCGGTTTCAGCCCAACCGAGATCAACAAGGCGTTCGACTGGCTCGACGCCCTGGCCGCGCAGCGGCCGAGCATGGCCCAGGCCCGGGTCGACGGCCCTGTGCGCGTCTACCATGGCCCCGAGCTGGACAAGCTTGACGTGGAATGCCGCGGTTTCCTGCTGTATCTGGAACAGCACGGCATCCTCGACGCCGACCAGCGCGAGCTGGTGCTGGACCGGGCAATGGCCCTGGACCAGGACGAACTGGACCTGGACGACCTGAAATGGGTCGTGCTGATGGTGCTGTTCAACCAGCCCGGCTCCGAGGCAGCCTACGCCTGGATGGAAACGCAGATGTTCATGGACGAGCCAGAACCCCTGCACTGACCGTACACTTGGGGGCATAGCGCATTCAGGAGCGTCCCCGTGAGCGAGTGGTTCCATGCAGAAGGCAACCGGCAGCAGGGTCCGCTGCCGGCGGAACAGGTGGTGGAGTTGTTCCGCAACAACCAGATCACCCTGGACACCCTGGTCTGGCGCGACGGCCTGCCGCAATGGCAGCCGTTGCGCAGCGTCGTCGACGAGCTCGGCCTGATCGTGTCGGCACTGGACGCGGCAACGCCATCGCTGGCGCCCGATCCCACACCGGAACCCGCGCCGCCGCAGCCACCGGTGCTGCCGCCGGCCACCCCCTATGCCGCCACGTCCGCCGCAGCCGGCGTGCTGCCGCCGCCGAAGAAGAAGCTCTCCGGCTGCGCGCTCACCGCCATCATCGGTGGTGGATTGCTGCTGGTGCTGGTGCCGATCATGGCCATTCTGGCGGCGATCGCGCTGCCGGCCTACAACGAGTACACCGTACGTGCCAAGGTCGCCGCCGCGGCCGATGCGCTGCACCCGTTGAAGGACCAGGTGCAGCACTTCGCCGATGACGAAGGCCGTTGCCCCGGTGCCAACGACGCCGGCTTCCCGGCCCCGGGCGACTTCACCCAGGCCGGCCTGTCGGCCGTGCACATCGGCCGCTTCAACAACGGCCATTGCGGCATCGAAGCCACGCTGGCCGCGCCGGGCAAGCAGATCGACGGCGATCTGCTGTGGCTGGAATACGACCGCGACAGCGGCCGCTGGGAATGCAGCGGCGAGAGCGACAACAAGTACCTGCCGCCGTCGTGCCGCGGTTGAACCACACGCACGGCGGCACTTCCAAGGACGATCCAACAGGGAACATGCAATGACCGAGTGGTACTACGCCGAAGGACAGCACCGCCAGGGCCCCCTGCCGGTGCAGGAGATCCGCCAGCGCTTCCAGCGCGGGCAACTGACCCTGGACACGCTGGTCTGGCGCGAGGGCATGGCGCAATGGGCCGCGCTGCGCCAGGTGGTCGACGAACTCGGCCTGCAGACCCTGGCCGATGCCAGCACAACGGCCGCCAGTGGCGGCTTCGACCTGCGCGGCGACTATGCCGCCATCGACAACGGCACCGCGCCCCTGCCCGGCACCGGCGCCCTCAGCAGCTCGCCCTACAGCGCCCCTGCGGCCGCCGGCGGCAGCAGCCACGCCCAGCCGATCGCCGGTGGCGAAGTGGTCTACGCCGGCTTCTGGAAGCGCGTGGCCGCCTACATGATCGACTACTTCGTGCTGGCCATTCCCGGCGGCATCATCGGTGCCATCATCGGTGTCGTGCTGGGCGCCAGCATGGGTGCGTTCGGCGGCGGCGACACCGCCATCGAAATCGTCGCGCAGCTGGCCAGCGCGCTGATCAACCTCGGCATCGGCATGGCGTATTACACCTGGTTCCATGCCTCGCAGGGCGGCGCCACGCTGGGCAAGATGGCGGTCGGCATCAAGGTCGTGCGCAGCAACGGCGAGCGCCTGACCAAGGGTCGCGCCTTTGGTCGCTACTGGGCGGCAGTGCTGAGCAGCCTGATCCTGGGCATCGGCTTCCTGATGGCCGCCTTCACCGAGCGCAAGCAGGGCCTGCACGACATGATCTGCGACACCCTGGTGGTCGATCGCTGGGCCTTCACCGACCAGCCGCACCTGCAACGGCGCGAGCTGGGCGCGGTCACCATCGCGATCCTGGTGGTGACCGGCCTGCTGACGCTGGCAGGCCTGGCCCTGCTGGTATTCGCGGTCGGCTTCATCGCCAAGATGGCCTCCTGAACGGCCATCCTCACGCCTGGCTGCTTGACAGGGGCCGCCCGGGCGTGATTCCTCTAACAAGGTGAAACCTGAACGCCCGGCACAGTACCGGGCGTTCAGTTTATGGATTTGCCCGTGGCCGCTTCACTAATGCGGCCGTTTGCTCCACCCTAGCGGCCCCTTCCCCACGGTTCGCCCCACAGACCCTGCTGCCATGCCCAAGCACCTGCTCATCGTCGAATCGCCGGCCAAGGCCAAGACGATCAACAAATACCTCGGCAAGGACTACACCGTCCTGGCCTCGTATGGGCACGTGCGTGACCTGATCCCGAAGGAAGGCGCGGTCGACCCGGACAACGGGTTCGCCATGCACTACGACGTCATCGACAAGAACGAGAAACACGTCGATGCGATCGCCAAGGCCGCCAAGGGCGCCGATGACATCCTGCTGGCGACCGACCCGGACCGCGAGGGTGAGGCGATCAGCTGGCACATCGCCGAGATCCTGAAGGAACGCGGGCTGGTCAAGGACAAGCCGATGCAGCGCGTGGTGTTCACCGAGATCACCCCGCGCGCCATCAAGGAAGCGATCAGCCAGCCGCGCGCCATCGCCAGTGACCTGGTCGACGCCCAGCAGGCGCGTCGCGCGCTGGACTATCTGGTCGGTTTCAACCTGTCCCCGGTGCTGTGGCGCAAGGTGCAGCGTGGCCTGTCCGCCGGCCGCGTGCAGAGCCCGGCGCTGCGCATGATCGTCGAGCGCGAGGAGGAGATCGAAGCCTTCATCGCCCGCGAGTACTGGTCCATCGGCGCCGAATGCGCGCACCCGTCGCAGCACTTCAATGCCAAGCTGGTCAAGCTGGACGGGCAGAAGTTCGAGCAGTTCACCATCACCGACGGCGACACCGCCGAGGCCGCCCGCCTGCGCATCCAGCAGGCCGCGCAGGGCTCGCTGCATGTCACCGACGTGGCCAGCAAGGAGCGCAAGCGCCGCCCGGCACCGCCGTTCACCACCTCCACCCTGCAGCAGGAGGCCTCGCGCAAGCTCGGCTTCACCACCCGCAAGACCATGCAGGTGGCGCAGAAGCTGTACGAAGGCGTGGCGATCGGTGACGAAGGCACGGTCGGCCTGATCTCGTACATGCGTACCGACTCGGTGAACCTGTCGCAGGATGCGCTGGCCGAGATCCGCGACGTCATCGCCCGCGATTACGGCATCGCCTCGCTGCCGGACCAGCCCAACACCTACCAGACCAAGTCGAAGAACGCCCAGGAAGCGCACGAAGCGGTGCGCCCGACCTCGGCCCTGCGCACCCCGGCCCAGGTCGCCCGCTTCCTCACCGACGACGAGCGCCGCCTGTACGAGCTGATCTGGAAGCGCGCTGTCGCCTGCCAGATGATCCCGGCCACGCTCAACACCGTCAGTGTGGACCTGTCCGCCGGCAGCGAGCACGTGTTCCGTGCCAGCGGCACCACGGTGGTCGTGCCCGGCTTCCTGGCCGTGTACGAGGAAGGCAAGGACAGCAAGAGCGCAGAGGACGAAGACGAAGGCCGCAAGCTGCCTGCGATGAAGCCCGGCGACCGCATCCCGCTGGAACGCATCCTGGCCGAACAGCATTTCACCCAGCCGCCGCCGCGCTACACCGAAGCGGCGCTGGTGAAGGCGCTGGAAGAGTACGGCATCGGCCGTCCCTCGACCTACGCCTCGATCATCCAGACCCTGCTGTTCCGCAAGTATGTGGAAATGGAAGGCCGCAGCTTCCGCCCGTCCGACGTTGGCCGCGCGGTGTCCAAGTTCCTGTCCAGCCACTTCACCCAGTACGTGGACTACGACTTCACCGCCAAGCTTGAGGACGAGCTCGACGCCGTCTCGCGGGGCGAAGAAGAGTGGATTCCGCTGATGGCCCGCTTCTGGGAGCCGTTCAAGGAACTGGTGGAAGACAAGAAGGAATCGGTCGACCGCGCCGAAGCCAGTGGCGCCCGCGAGCTCGGCACCGATCCCAAGACCGGCAAGCCGGTCAGCGTGCGCCTGGGCCGTTTCGGACCGTACGCGGCCATCGGCAGCACCGCCGAGGACGCCGAGGAGAAGCCCAAGTTCGCCTCGCTGCGCCCCGGCCAGTCGATGCACACCATCTCCCTGGAGGACGCGCTGGAACTGTTCCTGATGCCACGTGCACTGGGTGAGGACAAGGGCGAACCGGTCAGCGTCGGCATCGGCCGCTTCGGGCCGTTCGCCAAGCGCGGCAGCACCTACGCCTCGCTGAAGAAGGAAGATGACCCGTACACCATCGACCTGGCCCGCGCCGTGTTCCTGGTGGAAGAGAAGGAAGAGATCGCGCGCAACCGGATCATCAAGGAATTCGAAGGCAGCGACATCCAGGTGCTGAACGGTCGCTTCGGCCCGTACATCAGCGACGGCAGGATGAACGGCAAGATCCCCAAGGATCGCGAGCCGGCATCGCTGACCCTGGCCGAGGTGCAGCAGCTGATGGAAGAAACCGGCAAGCCGGTGCGCAAGGGCTTTGGCGCCAAGAAGGCCGCAGCGAAGAAGGCACCGGCCAAGAAGGCAGCGGTGAAGAAGGAAGCAGCACCGAAGAAGGCCGCAGCCAAGAAGGCACCGGCCAAGAAGGCGGTGAAGAAGGCGGCCGCGAAGAAGGCCCCGGCCAAGAAGGCCGTCAAGAAGGCCGTCAAGAAGGCGAAGTAGTTTCACGCCATGCGTGGATGAGGGGTAGTGCCGGCCGCTGGCCGGCGACACCCGGACGCATCAGATGCCGGCCAGCGGCCGGCACTTCCGGGCCAGGGTCCACCCCATCTGCACGCAGCAGGGGGATAATGAAGGCCCACGTCGGGCCTGGTTGCCGTCATGAAAGAACTCACCCTGGACTCCGCTGTCGCCACGCTCCGTACCGGCGGCGTGATCGCCTACCCGACCGAGGCGGTCTGGGGCCTGGGCTGCGATCCCTCGCACGAAGCAGCGGTGCACATTGTGCTGCGGCTGAAGCAGCGACCCATCGAGAAAGGCATGATCCTGGTCGCTGCCGACCTGCCGCAGCTGGAAGGCTGGGTGCGCCTGCAGGCGCTGCCCGACGCCCGCCAACGCGCCGTGCTGGCCAGCTGGCCCGGCGCCAACACCTGGATCCTGCCGGCCGGTCCGCGGGCGCAGCCCTGGGTGACCGGCGAGCACAGCGGCATCGCCGTGCGCATCAGCGCGCACCCGCTGGTGGCCGCCCTGTGCCGCGCCTGGGGGGGGCCGCTGGTGTCCACCAGCGCCAACCTGGCCGGAGAGCCGCCGGCCCGCAGCCGCGCCGAGCTCGATCGGCGCCTGCTGCGCCTGCTCGATGGCGTGCTTGATGGCCAGACCGGCGGCCTGGCCCAGCCGACGCCGATCCGCGATGCGCTCAGCGGCAACGTGCTGCGCTCCTGAGCCGACGATTGCACGGTCCCGGACAATCCCGCACCCTGCTGCCATGAACCTGACACGCACCGTCCTGGGCCTGTGCCTGCTGCTGCCATGGAGCGCAGCGCCAGCAGCCGACGACGTGCGCGTGTACCGCTGCGTGGCCAGCAACGGCGCGGTGGCCCTGCAGGACAAACCCTGCAGCAACGGGCGCCAGGAAGTCCGCGACCTGCAGCGTCCGCGCGATCCGCTGCCGAGGGTGGCCAGCAGCGACGCACCGCCGCCGCCCAGCGCAACGCCAGCCATCCGCGAGCGCGAAGTGCGCCACGTCTATATCCAGCCGCCGCAGCCGATGTACGAATGCGTGAGCGACGACGGCCGGCGCTACACCAGCGACAGCAACGAGGGCAATCCGCGCTGGGTTCCGTTGTGGACCAGCATCTGGCTGCCGCATGGGTACCCGGGCGGCGGTCATCCCGGCCCGCGCCCGGCCATCGGTGGACCGGTGGGGCGGCCCATCGGCGGAGGCGCCGGGTATCGCCCGCCCACGGTCGGTGTCGGCGTGGAGATACCGGCCGGCAGCGTGCTGGTGCGCGACACCTGCCACGCCCTGCCGCAGCAGGAAGTGTGCGCGCGCCTGCGTGACCGCCGCTGGGAACTGGACCGTCGCTACAACAGTGCGCTGCAGAGCGAACGCACCACCATCAGCACCGAACAGCGTGGCATCGACGCACGCCTGTCGCAGGACTGCGAGCGCTGAGCGCAGCCTGTACGCTGTGCGCATGAACAGACTGATCTGGCTGGCCCTGGCAATGTTGCCCGGCGCTGCACTGGCCGAAGAAGGCGTCATCTACCGCTGCACTTCCAGCAGCAGCGATGTTCCGACCCTGCAACGTACGCCCTGCCCTGCCGGCAGCCAGCAGCAGATCCTTCGCATGCCCGCGCCGGCCAGCGCCGAACCGGCCGTGATTGAGCCCTCACCGGTACAGGATTCCACGCCGGCCGCCGTGCCCGGCGCGAGCGGATCCACTGCGCCCCCGACCGCGCCACGGCGCGCGGACGAAGGGCGCACGATCATGGAAGCCGGCATGGTGGATGCCGAGGGCGGCGATCAGATCCTCGACAGTGCGGCGCTGCGTCACGATGCCGATGCGCGTGCCGCCAGCGACGGGCCGTCGAAGCCGCCCCTGCCCCCGATCTTCCAGTGCAGCGACAGCCAGGGCGGCGGCTACCTGCACGAATACGAGCCCTCGCCGGCACGCTGCGAACTGATGACCGTACAGGGCCTGGGCGGTGCAACGCCGGTCAATGCGGCCAGCTGCGAAGTGGTACGCGACACCTGCGAGGAGGTCCCCGAGGCACAGCGCTGTGGCAGCTGGCAGCAGCGCTTCCGCGACGCACGCGGCCGCGAGCGCTTCGCCGCGCCGGAGAACCGGGATACCGCGCGCGGTGAACGCGAGCGGCTGCAGGGCGTGCTGGAGGCCAGCAGCTGCCCGGTACCGGGGTGACAGCCCCGGTAGTGCCGGCCGCTGGAAGATCAGAACCCGTAGCGCAGGAATCCACCATCCACGGCGATGCACTCGCCGGTGACATAGCTGGCTGCCGGCAGGCACAGGAAGCCCACGGCCGCAGCGACTTCCTCCGGCTCACCGATGCGGCGCATCGGCGTGCGGTTGATCACTTCCTCGTAGTAGTCCGGGTCCGACAGCGGGCCGGACGTGCGCCGCGTGCGGATGTACCACGGCGCCACCGCATTGACCCGGATGCCATCCTCGGCCCACTCGACGGCCAGGTTGCGGGTCATCTGGTGCATGGCCGCCTTGGTCATGCCGTAGACCACGCCGCTGCGCACGTGGGTCAGGCCGGACACGCTGCCGACGTTGACGATGGACGATGCGGCGTGGCGTGCCAGCAGCGGATGCGCGTAGCGCGACAGTTCGAACGCCGAGAACAGGTTGGTCTCGAAGATGTTGCGCCATTCGTCCTCGGAGTACTCGGTCGCAGGCCGGGTGATGTTGCCGCCGGCGTTGTTGACCAGGATATGCAGGCCATCGCTATGGTCTTCCACCCAGTCCAGAATCTGCCGGCGGTCTTCGTCATCGGAGACATCGGCGGCCAGCGCATGCACCTGCATCTGCGGATGCACGTCCAGCAGTTCGTCGCGCGCGGTCTCCAGCATGTCGATATCGCGCCCGACGATCATCAGGTCAGCGCCAAAGCCGGCCAGTTCATGCGCGATGGCCAGGCCGATGCCGGCGCTGGCACCGGTGATCAGGGCCGTCTGGCCGTCCAGGCGCCACCGTTGCTGGGTCATGTGTCCTCCGGGGCCGTGCCCACTGCATTTCGATGCCGCAAGGATACGCGCTCACGGCGGCGCCCTGCCGGGGATGCGACACTGCACGCACGCCCGTCCCGGAGTGCCGCCATGCGCATCCTGAACCTGTCCACGCCCCTGCTGGCTGCCGTGCTGCTGTGTGCCTGCCAGCGCCCGCCCGCACCGAACCCGGAACAGCCACCGGTGCCGAAAGCGATGTCGCACGCGATCAACGAGCCGCTGGACCGCGCCAAGGACGTGCAGAAAACCGTGGACGATGCCGCCGCGCGTGAGCGCAAGGCCGAGGCCGACGCGATGCAATGATCCGGGGAGCCAGGGCCCTTTGCGCTGCAACGGGATCCGACCCCATGAACGAAAAACGCCCGGCCGAAGCCGGGCGTTTTCATTCGGTCGCGTGGCCGGTCAGAACCCGCAGAAGCAGTACGCCAGCGCCTTCACCGGCGCACCGTTGCCCTTCTCGCGGGCCGCGTTCTCGACGAAGCGCAGCTGCGTGTCCACTTCCGGCATCGTACGTGCCAGCATCATCCGCGCCATGCCCGAGTCGGACAGCATCCACGCACCGGCACGGCTGCCGGCGAAACCGCTGACGAACTGCGCGAACGGCGTGGCCGCCTTCTCGATGTAGCGCACGCGGTAGGCGTCGGCCTTGCCGAGCTTGGCGCGGCTGGCCGCATCGGCCACGGCATCCTTCAAGCCACCGAAGGCGTCGACCAGGCCGCGCTCCTTGGCCTGGGCACCGCTCCACACGCGGCCACGGGCCACTTCATCGATGGCCTCGACCGGCTTCTTGCGGGCCTCGGCGACCCGGCCGGTGAAATCGGCGTAGCCCTTGTTGATCACCGACTGGATGACCTGGCCAACGGCCGGATCCATCGGGCGGGTGACATCGAACGCGCCGGCAAAGCGGGTGGTGCCGACACCGTCGGTGTGCACGCCGATCTTGTCCAGCGCGCGGCTGAAGTTGGGAATCATGCCGAAGATGCCGATCGATCCGGTGATGGTCGACGGATCGGCGTAGATGCGGTCGGCATTCATGCTGATCCAGTAACCGCCCGATGCGGCCAGGTCACCCATCGATACCACCACCGGCTTGCCGGCGGCCTGCAGGGCCACCACTTCACGGCGGATCTGCTCGGAGGCGAAGACTTCGCCACCCGGAGAGTTCACGCGCAGCACCACCGACTTGACGTTCTCGTCGTCACGCGCGGCACGCAGCAGCGCCGAGGTCGACTCGCCACCGATGCGGCCGGCCGGCAGGTCACCGCCGCTGATTTCGCCAGCGGCGACCACCACGGCCACCTGCGGACGCGAGTCCACCGGGTTGCGACGCGCGTCGAGCAGTGCCAGGTAGCCGCCGAAATCGACATTGCGGAAACCGCCGTCGGCATCGTCATCGGCCACGCCGCGCTCGATCATCAGATTCTCGAAGTCCTCGCGGGTCTTCAGCGCGGTCACCAGCTTCTGCTGCAGCGCGAACTTGGCCAGATCGCCACCGGCGGCGGCGACGCCTTCGGGCAGCGTGTCGATGCCTGCGGCCAGCTGAGCCGGGTCCAGGCGGCGCGCCTTGGCGATGTCACCCAGGTAGCGCTGCCACACATCGTTCATCCAGAACAGGTCGGCTTCCTTGGAGGCCGGGGAGGCGGCGTCGAGCACGTACGGCTCGGCCGCGGACTTGTACTCGCCCACCTTGAACAGGTGCACGTCCACGCCCAGCTTGTCCTGCAGGCCGGTGCGGAAGTACTGGCGATAACGACCCAGGCCTTCCAGCACCACCGAGCCCATCGGGTCCAGGTAGACCTCGTCCGCCTGCGCGGCCAGCAGGTACTGCGACTGGCCCATGCTCTCGCTGTAGGCCACCAGCTGCTTGCCCGAGGCGCGCAGGTCCTGCAATGCTGCGGCCACCTCGCGCAGCGAGGCAAAGCCGGACGGCTGCAGCTTGTCCAGCTCCAGCACCACCCGCTCGATCTTCTTGTCTTCCTTGGCCGACTCGATCACCCGCAGCAGGTCGCGCAGCTGGATCTCTTCGGCACTGTTGTCACCCACTGCCTTGGCCAGCGCGCGGCTGACCGGATCAGCGCTGAACTGCTCGACCAGGCGCCCTTCCGGCGCGATCACCAGGGTGGTCCGGTCCTGCAGCGATTTGCTGGCTCCGGCGCCCATGCCGGCGGCGACGATGAACATCACCAGCAGCAGGAACAGCAGGCCGAAGAACACCAGGTTGAGGATCAACCGGCGGGTGAAGTTCATGACGTCCCACAGCCCGATGAAGAAACTGGCGACGGGGTTGCGACGCGCCGGGGGCAGCGGGGGCACGGGTTGATTCATGGAACACTCCGGATGGCTTCTTGCCGTGGTACCAGCATAGCCGGTGCCGCGTGATGCGGCATCGGACACAAGTCAGGGGATCGCCCGCCACAGAGGTGGGGCGGGCACGGAAGGTCAGGACAGCATCGACTGGCCGATGCGCAGGCTGCTGCGGCGCAGGCGCCAGCCCATCAGGATGGCAGCGGCGGTCAGCCCGACGATCAGGCCGATCCACATGCCCTGCGGGCCCATGCCCAGGCCCAGGCCGAGCCCGGCACCGAGCGGCATGCCCAGGCCCCAGTACGCGAACATGGCAATGAACATCGGCACGCGGGTGTCCTTCAGGCCGCGCAACGCGCCGGCCGAGAGCACCTGGATGCCATCGGGGAACTGGAAGGTCGCCGCATACAGCAGCAGCGTCGAGGCCAGGCCAGCCACTGCCAGATCGTTGGTGTAAACCCCGACGATGGCGTCGTGGCCGAACAGCAGCACCGCCGCCGACAGCGTCTGCGTACCCATGATGATCGCGTAGCCGGCCCACGCCGCACGGCGCACGCCAAAGCCATCGCCACGGCCGACGGCATGGCCGACGCGCACGGTGGTAGCCTCGGCCACGCCCATCGGGATCATGAAGCACAGCTGCGCGACGTTGATCGCGATCTGGTGTGCGGCCGCTTCGTTGGCACCGAGGCGGCCGATCAGCAGCGCGGTGACGATGAACAGACCGCCTTCCATCAGCACGGTGATGCCGATCGGCAGGCCGGTACGCAGCAGGTCCCAGATCGCCTTCCAGCGCGGGCCTTCGAAATGCGAGAACAGCTGCAGGTGGGCGAAGCGCTTGGTGCACCACAGGTAGGTGGCAAACGCGATCGCCTGCAGCCACATCATCACCGCCGAGGCGATGCCCAGGCCTTCGGCGCCCAGTTCCGGGAAGCCCAGCTTGCCGTTGGCCAGCACATAGCCCATTGGCGCCAGCACCAGCAGGCCACCGAAGCCGAGCAGCATGGTCGGCAACGTCCAGTGCATGCCTTCGCTCAGGTAGCGCATGCAGAAGTACAGAGTGAGCGCCGGCCCGCCCCAGCGCACCGCATGCAGGAACGCGGTCGCCCCCGGCACGATGTCCGGCGCGATGCCGAATGCCGGCAGCAACGGCGGCACCACGGTGAGGAAGGTGAACATGATCAGGCCCAGGCCCAGCGCCAGCCACAACGCCTGGCGGAACAGCGGGCCGATCTCGCGCTCGCGGCCGGCGCCATGCAGCTGCGAGACCGAGGCGGTAAGCGAGATGAGCGTGCCGATCGGGATCAGCATCGGCAGCCACAACAGTGCGGTACCGATGGTCACCGCGGCCAGGGTCGCCGTGGCGTGGTGGCCGGCAATCACGTTGTCGACGAAGGAGATCAGACCGGTGGATACGTGGCCCAGCACAAGCGGCAGGGCGAGCAGACCGGTGGCGCCGACTTCCTTGCTGAAGCGCGGCGTGGAGGTTGCAGTAGACATAAGGTGCTTGACGCGAACTACGGTTGCGCGCGAAGGGCACAGGCACCGGGTTTGCGGCCGGTCATCTTACGCGCGCAGCGCGGGTATTCCCATGACACGGCGTGAATGCTGGGTTCCAGCCCGCAAAAGGGGACGGAGGGGATTAAGTCGCATTCGGCACTGACTGGCCTGATACGACTTAATCCCCTCCGTCCCCTTTTTACTGGCCGGCCTGGCGCTTGAGCCAGGTGTCACGCTCGGCGGCGGGCACCGCGAGGAAGGCGCTGCGCACTGCGTCGCGTTCCTGGGGTGGCGTGCGCTGCGCGACCAGGGTCAGCTGCGCCAGCTGCGCCGGGCTGAGCTGGCGCAGCACGGCCAGTGCGGTCTCCCGCTGCTCCGGCGGCACGAACCCGAACAGCCCGTGCAGCTTGGGAAACTCCAGACCCAGTTGCGGGCCGAGCCGCCAGCCGTCGCGGAAGGCCTGGTCCTGTGCCTGGAACTGTTGGCGCAGACGCTGCTGCTGGTCGGCCGGCAGCGCATTGAAACGCGCAGCCGCCTGGCGGATGCGCTCGCGCTCGCCTTCCGGCAATGCACGCCAGGCCGCATAGTCGGCGCGACGCTGGCGCTGCTGCTGCGCATCGAGCTGGGCAAAGGCTGATGGCGCAGCGGCCGATGGCGGCGTCGCAACCGGGGCGGCCGGCGACGGTGCCGGCAGCGGCACGTTCACGCTCTGTGGAGCGGCCGAGAGCGACAACGGCAGGGCCAGCAGCAGGCTGGCGAACACGGGCTTATTCATCGGCGGCGGTGGTTTCCAGCGTGGTGCTGGCCGGCTCCGGCCGGCTCGGCTTGGATTGCGATTCGTCCACCGGCAACGGTCCGCCGGCAGCCGTCCACGCATACAGATCGGCGTCGGCGACCAGCGGGTAGTCGCGGTCGCCCAGCATCGTCGCGTCGTCCGCGGCCTGGGCCGGGCTCGCCGCCGGCGGGGCATTGACGGTGCTCGGCGGCAGCGCTTCCACCGTGACCGGACCGGCCTCAGCGACCACCCCTTCCGGCAACGCCGCATCACTGCCGGACGAACGGCCCTGCCAGTGGCGCCAGCCGAGGGCGGCAACCAGCAGCACGGCCACGGTCACCAGCAGGATCAGCGGGCCGCGCCAGCGCGGCTTGGCAGTGGGACGCCGCCGCTTGCCCTGGGCGGGCGCACGTTCATCACGCTGCGGTGCGCGCCAACTGGTCGTGGCGGCTTCAGTGCTGGCCACCGGTGCCGCCGGCTGCTGCAGCTGCTGCAGGCGCTTGGCCGGCAGATCCCGGATCCGCCCCTGTACCTGTTCGGCCAGCTGGCGCCAGGCCGAGGCATCGGGCTGGCCGTGCGCATCACGCGGGCAGGCATCGGCCAGCAGATGCTGGTAACCCGCCTGGTCCTGGTCGAGTACGCGCATGGCAATGCCCTCGTCCAGGCTGCCGCCCACCCGCAACAACAGGGCCAGTCGCGGCAGGGGCGCCATCTCGCCCAGCGCTGCCAACGGCGGCAGCCACTGCCCGCCCACCGGCTCACGCAGGGCTTGGCGCTGGCCCAGCAGGGTCCAGAAGCGGGTCGGCCATTGCGCCATCGGCAGATCACTGGCCACGGCGGCGAAGGCACGCATCACTGCCACCAGGGTCTGCTCGGCTCGGGCGGCATCGCCGCACTGCAGCTCGGCCACCACCAGGGCACGGCGCTCGACGCCGCGCAGGAACGCCGCCAGCGCGCCGGCCGCGGTCGAGGAAACAGGGGCAGGCACAGCCGTCATCGGTCACTCCAAAGGTCTGCCGGCATGATAGCGGCAGCCCATTGGCGCCCGGCAGGACTTGCGCCAACAGCTGCTTCGTGCTGCAGGTTGTGCACAGCACCACGCCCCCCGCGCGGAAAACTGGGGTCTACAGCTGAATTCACTCTGTTTCAGCAATGTTTCACACCTAACTTACTGATTTAAATACCTTTTAATGTGTGGCGATTTTTTGACCAACCCAAGGGCAAGGCTGTCGCCATCGGCCTCGCACGCGCCCGTCGACCGGTAACGCACAACGTTATCCACAGAACGTGTGGATAAGACTGAATCTCCAATGGACACCGATATTTAGGTGACATTTATGATTGCCCGGGCCGCGCTCGACCGCCTCCGGCGCCTGCCATCCGTGTGCGCATGGCCCGTTACACTGGCCCGATGTTTGCCCCCATTCCGACTCTGCAGGTCGCCCTGCCCGTCCCGCTGCCCCGCCTGTTCGACTACCTGTCTCCACAGGGAGGTGATCCGGAGGTGGCCGTCGGTTGCCGCCTGAAGGTGCCGTTCGGCAACCGTGAACTGGTCGGTGTGGTCGCCGGGCACAGCCACAGCGACGACGGCCAGGGCCTGCGCCAGGCGCTGGCCTGGTGCGACGCTCAGCCGCTGCTGCAGGGCGAGCTGTGGCAGAGCCTGCAGTGGCTGGCACGCTATACCCATGCGCCGCTGGGCGAAGTGGTGAATACCGCCCTGCCCGGTCCGCTGCGTCATGGCGAACCGCTGCCCGACACCCATCACTGGGGCTGGCAGCTGACCGCTGCGGGCCGCGCACAGCGCGACACGCTGCGCGCCGGCAGCCGCCCCCGGCAATTGGCCGAGCTGCTGGCCGAGGCTATCGTCGATGAGGACGTGCTGGGCGAACGCATGCAGGACTGGCGCACCGCCGCGCGCAGCCTGGCCAAGCGCGAACTGGCCGAGCGCGTCGCCCTCAGCGTGGCACCGCAGCATGCGCAACCGCTGCCCGGCCCCACACTCAACCCGGACCAGGCCGAAGCGGTGGCATCGATCAACGCCGCCGAAGGTTTCCAGCCGTTCCTGCTGGACGGCGTGACCGGCAGTGGCAAGACCGAGGTCTACCTGCAGGCGATCATCCACTGCCTGGCGCAAGGCAAGCAGGCGCTGGTGCTGGTACCGGAAATCGGCCTCACCCCGCAGACCCTGGCGCGCTTCCGTGGTCGCCTCGGCATTGCGGTGCATGCGCTGCATTCAGGCCTGAACGACAACGAGCGCGCGCGCGTCTGGGCAGCGGCCTCACGCGGCGAAGCACGGGTGATCGTCGGTACGCGCTCGGCGGTGTTCACCCCATTGCCGCAGGCTGGCCTGTTGATCGTCGACGAGGAACACGACGGCAGCTACAAGCAGCAGGACGGCATCCGCTACCACGCGCGCGATTTCGCCCTGGTGCGGGCCAAGGCGCTGGGCGTCCCGGTACTGCTGGGCAGCGCCACGCCTTCGCTGGAAACCCTGCACAACGCCTATGCCGGGCGTTACACCCACCTGCGCCTGAAGCAGCGCGCCGGTGATGCACGGCCCCCGCGCGTGCGCATTCTGGATGTACGCAAGCGGCCACTGCATGACGGCCTCTCGGCCGATGTGCTGGCCGGCATCGGCGAACACCTCAAGCGCGGACAGCAGGTGCTGGTGTTCAAGAACCGCCGCGGCTACGCGCCGGTACTGCTGTGCCACGACTGCGGCTGGACCGCGCCATGCCAGCGCTGCGATGCGCCGATGACCGTGCATGGCGGCGGTCGTCGCCTGCAGTGCCATCACTGCGGCGCGCGGCAACCGGCGCCGCTGGCATGCCCCGCGTGCGGGAGCCTGGCGCTGCAACCGCAGGGCATCGGCACCGAGCGCCTGGAAGAACATCTCACCGCAGCCTTCGCCGACTTCCCGGTGGTCCGCATCGACCGCGGCACCACGTCGCGCCGCGATGCACTGGAGCAGCAGCTGGCGAAACTGGGCGACCAGCCCGGCATCCTGGTCGGTACGCAGATCCTGGCCAAGGGCCACGACCTGCCCAAGCTGACCCTGGTGGTGGTGGTGGGCATCGACGAAGGCCTGTTCTCGGCCGACTTCCGCGCCAGCGAGAAACTGGCCCAGCAGCTGATCCAGGTCGCCGGGCGCGCCGGCCGCGCGCGCGACCCGGGCGAGGTCTGGCTGCAGACCCATCATCCCGGGCACCCGCTGCTGGAAACACTGGTCAGCGGTGGCTACCACCCGTTCGCGCAGGCCGAATTGAACCAGCGCCAGGCCGCGGGATTTCCGCCGTTTGCGCACCTGGCGCTGATGCGTGCCGAAGCGCAGCAGGTCGAGCATGCCAACGCCTTCCTGCTGGCGGCACGGCAGCTGCTGGGCGAACAGGACACGGTCGAGGCGTATGGGCCGATGCCGGCGCCGATGCCGCGCCGTGCCGGTTACCAGCGCACGCAGCTGTTGCTGTCGGCGCAGCAGCGGCCACCGCTGCATGGCGTACTGGCGCAGCTGGTGCCGCAGCTGTACGCGCTGCCGGAAGCGCGCAAGGTGCGCTGGTCGCTGGATGTGGATCCGACGGATCTTTATTGAGGGGTCAGAGCCCACCCGCCGGGTGGGATCCGACCCCGATGCCCTGGGGTCGGATCCCTTTTCGCAGAAAAGGGCTCTGACCCCGGACGCTTTCGCTTACGTCAGCGGCGACATCACGCCGCGCTGGTAGGCGGGGCGCTCGCGAAGACGGGCGTACCAGTCGGCCAGGTGCGGCAGTTCCGGACGCTGGATCGGCAGTTCGAACCAGGCATAGATCAGCGAGCCGAGCGGGATGTCACCCATCGCGAACCTCTCGCCCGACAACCACGGCTGCGTGGCCAGGGTGGCGTCGGCCATCGCCAGGTAATCACCGGCTCGCACGATCGCGGCATTGATGCGCGCCTCGTCACGGTCGGCCGGGGCGGTGCGCATGATGCCCCAGATCAGTTCGGAGTACAGCGGCGCCATCCGCGAGGTGCTCCAGTCCATCCACTTCTCGGCCTGCGCACGCTCCATCGGGTCTTCGGCGTACAACGTGCCCAGCGCATAGCGTGCGCTCAGGTAGCGCACGATGGTGTTCGACTCCCACAGCGGCAGGCCGTGATCCTCGATCACCGGCACCAGGCCGTTCGGGTTCATCGCCACGTACTCGGGTGACTGTGTGCCGCCATGGCTGCCGCCGACTTCGATGGATTCGTACGGCAGGCCGATCTCCTCGGCACACCACAGCACCTTGCGGACGTTGCTGGAATTGCGACGGCCCCAGATCTTCAACATGCGGGTTTTCCTTGCTGGCAATGCGAGCGGCAACGATACGCCTGATCGGTTGGTGATGTGCGTGCCGGGTGCGGGATCTGTCATCTGGAGCATGCCGGCCAGCGGCCGGCGCTACCGGTTCTTCTTCGGCAGCGCGCGCACGTAGGACGATTTGCCATCCTTCTTCAGCTCGAACAGGCCAATGGCCGCCAGCAGGTCACTGAGTTTGCCGTAGCCGTAATTGCGCGGATCGAACGAGGCCTGGTTGCCGATCTGGCTGCCGACCGGCCCCAGGTGCGACCAGCCATCCTCGCCCTCGGCCGCGGACACCGCGCGGCGCAGCATCTTGACCAGCCGCGTGTCGCTGCGCATCTCCGCACCGCTTTTGCGCGGGCGTGCATCGTCGTTGGCCACCGGCTCGTTCGAGGCCTGTTCGCTCGATGCCTGCTCGGCATCCGGGACACTGGCGTGGGTCTGGCCCAGCGCCTCCAGATAGGTGAATTTCGAACACGCGTTGACGAACGGTTCCGGCGTTTTCTTCTCGCCGAAGCCATACACCTTCACGCCATCGGTCAGCAGCCGCATCACCATCGGGGTGAAATCGGCGTCGCTGGAAACGATGGCAAATCCATCCAGGTTGCGCGCGTACAGCAGGTCCATGGCATCGATCACCATCGCCATGTCCGAAGCATTCTTGCCCTTGCTGTAGGCGAACTGCTGGATCGGGCGGATTGCATACTCGTGCAGCACCGCTTCCCAGCCCTTCAAGCGCGGGCTCTTCCAGTTGCCATAGGCACGACGCACGTTGGCCACGCCATAGCGCGCCACTTCGGCCAGGACCTCGTCGATCTTCGAGGCCGGCGCATTGTCGGCGTCGATCAACAGGGCGATGCGCTTTTCCGGTTCGCTCATGGATTCCTCGCGGGCGGTTGCCTGAACCCGAGTATCGCCGATCCATGCGGGCGCTGACGTGACAGGCGGCCGGCGTGCGAAGATGCCAGGCGCTTCCCCCAATGCCCCCCCACTGGAGTGAGTCGATGAGTCGTGAGCGCGTTCCCCACCTGGTCGTTGTCGGCGGCGGTTTTGCCGGTCTATGGGCCACCCGTGCGCTGGCCCGCGAGCGCATACGCATCACCCTGGTCGACCGCCGCAACCATCACCTGTTCCAGCCGCTGCTGTACCAGGTGGCCACCGCCGGCCTGTCCGCGCCGGATATCGCCGCACCGCTGCGCCACATCCTCGGCCACCAGCGCAACGTGGAAGTGCGGCTGGGCGAAGTGGTGGCCATCGACAAGCAGGCCCGGCAGATCCGCATGGCCGATGGCAGCACGCTGGACTACGACAGCCTGCTGCTGGCCACCGGCGCCACCCATGCCTATTTCGGCAACGACCAGTGGGCCGATGATGCGCCCGGCCTGAAGACGCTGGACGATGCCATCGCGCTGCGCCGCAAGCTGCTGCTGGCGTTCGAGCGTGCCGAGGCCGAACCGGACCCGGAGAAGAAGGCCGCGTGGCTGAGTTTCGCCATCGTCGGCGGCGGCCCCACCGGTGTCGAACTGGCCGGCACCCTGGCCGAGATCGCACGGCACACGCTGCGCAACGAGTTCCGCCACATCGACCCGGCCAGTGCCAAGGTGCGGCTGGTCGAAGCCGGGCCGCGCGTGTTGTCCTCGTTCCCCGAAGTGCTCTCGCTGAAGGCACGCCGGCAGCTGGAAAAACTGGGGGTGGAAGTGCTGACCGGTACCCCGGTGAGCGACATCGACAGCCAGGGTTTCAAGCTCGGCGATCAGTTCGTGCCGGCACGCACGGTGGTGTGGGCCGCTGGCGTGGCCGCTTCACCGCTGGCGCGCACGCTGGAGGTGCCGCTGGACCGCGCCGGACGCGTGCAGGTGCAACCCGACCTGACCCTGCCCGACCACCCGGAATTGTTCGTGGCCGGCGATCTGGCCGCGCTGAACCAGGCCAACGGCAAGCCGGTACCCGGCGTGGCACCCGCTGCCAAGCAGATGGGCAAATACGTGGCCGAGGTGATCCGCGCACGCCTGCACGGCAAGGCAGAGCCCGGGCCGTTCAAGTACGCCGACTACGGCAACCTGGCCACCATCGGCCGCATGGCCGCGATCGTGCACCTGGGGCGCCTGCAGCTGTCCGGCGTGCTGGCGTGGTGGTTCTGGCTGGCCGCGCATGTGTTCTTCCTGATCGGCTTCCGCAACCGCATCGTGGTGCTGCTGAACTGGGCGGTGGCGTACTGGAGCTACCAGCGCAGCGCGCGCATCATCTTCGGTGATGACCGCGACGACCGGCGGCCAAGGCGCTAGGGCCCGCGCATGCTCCTGTAGAGCCGAGCCCATGCTCGGCTGCACTTTGCGCGGATTGCAGAAGCCGAGCATGGGCTCGGCTCTACGGCGCCTTCGGTTTCGGGTACCACAGCGCGTTGACGATGACCCAGCGCTGCTCGAAGCGCCCCATGTGGAAGTAGTCGACGAACCACGGGGTTTCCAGCCGCACCGAGGCCGCGTTGCCGGTCACGTCCAGCACCGTGCAGCGGCGATCCCATTGATCCTTCGGGGTCTTCAACGCGCCCTGCTTCGTCAACGAGACCAGTTCTTCCTTCGACATCCGGCGCAGGCCGAGGCGTTCGTCGGGTGTATCGCCGAGGACCGCGCGCTTGGCCAGGTCCGGATGCAGGGAGCGGGCGACGCGTTGCGGGTCGGCCTCCAGCTGGCCGTCGTCGTAGTCGAGGCAGGTGGCTTCGATGGCCGCGAGGGTGGCCGGGTCGGCGGCAGGGCTCGTTGCTGCGGAAAGAGCGAACAGCAGGGCAAGGGCGGACATCAGGGTCTCCAGCGCTGAGAGCTGGGCGATCATGGCATGGCCGCAAGCGCCCATCGACGCATGGCGTGGATCTACTGTAGCGCCGAGCCCATGCTCGGCTTCTGTATCGGGCATCAGGAACAGCAGCCGAGCGTGGGCTCGGCGCTACAGCACGCCGGAATCCGGTTCCTGCAGCCAGGCCAGCTTGCGTTCGCGCGGCTGCTGCTTGAGCTGCCACTCGGCCCGCGAGGCCGCAGCACGGTCCGGGTACTCGCGCACGGCCAGGATGCGCAACGGTGGCCGGGCCCGGGTGTAGCGCGCCCCTTTCCCGGCCCGGTGCGCGGCGAAACGCGCGTCCACATCGGTGCTGATGCCGGCGTAGTAGCTGCCATCGCGGCATTCGAGCAGGTACAGGAACCACGGGCGGAGGGACGGGGCCATGGCCGGATTATGCCGTGCTGCACTGCAGCGGATATACTGGCGCCCGAATGCAGGAGAGAGGCGCCGCGCTGGCGCCCGCCGAAGGCGCAGGCTCCCATGATCGCTCAGGCCGGTGGGCTGGAATCCCACCAACCATGCATTCGACTCGCCGAGCTGGAGAGAGGTCACCGGGCACGCCCGGGACGATCCGCCGAAGGGGCACGCGGCCCATGCCGCTGAACTCTCAGGCAAAAGGACAGCGGGAGCGGCACCGGTCATCGTCGTCCCGTCATTGCGCAGGCAGTGGCGGTCGTCGCGCATGGCCGGCCCCACCGCGCCCGGAGCCTGTCCCATGCTGCTGTCCATCATCTACCTGATTGCCATTTCCGCCGAAGCCATGACCGGCGCACTGTCCGCCGGCCGCCGCCGCATGGACCTGTTCGGCGTGGTCATGATCGCCTGCGTCACCGCCCTCGGCGGCGGCTCGCTGCGCGACATCCTGCTCGGCCATTACCCGCTGGGCTGGGTGAAGCATCCGGAGTACCTGGGCTTCACCGTGTGCGCCGCGCTGATCGCCACGTGGGTGGCGCGCTGGATGCACCACTTCCGCCGCACTTTCCTCGTGCTCGATGGCCTGGGCCTGATCGCCTTCACCCTGATCGGCTGCTCGATCGCGCGCGAGGCCGGCCATGCAACGCCCATCGTGCTGATTGCCGGCATGCTGACCGGTGCGTTCGGCGGCGTGCTGCGCGACATCCTCTGCAACGAGGTTCCGCTGATCTTCCAGAAGGAGCTGTACGCGATCATCGCGCTGCTGACCGGCGCGGCCTACCTGTTGCTGCTGTACTGGGGCGTGGCCGACGCCACCGCGATCCTGTGCTGCCTGGGCGGCGGCTTCGCGATGCGCCTGCTGGCGATCCACTACCGCTGGGAAATGCCGAAGTTCGTCTATCACGACGAAGTGCATTGACGTTCGCATTCGGCGATGCCCACACCACCCCGGCGATGGACCTGGCGCTGTCGCTCATGCGCAGCGCCAGGCGCATCGCCGGTGCAGATGGGCCGGTCTCCAACTCCGACCGGCCCTGATCGCGGCCGCACCCCCGCAGGCGCTGGTCGCCATCCACACACGTGCCGCGCTCAGGCGGCTTCGGACACCTTCACTTCGCGACGGGCGCGCACAGCCGCAGCCAATCGCTCCAGTACCCTCACGGTGGTGTCCCAGTCGATGCAGCCATCGGTGATGCTCTGCCCGTAGACCAGCGGCTGGCCTTCCACCAGTTCCTGGCGGCCACCGACCAGATGGCTCTCGATCATCACGCCGACGATGCGCTGTTCGCCCTCTTCCAGCTGAGCGGCAATGTCGTCGATCACCTTCGGCTGGTTTTCCGGATTCTTCAGGCTGTTGGCGTGGCTGGCATCGATCATCAGCCGGGTTGGCAGCTTGGCCTTGGCCAGCACCTGGCAGGCCTCGCCGACGCTGCCTGCGTCATAGTTCGGCTGCTTGCCGCCGCGCAGGATCACGTGGCAATCCGGGTTGCCGGTGGTCGAGACAATGGCGGTGCCGCCCTGCTTGGTGACCGACAGGAAGTGATGCGGATTGGACGCAGCACCCACGGCGTCAGCGGCAATCTTCACGTTGCCATCGGTGCCATTCTTGAAGCCGACCGGGCACGACAGCCCCGAGGCAAGCTCACGATGCACCTGGCTTTCGGTGGTACGCGCGCCGATCGCGCCCCATGCCACCAGGTCGGCGATGTACTGCGGCGAGATCACGTCAAGGAACTCGACACCGGCAGGCAGGCCGAGCTTGTTGATGTCGCGCAGCAGGCCACGGGCAATGCGCAGGCCCTTGTCGATCCTGAAGCTGCCATCCAGGTCCGGGTCGTTGATCAGGCCCTTCCAGCCCACCGTGGTGCGCGGCTTCTCGAAGTACACGCGCATGACGATTTCCAGCTCGCCGGCCAGTGCATCGCGCAGCGGCTTCAGGCGCTGGGCGTACTCGATGGCGGCGTTGGGGTCATGGATCGAGCACGGGCCCACCACCACGGCCAAGCGGTCGTCACGGCCGTGCAGGATCTGGTGCAGGGCCGCGCGCGAGGCGCTGACAGTGTCGGAGGCTTCATCGTCACACGGCAGCATCGCCAGCAGCTGGGCAGGCGGTGTCAGCGGTTCGATGGTGCGGATACGCAGGTCGTCGGTGTGCGGGGGCATTGCAGGAGATCTCCGGAACGTTGGGGGTCCCCAGCGTGGCGGCATGAAAAAAGCCGCCAGGTTCGCTGGCGGCTTTCGGGAATGCGTCTGAAGCTTTCTTCAGGGTGAGCGCAGTCCTTCCTCCGCCAGTGGCTTCGGAAAGTAATACCAGTAAAAGCTGGTGGGGGCTGCGTTCATGGGATCTATTGATAGCACAGCTTTTGCGCAGTGCAAAATGTTTCATCCGCAACTGGGGACGCGGTTCAGCGTGGGGCCCGCCCGGCCCATCCCTGCGGCAGCTGGCACGCGAAGTCGGTCATCTGCCATGTACTTCCACGTCCAGCAGCAGGCCTTCATGGATGTCGGCCCAACGCTCCAGCACGCGGCCCAGTTCCTGCCGCGCTTCCTGCAGCTGTTCCGGGTTGAGCAGGGAACGGGCGGTGTAGAGGTCGGACACCAGCCGCCGCAGGACGGACTCGGGGATGGCCACCGACGGCCCTTTCACCTCCGGCAGCTGCAGTGCCGGGGTGTCGCCAAGCGGGCCGTACAGCGTTACCTGGAGCGTGCTCTGCATGATCGACTTCCGTGCGGATGACAGGGGCAATGCACTGTTTACCGCGTCCGGGTGACAGGCGCATGTGCCACCCATGCCTAGGACCGGCATCCATCGGCATCTGCCGCCTGCTACAAGGCGGCCAGGTCGGCCAGATGCTGGGCCATGCTGTCCATCGCGCCTGTCGCATGGGTGGTGGTGAAGTACTCATGCCAGCCGGTAGCGGCAATGCCAGCCACCAGCGCATCGACCTCCTCGCGGCTCGCGCAGCGCCAGACCGCATAGAACTGATCATCGCTGCTGTGCGGCACGCCCATGGAAATGCGGCCCATCGCCAGCGGCGTGATGCGGGCTGGATCGAACTGCTGCATGCCGGCACCGATGCGGTCGAAGAAAGCGCTCCGCTGCTCGGGCGGGAGTGTGGTCCAGGCAGGCGTGGCGGAATAGAGCTCGATGAAGGTGTGCGACACGGTGGTTCTTCCTTGAGGTTTACGAAGTTGAGGGGAGGCGGCCGGCAACCGGCACTACCGTAGCGAGCGCAGTGCGCGCCTGCGGATGTAGGCGTTGGCGTCGCTGTGGCGCTCGTGCTGCCAACGCGTGCACAGCTCGCGCAGCCACTGGGGCTGCGTCTTGCCGGCATCATTGAGCCAGTTGCCGACCGAATCCTGCACATAGCGTTCCGGGTCGTCAGCCAGTGCTTCCAGCAGCGCGGATGCATGCTCCGGGTGCTGCTTGAACAGCGCGATGTGCGTGGCCCACACACCGCGCGGGCGCAGTGCTTCGCAGGCGAAGCGCCGAATGCGGGGCGAGCTTGCCCGCGTCCACGGTTTCAGGCATTCGAGCGCCTGCAGCGGCGCCGCCACGATGTCATCGCGTAGTGCCAACCACGCCCATTCGCGCACGCCGAAGTGCGGATCATCTGCCAGCGGATGCATCGCCTGCAGCTTGGCCGCAAGGGATGCGGTGCTGTCGCCGCCGATCAGGTAGCAGGCCCAGCCACGCACGGTGTCGGAAGGGTGCGATTGCCAGTGCACCGCATCGCCCTGCCCGGCTTCGCGCAACAGCACCGCGGCCAACGCCATGCGCTGGGTGATGCCCTTGCCCGCCGCATCGCGCATGCGTTGCACAGCGGCCACCTGCAGTTCGGGCACCACTGCGGGCAACAGTGCGCCGAAATCCACTGCCAGGCACTCGGCCAGATGGGTGGCGGCGGTGCTGCCGGTGTTGAGCGCACCCAGGCGCTCAGCCGGGATCGCGGTGCTCACGCCGCCGGCCCTCGACCCGCATCGGTGTACTGCCAGACCTTGTGCAGCAGCTGCGAAAGCTGCTGCTGTTCGCCGGCATCCAGCCCGTCGAACAGGCCACCGATCCATTGCGTGTGCTGCTCGAACAACGTCCCAGCCAGGCGCTTTCCCTGCGCAGTCAACACGATCTGAAGGCGACGGCCATCTTCGGCATCACTGCGCCGCTGCAGCAGGCCTTCGCGCTGCAGGCCATCGAGCAGGCCGCTGATGGTGGCGCGGGTGACGCCGGCGCGCTCGGCCAGCTCATGCGGCGGCAGCGTGCCACCGGCACCGTGCAGCAGGAACAGCACGATGAAGCGGCCTTCACTGAGCCCGTGCGGTGCCAGCCGCGCGGCGCAGTCGCCGTCGATTGTCGAGGACAGCGAGAGCAACTGGAAGCACAGATGCAGCTGGGCGACATTGGCGTGGCCGCGCCGCCGGGCCTCGTCTAGAAGAGCGCCATGCTTTGGCTCAAGCATCATGATTTCCACTATGTTTAGGCGCCTAATTATATTCACACCAGAACAGAATGCAAGACTGGCCGGGCCAGCCGCCGGTCCACGCAGGGCGTGCTCCTGGCACAAGGGGCTGGACGCAGCCGAAGCTGCGGTAGCATCGCGCCACGTCCCGCCAGGAGGTCCACGCATGCGCCGTGTTGCCCTGTTGTTGCTGACGCTGTTTCCGCTGGCCGTGCTGGCCGCGCCGCCCCCGGTACCCACGCCGGCCCGCATCGACGCCGAAGCCCAGCGTCTGATGCATGCCGCCCACGCGCGCGGCATGGCGCTGGCGGTGATCGATGGCGGCAGGGTGGTGCACGTGGCCGCCTACGGCGAGCGCAATGCGGCAGGCGAGCCGCTGCGCACCGACACCGTGATGTATGCCGCGTCACTGACCAAGATGGCGTTCGGCCATCTGGTCGCACAGCTGGCGCAGGACCGGAAGATCGAGCTGGATGCCAGCATTGCTGCGGCGCTGGACAAGCCCCTGCCGGACTACCCGCCGGAGCCGAAGAAGTACGCCGACTACCGTGTGCTGGCCGACGATGCGCGCTGGCGCCAGCTTACCCCGCGCCTGCTGCTCAACCATTCCAGTGGCTTTGCCAACTTCGGCTTCCTGGAGCCCGATGGGCGGCTGAAGTTCCACTTCGATCCCGGCAGTCGCTATGGGTATTCCGGCGAAGGACTGATCCTGCTGCAGTTCGTGATCGAACGCGGGCGGCTGGGCGAGGATGTAGGCGCGTTGATGCAGCAGCGGGTGTTCGACCGCTTCGGCATGACCCGCACCAGCATGATGTGGCGCGAGGATTTCGCCGCCAACCTGGCCGATGGCTGGACGGCGGAAGGTACCGCTGAGCCGCACGATGAGCGCAGCCGCGTGCGCGCGGCCGGCTCGATGGATACCACCATCGACGACATGGCGCGCTTCGCCGCCGGCTACGTGCGTGGCGACGGGCTGTCCGCATCGATGCGCCGGGAACTGGTGCGGCCTCAGCTGCCGATCACCACCGCCAGCCAGTTCCCCACCCTGCAGCCGGAGCTGCCGCCTGCACAACGGCACCGGAAGCTGGCGGCGGGGCTGGGCGTGGTGACCTTCCAGGGCCCGCAGGGTGCCGGCTTCTACAAGGGCGGCCATGATGATGCGGTGGGCAATACGCTGGTGTGCATCGAAAAGGGCCAGCGCTGCGTGGTGATCCTGGGCAACGATGTACGTGCCGAGGCGGCGTTCCCGGCGCTGGTGCGCTTCGTGCTGGGTGAAACCGGCGTGCCGTGGGCATGGGAATACGGGGCGAAGAAGCCGTTCGTGCGTTGACCGCATCGCCCGCCACGCCCACAAAAAAACCCCGCCTTGCGGCGGGGTTCTTCATTGCATCGGTAACGCGGGGACTTAGAAGTCCATGCCGCCCATGCCACCCATGCCGCCCATGCCACCGGCGCCGCCCATGGCCGGCTCGTCCTTCTTCGGAGCTTCGGCAACCATGGCTTCGGTGGTGATCATCAGGCCAGCGATCGAGGCTGCGTTCTGCAGCGCCGAACGGGTCACCTTGGTCGGGTCCAGGATGCCGAACTGCAGCATGTCGCCGAACTCGCCGGTGGCCGCGTTGTAGCCGAAGCTGCCGGTGCCTTCCTTGACCTTGTTGATGATGACCGACGGCTCGTCGCCGGCGTTGGCCACGATTTCGCGCAGCGGGGCTTCCATCGCGCGCAGGGCGATCTGGATGCCGTGGTTCTGGTCTTCGTTGGCGCCCTTCAGGCCGGCCAGCGCGGTGACCGCGCGGACCAGGGCAACGCCACCGCCCGGGACCACGCCTTCTTCAACCGCTGCACGGGTGGCGTGCAGGGCGTCGTCGACGCGATCCTTCTTTTCCTTCATTTCGATTTCGGTCGAAGCGCCGACCTTGATCACGGCAACGCCGCCGGCCAGCTTGGCCACGCGTTCCTGCAGCTTCTCGCGATCGTAGTCGGAGGAGGTGTCCTGGATCTGGGTCTTGATCTGCGCCACGCGTGCATCAACGTTGGCCTTGTCGCCGACGCCATCGATGATGGTGGTGTTTTCCTTGGAGACCTGCACCTTCTTGGCCCGGCCGAGGTCCTTGATGGTGGCCTTTTCCAGCGACAGGCCCACTTCTTCGGAGATCACGGTGCCGCCGGTCAGCACGGCCATGTCTTCCAGCATCGCCTTGCGACGGTCGCCGAAGCCCGGTGCCTTGACGGCCACGACCTTGACGATGCCACGGATGGTGTTGACCACCAGGGTAGCCAGCGCTTCGCCTTCGACTTCTTCGGCCACGATCAGCAGCGGCTTGCCGGCCTTGGCGACGCCTTCCAGCACCGGCAGCAGGTCACGGACGTTGGAGATCTTCTTGTCGTGCAGCAGGATGAACGGGTCATCCAGGTCAGCGGTCTGCGACTGCTGGTTGTTGATGAAGTACGGGGACAGGTAGCCGCGGTCGAACTGCATGCCCTTGACCACGTCCAGCTCGTTGTCCAGGCCCGAGCCTTCTTCAACGGTGATCACGCCTTCCTTGCCGACTTCCTTCATCGCGTCGGCGATGATCTGGCCGATCGACTCGTCCGAGTTGGCCGAGATGGTGCCGACCTGGGCGATCGCCTTGTCGTCGGCGGTCGGCTTGGAGATGTTCTTCAGCTCGGTGACGGCGGCCACGACGGCCTTGTCGATGCCGCGCTTGAGGTCCATCGGGTTCATGCCGGCGGCCACGGCCTTGGCGCCTTCGCGGATCAGGGCCTGGGCCAGCACGGTGGCGGTGGTGGTGCCGTCGCCGGCATCGTCGTTGGTGCGCGAAGCAACTTCCTTCACCATCTGCGCGCCCATGTTCTCGAACTTGTCAGCCAGTTCGATTTCCTTGGCGACGGAGACGCCGTCCTTGGTGATGGTCGGCGCGCCGAAGCTCTTTTCCAGCACGACGTTGCGGCCCTTCGGGCCCAGGGTGGCCTTGACGGCATTGGCGAGAACGTTGACGCCGCGCACCATGCGCGAACGGGCGTCTTCACCGAAACGAATATCCTTGGCAGCCATTGCGATTACCTCGATGTTTGCACCGGGCCGGGCCCGGCGACGAAAGGGGATGTCTTACAGAAAAGCAGGTCGCGCCGAAGCTCAGCCGATGACGGCGAGCACGTCGTCTTCGCGCAGGACCTTGTATTCGACGCCTTCGCTCTTGTACGAGCTGCCGGCGTACTGGCCGTAGATGACCTTGTCGCCGACCTTCAGCGACGGAGCGCGCACGCTGCCGTTGTCCAGCGGCTTGCCCGGGCCGACGGCCACGACTTCACCCTTGGTGGACTTTTCCTTGGCCGAATCCGGAATGACGATGCCACCGGCGGAGATTTCGTCGGCTTCGATCGGCTTGACCACAACGCGGTCGTGCAGCGGCTTGATGCTCATAAGAGACCTCTTAAGTTATTGATTGGTCTAAAAAAGTCCGGCGATGTTAGCAGTCACACCAGGCGAGTGCCAGCAACGCGCGTGAAAAAGCCCGACAAGTCGGGAGCACGACAGAGATGGAGACCTCCACAGGCCTTTCAAGGGCCGATCCCGAAATTTTTCTCCGGGCCCGGAAACCTCCTTCCCTGCGTGGACGCCTGTATAGGGGTGAAGCGCGGCAAGCCAAGGGGGAAACGGGTGACATTTGGTGACCGATGTCCCACTGTCAGATATCTGACGTTCATTTACGACAAAGTGTCACTGGATCGGCCTTAGGCTCGGCCGCGCATTCCCAATCACAAGGAGTTGTCGATGCGATTGCTGTCCCCGCTTGCCGCCGCCTGCCTGCTGGCGCTGGCCGCCGCGCCGGCCCAGGCCGAGGTCTTCATCAACGAACTGCACTACGACGACAGCACCGCCGCCGGTGACGTCGGCGAAGCGATCGAGGTCGTGGCCACCGCCGGTGAGGACCTGTCCGGCTACCGCCTGTACCTGTACAACGGCAGCAATCCGTCGGCCGCCACGGTCTACGCCAACAACCCGGTTCCGGCCGGCAGCGCCGCCGGCTGCGGCAGCGCCAGCATCGCCGTGGTCAGCTACCCGACCAACGGCCTCCAAAACGGCCCGAACGACGGCATCGCCCTGGTCGATGCCAGCGGCAAGGTGGTCCAGTTCCTCAGCTACGAGGGCGCCATCACCGCCTCCGGCGGCCCTGCCGCCGGCATGACCAGCCAGAACATTCCGGTGGCCGAGACCAACAGCACGGCGCCGGGGACCTCGCTGCAGCTGACCGGCAGCGGCAGCCAGTACGCCCACTTCACCTGGGCCGAATCGGCCAGGCAGACCTTCGGCAGCTGCAACAACGGCCAGACCTTCAGCGGTGATGGCACCCCGGGTCCGAACACGCCGCCGTCGGTGTCCACCACCACCCCGGCGCAGGGCAGCAGCACCTTCCCGGCCGCGGCCGATCTGGAAGTGGTGTTCAGCGAGACGGTGAACCTGGCCAGTGGTGCCTTCGCGCTGAGCTGCGGCACCTCCGGCAGCGTGCCGCTGACCTTCCCGGCCAGCGGCCGCAGCGTGAAGCTGTCCACCAACACCGCGCTGGTGGCCGGTGAAGCCTGCCGCTTCGACATCCGCGCCGCGCGCATCACCGACCTGCAGGGCGCGCACCCGGCCGCTGACAGCCGCATCGCCTTCACCGTGGCCAGCACCGGCGGCAACCCCGACCCGGGCAATCCGGGCGTGCCGGCCGGCTACTACTCGAAGGTGAACACCTCCAGCCCGAGCCAGCTGCGCTGCTCGCTGCACGCCACCATCAAGGGCCACACCGCCTACCCGTACAGCGGCTCGGGCACCAGTACCTGGACCATCCTGGAAATCGCCGACGAGGATCCGAACAACCCGAACCGCATCCTCGATGCCTATCGCAACCGCAGCTACGCCAAGGTCAGTGATCGTGCGGGCACCGGCAGCGGCCTCACGTACAACCGCGAGCACACCTGGCCGAACTCGCTGGGCTTTGCCAGCACCACCGGTGACAAGGGCCTGCCGTACGCGCCGTACACCGACACCCACATGTTGTACCTGACCGACGCGCAGTGGAACGCCGATCGTGGCAACAAGCCGTTTGCCAAGTGCGACGCCGGCTGCGGCGAGCGCGCCACCGAGGCCAACAACGGCCAGGGCGGCGGCAGCGGCGGCTACCCGGGCAATTCCAACTGGGTACGCACGCCGGACGGCAACACCGGCACCTTCGAGGTGTGGGGCAAGCGCAAGGGCGACATGGCGCGTGCGGTGATGTACATGGCGATCCGCTACGAGGGCGGCAAGGACGCGGCCACCGGCCAGTCCGAGCCGGACCTGGAGCTGACCGACGACCGCAGCAAGATCGTCAAGACCAGCAGCTCGCCGGCCTACATGGGCCTGCTGTCGACCCTGATCGACTGGCACCTGTCCGACCCGCCGGACGATGCCGAGCGTGCACGCAATGACGTGATCTACAGCTTCCAGGGTAACCGCAACCCGTTCATCGACCACCCCGAGTGGGCGACCCCCGGCCTGTTCACGTCGGCCAAGCCGGCCACCTGCCAACTGGCCAACTGACCGCGCAACGCAGCGGTCCATCGCCGCCGCCGGGCCCTGGCCCGGCGGCGGCCCTATACTCGACGGTCATGTCGACCGTCGATCCCGTGCTGCTGCTGTTGACCACCTGCCCGGACCGGGCCAGTGCCGAGCGCATCGCGCACGCGCTGGTCGGCGAGCGCCTGGCCGCATGCGTGACCCGGCTCGAGGGGGCGCAGTCGACCTACCGCTGGCAGGGCGAGGTCACCACCGACGCCGAGCTGCAGCTGCTGGTGAAGACCACCGCGAGCCGCGTCGATGACGCAATCGCCCGGATCGTCGAACTGCATCCGTATGAACTCCCGGAGTGCATCGCGGTCGAAGCCCGGGCCGGCCTGCCGGCGTATCTGGATTGGATCCGGGCACAGACCCGGGAGGACACTGTTTGAAGACTCTGTTTGCGCGTGGCGCCGCCTTGTGCGCCCTGTTGTGGCTCTCGCTGCCGGCGTTCGCGCTGGATGAGAAGGACCTGCTGCCGGTGGACCAGGCGTTTGCGCTGACCGCCACCGCCCCCGAGCGCGGCCAGGTGCAACTGCAGTTCAAGATCGCGCCGGGCTATTACCTGTATCGCCACCGCACCAGCGTCAAGGCCGACCCGGCATTCAACGCCGGCGCGCTGCAGATGCCCAAGGGCGACAGGCACCACGACGACTTCTTCGGCGAAGTCGAAACCTATCGCGAGCGCCTGCAGGCCACCCTGCCCGGCACGCCAACCGAGGCTGCCGGCACCCTCAGCCTGGAAGTGCGTTACCAGGGCTGCGCCGATGCCGGTGTCTGCTACCCGCCGCAGAAGCGCGTGGTGCAGGTCACCCTGCCCGGCGGTGGTGCACAGGCGGCGGCCCCGGCCGCGCGTGCCGCTGCGGCCAGCCCGTTCAACAACCCGCTGGCCGGTGCCGGCAACAGCGGTGGCCTGCGCCTGCCGGGTGCGGCCAGCAACAGCCAGGCGCTGCCGCTGCCGTCGGAACAGGCGTTCGGCTTCGATGCGATTGCCAGCGATGGCAACACCGTGCTGCTGCGCTTCAGTCCGGCCCCGGGCTACTACCTGTATCGCGACCGCACCTCGCTGAAGCTGGAAGGCAGCGCCGGCGTGCTGGCCGACAAGCCACGCTGGCCGGCCGCACAGTCGCATCGCGATGAGCACTTCGGCGATGTCTCGGTGTATTTCAACCAGGTGGAAGTGCCGCTGCCGCTGCGCCGCACGGTTTCCGAGGCGGTCGACAGCACCCTGGTGGTGACCTTCCAGGGCTGCCAGACCGATGGCATCTGCTATCCGCCGATGACGCGGCGGGTGAAGCTGTCGATCCCGGCCGGAAAGATCAACGCCCGCGCCGACCAGGCACCGCCACGCACCGAGGTGATCAGCCCGCTGCCCGCCACCACCGGGGCGGCGCGCGAAGGCGCCGATGGCGCCCCGCTGCGCCTGCTGCCAACCGTACCCAATACCGATGCCGGCGCTCCGCTTGCCGCCGGCGCCGCAGGCGCCACCGCCGGCAATGCGTTCGCCGCCGATGCCCGCGGCGACAACGCACTGCGCACGCGCCCGCCTGCGAGCACGCCGAATCCGGACCGCTCGTTCGTGTGGGTGCTGCTGCTGGCGCTGGCCGGTGGCCTGGTGCTGAACCTGATGCCGTGCGTGCTGCCGATCCTGTCGCTGAAGGTGCTGAGCCTGGCGCAGAGCGGCGAAAGCCCGCAGCGTGCGCGCAGCCATGCGCTCTGGTACACGCTGGGCGTACTGGTCGCCTTCGCAGTGATCGGCGCACTGATGGTCGGCCTGCGCGCGATCGGCAACGCGGTCGGCATCGGCTTCCAGCTGCAGCACCCGGGCGTGGTGGCGGCGCTGGCCTACATCATGTTCGCGGTGGGCCTGAGCCTGTCCGGCGTGTTCACCCTCGGCGGCGGCATCGGCAACCTGGGCCAGTCGCTGGCCAGCCGCAGCGGCCCCGCCGGCGATTTCTTCACCGGGGCGCTGGCCTGCGTGGTCGGTAGTGCCTGCGTCGGCCCGTTCATGGGCGGCGCGATTGCCTACGCCTTCATCGCCCCACCCCTGAAGGCGATGACGGTGTTCCTGTTCCTCGGCCTGGGCCTGGCGCTGCCGTTCCTGCTGGTCGGCTTCGTGCCCGCATTGGCGCGGCGCCTGCCCAAGCCGGGCCCGTGGATGGAAACGCTCAAGCATGTGCTGGCCTTCCCGATGTATGCCACCGCGCTGTGGCTGCTGTGGGTGCTGGGCAAGCAGCGCGGCGTGGACGGCATGGCGCTGGTACTGGGCGGCCTGCTGCTGTTCGCCTTCGGCCTGTGGCTGTTCGAACGCAACCGCTGGACCGGTTCGCGCGCGGTGACCCTGCTGGGCGTGCTGCTGGCGATCGGCGCCCTGGTGCCGGCGTGGAGCGTGACCCAGCTGGAACCGCCGGCGCGGGCTGCGCAGGCGGCCAGCGACAACGTGGTCGAATACTCCCCGCAACTGCTGGACCGCCTGCGCGCCGACAATCGCGTGGTGTTCGTCAACATGACCGCCGACTGGTGCGTCAGTTGCAAGGCCAACGAGCGTGCGGTGCTGTCGCGACCGGAGTTCAAGGAACTGCTCAAGCGCACCAACGCGGTGTACATGCGTGGTGACTACACCAATGTCGATCCGCAGATCACCACGTTCCTGGAAGAGCACAAGGCGGTGGGTGTGCCGCTGTATGTGGTGTACGGCCCCGGCGCACCGCCGACCGTGCTGCCGACCCTGCTGACCCAGGCGGTGGTGGAGGAAGCGCTGCTGCGCACCGCACGATGAAGTGGCAACGGCCAGCGCTGCTGTGGACAGCGGTGCTGGCCGCCGGCCTGGGCCTGTGGGCCGGGCACCGGCTGGCCCCCGCCCCGGCTGCGCCGATTGCCGTCGCGCCTGCAACCGCGGCTGTGCCCGCACCAGCCCCGCTGCACGCCGGAGACCGGATGCCGGCTCTGTCGCTGCCCGACCTCGACGGCCGGCCATTGGACCTGCAGCAGCGCTTCAGCGGTCGCCCGTTGCTGGTCAATGTCTGGGCCAGCTGGTGCGCGCCGTGCGTGGAGGAGATGCCTGAACTGGCCCGTTTCGCTCACGCCCAGGGCGGTGGTGGGGTGCAGGTGCTGGGTCTGGCCCTGGACACCCCGGAGGACGTGCGCCGCTTCCTGCATCGGGTGCCGGTGGACTACCCGATCGTGATCGAGACTCCGGGCCCCCGCGACGCCAGCGTGCAGCTGGGCAATGCCCAGGGCCTGTTGCCCTACAGCGTACTGTTCGATGCCCAGGGTCGCATGGTGAAGGCGAAGCTGGGACCGTTCGCGCCTGGCGAGATCGAGGCATGGGCCGCCCCATAGGCCTTCGCCGGCGGTGCAGGTGCCACTCAACAACCTGCTGGAGAACATCCTGCGCCGGCAGCATGCAGGTCCAGGCAGCATGCGCTGCGCCCGATCGCATCAGACCAGCGGGCGCGCCCACAGCTGGGACACCTGCGGCTGGCCGAACAGCTGTTCGTTCTGCTCTGCTATCAACTCGAAACCGGCCCGTTCGTACAGGCCGCGCGCTTCTGTGAGCGCGGCATTGGTCCACAGCACCATGCGCTTGTAGCCCACCGCACGCGCGAAACTCATCGCCTCCTCCACCAGCCGCTGCCCGATGCCCCGCCTGCGCGCACTGGCATCGACGTGCAGCAGCCGCAGCTTGGCATTGTGCGCGTCGTGCCGGACCACGAACACCGAGCCCACCGCGGTGCCATCCAGTTCGGCGATCCAGCAGCGCTCGGTCTGCGGGTCATGCGCGCGCAGGTAGCGGGTGACGATGTCGGCCACCAGCGCTTCAAACTCCGCGTTCCACCCGAATTCGCGTGCATACAGCGCGCCGTGCTTCTGGATCACCCAGCCCATGTCGCCGGGGCGGGGATCGCGCAGCACGCAACCTGACGATGCACCTCCCAGCAGTGCCTGGATGTGTCCCATCGCCTCCAGAAGGCGCTGGCATCCCGCTTCACTGATGCCTCCCAGCATGGCACCGATGCTTTCGCTGGACGCTGCATCCAGCTGTGCGAAGGCGGCGCGGCCCGCCTCGGTCAACACCAGCCGGTTCGCGCGCGCGTCCATCACCGATGGCTCGCGTTGAACCAGACCGCGCGCCTGCAGCCCGCTCAACAGCCGGCTGAGGTAGCCCGCGTTGAGGTCCAGCCGTTGGCCCAGCTGCGCAGCTGTGATGCCCTGGCCCGTCGCCAGTTCGAACAGCACCCGCGCTTCGGTGAGGGTGAAGTCGCTGTGCAGCAACCGCTCCTCAAGCACCGCGATCCTGCGGGTGTAGAAGCGGTTGAAGGCGCGGACCCGTGCAACGGGATCGGCAATGAGCGTAGACACGGGATATTCCTGATAGTTGCCTGAAGCACATACTACGTGCTTTCAGCAGACATATGAGGCTGTTTTGCGATCCATTCCGCGACTTTGCACCTGAAATCGAAAGATTCGTTGCGGTACGGTTTACGCTCTGTTAATTCTACGTTTAGCGACCAGGGCCCTGGCTGCAAGGAGAACCAACAGGATGAACCACTGACCGACAAACCACTCAAATCGACTGCAGGGTGCATGCATGAAACACGGAATTCGCAGAAGTGTTCGGGCTCCAGACGCAATCACGCCCTTGGCATCCGCAGTAATGGTGGCCCTCGCCACCGCGCTGCTGTCCACCAGCCCCGTTGCATGGGCGCAGGACAGCAGCCCATCGACGACGCCCGACGCGGCCACCACCCTGGATACCGTTTCGGTGCTGGGCAGCCGTACCAAACCGCGCACGGTGTCGTCGTCGGCGGTGCCGATCGACATCATCAGCGGTGAAGAGTTCCGCAACCAGGGCGCGACCGACGCCCTCGACCAGCTCAAGGTGCTGGTACCTTCCTTCAACGTCAGCACGATTCCCATCGACGATGCGGCCAGCCTGGTGCGTCCGGCCAACCTGCGTGGCCTGCCGCCGGACAACACCCTGCTGCTGGTCAACGGCAAGCGTTTCCACCGCTCGGCGGTGATCACCTTCCTCGGCCATGGCCTCTCCGATGGTGCGCAGGGCCCTGACCTTTCGGTGTTCCCGTCACTGGCACTGGAGCAGGTCGACGTACTGCGCGACGGTGCTGCCGCGCAGTATGGATCGGACGCCATCGCCGGCGTGCTCAACTTCGGCCTGAAGAAGCTGCGCGAAGGCGGTACTGCCGAGGTCTTCGCCGGGCAGTACTACAAGGGCGACGGGCTTACCACCCAGTACTCGGCGCAGATCGGCCTTCCGCTGACCGAGCACGGCTTCGCCACCCTGACGGCTGAGTGGCGCAAGGCCGACGACACTTCGCGCAGCGTGCAGCGCGATGATGCCGCCGCGGTGGCGGCGGCCGGCTACCCCGGGGTGAACGACCCGGCGCAGATCTGGGGATCGCCGAAGGTGGACGACGACCTCAAGCTGGTCGCCAACCTCGGCTACGACACCGAAAACGTGGAGTTCTACCTGTTCGGCAACTATGCCAAGCGCAAGGTGGACGGCGGGTTCTACTACCGCGACCCCACCGCGCGTTCGGGCGTGTACTCCAATGATGGGGGTGAGACGCTGCTGGTGGGCAACCTGACCGGCGTGGGCAGCTGCCCTTCCATCGCCCTGCGCGACGGCGCCGGCAACCTGCTGCCCTACAGCACCGTAAGTGGCGCCGTGGGTGCGCTGCCGGCCAACTGCTTCACCTTCCTCTCCAGTCTGCCCGGTGGCTTCACCCCACGCTTCGGCGGCGAACTGGAGGACGCTTCGGTGTTCGCTGGCGCCAAGGGCACGTGGGGCCAGTGGTACTGGGACGTAAGCGGCTCCTGGGGCCGCAACGATATTGAGTTCACCATCTACAACACCGTCAACGCGTCGCTCGGGCCTGACCAGCCGGCCGGGTTGCGATTCCGACCCGGCGGTAACACCCAGACCGAAAAGAACCTCAACGTGGACGTAAGCCGGGACATACCGGCCAGCTTCAGCAGCCAGCCGCTGCGCCTGGCGATGGGCGCCGAATGGCGCGAGGAGAGCTTCAGGATCAGCCCCGGTGATGGCCCATCCACCGCCATCGGCCCGCTGACCGAACAGGGCTTCGCGCTTGGCTCCAACGGTTTCAATGGTTTCAGCACGCGCACCGCCGGCACCTTTGATCGCCGCAACTGGGCGGCCTATGCCGACCTGGAAGCCCAGCTCACCGACAAGCTGCTGCTGGCCGGTGCGCTGCGCTACGAGGACTACGATTCGTTCGGCAGCACCACTACCGGCAAGTTCACCGCGCGTTTCGACTTCAACGAGCACTTCGCCCTGCGCGGTGCCTACAACACCGGCTTCCGCGCACCGACTCCCGGCCAAGCCAACGTCAGCCAGATCAGCACCGTGTTCGGCGGCACCGCGCTGGAGGACATTGCCACGCTTCCGCCCACCAACCCGATCGCGCAACTGAAGGGCGCCCAGCCGCTCAGTCCGGAAGAGTCCAGGAATGTGTCACTGGGAGCGGTGTGGACCGCGGGCGACTGGCTGATCACCCTGGACGGCTACCAGATCAAGGTGGAAGACCGCATCGCGTTGAGCACCAGCTTTGCGGTCACCCCGGAAGAGCGCGCGGCGCTGGTGGCCGGCGGCAATCCGGAGGCCGCCTCCATTTCGCAGGTGACCTACTTCGGCAACGCCTTCGATACCACCACGACCGGCGTGGATCTGGTGACCAGCTTCAAGAGCAATCATTTCGGCGGGGTAACCACCTACTCGCTTGCCGCCAACTGGAACCGCACCAAGGTGGATCGCTACGACACCGACTTCATCGACGAAGCCCGCGTCTACAAGCTGGAGAAATCGCTGCCCAGGACCAAGGGCTACTTCAGCATCCACCACCAGCGGCAGATCTTCCATGCCAACCTGCGCTTCAATTACTACAGCAGCTGGTACGAAGACCATCTGGACAGCGGCGTGATCTCCGCCGAGGACGGGGGCCTGCCGATCTACGGCGGCAGCGCGCTGATCGTGGATGCAGAGGTGGGCTGGAAGTTCGATTCGGGCCTGTATTTCAGCCTTGGCGCGCAGAACCTGTTCGACCGCACGCCGGCCGGCAACCCCTGGGGCGGGGTGGCCGGTGCGCAGTACCCCGTGCACTCGCCCTACGGGTTCAACGGCGGCTTCTATTACGCGCGGGTAGGCTGGAAGTTCTGAGCCCTGCGTGAAGACCCGGGACGACAGCCAGGGAAGGCTGCGTCCCTGCGTCCAAGTACACCGCGACGGGGGCAGAGGCCGGGCACAGCCCGGCCTCTGCCCAACGGCTTGACCGCAGCCAACGCGCCACGGAGAATTCCGCGACTAATTCTCATTTGCTGTTGCGCAGGATGCGGGCGGCAGCCTCCCGGGCCCTCCTTCTTCGATGTTCAAGAACGTCCTGTTCCAACTGCACTGGCTGCTGGGCATCACCGCAGGTGCCATCCTGGCCGTGATGGGCCTCAGCGGTGCCGTGCTGTCCTTCGAGGACGAACTGCTGCGCGCGGCCAATCCCGGCTTCGCCGCCATCGCCGAACACCACGCCGACGGCCAGCTTCCACTGGCGCTCAGCGAGCTGGTGCCGCAGCTGCAGGCCGGCAACGAGCGTCCGCTGCAGCGACTGCGCGTCGATGCGACCGGGCAACGCCCCTCGGTGGCGCGCTTTGCCGGCGGCAAGCAGCACTGGGTGTACTTCGACCCCTACAGCGGTGAGCGCTTCAGTGCCCTGCGCGGGCAGGCGTTCTTCGACTTCGTCGAGGACCTGCATCGCCACCTGGCCGCCGGCGAACGCGGCAAGTGGATCACCGGCAGCTGTGCCATCGCCCTGCTGTTCTTCACCCTGTCCGGGCTCTACCTGCGCTGGCCACGACGCTGGTGGCACTGGCGCAGCTGGCTGGCGGTGGAATGGAAGCGCAGCGGCCGCAGCTTCCTGTGGAGCCTGCACTCGGTGGCCGGCACCTGGGTGCTGCCGATCTACCTGATGAGCGCGCTGACCGGCCTGTGGTGGTCGTTCGACGGATACCGCAGCGTGGCCAATACGCTGCTGGGCGTTGCGCCGGCGGCCAGGCCCACGGTTGCGACCGATGCGTCGCTGGACCTGCAGCGCGTCGAAGCCACGCTGTACGCATTGCCCGGGGTGCGCACCGGCTTCATCGACCTGCGCCTGCCGGAAAAGCCGGGCCAACCGCTGAACGTCCGGGTCATGGCCGGCGATCCGGCGCAGCGCGGGGGCCACCACGATCGCGCCCACGATCTGCTGCAGCTGGACCCGGCCAGTGGTGCAGCCCTCGATGCGCGCCCCTATGCGCGCCAGGGCGCTGGCGCACAGCTGGCCACCAGCGTGTTCGCATTGCACTCGGGCAGCTACTTCGGTGTCCCGGGGCGCGTGGTGGTGATGCTCAGCAGCCTGGGCATGAGCCTGTTCTTCATCACCGGCTGGATGCTGTACCTGGATCGCCGCCGCAGCCAGCGCGCGGCGCGCGGCCTGCGCCGCTCGCTGCCGGTTGCGGCCGCCGATGACGCCGCTACGCCGTGGCTGGTGGTGCACGCCAGCCAGAGCGGGCTGGGCGAGCAGCTGGCCTGGCGCGCAGCGGCGCAGCTGCAGGCCGCCGGCCACGCGGTGCGGGTACTCCCGCTGGCCCGCCTCGATGTGGCCGGACTACAGCGCAGCACGCACGCATTGCTGGTGCTCAGTACTTTCGGCGATGGCGAGCCACCGGATGCGGCACGACGCGCCGCGCGGCAGCTGCTTGCACAGCGCCTGGATCTGTCGGGCCTGGCATTCGGGCTGCTCGCACTGGGTGATCGCCAGTACCCGCATTTCTGCGGCTTTGGCCGCCAGGTCGACAGCTGGCTGATCGGCAATGGCGCACGACCGCTGTTCGATCGCATTGATGTGGATGCCGCAGCGCTACCGGCCCTGCGCCAATGGCAGCTGCAACTGGCAACCCTGACCGGAATCGCCACCGATGACAGCGTGCTGCCGTCGGCCACGGTGATGCACGACTGGCGATTGCTCGGCCGCGAGCGTCTCAATCCCGGCAGCGTCGGCGGTGCGATCTGGCACATCCGCCTGGCGGCACCGGCACAGGTGCAGTGGCAGGCCGGTGACATCCTGCATGTGTCGCCCCGGCACAGTGCAGCACATGCCAGCGCGGTACTGAAGGCGCATGGGCTGGATCCGCTGCAGCCAGTGCTGGTGGAGGGTCAACCACGCACGCTGCTGGCACTGGCCAGCGAACGCGAACTGCCCGGTGCCGATGCCGCGCTGGTGGTGCAGGACGCCTGCCTGTGGCTGGCCGGGCTGCCCGCGCTGCCCGGGCGCGAATATTCGATTGCGTCCGCTGCGCAGGATGCCGCAGTGGAGCTGGTGGTGCGGTTGACGCATGACCCGGCCGGTCGTGCCGGGCTGGGTTCGGGTTGGCTGTCGCTGCATGCACCGGTGGGCGCCGGCATCGTGGCCCGCGTGCACCGCAATCCGGGTTTCCATCGCGTGGCTGCCGCGCCGATGCTGCTGATCGGCAATGGTACCGGCATCGCCGGCCTGCGCAGCCTGCTGCGCGAAGCCGCGCATGCAGGTGCGCACGGGCACTGGCTGCTGTTCGGCGAACGCCAGCGCGCACACGACTTCCTGTTCGGCGAAGAAATCGAGGCCTGGCAGGCCGAGGGTCATCTGCAGCGGGTGGACCTTGCATTCTCGCGCGATGGTGACGGTGGCTACGTGCAGGATCGGCTGCGCGCGGCCTCCGATGTGCTGCGCGACTGGATGCAGCGCGGCGCGGTGATCCATGTCTGCGGTTCGTTGCAGGGCATGGCCGAAGGCGTGGACCAGGTGCTGCGCGAGGCGCTGGGCGATGAAGCGGTGGAAACACTGCTGGAACAAGGACGCTACCGGCGCGACGTGTATTGATTCCTGCCGCCTGACGCTGGTGTGAGCCGAGCATGGGCACGGCTCTACAGTGTTCCTGCAGCCGATGTAGCGCCGGGCCTGCGCTCGGCTGACTAGGCCGCCGCGGCGCGCGCCTGCGGCATCGACTGCAAGCGGAACGCGCCCACGGCCTCCGCCAGGGCCTGCACCTGCGCCTGCATCTGTGCGGTGGAGGCACCCGCCTCTTCCACCAGACTGGCGTTGCGCTGGGTACTGGCTTCCATCTGCACGATGGTCTGGTTCACCTGCGCGATGCCGGCGTGCTGGTCGTGCGAGGCGCTGCGGATACCGGCCAGCAGGTCCGCCAGCTGCTGCACGCTGCCAACGATCTCGCCCATGGTGGTGCCGGCCTGCTCGGCCAACCGGTTGCCTTGCCCGACCCGCGCCACCGAATCCTCGATCAATCCCTTGATCTGCTTGGCTGCCTCGGCACTGCGCTGGGCCAGCAACCGTACTTCGGCGGCCACCACGGCAAAGCTGCGGCCCTGCTCGCCGGCGCGTGCCGCTTCCACGGCCGCGTTGAGCGCAAGGATGCTGGTCTGGAAGGCGATGCCATCGATCAGCTGGGTGATGTCGCCGATGCGGCGTGATGCCTCACTGATGCCCTGCATGGTCGCCACCACCTGACCGACGGCCTCGCCGCCACGCTGCGCCACGGCGGCCGCGCCCTGCACCAGTGCATCGGCACGCCCTGCCGCGTCGGCGTTGCGACCCACCGTATCGGTCAGCTCGTGCATGGACGCTGCCGTCTCTTCCAGGTTGGCGGCCTGCTGCTCGGTACGCTGCGACAGGTCGTGGTGGCCGGCGACGATCTCGCCTACGCCGGTATCGAGATGCGACGTCGCCTGCTGGATGCGGGTGACGATGCGCCCCAGCTGCGCCACGGTGGCGTTGGCATCATCGCGCATGCGCGCAAAGACACCCTGCAGATCACCGCCCATGCGCACACTGAGATCGCCGCTGGCCAGTGCAGCCAGCAGCGCCTGCAGATCGCCAAGATTGGTTTCGAAGGTGGCCAGCAGGCGGTTGATGCTGGTTGACAGCGTGCGTACGAAGCCCTGCTTGCCATCCAGTTCGATACGCCCCTGCAGATCGCCCTGGGCAGCCGCATCGACCAGCGCGGCCACTTCGGTCTCCAGCAGGTGTTCCAGCGCACGGCTGCGCCACTCCACCGCTACGCCGAGGTAGTGCCCTTCATCGATGATGGCATTGGCGATCAGCTGGTAGCGCACGCCGGCATGGCTGATCTCGCGTTCCTCGCGCTGGCGCACGCCGACCAGATTGGCCAGCGCCGGGTGCAGCCGCACCGCGTCGCGGCCCAGCAGCTCGTCGGCGTGCATCGCCAGATGCTGCTGCAGTGCCGGGTTGGCATAGGCCAGCCGGCCCTCGGCATCGATCACCATCAGCCCGGTCTGCGCGCTGTCCAGCGCCTGGCGCACACGGGTGTTGCCGCGGGCCACCGCACGTTCGGTGTCGATGCGTGCGCGCAGCTGCTGCTGCATGTCGACCAGGCGTTGCGCCAGCTGGCCGATCTCATCGTTGGCGTTGTAGACGCGAAGGGTGGTGTCGAGGCGATCGTCGGCGATGTCACTGGCAAAGCGCAGCGTGTCCTGGATCGGCTGGCGTACCGCGCGCAGCACCAGCACCAGGCTGGTGATCAGCACGCCGGCCACCAGCAGCAGGGTCAACGTGAACAGTACGCTCATGGTGCGCGCACCTGCTTGCTGGCGTGACTGTGCAGTGGCCAGCGCCGATACCTGGGCCTGCTGGAATGCGGCCAGCGCCGGGGCAACGCCGGCGGCGGCGTCCAGCAACGACTGCGCCTCCACATCCAGGCCGACGCGGGCGGCGGTGTAGGCCAGCAACGCGTCCTGGTAGCCCTCCATGCCGCTGCGCAGGGTGTCCTGCACATCGGCCGGCAGTCCGGCCAGCGCCAGGTCGAACGGCAGCTTTTCCTCGCTGGCACGGTCGGCGTGGGCCGCGTCACCGTCGAGCAGCAGCAGCGCCTCCTGGCGGCGCATTTTCTGCAGCGTCAGCGCCAGTGCAGGGCGCTGCAGCGCATCGACCTGCGTCTGCAAGGTATCAGCGGCCTGCTGCAGCTGCGCGGCAAGACCGGCGTCGCCCCGTCCCATCTCATCCACGCGCTCGAACAGTGCGGCAACACCCTGCGAAAAGGCGTCTGCCGCTTCAGCCAGCGCCTGCAGTGCCTTGCGCCGGCCGGCGTCCATCGGCATCGCCCGCAATGCCTGCAGGTCCGCCTGCAAACCCTTCTGCGTGGCCAGCAGCTGATCGCGGTCGGCATCACCGAAACTCCGCGCATACTGGGTCTGCAGGCGGCGGGCTTCGGCCACGCGGGTGGCCAGGCGGGCAGCCAGATCACTGCCGTGCTGGTAGCTGGCCTGGTTGCGCGCGGCCTGTGCGCTGCTGTGCCCGGTCCAGGCGTAGACGGCGGCGATCGCCGCCAGGCCCAGACTGCAGATCCAGAGGGTGGCCTTGAGCTTGTTGGCTACGCTGAGCCGATGCGGCTGCAACCAGCGCAGCAGGCCGGGGGACGCCCTGCACCATGTGGCAAGGCGCGTGTGCAGGGACCAGAGGTGGGGAACGACGGCCGACATGACAGGGCTCCAGGCAGAAAGACGCACCTGTATCGGCCGGGATGGACGCAGCTTTAGCGCTATTTTCGATGCCTGCCTGTACCTGCCGGCGCACGCGGCCTTTGTACCGGGGGCAGGCGACGGGGGGATGACACCGGCGCCGCGCTTGACCTCAACCCCGGTTGCGGGAGCACAGTGGACCTCCCTCCCCGCCCGGTGCCGCCATGGTCACGCTCGATGTCCCCCGCTATCTGCAACGCCTGCAGCTGGCTGCGCCGCCGCCCGCGACGCTGGCCGGGCTGGCGCTCCTGCAGCAGCGCCACAACGCATTGCTGCCGTTCGAGACCCTCAGCTGCCTGCTGCGCGATGCGGTACCGATCGACCTGGACAGCGTGCAACGCAAGCTGCTCCACGCGCGCCGTGGCGGCTACTGCTTCGAGCTCAATGGCGGCCTGTTGGCCCTGTTGCAGGCGCTGGGGTTCGACGCACAACCGTTGAGTGCGCGGGTCCTGCTGGCCGCGCAGGACGGTGAGCTGACCGCGCGCACCCACCTGCTGTTGCGCGTGCGGGTGGACGGGGATGACTGGCTGGTGGATGCCGGGTTCGGCAGCCTGACGCCCACGGTGCCGCTGCGCCTGCACGATGCGCAGCCGCAGACCACGCCGCACGAGCGCTACCGGCTGCAGCGCCTGCCAGGCGAGGGCGATTTCGTGCTGTCAGTCGAATCCAGCGACGATTGGCGGGCGATGTACCGGTTCGACCTGCAGGTGCCTGCGCCGATCGACAATGTGGTGGGCAACTGGTACGTGTGCACCCATCCCGATTCCAGCTTCCCGGGCCAGCTGCGTGCATCACTGACCGCGCCGGATTGGCGCCGCACCATCGGCAGCGGCAACTACACCGAGTACCGGCCCGGACAGGCGCCGGACAAGCGCCCATTGCACGATGTCGGCGACGTGCGCGACGTGCTGCAGCAGCGCTTCGGCGTGCAGCTGCCGGACGACCCGCGGCTGGACCCGGCGATCAACGATTGGCTGCAGCGCTCACGTGCCGCGATCCACGTATAGCGTCGAGCCCTGCCCGGCGGGCGCTTTTGTAGAGTCGAGCCATGCTCGACTGGCGTGGTCCCGGCACCCCAAAGCAGTCGAGCATGGCTCGACGCTACATGAACGCGCGCGCCTGCAGCGCAATGCGATTGCCTTCGCTGTCGGCGATCTCGGCCACGCGCCAATCACCGGCATCGGCCGGGCCGAAGCGCAGCTCGGCCCCGGCCTGCAGCGCACGCTCGAGGCTGGCATCCAGGTCATCAACCCCGATGTAGATGCGCGCGCCGTGCACGGAAGGCAGATAGTCGGCCCCCTGCACCAGCGCCATGCTGGCACCGGGGGCCTCATCGGCAAACGGCAGGTAGGCCATCCTGCAGTCGTGCAGCAGGATCGGTTCGTCCACCGCCACCTGCAGCCATTGCTGGTAGAACGTGATGGCCCGGGCCAGGTCAGTGACCGGTATCTCAACGTGCAGGATGGGGTTCATGTCCGCAGGATAACCGGATACTGACACGGCCTTGCAGGGCAGCACTGGCATGCTGGACCGCCCTTTTCCCTGCGGAGCCCTGCATGTCCCTGGCCGATCATCGAAGTGCCTTGGCACCGCAGGGCTTCCTGCGCGTGGCGATCAACCTGGGCAATCCGGTACTGGCACAAGGCGATGCACGTGCCCCGCGTGGGCCTTCGCTGGAACTGGCGACGGCCCTGGCACAGCGGATGGGCGTGCAGGCACGTTTCACCTGCCACGACGCCGCGGCCTCGGTGGTCGCCGCAGCGGCGCAGGACGGCTGGGATCTGGCCTTCCTGGCCATCGATCCGGCACGCGCCGACCGCATCGCCTTCAGTGCGCCGTACGTGGAAATCGAGGGTACCTACCTGGTGCGCGAGGACAGCCCGGCACAGCGGGTTGCCGATCTCGACTGCGACGGCATGCGCATCGCGGTGGGTCGGGGCGCGGCCTACGACCTGTTCCTCAGCCGCGAACTGCGGCATGCCGTGATCGAGCGCGCGGCGACTTCAGCAGCGGCCATCACTCTGTTTGACCAGCAGCACCTGGATGCCGCGGCCGGGGTACGTCAGCCACTGGCGGCCTGGGCGCAGGCGCATCCCGGCCACCGCGTGCTGGCCGATCGTTTCACCGCGATCCGGCAGGCGGTCGCGGCACCGGCCTCGCGCCCGGCCGAGGCATTGCGGGCGCTGTTCGAGGAAGTTGAGGCGATCAAGGCAGGCCCGTTGCTGGGCGAAGCGTTCGCCCGTGCCGGCCAGGCGGTCACCCTGGTCCGATGCGTGTAGTCGAGCCATGCTTGACTGCTCCTGCGAAGGGCCAGTCGAGCATGGCTCGACGCTACAGATGCGCGCCGGCCATATGCCGCACATGCTCGGCCGCCTGCGCGTGCAGCCAATCGCGGAAGGCAAGGAAACCACGGTGGTGGGCCGAGCGTGGCGGGTACACCAGCCAGTGCGGCCAATCGGTCTTCAGGCGCTGCTGGGACAGCGCGACCAGCTGGCCGGAGTCGAGCAGCAGGCGCGCGCGCGTGACCCGGCCCAAGGCGACGCCCACGCCATCCAGCGCAGCCCGGTGATGCGCCTCCGAATCATCCAGCACCGCCACGTAGCGGGGTGGCGGGTTCTGCCCGCTCAAGGCGAACCAGGCGCCCCAGGCACCGTCGGGATCACCCAGCAACGGCCATTGCGTGAGCGGGACATTATCGATGCCGCCCATGCGCTCGATCAGGGCCGGGCTGGCCATCGGCAGCAGCCACTCATCGAACAGCGGCTCCACCACCAGCCCCGGCCAGGTGCCGCTGCCCAGCCGCAGCGCGGCATCGAACTGGCGCTGGCGATCGAAATCCACCAGGCGTTCGCTGGACTGCAGGTTGATCTCGATCTGCGGATGTGCGGCCACGAAATGCCCCAGGCGCGGCACCAGCCACGCCGACGCCATCGACGGCACCGCGCTGATCGTCAGCACGTGCTCGGCGCGTGCGGCATAAGGCTGGAACGCCTCGTTGATCGCATCCAGATGCGGGCCGACCTGGTCGAGCAGGCGCTGCCCTTCCAGGGTGAGGGTGACGCCGCGCGGCTGGCGGACCAGCAGCGGCTGCCCCAGCCGCTCTTCCAGCTGGCGCATCTGATGGCTGAGCGCACTGACGGTCAGGTTCATCGACGCCGCTGCGCGTGACAGGTTGCCCAGCCGCGCGGCGGCCACGAAACCCTGCAGGGCATGAAGGGGCGGGCGGGACATCAGGCTTGAATTCCTCTCAAGGCATGCTTGCGGAAATGTCGCTTTTTGCCTGTCCATGCTGCCCGTATCGTGCAATCCACTCAAGTGGAGGCACGCTCATGAACATCTTCGGCAGCCTGTTGTTCCTGCACGGCCATATCGTCAGCGCCGAACTGGCCCGGCAGCTGGCCTGCCCGTCCACCGGCTCCCCCACGGGTGCGCCGCAACCGGCCGCGCCGGTTCAGCAACCGCATGCCCGTTGAACACGGCTCAACCTGCATACCAACGCTGGACGTGTTCAGGCAGCCATGGCATTGGGTCGATATCCAGCGCCCGGCAACCGTCGAGGGTGTCACGCAGCACGCGCTCGCCGGGGCCACCGGGCATGCGCAGGCCATCCTCTTGCGGAAGCTGCACCGCCGCCCAGTCGTGCAGCCGGTCCATGCGCAGGCGCAGTGCGGCCTGCAGCCATGCCTTGAGCTGGAAACAGCGATAGCCGTGTGCGCCCAACGCATCAACCGCGAGCGACAGCGCCTGGTTGGCACCACGTACCCATTCGGTGCGACCTCCGGCCTTGTCCTGGACCGTCATCGGCGCCGGCGCGCGGTGCGCCTTGAACGGCGAACGCAGCTGCAGTTCCAGATCACGCGCATCGCGCTCGCTCTCCGCTTCCACCAGCGCGCCGGCATCAAGGTCGAAGAACTCGAACCAGCGCCGGTGCAATGCGCTGATGCGCCCGAGCGGATCGCGTGAAAAGCCGATCTTCGCGTAGTCCTCCCACGCACAGGGGAAGACGTAGGCGAAGACACGACCGTCGATGCGGATATGCGATTGCATGTGCGCAGGCTGCCTCCACTGCGGCCCGGGCGCAACCGGGCGTTACCGTGGGCGCTGCAGCGCTTTGGCAGTGCGGCTTCATGCAGCCGCTGCGGACTATCCTTGCTGCCTGTCGCTGTCATCACCGCCACCATGCCCGCTCCTGCGCCTGCCCACCTACCGGTCTCGTCCATCACCCTGGAAGCGGCAACCTTCGCGGTGGTCCACGAGCACAACGCGGGCATCGCGCGGCAACCGGCCTCGCTGACCAAGCTGATGACCGCCTACGCCGCTTACGAATGCGTCGAAGAGAACGGTGGCGCGTGGGACCAGGCGGTCACCATCGCCGCCGAAGATGTACATGCGGTGGCCGATGATGAAACGCGCATGGGCCTGGTGCCCGGCGAAACGCTCAGCCTGGCTCGCCTGCTGGAAGGGTTGATGATCGTCTCCGGCAATGATGCGGCGCTGGCCATCGCACGCCATCTGGACGGATCACAGCCTGCGTTCCTGGACCGCATGAACCGGCACGCGCGCCAGCTTGGCCTGCGCAGCACGTGGTTCGCCAGCGTCTCCGGCATCACCACCCCGCACCATGCCTCCAGCGCGCGCGACATCGCGGTACTCGCCGCCTGCCTGCTGAATGACCATCCGCAGATCCTGGCAATCACCGCGCAGCGCACGTTCGCGCATGGCCGCTTCAGCCGCAACAACCAGAACGCCCTGCTTGGCGAAGACGGCGTGGATGGATTGAAGACCGGCTACACCCAGGCCGCTGGCTTCTGCCTGGCCGCCACCGCATGCCGGGCTGTGCCCGGGCGGAGCCCGCCGGTACGCCTGATCACCGTGGTGCTGGGCGCAGAAAGCCGCGACGTACGCGATGCCCTTGTGCGCGAGCGGCTGGCCGCCGGCTTTGCGGCGCTGGCCGGCACCACCGCCAACACCAACGCCTGAGCGGATCAGCGTCGCTTGACCGTCGCCACGATCAAGCGCTGCAGCTCGGCCTCGGCGCCGGCCTTGTCCAGCGCGCCTGCCGCCACGGCTTCGGACAGGGCTTCGGCCGCACCAAGAATCGCCCAGCGTCCGGCCAGCGGAACCGTGCCATTGGCCGCAAATGGGCCCAACCAGGTATCGCAGTTGTCGATGAAATCCTGCTGGTAGCGCCGCCGCACCTCGTGCAGTTCAGGTGCACCGACCAACGCGGCAAGAATGCCCTGCACTTCACTGCCCTGGCTGAGGATGCAGTCGATGTAGCCGGAGGCGATGGCCGCCGCACGATCGGCCAGCTGCGCCCTGGCGCGGCCGATGCGCTCGTTGAAGACGCGCGTCTGGCGGCCGTCGTAGTCATCGTAGAGCGCGGCCAGCAGCCCGTTACGGGTCACGAAGTGATCGTAGGCCACCGGCTTGGTCACACCCGCCGCCTCGGCCAGCCGGCCCAGCGTCAGCGCATCGGTGCCTTCGTCGCCGACCAGCGCCCAGGCCACGTCCAGCAACTGGCGGGCGCGTTGCTCGCGGGTCAATCGGCGGCGCGTGGGTGCGGCGTTGGCAGGCATCGGTGGAGCACGGCGGTCAGCGCATCGGAGTAGCGATTTTACGGCCGATTTCCACCGCGGTCTGCAGATGCGCGGCGGCCGCACCGCTATCGGCATCGAGCAGCAGGTCGGACGACAGCACGCGCGCGCCGCAGTAGTCGAAGATGCCCATGTCGATCTGGGTCTTCATCGCCGCGCCATAGCCACGCCGTTCGATCATCTCCGCGCCAGCGCCGCCGACGCCGACCAGATGCACGCCCAACCGCTGCAGCTTCTTCTGTACCTTGCCGTCGGCGCCGTCCTGGTAGGCCCAGCCCTGGGTGAACACGCGGTCGATCCATCCCTTCAACAACGCAGGGAACGACCACCAGTACAGCGGATAGACCAGCACCAGCGTATCGGCCCGGTCCAGCCGCGCGTGCTCGGCGGCAACATCGGCCGGCACCGCACCGGTGCCGCGGAACAGCGCCTGGTCCTCGCGGTTGAAACGCGGGTCGAAGCCTTCGGCCACCAGGTCGGCGTGGGTCACGGTGTTGCCGGCGTCGGCGGCCCGGAGGGCATCGCCGATGCGCCGGGCGATGGCATGGGTGAGCGATCCGGGTTCCGGGTGGGTGGTGACAATGAGGCTGTGCATGGGCGAATCTCCAGGAATCATTACCTACCAATAGTAAGTAACAATGCCCGGATCACCAGCGCCATCGATGGGACGCTGTTTTTGCGTTCGCCGTATAGTGCGCCCCATCCCGTGGAGATCGCCGACGATGCGCCGACGCCTGTTTGCCCCGATGCTGGCCGTGTTGCTGTGCGCGGGCGCTCCTGCCACCGCAGGCGAGCTCAGCCCCGATGATGCGGCAGCCCTGCGTGCTGAGGTGCGCGCGATGGTGGCGGCCTTCAGCCGTGGCGATGCGGGGTTCCTGATCGCGCGCACGCATCCCAGCCTGAAACGGCTGGCTGGCGGCGACGAAGCCTTCGCGCGGATCGCCGGTAATGCGGCGGCCCAGCTGCGCAGCGCGGGCGTGGAGATCGTCAGTGAGGACGTCGGCATCCCCGGCCGGACCTATGCCGCCGGCGAGGAGGAAGTGTGTTTCGTGCCGCGGCACTCACTGATGCGGGTGCGCGGAACTGCGATCCGCAGCACCACCTTCATGGTGGCGGTGCGCCGCGTTGGCGATCCGGGCTGGACGTATCTGGATGGGTCCGGGCTGCAGGACAACCCGGGCCTGCTGCGCCAGCTGCTGCCCGCACTCGAGGCCGGTGTCCTCCTGCCCGAGCGGCATATCGAAGCGCTGTAGGCGCTGGCGGATCCATCCCCGCAGGGCGTGGACCTACTGGAACAGCGCGTTCAACGCCGCGCCCGGGGCCGCGTGTTGCAGGCCGTCGAAACGGCCGTCCTGCACGATCGGCCCGGTGGCCTGCATCAAGCCTCCCCACGCGGCGCGGGCCAGTGCTCCGCCCAGGCTGACCCGGCGCACGCCGAGTGCGGCGATGTCCTGCAGGTTGAGCGGGGTAGGCCCACCGACCAGCAGGTTCACCGGTCTGGATCCGGCCGCGGCAACCACCGCGCGGATCTGTTCCGGCGAACTGATGCCCGGCGCATAGAGCACATCGGCACCGGCCTCGGCATAGGCGCGCAGACGCTGCAGCGTGTCGTGCAGATCCGGTACGCCAACGAAGAAGTTCTCGGCACGTGCCACCAGCAGCACCTCGCCCCCGGCCTGATCAATGGCGGCGCGTGCCGCACGCAGGCGCGCCACCGCATCATCGATCGGGCGCAGCGGTGCGTCGATCACGCCGCTGGCATCCTCGATCGACAGCGCGGCGATGCCGGTGCCGATGGCCGCCGCCACCGCCTCGGCCACCTGTGGCGGGGATGCGCCGAAGCCATCCCCGAAATCGGCATTCAAGGGCAGCGGGGTCGCTGCGGCCATCAGCCGCAGGTGCTCCAGCGTGGCCGGCAGCGAAACCGCGCCATCGGGCCGGCCTTCGCTCCAGGCGCAGCCGGCGCTGGTGGTTGCCAGGGCCAGGAAGCCCTGCCGCTGCAGATAGCGTGCACTGCCAACGTCCCAGGGATTGGGCAGTACGAAGCAGCCTTCAGCGTGCAGCTGGCGGAAGGCCGCGCGCTTGCGCCGGGTGTCTGCATCGGACAGGGACATGGCGGGCTCCGGGGCGGTACCCCGGCACCCTAGCCCGCTCCGCGCCCGGACTCAATGGCACCGGCGGCAACCTGCATGAGGTGATGCCGCCTGCTTATTGGACGCCACCGGGTGGCCTGCCCGAGCGTGCCATCTCGCCCCCGCGCTGCCGCCACGGAGTCCTGCATGCACGCTGACCTGCCTTCCCCGACCGGCGTTGCCATCGACGCCGACGACGCCCAGTGGGCCGACCTGCTCTCGCCCAGCCGGCGGCGCCTGATCGCCTCGGCCGGCTTGGCCGCCGGCGGCCTGGCCAGTGCGTCGACGGCCGCGGCAGCGCCCCATGGCGACACCGCCATGAACACCACCGAGCCCGCTCGCCCCGGCTTCCGCGCCATCGTGCCGCCGGCGCCCAAGGGTCGCAGCCCCTGGGGCGAGGCTACCGCGGACGAACCCACCCCGCGCCCGGCCAGCGTGCGCCCCGGCGAAGCCACGTTACCCCGCACGCCGCGCCCCTACACCGACATCAAGAGCTACCACGCGCATATCTACTTCGATGAGGACAACTTCGAGAAGGCCGCGCTGCTGCGGCGCTGGACGGCCGAGCGCTTCCCGGTGGAGCTGGGCAACTGGAACCTCGAACCACGCGGGCCGCACGTGACCCCCTCGTTCTACTTCGGCTTCACCAACGACCTGCTGCCGGTGCTGATGCCGTGGCTCCAGCTCAACAGCCTGGGGTTGACCATCCTGATCCACCCCAATACCGGGGATGGCCGCGCCGATCACCTGCATTACGCGTTGTGGGTGAACCGCGCGCAGCCGGTGAATGCCTACAACTGGCCGGTGCTGGCGCCAGGCGAGCGGGAGCCGCTGGAAGAGGTGTTCCCGAACGTGGTGCCGACGGTGCCGCTGGAGACCTGAGCCGTCGGGTCCCAGAGGGCTCCAGGCGGGTGCGTAGCTCGCTGCGCACCGAACCCCGTCATCCACGCATGGCGTGGGTTCACCGCCTCGCGGGCCATTGCGGCATCAGCCCTCGCCCGGCCTTGCCGCCATCGTCGGCCTACGTGCACGCATCCCCGGCCAGCACGGCATTCAGCGCGCCTTGATCCAGCGCCCGCCATACGGCCACAAGCCCTTCCGCGAATTTCAAACACTCGATTGAAACGCTGCAAACTTCGCCGAACTGGACAGCATCCACCGCTTCCGCCAGACTGCCGCCCTTTCCCGTCTTCCGGATCCCATGGCGAAGCTGCTGGTCCTGCACGGCCCCAACCTCAACCTGCTCGGCACCCGCGAGCCGGAGGTCTACGGCCACACCACGCTGGCCGACATCGACCAGGCTCTGGCCGCGCAGGCGTCCGCCGCCGGGCACGCTGTGGAAAGCCTGCAGTCCAATGCCGAGCATGTACTGGTGGACCGCGTGCAGGCCGCGCGCAACGACGGAACCGCTTTCATCCTGATCAATCCCGCCGCCTTCACCCACACCTCGGTCGCCCTGCGCGACGCGCTGGCGGCGGTGGCGGTGCCGTTCATCGAGATCCACCTGTCCAACCCGCATACCCGCGAACCCTTCCGCCAGCACAGCTACTTCAGTGACAAGGCGGTGGGCGTGATCTGCGGCTTCGGCGCCGACGGCTACCGCTATGCAATGGATGCGGCGCTGCTGCGCGTGCAGGCGGCCAGCGCGTGAAGATGCCGCCGCGCATGCTTGCCGGCATCCTGCTGTGGGCCGGTCTGTGCGGCGCCAGTGTCGCTGCCGAGCGCGCGGCCGCAGGCATCGACTGCGCACAGGCAAGCGGCGGCTACGAGCGCGACATATGCGATTCCGATCGCCTGGATGATGCCGACAGCGCATTGAACGCCGTCTACGCGCAGGCGCGTGGCGAACTGAAGGCGCAGGCAACCGATGGCAGCTGCAGCCGCTGCGCGGTGGCCGAACAGCAGCTGGTGAAGGCCCAGCGCATCTGGATCACCTTGCGCGATGCAGATTGCGAGGCGGTGTATGCCTTCAATGCAGACGGCACCTCGCGCAACCCCGCGAAGATGCAATGCCTGATCACCCAGACGCGCGACCGTACGCGGCAGCTGCGCGAGTTCTACGAACTGCTTTGAACCGAGTGCAACCGCACTCTCCACCACACTGACATCACGAGCAAAGAGGCCACCATGGATCTCCGCAAAATCAAGAAGCTGATCGACCTGCTGGAAGAGTCGAACCTGGCTGAAATCGAAATCAAGGAAGGCGAAGAGTCGGTGCGCCTGTCGCGCGCCCCGGTGGCCGCCTATGCCGCCCCGGCCGCTGCCCCGGTGTATGCCGCCCCGGCCGCCCCGGCGCCGCAGGCGATGCCGATGCAGTCGCCGACCGAAGCCTCCACCGGCGGCACTGCCAAGCCGGGCCCGGCGCTGCCGGAAGGCCACGTGCTGCGTTCGCCGATGGTCGGCACCTTCTATGCCTCGTCCGCTCCGGACAAGCCGGCCTTCGTCACCGTTGGCCAGCAGGTCAAGGAAGGCGAAACCCTGGCCATCATCGAAGCGATGAAGATGTTCAACCCGATCGAAGCCGACACGTCCGGCACCATCGTCGCCATCCTCGGCGAGAACGGGCAGCCGGTGGAGTTCGACCAGCCGCTGTTCGTGATCGGCTAAGGGGCGGACGCCATGCTCGACAAAGTCGTCATTGCCAACCGAGGGGAGATCGCGCTGCGCATCCTGCGCGCGTGCCACACCCTGGGCATCCGCACGGTGGCCGTGCACTCCACGGTCGACCGCAACCTCAAGCACGTGGCCATGGCCGACGAGTCGGTCTGCATCGGCCCGGCACCGTCGCCGCAGAGCTACCTGAACATCCCGGCACTGATCGCCGCCGCTGAAGTCACCGACGCCCAGGCCATCCACCCGGGCTACGGCTTCCTGTCGGAGAACGCCGACTTCGCCGAGCGCGTGGAGGAGTCCGGCTTCATCTTCATCGGCCCCAAGGCCGACACCATCCGCATGATGGGTGACAAGGTCGAAGCGATCCGCGCGATGAAGGCCGCCGGCGTGCCGTGCGTGCCCGGTTCGGGTGGCCCGCTGGGCGACGACATCGTGGCCAACACCAAGATCGCCCGCGAGATCGGCTACCCGGTCATCATCAAGGCCGCTGGCGGCGGTGGCGGCCGCGGCATGCGCGTGGTGCACGCCGAAGCCTCGCTGAAGACCTCGATCGAAACCACCAAGAGCGAGGCCAAGGCCGCGTTCGGCAATGGCGAGGTCTACATGGAGAAGTTCCTGGAAAATCCGCGCCATGTGGAGATCCAGGTGCTGGCCGATGGCCAGGGCAATGCCATCCACCTGGGTGAGCGCGACTGCTCGATGCAGCGCCGCCACCAGAAGGTGGTGGAAGAAGCCCCGGCACCGGGCATCACCGCCGAACAGCGCGAGCAGATCGGCAAGGTGTGCACCGAAGCCTGCGTGCGCATCGGCTACCGCGGCGCCGGCACGTTCGAGTTCCTGTACGAGGACGGCCGCTTCTACTTCATCGAAATGAACACCCGCATCCAGGTGGAACATCCGGTCACCGAAATGGTCACCGGCATCGACCTGGTGGCCGAGCAGCTGAAGATCGCCGCCGGCCAGAAGCTGTCGATCAAGCAGAGCGACGTGGTGCTGACCGGCCATGCCATCGAGTGCCGCATCAATGCCGAAGACGCTGAGACCTTCGTGCCGAGCCCGGGCACCATCACCGGCTTCCATCCCCCGGGTGGCCCGGGCGTGCGCGTGGACACCCACATCTACAGTGGCTACCGCGTGCCGTCCAACTACGATTCGATGATCGGCAAGCTGATCGTGCACGGCCCGGACCGCGAAACCGCCATCGCCCGCATGCGGGTGGCGCTGAGCGAGATGGTGGTCGATGGCATCAAGACCAACATCGCCCTGCAGCAGCGGATCATGCGCGACAAGGGCTTCCAGGCCGGTGGCCAGAACATCCACTACCTGGAAAAACGACTGGCCGAACGCAAGAACAAGCCGATCGCGCTGACCTGATCGGCGCCAGGCGCTGGACATGAAAAGGGCGGGGAAATCCCCGCCCTTTTTTTGTTGCTGTAAAGCCGAGCCCATGCTCGGCTTGCTGGCAAGCTCAGCCGAGCGTGGGCCCGGCTCTACGGCAGGCGCATCAGCGCTTGCTGGCCGCTTCGGCCGGAATCTGCGACTTCGCCAACGGGCGTACGCCGTTGGGCGAGCTCGGATCGACGATCACCATGGTCTCGGTCGAGCCGTCCGGCCACACCACCTGGAAGGTGCTGCCGGCCGGAAGCGAGGTGAACGGCATGCCGGTCTGCGCACGATAGACCGCCGCCACCTGGCTGGCACCGGTGCGGCGTATGTCTTCCGGTGCCTTCACCGTGGTCAGTTCCACCTTCGACAGATGACGGTAGCGGTCCTCATAGGTATCGATCATCAACAGGCCAACCGCACCGGCCGAGTAGGCCACGAACAGCGCCACCCAGAACCAGAACTTCGCCCCATGCAGGAATCGACGGTAATTCATCGCCCGTCCCTCTTTCCAATCAATCGCTTGATCCATTCCTTCATCTTCCCAGCACCTTGCGGTGAAACCGCAGCGTCATATACGAAATCCCGGAAATCCTGCGTCCCATCCTGCGAACAGATCCCTCCGTTCGCACAAAAACTGTTGACCAGCACGCTGTCGGCCCCACACGGTAGACCGAGTTCGCAGGCTGCAAGCCGCCAGGCCAGTTCGCTCAGCTGCTCGCCGGCCACCAGGCCCTCCAGCGCGCTGTCGCCGGCCGCACGCACACCCATGCCGGGCGCGATGGCCATGTAGGCCTCCGGGTCATGCGAGGTACGCACGCGCTCGACCAGGTCACGGCGGTATTCGGGCGAGTCGTGCAGCGGTTCGCCTTCAGCGAACAGCGATGCCTCGGCGGCCAGGTTGCCCTGTGCGGCGGCCTTGCGACGTTCGGACAGCACCAGCGCCGCGCCCAGCTTGTCGCCCGGCACGAAGCCGCCGCATCGCTGCGCAACGCGCTCGCGTGCCTCGACCATGGCCGGCGCGGCGGTCAACCCCAGTCCACTCAGCACATTGTTGTCCAGGCGGTAGCCGCCGGGATCCAGGGCGTACTGCGCGCAGTAGTCGTACACCCGGCTGAGCATCCAGCGCGCCTCGTGATTGCCGCCGTCAGCCTGGGCACGCAGGCGCTGCGCGTAGGCATACAGGTCGTTGGCGTCTTCGATGTCGGCCCGAAGGTCCAGCGGCAGGCCCGACGGCAACGCATCGCTGCGCTCGAAGGTGGCCAGCCGGCGCGCCAGCGCCTCGGGCACCACGGGCAACGCGGCGGTGTTGTCCACCGCCGGGACCACGGCCGGTGCGTCCGCCCGCACGACCGGCGGCGCCACCACGTGGCCGCTGGCCCGATACCCGGCCACGCCCAGCACGGCCACCGCCGGCAGCACGAGCAACCAGGTTTTGAGGGTCGGAGCCAGGGCCATCAGCAGCGGTGATCGTTCACAGCGCACAGGAAAGCGCCGAGTTTAGCAAGGCCCGGCAGGCCTGTCTGAATCCGCCCCGTTCATCCAGCAGGGGCATCTCAGGCAATACGGAGACGCCCCGATGGTCTAGCATGGCCCCCTTTCCCGCCATTGCCCCCCACCGCCATGCCGTTCCTGGAACTGACCCTGCGTTGCACCGAAGCCACCCAGCCCCGCTATGAGAACGCGCTGGAGGACGTGGGCGCGCTGGCTGTCACGCTGCTCGATGCCGAGGCGGACACCAGCAACGAGCAGGCCATCCTCGAGCCGGGCGTGGGTGAGACGCCGCTGTGGGACACCCTGGTGCTGAGCGCGCTGTTCCCCGCCGACAGCAACGCGCTGCTGCTGCTGGCCGCCCTGGAAGCCTTCGACCCCGAGCTGGACTGGAGCGGCGGCAGCTTCCGTGCCGTCGAGGACGAAGACTGGGAACGCGCCTGGCTGGACCAGTTCCAGCCGATGGATTTCGGCAGCCGTACCTGGATCGTGCCGTGGAACCATGACCTGCCGGACGCCGCGCAGAGTGCCGACGCCGCCGTGGTACGACTGGATCCGGGCCTGGCCTTCGGCTCGGGCACCCACCCCACCACCGCGCTGTGCCTGCGCTGGCTGGACCAGCTGGCCGTGGATGGCCTGCTGCAGGGCCAGCGCGTGCTCGACTTCGGCTGTGGCTCGGGCATCCTGGCGCTGGCCGCGCTGAAGCTGGGCGCGGCCGAAGCGATCGGCGTGGACAACGATCCGCAGGCCCTGGTCGCCACCGCCGACAATGCCGAACGCAACGGCGAGCAGGCACGCATGCAGGTCTACCTGCCGCAGGACGAACCGGTCGCCACCTATCCGATCGTGGTCGCCAACATCCTCGCCTCGGCGCTGGATGCGTTGGCCGAACTGCTGGCCGCGCGCGTGGCCCCGGCGGGCCGCATCGCGCTGTCCGGCATCCTGCACGGCCAGGAAGGCGAACTGCTGCAGCGCTATGCCGCCTGGTTCGATGATCTGCAGGCCACCCAGGATGGCGACTGGATGCGCATCACCGGCGTGCGCCGCGCCTGATCGTGGTTGAATGACTGCTGGATCCGAGCCCGCGCCCTGAGCATGTCCGAGCCGAACCCGCCGCGCCGCCCCCTGGCCACTTTCCTGCACGCCACGCCGGAGCGTACCGCCGCACCTGCAGGTGATGCGCACGCACCGGACCCGGTGGCGAATGACACGCCGGGCAACACCACCGAGGCGTCACCTGAAGCGACGCTCCAGGTGGCGGCACCGGAGCAGGCCGACGGGCCGCACGCCGATGCGGCGGTCATCGAAGAACAGGCGGCGCTGGGCCCGCCCGACGTCGCGCACACAACGGCACCGGTAGCCGCGCGCGACGCCCCGAGCTTCCTCGGCACCACGCGCCCCCGCGCCCTGCCGACGCCACGCTGGCACTGGGCGCTGGTGGCCGGGCTGGCACTGCTGCTGTTGCTGCAGAGCGTACTGGCCGATCGCGCGCGGCTGGCCGCCGACGCCGGCAACCGCGGCTGGTTGAGCGCGTTGTGTGGCGCGCTGCGCTGCGACCTGCCGGCCTGGCACGAGCCTGCCGCGTTCACCATGACCAGCCGCGAGATCCGCCCGCTGCCCGGACAGCCCGGCGTGCTGCAGGTACAGGCCAGCATCCGCAACGATGCACGCTGGGCACAGGCATGGCCGGACCTGCGCCTGTCGCTGTCCGATGCCGACGGACGGATCATCGGCAGTGGCGTGTTCGCACCCGCGCAGTATCTGGGCGAGACCCCTGGCGCGGCCCTGCTGGAACCCGGCCAGAGCGCACGCATTGCCTTCCGCGTACAGGAACCCGCTGCGTCAACCGTCGCATTCACCTTCGACTTCCTGTGACAGGCCGGAGGCGACCAGCCGTGGCAGGTCGGGCACGCTCGCGCTAGACTGGCCGCCACCACCTCGTCCGGCCGCGCGCCCCGCGCGCACGGGCACCACAGATCGGGAACCCCCTTGAACGCTGTCCTCTCTCGTCCTGACAACAGTCGTGGCGCTCCCCGGCCACCGCTGCGTGAACATGTCGCCCAGTCCGTGCGCCGTTACCTGCGTGACCTTGATGGCTGCGACGCGGACGATGTCTACGAGATCGTGCTGCGCGAGATGGAGATTCCCCTGTTCGTGGAGGTACTCAACCACTGCGAAGGCAACCAGAGCCGCGCCGCGGCGATGCTGGGCATCCACCGTGCCACCCTGCGCAAGAAGCTGAAGGAATACGGCATCAGCGCGTAAGCGCATGCCTGGATCGTGCGGGCCGCTGCCTGGCAACCCCACGAACGATGCCAGGATGTTGCAGTTGCCGGCCAGCGGCCGGCACTACCCGCAGATCCACGCCATGCGTGGATGAAAGCCCGGCAGTATCACCCGCCCCCGCCCGCCTTCCAGTAATACCGCACCACGTGGAAGAACACCGGCGCGGCAAAACACACCGAATCGAGCCGGTCGAGCATGCCGCCATGGCCCTCGATCATGTGGCCCCAGTCCTTGATGCCACGGTCACGCTTGATTGCCGACATCACCAGGCCGCCCCAGAACCCCATCAGGTTGATCAGCAGCGACAGGCCGAACGCCTGCAGCGGGGTGAACGGGGTGATCCACCACAATGCCGCGCCCAGCGCGCTGGCGCTCAGCACGCCGCCCACGAAGCCCTCCACCGTCTTCGACGGCGACAGCTTCGGGGCGATCAGGTGCCGGCCCAGCAGCTTGCCCCAGATGTACTGCAGCACATCCGAGGACTGCACCACGATCACCAGGAAGGCAAACAGCAGCACGTTGCGCGCCGGGTCATGCCCGGGCACATGCAGGTTGAGCAGCAGCGGCACATGCGAGATGCAGAACACGCAGATCATCAGCCCCCACTGCACCTTCGCCGTCCGCTCCAGGTAGTGCGTGGTATCGCCACCGATGGTGGACAGGATCGGCAGGAACAGGAACGCATAGACCGGGATCAGCAGCGTGTACATGCCATACCAGTCGATCCACACCAGGTAGTACTGCCACGGCAGCACGATGTAGAACGCGGCCAGCAGCGCGTAGTAGTCACCCGAGCGCGTCGGCGCCAGGGTGATGAACTCGCGCAGCGCGAACAACGAGATGATCGCGAACAACACGATCACGCCGGCACGGCCGAACAGCAACGCGCCGCCGACCACGATGGCCATCACCCACCACGCACGGATGCGCGAGACCAGATTGGCGATCACTGCGCTGGGCTGCCCGCGCTGGCGCCAGCGCAGTGTTTCGGACACCAGCGTGGCCACGACCAGCACCGCACCGACGCCGGCGAACAGCAGCCCGGTCTGCTGGCCCACGCTCTGCGCTGCCAGGTCGCCGGAAACATCGATCAGGAAACTCATGCACGCCCTCCATTCGGCGCCAGGTCCAGCAGCGCCTGGCGGCTGCGTGCCAGGAACGCAGCCTTGTCCTCATCGGCCTGCAACCGCAGCGGCGTGCCGAAGGTGGCCGTGCACAGCAGCGGCAGTGGCAGGAACCGCCCCTTCGGCATCACCCGCTTCAGGTTGTCGATCCACACCGGCACGAACTCCAGTTCCGGGCGCTGCCGCGCCAGGTGGTAGATGCCGCTCTTGAACGGCAGCAGCGGCTCGTCGCCGACGTTGCGTGTCCCTTCCGGGAACAGGATCAGCGAGCAGCCTTCGTCGACGGCCTCGCGCAGTACCTGCAACGGATCCTGCTGGCGATGACCCGCCTCGCGCTCGACCAGCACGCCGTTGAACACCGCATCGATCAGGTAGCGGCGCAGGCCGTCGCGCTGCCAGTATTCGGCCGCCGCCACCGGTCGCACCCGGCGGCGCAGGGCCGGCGGCATCGACGACCAGATCAGCACGAAGTCACCATGGCTGGCATGGTTGCCGTAGTAGACACGGTGCTCGCTGGACGGCGCGCAGCCGATCCACAGCGCACGCGCGCCGGTTACCACATGGATCGCGCCACTGCAGGCGCGCGCAATCAGTTCGGCGAACATCGGTTCCTCCCGTTCACGTCTGCGGCCACACCACGGCCAGCACCAGCAGTGCAACCTGCACGGCGGTCAACAGATACTGGCGCAGCAGCAACCGGCGCATGCCGGCCCAGCGTGTGTCCCAGCCACGCAGCGGCGCATCCGGCTGTAAGCGGCGCAGGCCACTGTCGTGCAGCAGCTGATCGATCCGGCGCGCGGCGGCATCACCGTCCAGGCCTTCATCGCCGAGCAACTGCAGCAGGCTGGCATCCAGCTCCACCCGCCATGCGTGGTAGCCCTGTGCGAGTCCGGCCCCGACGCTGAGCAGCACCAGGCCAGCGGCGATCATCGCCAGCCCCGGCTCCAGGCCGAGCAGCAGCACGCCCGCCAGCAGCAGCCCCAGCGACAGCAACGCAGGCCAACGCCCCTGCCGCAGCAGCAGCCGCATGGCCGCAATGTCCGGCGTCGTGCTCATGCTGGGTCTCCGGCCGCGACGGCAATCGCGCGCAGGTGCGCTTCGCCCAGCACGATGCCGGGGCGCACGCCACGCACAATCGACACCGCCGCCTCGACATCCGCCGCGCGACCGCTGCGCAACAGCCAGGTGGCCACGCTGGCCGCACTGCGCGAGTAGCCCAGCGCGCAGCACACCAGCAGCGGGCCGTGCGCACGCAGCCGCTCGATGGCCTCGGCCGCCTCGCGCAGCTGTGCCGCGCTCGGCACCAGCAGATCCAGCATCGGCACGCTGGCGTAGGTGGCGCCCGGTGCACGGCAGGACAACTCGGCACAGGCATCCACCACCGCCATCAGCGGTGGCGGCAATGCACCGTTGGGAATGCGGCCCAGCCACACGCCATCCAGCACCGCCACCGGCTGCGGCGCGCGCCGCGTCCACAGCCGTGAGTTGATCCAGGCCGCGCCGAGGTAGGGCGCCAGCAGCCAGCGCGCGGCCATGCTCAGGCGCCCATCGGCGCGCTTCTGGAACACCGCCGTGCCCAGCCCGGCGTAGGCCATCGCCACCAGCAGCAGCGACACCACCGGCCACAGCAGCCACAGCGCGGCACCCCGCAGCACGACAACCGGCACCAGCAACGCTATGGCCCCGAGCAGGTACAGCATCGCCAGGCGCCAGCGCTTCGCATCGCGGGCGGCATGCCAGGCCCGCAACGGTGGCGTGCCCTGCTCCGGCCACAGCCACACGCACAGCCACCCGGCCAGCAGGCCGGTCGGGATGTCGATGAAGTGGTGCTGGAACGTGGTCAGCACCGAAACACCGATCAGCAGCGCCCACACGTGCAGCACCCAGCGCCAGACGCCGTGCAGGTACTGCGCGAACTTCACCCACAGCACGATCAGCAGCACGATGTGCAGCGATGGCGCCTGGTTGAACGGCTTGTCGAAGCCCAGCAGCACATCGAACAGCCAGCCGAAAACGCCGCCGATCTCCGGCCGCTCGAAGCTGAAGCGCAGCGGCCACAGCAGGAAGCAGGTCACCGCGATCAGCTGTGCACTGAGCAGGCGCAACGCGTGCCGGTCCAGTTCCAGCCGCCGCCGGCACAGGAAGAACGAGATCGCGTAGAACAGGTCGATCGACCAGTACGGCACGATCGTCCACGGCACGAACGGGATGCGTGTCTCCCATGCGAACGCCATCACCGGCAAGGTGGCGTGGCGGCCGGCCATCCAGTTGGCGAAGCCATAACTGGCAAAGAAGAACGGGCCGAGCAGGGCCAGCCACAGCAGGGCACGCCGCCAGGGGCGCCCCTCCGCGGCCAGCGGGGTTGCGGCGAGCGTCGCCATCACGCGGTCCGGCGTGCCAGCGACACGGTGAAGATGCCGAAGTCATCGATGCGCTGGGCGACCTTCTCGAACCCGGCCAGGCGCACCAGCTCATCCATCTCCTGCTGGGTACGGCGGCGCATCACCCACGCAGCGCCACCGCGATGGCTGGTCAGCGCGCGGGCGATGAATTCCAGCTGCGGGTGCCAGGGCTGGCCGGTGTAAGCCAGGTAGCCGCCCACCGGCACGGTTGCGGCAATGCCCTGCAGCGAGCGCAGCACCGCATCGTTGTCGGGGAACAGTTCGTACAGGCCCGACACCACCGCCAGCGTCGGCGCCGGGTCCACCTTCGCCAGCTGCGCCGGGTCGAACGCGTCGCCCTGCTCGAAGCGCGCGATATCGGCCGCGCCCAGGCGTTCAATCAGGGCCTGGCCCTGGGTCACGTTCAACGCGCTGAAGTCACGCAGCACGATGCGGTCGGCGCGCTGTTCGCCCTGGCCCAGCGCCTCGAGCACATAGCGGCCATGGCCGGCGGCGACGTCCAGCACCCGCACCGGCGTGCCTCGCCCGCGCAGGCGCTGGGCAGCGTCGCGCAGCAGTTCCTGCAGGTGCTGGCCACGCACGCGGATACCACGCCAGCCGATCGCGTCCAGGTAGTTGCGGTCGACCATTCGCCCCAATGGGCCCTTGCCGCGCGCCTCATTCCGGTAGATGTAGTCCAGCGTGCTGCCGGAATCGAAACCGGTCTGCAGGCCCAGCGCAATGCCTTCGGACAATGTGCCACCGAAGCGCAGGCCGCCACGCACCACGCGCCAGCGCAGATCGGCCACGCTGTTGCGCTCCGGTGGCCAGGCCAGGATCTCCGATTCCTCGAAGGTCGGCCCGTGGCGGTGCGCATCGCGACGGGACAGCTCACGCAGCGGCTCGGCGAAACGTGCCTGGATGAAGCTGCGGATGCGCGCCAGTGCCGGTGCCCGATCGCGCTCGCCCAGCGTGTCGTGGAAGAAGCCCGGCAGGTGCACGCGCTCCTTGATCGGGCTGGACAGGCGCTCGTAGAAGCGGTCCTGCGGGCCACGGTGCACCACGAAGTCCGAGCCGGACACCAGCAGCTGCACCGGCACGCTGATCGCCTGTGCATCGGCCACGATGCGGTCGGCGGCCTCGTACAGGCCGAGCAACACGCGCACCGAGATCGGGCGGGTGATCAGCGGATCGGTGCGATAGCTCTCCACCCGCGCCGGGTCATGGGTCAGCCACTGCGGCTTGACGTAGCTGTTGACGAAGAAATTGCCGCGCAGCTTCTGCATCAATGCCAGGCCCGGCCGCGCGAACGGCACGTACAGCTTCACCTTGAACGCCGGCGAGGCCATCACCAGCGCGCGCAGGCGCGGCGCGTAGTCATGCACCCAGGTGGCGGCAACGACAGCGCCCACGCTCTGCGCGATCACCACGATGTCGTCCACCGCAATACCGTGCTCGGCGCCGATGTGGGCAATGAAATTGTCCAGATCGCGCACGAGCGCCGGGAAGCCCGGTGCATCGCCACGTGCGCCCGGCGAACGCCCATTGCCGCGCGCGTCCCAGGCGAAGAACGCCGTATCGGGCAGGTCCAGCTCATCGACCAGATGGGTGACCCGCCCGGAATGCTCATGGCCGCGGTGCAGCAGCACGATGGCCTTGGTGGCCGGGGTTGCGGTGGTGCCCGCCCAGTACCGGTAGAACAGCGGTACCTGGTCGAAGCTGTGGAACTCCCGTTCCTGCGCCTGACGCATGCAATCTCCTGATTGTCTTCTTGTATCTGCTTGGTTAATTCGGCGAAACCGCCGCTTCCCGCAGTCCGCGACGGACGCGGTTGATCATCGTCAGCACGCACAGCACCGCCATGACCGCAGCCACGCCAGTGACCGTCATCGCGCCAACCCATTCAAACGCCAGCAGCAGGCCCAGCGCACCGATCACGAAGGCGCGATCGCTCTTGCCCATCGGGCCGTCATAGCGGCGGCTGGCACCGACCATCAGCCCCAGTACGCCGGCGTATTCGCTCAGCGCCGCGGTCCAGGCCAGCAGCCACAGGGCCCCCGGGCGCACGCCCGGCACGCTCAACAGGCTCAGGTACAGCGCCGCATCGGCGATCACATCGCACAACTCGTTCAGATAGGCGCCGAGCCGCGACTGCTGGCCGAACTCGCGTGCCAGCATGCCGTCCACGGCGTTGAGCGCCATGCGCAGCAGCATCCACAGCGGCAGCAGCAGGTACAGCAGGGGCTGGGCCGGCGCGCAGCACCAGACGGCGGCGGCCACCAGCAGCGAGACCACGGCGGCGGCCACGGTCACCGCATTGGCGGTGATTCCCATGCGGTACAGGCCACGTACGGCCGGACGCAGGAGATCCTGAAAACGTCCTTTCAATGCATAGATCGACACGATCCGAACCCGCTGATCCTTGGCAGTTCCGGCACAGCCTACCCGATCAGGGTGCTGCCGCCGCATCGAATTGCTTGCAGTCTGCGGCCAACCGGCCCGTGCCGAAGGCGGCCACAGGCCCGTGACGGCAGCCGAATTCACCCGCCAGCGCCCGCCACCGGCCCCTACCGCCTACAATATCGGCCCCGCTCCGCTGCCGATTCTGTCCCATGACTGCTGATCTGTTGCCCGTCCGCCGGGCCCTCCTCTCCGTTTCCGACAAGACCGGCCTGGTCGAGCTGGCCACTGCGCTGGCGGCACGCGGCGTGGAGCTGCTGTCCACCGGCGGCACCGCCAAGGCGATCCGCGATGCGGGCCTGGCCGTGAAGGACGTGGCCGACGTCACCGGTTTCCCGGAAATGATGGACGGCCGGGTCAAGACCCTGCACCCGATGGTGCACGGCGGCCTGCTGGGCCGTTCGGGCCTGGATGATGCGGTGATGGCCGAGCACGGCATCGGCGCCATCGACCTGCTGGTACTGAACCTGTACCCGTTCGAATCGGTCACCGCCAAGGCCGACTGCACCCTGGCCGACGCGGTGGAGAACATCGACATCGGCGGCCCGGCCATGCTGCGCTCGGCGGCCAAGAACTTCGCCCGCGTGGCAGTGGCCACCGACCCGGCGCAGTACGCCGAGCTGCTGGCCTCGCTGGACGCCAACGACGGCCAGCTGTCGGCCAGCACCCGCTTCGCCTTCTCGGTGGCTGCGTTCAACCGCGTCGCCCAGTATGACGCCGCGATCAGCAACTACCTGTCGGCGGTCACCGCCACCGACGCCGCCGTGCCGGCGCGTGCCGAGTACCCGGCACAGATGAACTCCACCTTCGTGAAGGTGATGGACCTGCGCTACGGCGAGAACCCGCACCAGAGCGGCGCGTTCTACCGCGACCTGTACCCGGTGCCGGGCACGCTGGCCACCTTCCAGCAGCTGCAGGGCAAGGAACTGAGCTACAACAACCTGGCCGATGCCGATGCGGCGTGGGAATGCGTGCGCCAGTTCGACGCGCCGGCCTGCGTCATCGTCAAGCACGCCAACCCGTGCGGCGTGGCCGTCGGCGCCGGCAACGGCGATGCCTACGAGCTGGCCTACGCCACCGACCCGACCAGCGCCTTCGGCGGCATCATCGCCTTCAACAAGCCGCTGGACGCCGCCACCGCCAAGGTGATCCTGGACCGCCAGTTCGTCGAAGTGCTGATCGCCCCGGACTACGAGCCGGCTGCGCTGGAATACGCGCAGAAGAAGGCCAACGTGCGCGTGCTGCGCATCCCGCACGGTGATGGCCTGAACAACTTCGACAGCAAGCGCGTCGGCTCGGGCCTGCTGCTGCAGTCCTCGGACAACCGCGGCATGACCCGCGACGAACTGAAGGTGGTCAGCACGCTGGCACCGACCGACAAGCAGTTCACCGACCTGCTGTTCGCCTGGAAGGTGGCCAAGTTCGTGAAGTCCAACGCGATTGTGTACGCCAAGGACAATCGCACGATTGGCGTGGGCGCCGGCCAGATGAGCCGCGTGTACTCGGCCCGCATCGCCGGCATCAAGGCCGCCGATGCGAACCTGGTGGTCGAGGGTTCGGTGATGGCTTCCGATGCGTTCTTCCCGTTCCGCGACGGCATCGACGCCGCTGCTGCCGCCGGCATCAAGGCGGTCATCCAGCCGGGCGGTTCGATGCGCGATGCCGAAGTGATCGCCGCCGCCGACGAGCATGGCCTGGCCATGGTGTTCACCGGCGTGCGCCACTTCCGCCACTGATCCGCATCACGAAGCCGGGCTCTGCCCGGCTTTTCTTTTCCGTATCCGAGAACCCTGTCCCATGAAGATCCTCGTCATCGGCTCCGGCGGCCGCGAACACGCCCTCGCATGGAAGCTGGCCCAGTCCTCCCGTGTCACCGAAGTGATCGTCGCGCCCGGCAACGCCGGCACCGCCAGCGAAGACAAGTGCCGCAACGTGGCGGTGAAGGTAACCGACATCGACGGCCTGCTGGCGCTGGCACAGGCCGAAGGCGTGGCGCTGACCGTGGTCGGCCCGGAAGTACCGCTGGTGGCCGGCGTGGTCGACCGCTTCCGCGCCGCCGGCCTGCGCATCTTCGGGCCGACCGCCGCCGCCGCGCAGCTGGAGGGCAGCAAGGCCTACGCCAAGGACTTCCTGGCCCGCCACAACATCCCCACCGCGTTCTACGCGGTGCACACCGAGGTGGACGCGGCGCTGACCTATGTACGCGAGAAGGGCACACCGATCGTGGTCAAGGCCGATGGCCTGGCCGCCGGCAAGGGCGTGATCGTGGCGATGAGCCTGACCGAGGCCGAGGACGCGGTGCGTGACATGCTGTCCGGCAACGCGTTTGGCGATGCCGGTGCGCGCGTGGTGATCGAAGAGTTCCTCAATGGCGAGGAAGCCAGCTTCATTTCCATGGTGGACGGCGTGTACGCGCTGCCGATGGCCACCTCGCAGGACCACAAGCGCGTCGGTGACGGTGATACCGGCCCGAACACCGGCGGCATGGGCGCCTACTCGCCAGCCCCGGTGGTGACGCCGGAGGTACATGCACGCGTGATGCGCGAGGTGGTGAACCCGACCGTGCAGGGCATGATCGCCGACGGCATCCCGTTCACCGGCTTCCTCTACGCCGGCCTGATGATCGACGCCAGCGGCGCGCCGAAGGTGATCGAGTTCAACGTGCGCTTCGGCGACCCGGAAACCCAGCCGGTGATGCTGCGCCTGCAGACGGACCTGGTGGAGCTGGTGGAAGCGGCCATCGATGGTCGCCTGGACCAGGTGCAGGCCCAGTGGGATGCACGCCCGTCACTGGGCGTGGTGATGGCCGCGAAGCCCTACCCGGAGGCGCCGATCACCGGCGATGTGATTTCCGGTCTGGGCGATGTGCCGGCCAGTGCCAAGGTGTTCCATGCCGGCACCACGCTGGACGCGCAGGGCCAGGTGGTCAGCGCCGGCGGCCGCGTGCTGTGCGTGGCGGCGCTGGGCGACCGCGTGCGTGACGCGCAGGCCAATGCCTATGCCGGTGTGGCCAAGGTGAGCTGGGCCAACGAGTTCCACCGCAACGACATCGGCTGGCGCGCGATCGCACGCGAGGACTGAGGCACACCCCGCTTCCATGCCTGGCGTGGATGGAATACCACGGAAAAGCAAAGGCCCGGCATTGCCGGGCCTTTGCTTTACAGGACTGCTTCGAGACCCTTCCGATCAATCAGGTTAAGCAACTTCAGTGACGGTCCGCTGGGTTTCTTTTCGCCCTGCTCCCAGCTGCGTACGGTGGAAACGCTGGTATTGAGAACCCCCGCAAAGACCGGCTGACTGAGCTGCAATGACGTACGCAGAGCACGGATCTGGGCGCCGCTGTACTCAGGGATCGGCTCAAGGCAAAGCGCTTCGTAGCTGCTCAACCGACGTTTATCGATGAAGCCATGCGCGTGCAGACTCACAGCAGCATCATGCACCGCTTCAAGAAGCGCACTTTTCGCGCGCCGTCGCTCAGGGGTCTTCGTCACGGCCGATCTCCTGTAGATCCCCGTACTGCACGGCACGATTCACCTGCGCCGTACTCATTCTCAGGAACTCAGACGCATACAGCTGAAGGGCGTCGCGTTCCGCGCTACTGATGGTCGCGCGCGCGTTCTTCTCGTAGCCGGAGAAAGAACCAGTAGCGCCCCACCTTAGTTGCGACAATAACGTGGGCGCTACCGCGCTTTCCGCGGCCCGGCAGCGCAACTCGCTTTTTGAGAAGGCCGCCCCCTATATCTGCATCAATCAGTCCTTGACGCATTTCCACCACCGCGCAGCACAAGGCTCTATCGGTCAGTGAAGAACGTCATGCACTGCGGTTGAAGCTTCGAGTGCGGAAGACACGTGACATGATCATACCGTGCCACCGAGTGGTACGGCGTGGAAATCAGCGTCCAGCGCATGCTCCGGTCGGCGCGGCTGCCGCCCTGGCGTCAGGATTGATCCACGCCATGCGTGGATGCGCTCCAGAAACAAAAAGGCCCGGCATCACCGCCGGGCCTTTCTTCATTCCAACGCCATCCCGCCTTACGCGGTGAACAGCGCCTTCATCTTCTTCAGCGCGTTCGCTTCAACCTGGCGGATGCGCTCGGCCGACACGCCGTACTCGTCGGCCAGCTCCTGCAGCGTCACCTTGCTGTCGGCATCCAGCCAGCGGCGGCGGATGATGTCACGCGAACGCGCATCCAGCTCGGCCAGGCCTTCGCGCAGCAGCTGCATCTGGTTGTCTTCGCTGTCGGCACGCTCGTAGGCCATCGACGGGTCTTCATCGTTGGCTACGAGGAACGCAGCCGGCGACGGCGGCGCATGCTCGTTGTCCTCGTCGGTCGGCGCATCGAAACCGATATCGCGACCGGACAGGCGCGATTCCATTTCCATGACCTCACGCTCGGACACGTTCAGATCCTTGGCCACCGCGCTGACTTCGGCCGCGTTCATCCAGCCCAGGCGCGTCTTCGACTTGCGCAGGTTGAAGAACAGCTTGCGCTGCGCCTTGGTGGTGGCGACCTTCACGATGCGCCAGTTCTTCAGGATGAACTCGTGCATCTCGGCACGGATCCAGTGCACGGCGAAGGACACCAGGCGCACGCCCATTTCGGGGTCGAAGCGCTTGACCGCCTTCATCAGGCCGATGTTGCCTTCCTGGATCAGGTCGCCCAGCGCAAGGCCGTAGCCGTTGTAGCCGCGGGCCACGTGCACCACGAAGCGCAGGTGCGAATGCACCAGCTCGCGGGCGGCGTCCAGATCATTGCCGTCGCGGAAGCGACGGGCCAGGTCCTGTTCGTCATCGACCGACAGCACCGGGATCTGGTGCACGGCACCGATGTAGGCGTCCAGCGAACCGAGCGCACTGGGAATCGGGAGATTGTTTGCCACAAGGGCAGTAGAGGTGTTCTGGCTCATAGGCACCCATCTTAGCAGTCCGGGATTTGGACTGCTAAAGGAGGAAAAAGTTCCAGCATCCTATTGATGCAACACTGGTCCCAAACAGAGCCCTACCGTAGCGCGATTTGATGACAGTGGCGAGCACGCTTTTCGGGATTCACAATCCCTTGGAATTCAAGCAATTAACTGGCAGAAACCGGCCGATTTCAGTCAAGCGGAGCTGAACGGGCCGTTCTGAAGGCCTATTCAGGCCCGGAGACGTTGCCCGGTGTTCAGGCCCAGCAGCCCGCCGGTACTCAGAGCGCCGAACGCGGCGGCAGCGACCAGTCGATCGGGGCCTGGCCGCGGCGCTGAAGGTACTCGTTGGCCATCGAGAAATGCCGGCAGCCGAGGAAGCCCCGATGGGCCGACAGCGGCGACGGGTGCGGCGACTTCAGCACGCGGTGGCGACGGGTGTCGATCACCTTGCCCTTCTGCTGCGCATAGGCGCCCCACAGCATGAACACCAGGCCTTCGCGTTCGCGGTTGAGCACGTCCACCACGTGATCGGTGAAGCCCTCCCAGCCACGTCCCTGGTGCGCACCAGCCTTGCCCTCTTCCACCGTCAGCACGGCATTGAGCAGCAGCACGCCGCGCTGCGCCCACGGGATCAGGCAGCCGTGGTCCGGGCGCGGGATACCGAGATCGCTCTCGATCTCCTTGTAGATGTTCAGCAGCGACGGCGGCACCGGCACGCCAGGCGGTACCGAGAAACTCAGGCCATGGGCCTGGCCGCGGCCGTGGTACGGGTCCTGGCCGAGGATCACCACCTTCACCTGCTCGAACGGCGTGGCATCGAACGCGGCGAAGATCTGCGGGCCGGGCGGGAACACCGCCGCACCGCTGGCCTTGCGCTGGCGCAGGAAGCTGGACAGCTCGCGCATCTGCGGCTGCAGCAGGTAATCACCGACGTGCTGCTTCCAGCTCGGTTCCAGCTGGATCGTCGGGGTGTCAGCTACTTCATCGATCATCGCAACAAAGGTCCATCATTCAATCGGGCCAGGCGCAGCTGGAACAGCACCTTGGTGACCAGCAGGCGCTCTTCGATCGGCTTGAGCACCAGATCATTGGCACCGGACTGCAGCAGCCCGGTCTGATTGTGCGGGTTGCCATCACCGGTCATCACCAGCACCGGCAGGCGGCGCTTGCCGTAACCAAAGTCCACGCGTACGCGCTGCACCACGTCGCGGCCGCTCAGCTCGCCCTTCAGGGTGACGTCGGTCAGCACCAGGTCGATGCGGTGGCGGCTGCGGCCCAGCGACTCGGCGGTGAGCAGGGTGAACGCCTCTTCGGCGCTGACCACGTGCAGCACGTTCAACTGCTGGCGTTCGAGCATGCGCTTGGTGGCCTCGGCCACCACGCGGCTGTCCTCGATGTAGAGGATGGTGGCGCCGGGAATGGTCTGCGGCTGCACGTAGCCACGGATGAAGGTCGCCAGTGCCTCGTGGCCCAGCGCCTTGTCGAAGTAATCGGTGACGTATTCGGTGAAGCGGCGCTGCTCCAGGTGCTGCTGGGCGTCGCCGGAGACCACGATCACCGGCACGTACGCCTGGCCGGCCGCTTCGCGCACCATCCGCGCCAGCGCCAGGCCGTCGCCATCACGCAGGGTCAGCGAGGTGGTCACCAGGTCCACCGGGCCCTGCGCCAGCGCCTGCTGCGCGTCCTCGATGCTGTCGCAGCCGATCACCTCCACGCCCGGCAGGTCGCGCTGCAGGACGTCGGCGATCAGCTTGCGGACCAGCTTGGAACCATCGACCACCATCACCCGCGTCGCGGGCCCTTCAAGGTGCTTCAGCGCTTGCGGTTGCATGCCGGTCTCAGGTGTCGGTCGGGCGGGTCTGGCGGAGGAAGTGGCCGGTCACCAGCCAGGCGCCCAGCCAGCCCAGCAGCAGCGTGCCGAGCAGGACCAGGCCACCGTGCAGCAGGTCCAGGCCGTGCAGCACGAACGGGCTGCCGTAGCTGCGCGAGAGTTCGGCCAGCGGTATGCGCAGCGCGGCACCCGCGGCGCCGATCAGGGCCAGCGCCACCGCGCCGGCGCCGAGGCCGTACCAGGCGCCCAGATACAGGAACGGGCGGCGGATGAAGCCATCGCTGGCACCGAGCAGCTGCAGCACGCCGATCTCCTCGCGACGCGCCTGGATATCCAGGCGCACGGTATTGCCGACCACCAGTGCGGCGCCCGCGCCGAGCAGCACCGACAGCACCTGCACCAGCCGCGCACCGAAGGCCAGCCAGGCATCCAGGCGCTGGCGCCACAGCGCATCGTGCTGCACCAGGTCGGCCTCGGGCAGGCTTTCCAGCGCGCGTGCCAGGCGTGCGTCGTCCTTGCCCTGGCCGGGGGTGATCACCAGCAGCGACGGCAGCGGGTTGTCGTTGAGTGCATCGATCGCCTCGCCGAGGCCGGCATCGCGCAGTTCCTGCAGGCCCTGCTCGGGCGTGCGCACGTTCACCCCGGACACGTCGTCGCGGTCACGCAGCTGGCCCGCCAGGCGCAGCGCAGCGGGGCCATCGACATTGCCCTTCAGGAACACGTTGATGTCGCGCGACTGCTGCACGCTGCCGGCGAACTGCTTGAGGTTGTCCAGCGCGATCGACAGCCCCAGCGGCAACGCCAGTGCCAGCGCCATGACCATCACCGTCAGCAGGGTCGCCCATGGCTTGCGGAAGGCGCGGCCGAGGCTGAAGACCACGCTGTGCGCGTGGTGCTGGAACCAGACGCCCACGCGCGAGGGTGCGGCGGCTTCGCTGTTTTCGTTCTTGGCCATGGGTTACTCCGCCAGGTCCTGCGGCGAGATGTCATCCACCAGCCGGCCGTGGTCAAGGATCAGCACGCGCTTGCGCATGCGGCGCAGCAGCGGCAGGTCGTGGCTGACCACCAGCACGCTGGTGCCGCGCGCGGGCAGCTCGGCGAACAGGGCCATGATCTCTGCCGCCAGGGTCGGGTCGAGATTGCCGGTGGGTTCGTCGGCCACCAGCAGCTTGGGCTCACCGACGATCGCGCGGGCGATGCCGACGCGCTGCTGCTCGCCAGCGGACAGCTGCGAAGGCAGTGCCTTCTCGCGGTGGCCCAGGCCCATGCGCTCCAGCACCGAGCGCACGCGCTTGTTGATGTCGCTACGGCGGGTACCGCGCAGGATCAGCGGCAGCGCCACGTTCTCGGCGATGGAACGGCCCATCAGCAGGCGGTGGTCCTGGTAGACCGCCCCCACCGCGCGTCGGTGGCGGGGCACGTCGCCACCGCGCACCTTCAGCAGGTTGCGCTCGTCGAACAGCACTGCCCCGCGGCTGGGCCGCTCGTCCAGGTGGATCAACTTGAGCAGGGTGCTCTTGCCCGCACCGGAATGGCCGGTGACGAACAGCATCTCGCCCGGCGCGACCTCGAAGCTGACATCGGTCAGTGCCTCGTGGCCACCGGCGTACTGTTTGCTGACATTGTCGAAGCGCAGGACACTCATGCCCCGATTATGCAGGACCGGCGCGACGTCGTGGAGACGGTCGCACGATCGGTAGTGCCGGCCGCTGGCCGGCAGCCGTGTGGGTTGCCGGCCAAAGTGGGTGCCGACAATTGGTTGGCACCCCCTTCAATGTCGCCCGACCAACGGTCGGGCGCTACCCGCTGATCAGCTGCCGGACAGCATCCGACGGATCTTGCGGCCGATGCGGGTCAGGAACGAATCGCCGGTATCAGCAGTCGTGCGCACCGGCTTGGCCACCACCTGTACCGGGGTGACCGGGCTGGCGCCGTTGCCGGCCGTGGCCTGCACGCCCTCGGCACCCTCGACCGGACGGCCGTGGCGACGACGACGGCGCTTGCGCGGCTTGCGCTCGCCCTCGGCGGTACCTTCCGGCGCACCTTCGGCACGTGGCGGACGCGGCGGGCGCGGCGTCTGGGCCACGGCGGCTTCGGCACCTTCGACCGGTGCGGCAGCCGTCTGCTCGCCTTCCACGCGCGGCTTGCGCGGGCCACGCGAACGACGCTCGCCACTGCGCTCACCATCGCGACGCTCGCCTCGGCCACCGCCGGAGCGGCCACCACTGCGGCCACCGCCACGACGCTCCTCCTCGGCAGCGCGGGCTTCGCGCGCTTCACGGAAGATCTGGCCGACGCTCTCGTTCTCCTCGCCTTCCTCGCCAGCGGCCGGCGCCGGGCGCTCCGGGCGCGGCAGCGCGGTCAGCAGTTCCTTGGTGACCGGCTCAGACGGAATCTTCTGCTCGATGTAGGCCTCGATGTCCGGCAGGCCCATCGCATAGCGCTCGCAGGCGAAGCTGATCGCATCGCCCTCTTCGCCCAGGCGCGCGGTACGGCCGATGCGGTGCACGTAGTCTTCGGCATCGAACGGCAGGTCGTAGTTGTAGACGTACTTGATGCCGTCGATGTGCAGGCCGCGCGCGGCCACGTCGGTGGCCACCAGGATTTCCAGCTGGCCCTTCTGGAAGCGGTTGAGCAGGCTCTCGCGCTTCTTCTGTGGCACGTCGCCGGACAGCACGCCGACGCGGTAGCCAGCCTTTTCCAGCGAGCGGGCGACGCGCTCGACGAACACCTTGGTGTTGACGAACACCATGGTGCGCGCGCCTTCGCTGCGCGAGAGCAGGCCCAGCAGCAGCGGGATCTTCTCGTCGTCGGCCGGGAAGTAGATGCGCTGGCGCACACGCGCGGCGGTGATGGTTTCGGCTTCGACCACCAGCTTCTGCGGCTCGTTCATGTGCTCGTAGGCCAGCTCCAGCACGCGGTGGCTGAGCGTGGCGCTGAACAGCAGGGTCTGCCGGATGGTGCGCTCGGGCATGCGGCGCAGCAGGAAGCGGATGTCCTTGATGAAGCCCAGGTCGAACATGCGGTCGGCTTCGTCCAGCACGCAGATCTCGCAGGCGTGCAGCGAGACCACCTTGTGCTGCTTGACGTAGTCGATCAGGCGGCCCGGGGTGGCGATGATCACGTCCACGCCCTGCTGCAGGATCTCGCGCTGCTTGTCGTAGTCGACGCCACCGTAGACCAGCGCGAAGCGCAGGCCGAGGTCGGAGCCGAACTTCACCGCATCCTTGTGGATCTGGATGGCCAGTTCGCGGGTCGGGGCCAGGATCAGCGCGCGCGGGTCTTCCGGCTTGCGGTCGGCCAGCGCCGGCCGGCTCAGCAGGCGGTTCACGACAGCCACCAGGAAGGCCAGGGTCTTGCCGGTGCCGGTCTGGGCCTGGCCGGCCACATCACCGCCGGCCAGCGCGACCGGCAGGGTCAGCGCCTGGATCGGGGTGCAACGGGTGAATCCGGCTCCTTCAAGGCCAGCCTGCAGGGCCGGATGCAGCTCGAAGGAGGAAAAGGTCAAATCGGTCAGCGGTTTGTCGCTCATGGGTCCGTCTTGGTATGGCCGTCGGCCCGTGGGGCGGGCGGCGCTTCATCGTCTAGGGGCACCGTCGCAAACTGCGGCCCCTGCGGCGGGTTGGCAGGCAGGGACCACCCGGTCCGCACGCCGCACAATGCCCCAGTTTAACGCACTCGGGCCGGCAAACTGGAACGAAGCGTCTCAAGGTGCCACGAGACAACCCTGTCTTCACCCAGCCACACCGCACTTGAACGTCCTAGCGTGCCGCTGCTGGTGTCGCCCGCTGCCATCCCCATTTCCAGGAAGACAGTGAAATCCGGCACATACCGGGCTTCGAAGCGATCACGATACGCTGGGTTCCAGCCGGCGCCTGTCCCCGCCCTGCGATAGGGGTACACTGCCGGCCGTGAGCGTCCAGGCATCCCGCCGAACGCACCGCGGCAGTGCGCCGCGAGGCAACGACGAGGGTCGCGCCACCGGGCATGGCCCAGTTCACCCACCTCCGGCATGGCCGGGTGCAATCCAAGACGAGAAACCAAGATGAGCGACAAGGTTGTACATGTCGGCGATGCCGACTTTGATAGCGCAGTGCTGAATTCCAAAGAACCGGTGCTGGTCGATTTCTGGGCCGAGTGGTGTGGCCCGTGCAAGATGATCGCGCCGGCGCTGGACGAACTGGCCGATGCCTACCAGGGCCGCGCCAAGATCGCCAAGGTCAACGTCGACCACAACCGTGCGCTGGCCGCCAAGTACCACGTGCGTTCGATTCCGTACCTGGTCGTGTTCAAGGACGGCGAGAAGGTCGGCGAGCAGATCGGTGCGGTGGGCAAGGCCCAGCTGGCTGGCCTGCTGGACAAGGCGCTGGCCTGATCCTGCGGTTTCACGGCAGCCGCCGCGTGCGGCTGCTGTCGGGCGCACTGCGTCCATGATGAATGCTGTTCCCGGCGACCCTTGCACGGCGCCGCAGGCCGATGATAGTGTCGGCATATCCGGCCGCGTTCGCGTGCCGCACCCTCTGGACGCCGTTTCTTCCAGACCCATTCCCAACGTTCGCCGCCCCAGCCGGGCGCTCGCACCTTCAAGCGAGGAATAACGCTCTTGTCCGATAACACTCCCGAAACCGGCAGCGCTGAAGCGCCCGCCGAAAAGCGCGTGCGCAAGGCCCGCGTAAGCAAGGCAGCCGCTCCGGCCGCCGCCGAAACCAGCGCCGCTCCGGCGCAGCCGACCCTGCCGCTGGCAGCCGCGCCCGACGCGCCGGCGCCGGCCGCTGCGCCCCCTGCGCCGAGCGCGCCCGCCGCCGAGGCCCCCGCCAGCAGTGGCGGCGGTGAAGGCGGTGAGGGCCGCGAATCCGGCCAGCCGCGGCAGCAGAACCACCAGGGTGGTGGTCAGAACCAGAACCAGAACCAGAACCAGAATCCGTACAACCAGAACCAGCAGGGCCAGGGCCAGGGCAACCGCCGTGACCGCTTCCGCAACCGCCGCGACCGCGACCGTGATCGCAATGGCGGTGGCAACGGCGGCCGCTTCCGCGATGACGGCATGCCCAACGATGGCGGCGACCAGCAACCGTTCGTGCCGCGCCCGCACGCCAACGTGCCGGAAGGTTTCCCGGTCTATTCGCTGAGCGACCTCAAGCGCATGCCGGCGCAGAAGCTGCTGGAGATTGCCGAGCAGCTTCAGATTTCCGAAGGCGTGGCCCGCGCCCGCAAGCAGGACGTGATCTTCGCGCTGCTGAAGGTGCTGACCCGCCACGGCGATGGCGTCGCCGCCGATGGCGTGCTGGAAATCCTGCCCGACGGCTTCGGTTTCCTGCGTGCGGCCGAGGCCAGCTATCTGGCCGGCCCGGACGACACCTACATCTCGCCCAGCCAGATCCGCCGCTTCAACCTGCGCACCGGCGACCACCTGTCCGGCCGCATCCGCTTCCCGAAGGACGGCGAGCGCTACTTCGCGCTGTCGATCGTGGACACCATCAACGGTGAGCCGCTGGAAGCGTCGAAGAACAAGGTGCTGTTCGAGAACCTGACCGCGCTGTTCCCGCGCCGTCGCTTCACCCTGGAGCGTGGCAACGGTTCGTCGGAAGACATCACCGGCCGCATCCTCGATCTGATGGCGCCGCAGGGCAAGGGCCAGCGCTCGCTCATCGTGTCGCAGCCGAAGGCCGGCAAGACGATGATGATGCAGCAGGTGGCCACGGCCATCACCACCAACCACCCGGACGTGCACCTGATCGTGCTGCTGATCGACGAGCGCCCGGAAGAAGTGACCGAAATGCAGCGCACCGTGCGCGGCGAGGTCATCAGCTCGACCTTCGACGAGCCGGCTGCGCGCCACGTGCAGGTGGCCGAAATGGTCATCGAGCGCGCCAAGCGCCTGGTCGAGCACAAGAAGGACGTGGTGATCCTGCTCGACTCGATCACCCGCCTGGCCCGCGCCTACAACAACGTGGTGCCGAGCTCGGGCAAGGTGCTGACCGGTGGTGTGGATGCCAACGCCCTGCACCGCCCGAAGCGCTTCTTCGGTGCCGCGCGCAACGTGGAAGAAGGCGGCAGCCTGACCATCATCGCCACCGCGCTGGTCGACACCGGCTCGAAGATGGACGAGGTGATCTACGAAGAGTTCAAGGGCACCGGCAACAGCGAAGTGCACCTGAGCCGCCGCATCGCTGAAAAGCGCGTGTTCCCGGCCATCGACATCAACCGTTCCGGCACCCGCCGCGAAGACCTGCTGATCGAACCGGAACTGCTGCAGAAGATCTGGATCCTGCGCAAGCTGCTGCATCCGATGGATGAAATGGCCGCGATGGAGTTCCTGCTGGACAAGATGAAGAACACCAAGTCCAACGACGAGTTCTTCGGTTCGATGAAGCGATAAGAAGGAAGCCCCGCATTGCGGGGCTTTTTTTCACCTTCTGGAACGGCGCAACCACGCATGGCGTGGAACTACGAACAGATCTCGCGTGGGTCCAGGCCGAGGTCGCGGCAGATGCGGTCGTGGGCCAGGCCGGCGCAGCGCAGGGTGCCGCCCAGCATTTCGCTGAGGATGCTGCTGCCTCGATAGGCCAGGTAGCACCACGGTTCCACCGGCACCTGGCCGCCCTGTGCCTTCATCACCAGGCGCGCCTCTTCCCAGGCACCGGCAAAGTACAGCGCCAGCGCGAATTCGGCGCGCAGGCGGCGCTCGCGCGAGGACGTGCAGGCGGCCAGCGCGCGCTCCAGCCCGGCGGAATCCACATCCAGCCAGTCCAGCAGCGCGGTGCGTACCAGATCGGCCAGGCCCGGCACGTTGGCTGCGCGTACCACCCCGACAATCTCCAGCGGTGCATTGCACTCGTCCATCCATGGGTGGGTCCATTCAACAACGTGCGAGGCGATCACTGCATGGGCATCGCGGCCACGCGGCGCGTGTTCGCTGATCCAGCGCAGGTAAGCCCACATCTCCTCGTCGCTGCCGCTCCACTTTTCCATGCTGGCCTTGGCCATCATGTAGATCGAAGGCGCGTGGAATGGCGCCAGCGCCATCACTTGCGCGAACCGGTCACCGCGTGCATCACGCTCGATACCGCAGACCACGTCGCAATGCAGCAGGCCGTAGATCGCCAGCGGAGGGGCATCGGCACGGTCGGCCAGCTCCCTGAACAGCCTCTGCGCGGCCTGGAACTTCAGTGGGAAGGCACGCTTGCGTGCTTCGGGAATTTCATGGAAGTAGGTTTCGCCACGCAGGCGCCAGCCTTCGCCCAGCTCGGCAAAGGCCAGCAGCAGCGCGGCGTCCGTGGAATGCGGTTCAGTGGCGCGCCATTGCGCCGCCAGCGCCGGTGCCTCCACTTGCTTGCCGACATAGGCATAGAAGTCCACCTGATCGCCTTCGTGGACATCCATCATCCGCGACGAGGCCTGCGTGTACGCGCCCTGCCGAACCAGCTCCAGCAGGGCACGAGCTTCACTTACGAAGGAAACATTGATGGTGGAGGCGTAAGGCTGCAGCCTTGCGCTCCGGAGCAATCCGCGCATGATCATCCTTGTCTATGGATCCGCCCATCAAGCGGATCGAATCGTGGTGCGGCAGTTTAACGGCGCACCACGATCAGAAAGCAGGCCGGCATCCCGCCACGTCACCCTGGCGGGCAGCCGATCAGCCTGGTTGACGCCCACGCAATGGACGTCGAGCGCTTTCCACGCTTCCACCAGGCGCTGGCGCAGGCGCATGTGGCCGAACCGGCGCCAGGCGATGCCGTCTACATCCCCTCGCTTTGGTGGCGCCACGTGCTCGATGCCGATGTGTTGACCCGCGCACACTTCCAGCGCAGGCACAGGGCGTGCTGGCCCCGCTGGTAGCCGACAGTGCCCTGCAGATCCGGCAGACCCTGCGCCAACGCCTGCAGCGCCGAGCCGGGCAGCGACCGCCGCTTCACCCGCAGCGGCAGCGTTTGTGGCGATAATGCAGCCCCGCACCCGGCGACGCCCGCCGGCGCTGCACGCCCTTCGCCTCATGTAGCTCTGCATGCGCCTGATTTCGCCCCGCCTCAACCTGGGCAAGCTGATCCTTGCCCTGGCCCTGCTCAGCGCCATCATCGCCCTGGCCAACACGTTGCTGGCCAGCTACCGCGTGCAGCGCGACCAGCTGGTCGGCAATACCCTGGAAGCCAACCGCGTCTATGCCACCAAGCTGGCCGAGACCACCCAGAACTTCCTGCTGGCCGCGCAGCAGGAGCTGGCCTACGCCGCCACCCGGCTCGGCCAGAGTGACCTCGATCCGGCCCAGGCCCAGGACGAGGCCAGCCGCCTGCAGCTGCAGACCAACAGCTTCAACTCCTCGCTGGTGGTCGACGCCGACGGCCTGGTGATCGCCACCTCGCCGCAGACCCTGCAGCTGCAGGGCGAGATCCTGCACAGCGTCGGCAACAACGCCGCATTGGCGGCACGCCAGCCGATGATCAGCGATCCCTACCAGTCGGCCACCGGCAAGCTGCTGGTCTCGCTGTCGCACCCGATCTTCGATCGCCAGGGCCACTATCGCGGCTACGTCAGCGGGACCCTGTACCTGCGCCAGCGCAGCGCGCTGCACACGCTGCTGGGCAAGCATTACTACCGCGACGGCTCCTACCTGTACGTGGTTGATCGCCATGGCCGCCTGCTGTACCACGCCGATGGCAAGCGGGTCGGCGACTACGTGGTCGGCAATCCGGCGGTGAAGGCGGTAGTGCGCGGTGAACGCGGTGCGCAGCAGGTACGCAACAACCTCGGCGTATCGATGCTGGCCGGTTATGCGCCAGTACCGGCGACCGGCTGGGGCATCATTGCCCAGCGGCCGACCGAAGCCACGTTGCAGCCCTTGTCGCGGTTGATGACCGCGGTGATCTGGAACGCGATCCCGCTCGGCCTGCTGTCGCTGCTGATCACCTGGTGGTTTGCCCGGCGCATCTCGCTGCCGCTGTGGCAACTGGCGCGCAATGTGCAGGGGGGCGAGGACACCGGCAATGCGATCAACCACGTCAGTGGCATCCGCGCCTGGTACTTCGAGGTGGCCCAGCTCAAGCACGCGGTGCTGCACAGCTTCAATGCGTTGCAGGACCGTATCGGCACGCTCAACCGCGCCAACCGCACCGACCCGCTGACCGGCCTGCTCAACCGCCGCGGCCTGCAGCAGGCACTGGACGCGTTGCAGGTGCAGGGCATCCCCTTCGCGATCCTGGCACTGGATATCGACCGCTTCAAGGCGATCAACGACGGCCACGGCCACGACGTCGGCGATGCTGCCATCGTCCACATTGCCGACCAGATGCGCCGCTATTCGCGCGACAGCGATTTCCTGTGCCGTTCCGGCGGCGAGGAATTCCTGCTGCTGCTGCCCGGCATTGCTGTCGAGCCGGCGCGGCAGGCCGCCGAACGCCTGCGCCAGCATATTGCCGATCATCCGTTCGCAGCGGTCGGCAACATTACCGTGTCGCTGGGCGTGGCCCATTTCCCCAGCTTCCACGTCGATGCCGAGCAGGCGCTGCGGCTGGCCGACAAGGCCCTCTACATGGCCAAGGAACAGGGCCGCAACCGGGTAGTGGTGTACCCGTACTCGGGCTGAGACGACAGCGGCGGCCTGCGCCGACGGCGATCACGCCAGGCGGTGGCTGGCCGCGTAGGGCGGCGTATCGGGATAGTCACCACTGGCGAAGCGCGCCTGCAGGCCCTGCCACCACGCCGGATCGAACAGATGCCGATAGTGCTCGCGCACGGCGGCCAGCTCGCCGGCAGGCAGGCCCATGAACGGACCGAAGCGCTCGGGGAACACATCGCGCGCGCCCACATGGAACCAGGGCTCGTCGGCCAGCGCCTCTTCGGGCGTGCGCGGCTGCGGCCAGGCGCGGAACACGCAGTCACTGACCAGGCACAGTTCGTCGTAGTCGTAGAACACGGCACGGCCATGCCGCGACACACCGAAATTCTTCGGCAGCATGTCGCCGGGGAAGATGTTGTTGCGCGCCATGTCGGTGATCGCCTGCGCGTAATCGAGCACCGCCGCCCGCACCGCCTCCGCGCCCTGCTCGCGCAGGTACAGGTTCAATGGACGGAAACGCCGCTGCACGTAGCACAGCGCGATCTCCACCTCATCGCCATCGAGGCGGACGCTCTGCGCGCACTGCTGCAGCAGTTCATCCAGCAGTGCCGGCGCGAAGCGACCACGCGGGAAGCGCAGATGCCGGTAGGGCTGCGCATCGAGCAGGCGGCCGACGCGATCCAGGTTGAACACCAGTGCGTACTTCTCTTCCACCTGTTGCCGCGACATGGCCTTGGGCCAGGCGAAGCGGTCGCGGATCAGCTTGAATACCAGCGGGTAGCTGGGCAGGGTGAACACCGCCATGACCATGCCCGGCGTGCCTTCGGCGTGCACCAGCCGCTCCTGCGGGTGTTCATTGAAGTGGCGGAAGAAGGTGCGGTAGCGCTCGGTCTTGCCCTGCTTGGCACGCCCCAGCACCGTGTAGATCTCGTCGATGGGCTTGCCCGGCAGCAGGCTGCGCAGGAACACCACTGCGTCACCGACAGTGGCCAGGTCCGCCTGGAAGTAGCTGCGTGACACGCCGAACAGGTGGGCGACATCGCGACGCCGGGTCAGCACTGCATCGGCACGCAGGCCACGCGCGTCGTTGACCAGGGCGATGACGCACGGGGAAAAGCGATGCTCGCCGAACACCCGGCCGACCAGGTAGGCGCGGCGCTCCCGGTAGAACACGGTGTCGAGCAGCTCGATGCTGCGCACCGGCGTATCGCCCCAGTGGGCCAGATCATCCTGCAGGCGCACAGCGATGGCCGCCGCGCAGCGCAGCTGGTGCGCATAGGGAATGTCGAAGCGGTAATCGGCCAGCACGCGCTGAAAAGCCTCCACCGGCCGCGTCGGCGAGACCGCATAGGTGTGCCGCGCGACCGGGTGAGTGATCGCATCGGACGGCTCGACATCAAAGGCGATGAACTCCAGCGCCGGATCCACGCCACGGATGGAAAACAGGCGCCGCGACAACGTGTTGTAGAAGGTCTTGTACAGTTCGGCGTCGATCAGCCCCCGCAGCAGTGCGCTGTACTGCGCATGCACCTGCAGCCACAGCGCGCGCGCGCCGATCGCCTCGCCGGCGAGGCGGCGCAGTGCATCCATCTGTTCGGCAATGCACAGGTCGTACAACGCGATGCGTTCGACCGCATCCTGGCGCGCACCCGCCCAGTCACGCTGTTCGAAGCGCTGCCGTGCCCGGGCAGTGATCGCCGCGAAGCGGGCGTGGTACCGCTCGAAACCATCGCGGATGGCGGCGGCGACGCGCGGCGCCATGTCGGCATCGAAGTCAGGCTCGGACATGCAGGGCTCACCCGGAAGGACCGGCCTCACCATACGCTGGCGTGGGGTGGCTTGTGTAGGGCCGCTGCGCGCCGCGACAAACGCAACGATTCCTACAGACCCGATGCCTCCCTGCTGCCTACCCTTTCAGGCCCAACAACGGCACGAGGTGACGCATGCAGCAAATGACCTTTATTCCACGCGTGGAGGAAGGCAACGTAATCCCGCAGCGCGCCCGCGACGGTTACATCAGCGCGACCGCCCTGTGCCAGTCCGTCGGCAAGCGCTGGTCCGACTACCGGGCGCTGAAATCGACGGAGGAGTTCCTGCAGGAGCTCAAGGCGCAGACGAAGCTGTCGGAGAATGAGCTGATCCACGTGGTATCCGGTGGGAACCGGGCCATGCAGGGCACCTGGATCCACCCGTACCTCGCCATCCACCTCGGCCAGTGGCTGTCGCGCAAGTTCGCAGTGAAGGTCTCGCAGTGGGTGGTGGAATGGCAGCAGGGTCGCGCCAATGCGCTGCTGCCCGTGCACATCGATCGCTACATGCAGAACCGTGCGAAGGTGCCGTACACCCATTTTTCGATGCTCAACGAGCTGACATTGAACCTGATCGCACCGCTGGAGCAGGCAGGCTATACGCTCCCGCAGGCGCTGGTGCCGGACATCTCCGAAGGCCGCCTGTTCTGCAGATGGCTGAGGGATCATCGCGGCGTCAACACCGATGCACTGCCCACGTATGACCACACCTACCCGGATGGCCGGACGGTGCAGGCCAAGCTGTATCCCAACGAGTTCTACGAGGACTTCCGCCGCCATTTCAACGAAGTGTGGCTGCCCCAGAAGGCGCATACGTACTTCGCCAGGCGCGACAGCGAAGCGCTTTCGTTCGTGACCACGCTGCTGCTTCCACCGCAGTGAAAGCAGCGCCGAACGTGCTCGGCTGCTTCGGCTGAAAGCAGCCGAGCATGGCTCGGCTCTACAGTGGCAATGAGCAGCCGAGCATGGCTCGGCTGTACAGGAGCCGATGGCTCAGATCGCCAGTTCCGTCTCTACGTCCTGCACCTTGCGCCGCGCCAGCGCCAGGTTGGACTTGGCCCTGTCCAGCACGATGTAGAAGAACAGGCCTTTCTTCTTCGCCACCGGGCGCATGATGTGGTACGCCTTGCCCAGCGAAATCAGGATGTCCTCGATGCTGTCGTTGAGGTTCAGCGACGCGGCGGTCTTCATCTTGGCGCGGATCACTTCGGTGTTGCCGGCAGCAGCCACTTCCATGTCCATGCCGGTGCCGGCTTCACCCAGCAACATGCCACTCTCGTAGTCGACCAGCGCCACCGCCTGCGCGCCGTCGATGCCCATCAGTGCGTTCAACGATTCAGTCAATCCAGCCACGTCGCTCCCCTCTCAATGTTGGTTCGAGCCCCTTGTTCCCCTGCGGCCGGGCTCAGGCTCCGCCGAGTTCGGCCAGGATCGCCTGGCCACATTCCCTGCTCTGCCACAGCACCTGGCCGATCACGCTGCGCTGGTCGCAGGCCGCCATCAGCAGCAGCGGTGCGCGTCCTTCGGCCTGGATGGCCAGCATCAACACCTTGCCGCCGGCGGCCTCCAGCATCAGCGTCTGCAGGTCTCCCAGCACCAGCTCCCGCCCCACCGCCGCGGCCAGTGCCAGCATCGCGCTGGTCATCGCCGCCAGCCGTTCGCCGCGTCCCTCGGCGCCGGCGCTGACCAGGGCGAAGCCATCGACACTGGCCAGCACTACCGTGCGCACGCCTTCCACCCGCTGCTGCAGGTCCTGCAGCAGGGGCTGCAGGCGCTCACGCTGGCCGGCATCGGGCAGCACGGCCACCTGCCCGTCAGCCATGCGCCGCCACCAGCGCGTGCGCTTCCATTTCGCTCATCAGTACGTCCATCAGCAGCAGTCCCTGTTCGCGGTCACGGGCATCCACGGCCAGCAGTGGCAGCGGCTGGTCATCGAGGCAGGCACGGGCGGCCCAGTCATCCAGCGCGGCCTGTGGCGCCTGGTCCAGGTGGGTGACCGCCACGACCAGTGCCAGGGATGATGCGAACGGCTGCAGCACCTGCAGGTAGTCCTCCAGCTCACTGGCCAGGCCGGCGCGGCGCGCGTCCAGCAGCAGCACTGCGCCACGGGCACCCTGCAGCAGGATCGGCCACAGGAAATCGAAGCGCTGCTGGCCGGGCGTTCCGTAGAGACGCAGGCGTTCGCCGTTGGGCAGGTCGATGTCTGCGTAGTCCAGGGCGACGGTGGTGGAGGCCTTGTCGGCGCCGAGGCGATCACTGTTGGCCACATCGGTGTCGACCACCGCACCGGCCGCGATGCTGCGCACCAGCGTCGACTTGCCACTGCCCATGCCGCCCAGCACCACCACCTTGTGTTCACGCATTGCGCTCGCTCCCGCGCAGGTGCCGCCACAGGCGGGCAAGCAAACCGTTGTCGGTGCGGGTGCCGCCGGTCGCCATCATCGGCGTCGCCGCGGCGGCCTGCAGCTGCGCGTAGCCACACAGGTAGGCGGCATGGATGAAATCGCGCACGGCCGCCGCCGGCAGTTCGAGCAGCATCGCGCATTCTTCAACCGTGCACGCGCGCTTGAGCAGCAGCGAGCACAGGCGGAAGCCATCGTGGTCGTGACCCAGTACGCGGAAATCGGGCCAGCGCAGCAGCTTTACCGAGGTACCGCGCAGGCGTTCATCCAGTGCCTGCCAATGGCGGCTGCGTTGCGCCCATTGCCACAACAGCGGCCGCAACGGCTGGCGTGGTCGCTCGCCACCCAGCGCCTGCAGGCGCGCCGGTGTCAGTGCATCCAGCTGCAGGCGTTCGAAGGCATCGGCCAGGCGCTCCACCAGTGCGCTCGCCGGTTCCTGCAACAGTACGGCCTGGTCGTGCTCCAGGTCCATCAGCAGCAATGGCTCGCCTGCGTCACTCAACAATGCCTGGCCCTGGCGTAGCGGCAGCCGCTCGCGCAGCAGGCGGGTGATGGCGTGCGCGCCATCAGCCAGGCGGATCGGTGCAGGCGCGTGCATGGGCAAGGGCTCCGGTGCCAGCTGCATGCCACGCAGCGCGCGGCCGATGGCGCCATCGTCGAGTACATGCTGGTGGCCATCGCCCTCGCGCAGCTGGCCGCCGATGTCCTCGATCCAGCAGTGCAACTGCGGTCGCTGCTGGCGCATGCGCTGGGCCGCATTGCGCAGTGCCGGCGTATCGCGGATGACCAGCAGGTCGCAGTCGTCCAGATCCTGGCTGCGCCGGATCTGGCCGTCCGGCAGTGCCGACGCCAGGCGCAGTCGTTGCAGCAGGGCCTGCTCGCCCTGGATGTCGGTTCCCACTACCAGCACGCGTGCCATCCGTGTTCCCCGTGCGGCCACCTCCCCGGTGGCCTCGCGTCGCCAAGGCTAGGGCATTGCCAACGAAGACCGTCGTGATCGACTGCTCAGATCAAAGGCGGCTGCGGACCGCCTCCTGTCGTTTCTGCGACGGCCATCGCGGGCAAGTTTCATGCCCCGTTGACGGCATTCCGACAGCCGACGGGAGTCACGGTTCTGGACGCGGGTCGAATGGGGTCAGATCCCTTTTGCATGGCAAAAGGGATCTGACCCCGGAGCCCAAAAGAAAACCCGCGCCGAAGCGCGGGTTCCGGTGCCACGGCCGAACGGCAATGGATCAGCCGCGCAGCTGCTCCAGCGCGGCGTTGAAGGTCGCGCTCGGGCGCATCGCCTTGCTGGCCTTGGCCACGTCCGGGCGGTAGTAGCCGCCGATGTCCACGGCCTTGCCCTGCACCGCGATCAGCTCTTCGACGATCTTCTGCTCGCCGTCGGTCAGCGCCTTGGCCAGCGGCGCGAAGCGTGCCTTCAGCGCAGCATCCTCGTCCTGCGCGGCCAGCGCCTGTGCCCAGTACAGCGCGATGTAGAAGTGGCTGCCGCGGTTGTCGATGCCACCCAGCTTGCGCGACGGCGACTTGTCGTTGTCCAGGAACTGGCCGTTGGCCTCATCCAGCGCCTTGGCCAGCACGCGGGCGGCGGCGTTGTCGTAGCGGTTGCCGAGGTGTTCCAGCGACGCGGCCAGGGCCAGGAACTCACCCAGCGAATCCCAGCGCAGGTAATCCTCTTCAACGAACTGCTGCACGTGCTTCGGGGCCGAACCACCGGCGCCGGTCTCGAACAGGCCACCACCCGCCATCAGCGGCACGATCGACAGCATCTTGGCGCTGGTGCCCAGCTCCATGATCGGGAACAGATCGGTCAGGTAGTCGCGCAGCACGTTGCCGGTCACCGAGATGGTGTCCTCACCCTTGCGGATGCGGGCCAGCGAGAACGCGGTCGCTTCCACCGGCGGCAGGATGCGGATGTCCAGGCCGGTGGTGTCGTGGTTCTTCAGGTACTGCTCGACCTTGGCGATGACCTGCGCGTCGTGGGCGCGGGCGGCATCGAGCCAGAACACGGCCGGGGTGCTGCTCAGGCGGGCGCGCTCGACGGCAAGCTTGACCCAGTCCTGGATCGGCGCGTCCTTGGTCTGGCACATGCGCCAGATGTCACCGGCTTCCACGGCGTGTTCGAACACCACGGTGCCGGCATCGTCGGTCACCTTGACCACGCCGTCGGCAGCGATCTGGAAGGTCTTGTCGTGCGAGCCGTACTCTTCGGCCTTCTGTGCCATCAGGCCGACGTTGGGCACCGAGCCCATGGTGGCCGGGTCGAAGGCGCCGTGCGCCTTGCAGTCGTCGATGACGGCCTGGTACACGCCGGCGTAGCAGCGGTCCGGAATGACCGCCTTGGTGTCCTGCAGCTTGCCTTCGGCGTTCCACATCTTGCCGGAGTCGCGGATCATCGCCGGCATCGAGGCGTCGACGATCACGTCGCTCGGCACGTGCAGGTTGGTGATGCCCTTGTCCGAATTGACCATGGCCACGCCCGGGCGCTGTGCGTACTCGGCGGCCAGGTCGGCTTCGATCGCAGCGCGGGTGGCTTCGGGCAGCGACGGCAGGCGCGCAGCCAGGTCACCGATACCGTTGTTGGCATCGAACCCGGCCTGCTTCAGCACGTCGGCGTGCTTGGCCAGCACGTCCTTGTAGAACTCGTTGACCGCCACACCGAACATGATCGGATCGGAGACCTTCATCATGGTCGCCTTCAGGTGCAGCGAGAACAGCACGCCCTGGGCCTTGGCATCGGCGATCTGCTCACCGATGAAGGCCGCCAGTGCCTTGCGGCTCATCACCGCGGCATCGACGATCTCGCCGGCCTTGACCGCGGTCTTTTCCTTCAGCACGACGGCGCTGCCGTCCTTGCCGTGGAAGGTGATCTTCAGCGAACCGGCGTTGGCCAGGGTGGCCGACTTTTCGCTGCCGTAGAAATCGCCGGCGGCCATGTGCGCGACGTGCGACTTCGAATCCGACGCCCAGGCGCCCATGCGGTGCGGGTGCTTGCGCGCGTAGTTCTTCACCGACAGCGGCGCGCGGCGGTCGGAGTTGCCTTCGCGCAGCACCGGGTTCACCGCGCTGCCCTTGACCTTGTCGTAGCGCGCCTTGTAGTCGCGCTGCTGGTCGTTGGCCGGGGTTTCCGGGTAATCCGGCAGCGGATAGCCCTGGTCCTGCAGCTCCTTGATGGCCGCCTTCAGCTGCGGCACCGAGGCGGAGATGTTCGGCAGCTTGATGATGTTGGCGTCCGGGGTGGTCGCCAGCTGGCCGAGTTCGGCCAGGTCGTCGCTGACCTTCTGCGCATCGCTGAGCAGTTCCGGGAACTGCGAGAGGATGCGGCCGGACAGCGAGATGTCACGGGTTTCCACCACGATGCCGGCAGTGGCGGTGTAGGCGTCAACGATCGGCAGCAGCGACTGGGTGGCCAGGAACGGGGCTTCGTCGGTCAGCGTGTAGAGAATCTTGGACATGGGGGACTTGGACTCTGTAGCAATGCTCAGGGGAAGGCCGGCGCCAGCGCCGGGCCACGTGCAACCGTGTCGCTTTCCCCCACCGCGGTCAGGGTGGGCGCGCGGCGGGGAAACCCCTGCATTGTCGCGTTTTCAGCCGCGCGGGGCAAAGCCACGCCATACGCGGCGGTACTGCACGGCGGCAACGCTGTGATCCATTCACGCCTGTCCATCGCTCAATAAAAAGGACGCAGCCTCGCGGCTGCGTCCATCGTGAGCCCTGCCGGGAGAGAGTCGGCAGGACTTACTTGACCTCGAACTCCTGCGGCGTTCCGGCCGCCTTGCCATCGATGGTGACCTCGGCGCGGTACTTGCCCGCCGGCCAGCCCTTTGCATTCTTGAACGTGACGTTGGTGGTTTCCGCGCCACTGGTGTTCAGGGTGGCGTTCTGTTCGCCGGCCACCTGGCCGTCCTGGTAGGTCAGCTTCGCGCCAACGGTGACGTTGTTGGCGGCGCCGTCGGTCTTGACCGAGACGATGACGTCATCCTTCGGTGCGAACAATGCCGTGGTCGCAACCGACTTGTCGGCGGCGGCGGTTTTGCCGACGGTGACCGACGAGACGTTGACTGCGGCGGCCTCGGCCATCGGCGGTGGTGCGCCGGTCATCGGCGCCGGCGCTGCGGGTTCGGCCGGGGCGGTCGCTGCCGGAGCGGCGTTGGTCTCGGTCGACTCTTCCTTCTTCTTGCAACCGACCAGGGCGACGCTGCCCAGCAGGGCGGCGATCAGGGCGGTCTGGAGCGGGGTGGTCTTGATCATTCGGGGTTCCTCCCAGGGATTGTCGGACGGCGTTCGATGGCCGGCTTACTTCGGCGGCAGCTTCAGGGTCTGGCCCGGGAAGATCTTGTCCGGGTCATCAAGCACATCGCGGTTGGCTTCGAAGATCTTCTTCCAGGCATTGGCGTCGCCCAGATGCTGCTTGGCGATCTTCGACAGCGAGTCCCCCTTCTGCACGGTGTAGGTGCCGCCGCTGACAACGTCGGCGGTACTGTCCACCGAGGCGCTGACGCCGGAGAAGTCCGCCTTCGGCACCTGCTCGGCGGTACTGTCGACGCTGCTGCTGACGCCGGAGAAATCGGCTTTCTTCTCGGTACTCATCCACAACTCCCGTCTGCATGACTACGTGATTCGCACGGTGCCATGGAGGTTGTTAAATGGGGATGGTGCAGATGTGAAGCCGCCCCCGGGGACGGCTGAACAATCGGGAGAGAAGGTGTCCGGTCGTGCCGGCCAGCGGCCGGCACGACCCGTAACCGCCTGTGGCGGTTACTGCCGCAGTTCGCGGAAGGTCGCAGCCGGGGCGGCGATGCCCGGGCTGGCACGCCAGGGATTGATATCCAGGCCACCACGGCGGGTGTAGCGGGCCTCCACTTCCAGCCAGTGCGGCTGGCAGCGCGCGGTCACCTCGCTGAAGATCCGTTCAACGCACTGTTCGTGGAACTCGGCGTGCTCACGGTAGCTGACCAGATAGCGCAGCAGGCCGGCGCGGTCGATCTTCGGCCCTCGATAACGCAGGCTGACCGTGGCCCAGTCCGGCTGGCCGGTGACCGGGCAGTTGGACTTCAGCAGCGCCGAGACCAGGGTCTCCTCCACCACTTCGCCGGCATCGGCAGAAAGGAAGTCGGCCTGCGGCGGACCGTAGCAGTCGATGCCCACGTCCAGCCCATCGATGGATTCGCCCAACGGCGCCTCGCGCAGTTCCGGCAGGCCGAATTCCACCTGCACCGGCGCACCGGCACAGGCCGACAGATCGGCGGCGACGCGCGCGCGCAGTGCTTCGGCGCTGTCGATGCGGGTGCTGTTGAGGGAGTTGAGGTACAGCTTGAACGACTTCGATTCGATCAGCCGGGGCGAGGTGCATGGCACCTGCACGGTGGCCACGGCCACCTGCGGCTTGCCGCGCGGGTCGAGCCAGCTCAGCTCGAAGGCGTGCCAGCGGTCGTGGCCCACGAACGGCAGCGCGGCGTCATCGAGGCCGATCTCGGCGCGGGCGCCGCTGCGGGGGATGGGAAACAGCAGGCCGGGATCGTACTGCGACGGGTAACTGACCTCGCGACCGAGGCTGGAGTCCTGGGGGGTGTTCATGGGCGCCATTGTATCGCGCGGAGGGCGGGCCTCCGGCCGGGCCGGCCAACGGCGAGGCCCCTCCGTGGTGGTGGTGTTGCCGGATACAGGAGCTGGCCGGGAGGGTGGGTTGGCTGGGGGACGCCGTGAATCCATCCATGGAGGCTCGGTCGCCGCATCCAT
>NZ_LLXV01000038.1 GCF_001431665.1 Stenotrophomonas beteli | reverse complement strand
TCGCCCACCGCGCATCCGGCCAAGTTCGAGGCGGTGGTAGAGCCGTTGATCGGCGAAGCGGTGGCGGTACCGCCGGCACTGGAGATGCTGTTGCAGCGGCCGGCACACGCCGAACCGCTGGCCGCCGATTACGCGGCGCTGCGTGAGGTGTTGCTGCGTTGATCGGAGATGGATGCGGTTGCCGGCCAGTGTGCGCAGCCCATCCTCGTCAAGGATCTCCACCACGTTCAGGTGGGGCAGGGCGATCAGCCCCTGCTGGCGCAGCTTGGTGAAGGTGCGGCTGACCGTTTCCATGGTCAGGCCCAGGTGGTCGGCGATGTCACCACGCCCCATCGGCAGCGACACGCGCAGTCCGTTGCCGCCAAGCCGGGCTTCGCGAGCGGCCAGGCGCAGCAGGAAGTCGGCCACCTTTTCCGCCGGCTGCAGGCGGGCCAGCGCCAGGGCGGCGTCCTGCGCTGCATCCAGTTCCTGGCAGGCGCGTTGCAGCAGCTTGCGTTCCAGGTGCGGGAAACGGCTGCGCAACACTTTCATCTGCGGCAGCGCGACGCGGCACACGCGGCTGTCGGCGATGGCTTCGATATCGTAGCGATGGTGGTCGCTGCCGCTCAGGCCAAGATAATCGCCTGGCAACACGAATCCACTGATCTGGCGGCGGCCATCGGCCAGGGTGCGCACCAGGCGCAGCGCACCGGCGGTCAATGTATAGACATGCTGGCGCTCTTCGCCGGCGCGGGCCAGCGTGCTGCCCAGGGTGACCTGCTGCGAATGGGTAACCTGTTCCAGCGCCTGCACTTCGTCAGGCGACAGCGCCGAGCACACCGCAAGGTGGCGGACCGAGCAATGCAGGCAGTCCAGCGCGGTGCAGGACGCCGAGGCGGGATCGGGGGTGGCGGGCGGAGCGCCGGAAGGCCGGGACATGTTGCGGGGGCGTATCGCGGGCGGGGAGGCCTTTATGATACTTCATGCGGCCTTGCGGCCCCCTATCGGCGGCTGAGCGCTGCGGGGCGCTAGAATGTCGCCCCCTCCCACGTCCCGTTCCAGCAGGAGTTCCCCCGTGATCAAGCCCCGTACCCCGCCCGGCACCCTTGAACTGCTGCCGCGCGAGCAGATTGCGTTCCAGCGAATGCTGGACGTCATCCGCCGCAACTACGAGCGCTTCGGGTTCCTGCCGGTGGAGACGCCGGTGTTCGAGCTGTCCGACGTGCTGCTGACCAAGTCCGGCGGTGAAACCGAACGCCAGGTGTATTTCGTGCAGTCCACCGGCGCGCTGGCCAATGCCGCCGAATCCGGAGATCGTTCGCTGCCGGAAATGGCGCTGCGCTTCGACCTGACTGTGCCGCTGGCACGCTACGTGGCCGAGCACGAGCACGAACTTACCTTCCCGTTCCGCCGTTACCAGATGCAGCGCGTGTACCGTGGCGAGCGTGCCCAGCGCGGCCGTTTCCGCGAGTTCTACCAGTGCGACATCGACGTGATCGGCAAGGACAGCCTGAGCGTGCGTTACGACGCCGAAGTGCTGGCGGTCATCCACGCGGTGTTCTCGGAACTGCGCATCGGTGACTTCAGCATCCAGTTGAACAACCGCAAGCTGATGCGCGGCTTCTTCGAGAGCCTGGGCGTGGCCGAAGGCGAGCGCCAGCTCGCGGTGCTGCGTGAAGTGGACAAGCTGGACAAGCGTGGCGCCGATTACGTGCGCGAGACGCTGGTGGGCGAGGGGTTCAACATCCCGGCCGAACAGGTCGAGAAGATCCTGGCCTTCGTCGCCGTGCGTTCGCAGGGCCATGCCGATGCGCTGGCGCAGCTGGCCACGCTGGAAGCCGACGCCGGTTCTTCGGAGATCCTGCGTACCGGCGTGGCCGAACTGCGCGAAGTGCTGCAGCTGGTGCAGGCGCTGGGCGTGCCGGAAACCGCGTACTGCCTGAACTTCTCCATTGCGCGCGGCCTGGACTACTACACCGGCACCGTGTACGAGACCACGCTTACCGACCATCCGCAGATCGGCTCGATCTGCTCGGGCGGCCGCTACGAGGACCTGGCCAGCCACTACAGCAAGTCCAGACTGCCGGGCGTGGGCATCTCCATCGGTCTGTCGCGCCTGTTCTGGCAGCTGCGCGAAGCCGGCCTGATCGACGGCATCGAGGCCAGCAGCGTGCAGGCACTGGTGGCGCTGATGGACGAGCAGGGCATGCCGCAGTCGCTGGACATCGCGCGCCGCCTGCGCGCCGGTGGGATCAACACCGAAGTGCAGATGGAGCCGAAGAAGATCGGCAAGCAGTTCCAGTACGCGGCCAAGGCCGGCATCCGCTTCGTGGTGCTGGCCGGTGAAGACGAGCTGGCGCGTGGCGTGGTGGCGGTGAAGGATCTGGTGCGCGAGCAGCAGTTCGAAGTCTCCCGCGACGAACTGGCCAGTACCCTGCAGGTGGAGCTGGAACAGTCCAGGGCGATGGCGTGACACGGGCCGCCGCAGGGGCGCTGAGCGTGCTCCTGCTGGCGGGCTGCCAGAGCGACCCGGCGCTGCACAGTGCACGGATCGGCCCGGCACAGTACCGGCTGCAGGTTGACCGCTGCCACGTGATCGACCGCGCGCAGCTGGAGGGTGACCTGCGGGCCCTGGCCTTGCGCACGTGCGCGGCGGGCGCAGGCGCGCTGGAGAACATCCAGTCCCTGCCGAGCCGGCAGGGCAGCGTGTTCGGTGAATGCCTGCGCCGAGGGGCGCTGCAGGCCGAGGTGCGCTGTAGGCCTTGAGTCGGCCAGGTTGTTGATTTGAAAGCAGAACGCCCGCCCTTCGGTGGGCGTTCTGCGTTTCTGGAATCCGGTCCAGGGGTCAGATCCGTTTTCCTTTGGAAAAAGGATCTGACCCCCATGAGGCTCCGATTTGACGCACTGCGCAAGAATGCGCTAACGTACTAACGCGCTATTACATTGATGCATGAAGACCGCCCCGTGAAAGCCCGTCCCGACATTGCCGCCAAAGACCCGAAGGCCGACCTGGAAGCCCTGGCCCGGGCCTTTGCCGCCCTGCGCGAGCCTGAGCAGGTGGAGGCCTTCCTTCGCGACCTGTGCACCCCGGCCGAGCTGGAAGCCATGGCCGACCGCTGGAAGGTGGTGCCGCTGCTGCAGCAGGGTGTGCCGTACCGCGAAATCCACGAGCGCACGGGGGTCAGCGTGACCACCACCGGACGGGTGGCACGCACGCTCGAGCATGGCCATCGAGGCTATGCCGCTGCCATCGACCGCCTTGCTTCGCGCTGATCCGCGCCCCGTTCCGAACTTCGAGACCTCCCCCATGAGTGCAACCCAGGCAGCGCCGGCACGAGACCGGCTGCGCATCGCCATCCAGAAGAGTGGCCGTCTGGCCGAGCCCGCCCGCAACCTGCTCAGCGCCTGTGGCCTGAGCTGGCGTGAGAGCCGCGACAAGCTGTTCTGCTACGGCGAGTCGCTGCCGGTGGACCTGTTGCTGGTGCGCGACGACGACATCCCCGGCCTGATCGCCGACGGCGTGTGCGACCTCGGTATCGTGGGCCGCAATGAGCTGGACGAGCAGGCCGCAGCACGCCGCCAGATCGGCCTGCCCGATGCCTACCAGGCACTGCGTGGGCTGGGCTTCGGCCAGTGCCGGCTGATGCTGGCGGTGCCCGAGGAATGGCAGTGGCAGGGACCGGCGCAGCTGGCCGGTACCCGCATTGCCACAAGCTACCCGGCCATCCTCAAGCAATGGCTGGCCGAGCAGGGCGTGGACGCACAGGTGGTCGAGCTGTCCGGGTCGGTGGAAATCGCCCCGCGCCTGGGCACCGCCGACCTGATCTGCGATCTGGTCTCCAGCGGCGCCACGCTGCGCGCCAACCAGTTGACCCCGGTGCACAACCTGCTCGACAGCGAGGCGGTGCTGGCCGGCGCGGTACGCGTGCCGGACGATGCGCGTGCCTCGCTGCGCGCGATGCTGCTGCGCCGCCTCGATGGCGTGGTGCAGCGCCAGGACCGCAAGCTGCTGATGTTCCGCGCCAGCGAGGATCGCGTCGACGCGCTGTCGCAGTTGCTGGCCGATGCCGAGCCGCTGGTGCGGCTGCCGGCCGATGGCGGCGCGCTGCGCCTGCAGACCATGTGCCCCGGGCCGCTGAGCTGGCAGCGCATGGAAGAACTCGAGCGCGCTGGTGCGCAGGGCCTGATGGTGTTGAGCGTGGAGCGGTCGCTGGCATGAACCGTCTGATCTGGTCCCGACTTGATGAGGCCGCGCGCAGCGCGGCACTGACCCGCCCGGTGCAGACCGTGGCGCAGCAGACCCGCGACGCGGTGGCCGCGCTGATCGCGCAGGTGCGCGCGCAGGGCGACGACGCACTGCGTGCGATCACCGCGCGTTTCGACGGTGTCGAGCTGTCGTCCTTTGAGGTGCCCGAGGCCGAGTTCGCTGCGGCCGAAGCGGCGGTGCCGGCCGAGCTGCGCCAGGCGATGGTGGAAGCCGCCGATCGCATCACACGCTTCCACCAGGCTGGCATGGGCCAGGGCTACGCAGTGGAAACCGCGCCGGGCGTGGTCTGCGAACGCATGCTGCGGCCGATCGGCCGGGTCGGTCTGTACGTGCCGGCGGGCAGTGCGCCGCTGCCGTCCACTGCGCTGATGCTGGGCGTGCCGGCACAGTTGGCCGGTTGCCCGCAGGTGGTGCTGTGCACGCCACCGCGCGCCGATGGCAGCGCCGATCCGGCGGTGCTGGTGGCCGCGCGGCTGACCGGCGTGCAACGCGTGTTCAAGCTGGGTGGCGCGCAGGCCATTGCCGCGATGGCTTACGGCACGGCCAGCATTCCTGCCTGTGACAAGCTGTTCGGGCCGGGCAACAGCTTCGTGACCGAAGCCAAGCAGCAGGTGGCACAGGATGGCGCGGCCGCCATCGACATGCCGGCCGGTCCTTCGGAAGTGCTGGTGATTGCCGATGCGGGCGCCAATCCGGCGTTCGTCGCGGCCGACCTGCTGTCGCAGGCCGAGCACGGCCCGGATTCGCAGGTGCTGCTGCTGACCGACGATGCCGCGATGGTGGCGGCGGTCGAGGCCGAAGTCGAGCGCCAGGTTGCCCTGCTGCCGCGGCAGCAGATCGCACGCCAGGCATTGTCGGCCTCGCGCCTGATCCAGGTCGATTCGCTGGCCGAGGCGTTCGCGATCAGCAACCGCTATGCGCCCGAGCACCTGATCCTGGCCCTGCGTGATCCGCGCGTGTGGCTGGACAAGGTGCAGGCGGCCGGCTCGGTGTTCCTTGGCGATTACACGCCAGAAGCGCTGGGCGACTATTGCAGCGGCACCAACCACGTGCTGCCGACCGCCGGTGCCGCGCGTGCCTACAGCGGTGTCAGCGTGGCCAGTTTCCAGAACCTGATCAGCGTGCAGAGCGCCAGCGCCGCCGGCCTGGCAGCGATTGGCGGCTGCGCGCGCGTCATTGCCAGCGCCGAAGGCCTGGATGCCCATGAACGTGCGGTCGCAGTGCGCATGGAGGTCGCAGCATGAGCGCGGCTGTCGATGATGTGCTGGCACTGGTGCGTCCGGATCTGCAGGCGTTCGCCGGCTACAGCTCGGCGCGCAGTGCGGCGGTGCAGGGCGAGGTCTGGTTGAACGCCAATGAGTCGGCCTGGGCCAATCCCGCTGATGCCGCAGGCAGCAGTCGGCGCTACCCCGAACCGCAGCCGTTGGCATTGCGCGAGGGCCTGGCAGCGCTGTATGGGGTGACGCCGCAGCAGCTGCTGGTCGGTCGTGGCAGCGATGAGGCGATCGACCTGCTGGTGCGCGCGCTGTGCGTTCCGGGCCGCGATGGCGTGCTGGTCACGCCGCCGGTGTTCGGCATGTACGCGGTCTGCGCGCGTCTGCAAGGCGCCGCACTGATTGAAGTGCCTCTCGTGGACAGCGGGGATGGCCTGCGCACCGATCTGGATGCAGTGATCGACACGGCCAGGACACGCAACGCCACGCTGGTGTTCCTGTGCGCTCCGTCGAACCCGGCCGGCAGTGACATCGGCCTGGACGAGATCGAACGTGTCGCAGTTGCGTTGCGCGGACAGGCATTGGTCGTGGTGGACGAGGCGTATGTGGAATACGCGCAGCGCCCGTCGGCGACCACGTTGCTGGCCGCGCACGCCAACGTGGCGGTGCTGCGCACGCTGTCGAAGGCCCATGCACTCGCCGCCGCACGCATTGGCAGCCTGATCGCCACCCCCGAGCTGATTGCCGTGCTGCGCCGCTGCCAGGCGCCGTACCCGGTGCCGACCCCGTGCGCCGAACTGGCCGTGCAGGCACTGCAACCCGACGCGCTGGCGCGCACCGCCGAACGCGTGGCCACGGTGATCGCCGAGCGCGAGCGCCTGCGTGCTGCGCTGGCCGGCCTGCCCGGCGTGCGCCGGGTGTACGCCTCGGCCGGCAATTACCTGCTGGTCCGCTTCGCCGACGCCCAGGCCGCATTCGATACGCTGCTGGCGGCGGGCGTGGTGGTGCGCGACCAGCGTGCGGCGCCACAACTGGGGGATGCGCTGCGCATCAGCATCGGCAGCCCCGAAGAGAATGACCGCGTGCTTGCGGCCCTGTCGGCGCGGAGGGCCGCAGCATGACCCCGATCCTGTTCATCGACCGCGACGGCACCCTCATCGAAGAGCCGTCCGATTTCCAGATCGACGCCTATGAGAAGCTGCGCTTCGTGCCGCAGGTGATCCCGGCGTTGCTGAAACTGCGCGACGCTGGCTACCAGTTCGTGATCGTCACCAACCAGGACGGCCTCGGCAGCGACAGCTACCCGCGCGCCAGCTTCGACGGCCCCAACGACCTGATGCTGCAGATCTTCGAGAGCCAGGGCATCACCTTCCGTGACGTGCTGATCGACTGCAGCTGGCCACAGGACAACGCGCCCACCCGCAAGCCGGGCATCGGCCTGATGACGGCCTATCTGCAGGATCGCAGCATCGACTGGGCGCGCTCGGGCATGGTCGGCGACCGCATCACCGACCTGCAGTTCGCCGACAACCTCAACATCCGGGGCTTCCAGTTGCGCACCGAGCAGTTCGGTGGCGAGTGGGACTGGCCGGGCATCGCCCACGCGCTGGCCGACGCGCCGCGTACCGCCGTGGTCCAGCGCAACACGAAAGAAACGAAGATCCGCGTTGAGCTGGATCTGGATCGCGCCGGCGATGCACGCATCTCCACCGGCCTGCCGTTCTTCGACCACATGCTGGAACAGATCGGCAAGCACGGTGGTTTCGCGCTGGACATCCAGGCCGAGGGCGACCTGCACATCGACGAGCACCACACCATTGAAGACACCGGGCTGGCGCTGGGCCAAGCGCTGCGCGAGGCGCTGGGCGACAAGCGCGGGATTGGCCGCTACGGCTTCACCCTGCCGATGGACGAGACGCTGGCCAGCGCCGCGCTGGACTTCAGCGGTCGCCCGTACTTCGTGTTCGAGGGCGAGTTCAAGCGCGAGCGTGTGGGCGATATGCCGACCGAGCTGGTGCCGCACTTCTTCCGTTCGCTGTGCGATGCCAGCGGCCTGAACCTCAATCTGCAGGTGCGCGGCGACAATGACCACCACAAGGTGGAGGCCTGCTTCAAGGCGTTGGCGCGCGCACTGCGTCCGGCGCTGGCCCGGCAGGGTACGGCACTGCCGAGCACCAAGGGCGCGCTATGAGCGACGTCGCGCTGATTGATGCCGGCGGTGCCAACCTGGGCTCAGTGCGCTACGCATTGGAGCGCCTGGGCGCGACGGTGCGGCTGGTGCGCGATGCGGATGGTCTGATCGGTGCGCAGCGGGTGATCCTGCCCGGCGTCGGCGCCGCCGGTCCCGGCATGCAGCGCCTGCATGCGCAAGGCCTGGTGGAACCGCTGCAGCGACTGGAGGTGCCGCTGATGGGCATCTGCCTCGGCATGCAGCTGCTGTTCGAACGCTCCGAGGAAGCGGGTGTGGAGACACTGGGCCTGATTCCCGGCGTGGTGCGCAAGCTGGTGCCGGCCTGCGGTATCCGCGTGCCGCACATGGGCTGGAACCGCCTGCTGCCGCTGCGCGAGTCACTGCTGCTGCGCGGCGTGCCGGACCGGGCCAGCGCCTACTTCGTGCACAGCTATGCGGCCCCCCTTAACAGCCACACCGTTGCCGCCTGCGATCACGGCGGCCTGTTCACTGCCGTGGTGGAGCAGGGTCGCTATTACGGCGCACAGTTCCATCCCGAGCGCTCCGGCGAGACCGGCTCGCTGATGCTGCGCAATTTCCTCGAGGGCACTGCTGCATGAGTTTCATCGTCTACCCCGCGCTGGATATCCGCGATGGCCGTGTGGTGCGGCTGCGGCAGGGCGACTACGCACAGGAAACCACCTATGGCGACGATCCGTTGCCGCGCGCGCAGGCGTTCGCCGCACGGGGCGCGCAGTGGATGCACCTGGTCGACCTGGATGCCGCCCGCGCCGGTGGCTACACATTGGCGCCGCTGCTGGCGGCGATCCGCGCGCACACGCCGCTGCAGGTGCAGACCGGCGGTGGCGTGCGCGGCCGCGATGATGTGGCGCGCATCCTCGATGCCGGCGCCCACCGCGTGGTGGTCGGCTCGCTGGCGGTGCGCCGCCCCGACGAGGTGGTCGGCTGGCTGCAGGAGTTCGGCGCCGAGCGCATCACCATCGCACTGGACGCCCGCCAGGATGCGCAGGGGCAATGGCAGCTGCCGGTGCACGGCTGGACCGAGAACGCCGGGGTGACCCTGGATGACCTGGCCCAGCGTTATGCGCGTGCCGGCATGCGTCATCTGCTGTGCACTGACATCGCCCGCGACGGCATGCTGGCCGGGCCCAACATCGGCCTCTATCGTCATCTGTCCGCGTTGTTGCCAGGCGTGGCGGTGCAGGCCTCCGGTGGCATCCGTGACGTGGCCGATGTGGCCGAGGCGCGTGCTGCCGGCTGCGGCGGTGCGATTCTCGGCAAGGCGCTGCTTGAGCAGCGCATGGACCTGGGCGAGGCGCTGGCATGTTGAGCCGCCGCATCATTCCCTGCCTGGACGTGCGCGACGGCCGCGTGGTCAAGGGCGTGCGCTTCCGCGACCACGTCGACATGGGTGACATCGCCGAGTTGGCGCAGCGCTATCGCGACCAGGGCGCGGACGAGCTGGTGTTCTATGACATCGGCGCCAGCCCGGAGGCGCGTTCGGTGGACGTTGCCTGGATCGAGCGCATCGCGCGCCTGATCGACATCCCGTTCTGCGTGGCCGGCGGCATCGGCAGCGTGGAAACCGCGCGCCGCGTGCTGTTTGCCGGTGCCGACAAGGTGTCGATCAATTCGCCGGCGCTGGGCCGGCCGGAGCTGATCACCGAACTGGCCGATGAGTTCGGCGTGCAGTGCGTGGTGGTCGGCGTCGATTCGGTACGCGAGGCCGATGGGCAATGGCGGGTGCGCCGTTTCAGCGGCGATCCGGACAAGACCCAGGCGGTGCCGCTGCGCACCCTGGACTGGATCGTCGAGGCACAACGGCGTGGCGCCGGTGAGATCGTGCTGAACTGCATGGACAGCGATGGCGTGCGCCGTGGCTACGATGTCGTGCAGCTGCAACAGGCGCGGGCGCTGTGCCAGGTACCGCTGATCGCCTCCGGCGGTGCCGGTGCGATGGAGCACTTCGCCGACGCCTTCGACCAGGCTGACGTCGACGGCGCGCTGGCGGCCAGCGTGTTCCACAGCGGCGCCATCGCCATTCCGGAATTGAAGCGCTACCTGCGCGTACAGCAGATCGAGGTGCGGGATGTCTATTGAAATCAGGCCGTCATGGGATGCGCTTCAGGCGCTCGACTGGGGCAAGGGCGACGGCCTGCTGCCGGCGGTGGTGCAGGATGCCGATACGCTGCAGGTGCTGATGCTGGGCTATGTCAGCACCGAGTCGCTGGCGGCCACCCTGGCGATCGGCCACATGACCTTCTTCAGCCGCAGCAAGCAACGGCTGTGGACCAAGGGCGAGCAGTCCGGCAACGTACTGGCGGTGCAGTCGATCAGTGTCGACTGCGACGCCGACACGTTGCTGGTGATGGCACGCCCGGCCGGGCCAACCTGCCACACTGGCGCCGAGAGCTGTTTCGATGGCGCACCGAAGGATTTCCTCGGTGGGTTGAACCAGCTGGTGGCGATGCGCGAGGCACAGCGCCCACCCGGCAGCTACACCACCTCGTTGTTCGAAGGCGGGATCCGCCGCATCGCGCAGAAGGTGGGCGAGGAGGGCGTGGAGACCGCGCTGGCGGCGGTGGCGCAGGATGACGAGGCGCTGCTCGGCGAGGCCTCGGACCTGCTGTACCACCTGCTGGTGCTGCTGCGCGCGCGAGGGCTGTCGCTGGAGGATGCGCGGGCGGTGCTGGAGAAACGCCATCGTTGAGGTGCGGTAATCCCGGCCAGCGGCGGGCACTACCTGCCGGAAATGCAGCCGAGCATGGCTCGGCACTACAATACCGCGTCTCTTTTTGCCGGATGTCTCCCATGAAACTGCCTGCCGCCTGGTTGTGCTGCCTGTTGCTGACCTCGCCGGCCTGGGCCGCGGACACCGTGGTCACCGGCAAGGTCTATCTGGAGCGCGATGGCCGGCCGGGGCGCGGCGCGACCGATCCGGGCCTGGCCGGGGTACAGGTGTCCAACGGCGAGGCCATCGTCAAGACCGCCGCCGATGGCAGCTACAGCTTGCCGGTTCGCGACGGACAGACCGTGTTCGTGATCAAGCCCGATGCGTATTCCTTCCCGAAAGCGGCCGATGGCCTGCCCTCGTTCTGGCGCCACTACCGCCCGAACGGCTCGCCGGCGCTGAAGTACGGTGGCATCGCCGCCACCGGCGATGTCACCCGCAACTGGGATTTCGCCCTGCAGTCGGATCGCCATGACAGCCGCCTTGGTTTCCAGATGCTGGTATTCACCGATTCGCAGACCGCCAGCCTGAAGGACATCGGCTACTACCAGCAGTCGATCGTGGCGCCGCTGGTCGGGCAGACCAAGGCGCGCATGGGTACCACCCTGGGTGACATCGTCAACGACGACCTGACGCTCTATCCGGCGATCAACAAGGTCACCACGACGCTTGGCGTGCCCTGGTTCCATGTGCCGGGCAACCACGACCTCGATTTCGATGCGGCCAGCGACGCGCATTCGCTGGACAGCTGGCGCAACATCTATGGCCCGGACACCTACGCGGTGGAAGAGGGCGGTGCCAGCTTCGTGTTCCTCGATGACGTGGTGTATGACCCGAAGGCCAGGCCGAAATACGTCGGTGGCCTGCGCGAAGACCAGTTCGCGTTCCTTGCCGGCTACCTGAAGGGCCTGCACAAGGACCGCCTGCTGGTGCTGGGCATGCACATCCCGCTGTTCGACGCGGCACCGGGGCGCGAGACCTTCCGTCATGCCGACCGCCAGCGCCTGTTCGATCTGCTCAAGGACTTCCGCAACGTGCTGGTGCTCAGCGGCCACAGCCACACCCAGCAGCACGTCTACCACGGCAAGGCCGATGGCTGGAACGGCGACAAGCCGCTGCACGAGTACAACGTGGGTGCCAACTGCGGTGCGTTCTGGTCGGGCGTGAAGAATGCCGCTGGCGTGCCGGACAGCACCATGAGCGACGGCACGCCGAAGGGCTATGCATTGCTCGACGTGGCCGGCAACGGCAGCTATCGCCTGCAGTACCGCGTGGCCGGCAGGCCGGCCAGCGAGCAGATCGGCCTGCACGCGCCGAAGGTGCTGCGCCAGGGGGCCTATCCGGCGTGGGGTGTCTACGCCAACGTCTACATGGGCGAGGATCGGAGTGTGGTCGAGTACCGCGTCGATGGCGGCGCCTGGCAGCCGATGAAGCAGGTCAGCCAGCCCGATCCGCGCCTGATGGTGGAGAACGTGGCCGATGATCTGGCCGGCACGTTGCGCGGCTATGACCGCTCGCCGGAGGCCACCGCATCGCCGCACCTGTGGCGTGGTGCGCTGCCGACCGATCTGGCCGTGGGTAGCCACAAGGTCGAGGTCCGCTCGACCCAGCCCGATGGGGCGGTGTTCACGGCCACCACCAGCTACAGCCTGCAGACGGCCCAGCCCTGAGCCCGACGCTTCAGATCCACGATTCCCATCACGAAAGGACGCAGCATGGATATCCGTTTCATGGCCGGCACCACGCCGGTCACTCTCAGCCGCCACTGGTTCACCGGCGCGATGCTGCTGCAGAGCGCCACCGAGAAGGTCTGGGTGCAGCATCCCTGGCACCCTGGCACGCATTTCTCGTTCTCGCTGGTACAGTCGTGGCTGCGCCACATCGCCGGCCACGAAGTGCTGGTCGAGCGCACCCGGCCGCTGCTGTTCGCCGGCTTCCGTCCGCAGCGCCTGCGCGTGCTGGTGGACGGCGTACAGGTGGCCGAACAGGAAGGCATGTAGGCCCACCTGAACCACCGGCGCGCTAGGCAAAGCCGCCCCGATGCCTGAGAATCGGGGCGATTCAATCGATCCAAGCAGGCCAGCGTGACCATCGCAGCAGCGTCTCCGGTTTCTTCCGACTCCGCCCGCGGCGGTCCTCCGCGCCGTCTGGTGGTCGCCGATGTCGGCGGCACCTTTGCCCGCCTCGCGCTGGCTGAAACCCAACCCGGTCAGGCGCCGCTGCTGGGCAGTCATCGCACCTACGGCTGCGCCGACCATCCCAGCCTGGCCGCGATCCTGGCCGACTTCACCGCAGGCCTCGGCCAGCCGGTGCAGACCGCAGTGGTCGCCATCGCTGGGCTGCTCGATGGCGACGTGCTGATCAATTCCAACCTGCCGTGGACGGTCTCGCTGTCGGCCACCCGTGCGCAGTCCGGGCTGCACGAGCTGCAGCTGATCAACGATTTCGAGGCGGTGGCGCTGGCCATCCCTTACCTGCAGCCGGACACGCTGGTGCCGCTCAATGGCGATGCCGACCCGGCGCAGGCGTTCCCGGCGCTGGTGCTGGGCGCCGGCACCGGCCTGGGCGCCGCGCTGCGCTTTGCCGACGGCGAGCGCCCGGTGCTGGCCAGCGAGATCGGCCATGCCGCGCTTGGCGCCGGCAATACGCTGGAACTGCAGGTGCTGGGCCGTCTGCTGCAGCGTTGGCCGCACGTGGACAACGAACGCGTGCTGTCCGGCAGCGGCCTGATGAACCTGTATCCGTGCCTGTGCGAACTGCGCGGCGTCACCCCGGTGTGGACCAGTACGGAGGCGCTGATCGGCGCCGCGCGTGGCGGTGAGGATGCACTGGCGGTGGAAACGTTGCAGGTCTTCTGTGCGTGGCTGGGCAGCCTGGCCGGCGACGCGGCAATCGCCGTCGGCGCGCGCTCGGTGTACCTGGCCGGGGGCATTTCCGCGCACGTGCAGGATTTCCTGGCCGATGGTCGATTCCGCGAGCGCTTCCTCAACAAGGGCGTGCTGACCGAGGTGCTGCGCCAGGTGCCGGTGTGGCGTGTAGAGCATGGCCAGCTGGGCGTGCTCGGCGCGGCGGTCTGGCATGCCGCGCGGCAGCCCGCGCACGACTGATCGCTGCGACCGGCATCGGGCCGGCCGCGCATTGCAGACTGGGAGGGGAAAATGGTGGATCGCAGGCAGTTCCTTCAGGCCGGCGCACTGGCCGCAGGCATCGCAGCATTACCGGGCGTGCAGGCGCGCAGCCAAGGCAGGGCGAAGGTCGTTTCAACCTGGGATTTCGGCGTGCCGGCCAACCAGGCCGCATGGAAGGTGCTGGCCGGCGGCGGCAGCGCGCTGGATGCGGTCGAAGCCGGCGCACGCTGGGCCGAGAGCGAACTGTGCAATCCCACCGTCGGCCATTGCGGCAACCCCGATCGCGACGGCGTGCTGAGCCTGGACGCCAGCATCATGGACGGCGATGGCCGCTGTGGTGCGGTGGCCGCGCTGGTCGACATCCTGCATCCGGTGTCGGTGGCGCGCAAAGTGATGGAGAACAGCCCGCATGTGCTGCTGGTGGGCGAGGGTGCGCAGCAGTTCGCCATGCAGCAGGGCTTCGAGCGCCAGCATCTGCTGACGCCGCAGGCCGAAGCCGCCTGGCGCGAATGGCTGAAGACCGAGAAGTACCAGCCACAGATCAACGCCGAGCGCCGGGGCATGCCCGGTAACAGCGACAACCACGACACCATCGGCATGCTCGCGCTGGATGCCCGCGGCAACCTTGCCGGTGCCTGCACCACCAGCGGCATGGCCTGGAAACTGCACGGACGCGTGGGCGACAGCCCGATCATCGGTGCCGGCCTGTATGTCGACAACGAGGTCGGCGCGGCTACGGCCTCGGGCGTGGGCGAGGAGATGATCCGCAACGCCGCCTCGTTCCTGGTGGTCGAGCTGATGCGCCAGGGGCGCTCGCCGGCGCAGGCCTGCCGCGAGGCGATCGACCGCGTGGTGCGCAAGCGCCCGGAAGCGAGCAGAACGCTGCAGGTGTGTTTCCTGGCCATGAACAAGCGGGGCGAGGTCGGCGCCTATGCGCTGCACCGCGGCTTCGTCTATGCGGTGTGCGATGACCAGCGCCAGGACGACCTGCGCGACTCGCCGTCGATCTACACGAGCACCCAGGCGTGAGCACGCGGCTCACTCTGGAAATCGCCAGCAACTCGCTGGCCTCGGCGCTGGCCGCTCAGGCCGGTGGCGCCGACCGCATCGAGCTGTTCGGCAACCTGGCCGAGGGCGGCACCACGCCGTCGTTCGCCAGCGTCGCGATGGCCCGCGAGCGCCTGTCGATTCCGCTGTTCGTGCTGGTGCGGCCACGCCCGGGCGACTTCCACTACGACGCGCTGGAAACCGAACTGATGCTGCGTGACATCGCGCAGTGCCGCGCGCTCGGCTGCGATGGCGTGGTGATCGGTGCGCTGGATGTGCAGGGCGGCATCGACGTGGCGCTGTGCCGCGAACTGGTGCAGGCCGCCGGGCCGTTGCAGGTGACCTTCCATCGCGCCTTCGACGCCGCCCGCGATCTGCCGGCGGCACTGGAGCAGGTGATCGAACTGGGTTGCGAGCGCGTGCTGACCTCGGGCGGCCAGGTCAGTGCCGAAGCGGGCGCGGATGTGCTGGCGGGTCTGGTCACGCAGGCGGCGGGGCGCATCAGTGTGATGGCCGGCGCCGGGCTGGGCCCGGCCAATATCGCCGCCGTCGCGCGTCAGACGGGCTGTACCGAACTGCACGCGTCCGCAAAAGGCCTGCGCCGCTCGGCCATGCAGTTCCAGAACCCGGCCCTGCGCGGCCTGGACCCGGACTGGAGCCAGACCGCCAGCGCCACCGTGGCCGCCCTGCGGCAGGCGTTGGACGGCTGAGAGCTGCCCGGGGTCAGATCCCTTCGCAGAAGGGATCTGACCCCAACCGGATGCTCACGCGTTGCCGAAAAATGACGCTTCTGACGCGCGTGGATCGCCAGTCAGTCTGCCAAACAGCGGAACGTAGGGGCCTCCGTGTTTCCGGGTAGACGATCATGCCAGGATTATTGACAGTGGGGTCCAACTCCCCGTGGCAATGATCCTCCTTCCGCATGCCTCGATTGCTCCTGCTACTTCTCTGTTTGCTGCCCACCGCCGCAATAGCTGCAGAGGAGGGACAGCCCCCGACGCTCTTCTGGAAGGCGGCCGGACCCGAGGGCGGCGGCATCGACGCTGTGCTGGGCGGCGTGACGCTGGCACCCGCTGCTACAGGCGTGTTCGTCGACACACGGGTACATCGGATCGGGGAGAAGCGCTTTCGCGCGCTCTATCAGGTGTTCGATTCAAACGCTTCCAACCCGATGGGGCGCTGTGGCGCGGGGCGCGAGATCCATCTGTTCGTCTACGAATTGACCCTGCCGAAGCCCATTGAGCGCGGCAGGGTATTGATCAGCAGCTGCCTTTAGACCCTGTCTCTGGCGAGCCAGAACTCACGGCGACCCCACAGTGAATCCGACTTTTCCTCGGTCATCTGGCAGGGCGACGGGTTCACCATCGAATGGTGGGGTATCGGACCCGGAGGCGATGCGTCGAGCCGCTACGCCCTCCGAAATGGCCACTTCGTCCCGACTCGATCGGGTGAGGGGAATCGCTGAGGGCGGACAAAAACGTTCCGCGCGCGATTGTCGCGATCGTGTCACTACTTCGTGCGCCGCTCTCTCAGCGATGTTTCGCAACCCTTTGATTGTGCTGCATACCGGAAACCGTCAACGCCTTCCCGCCGGGTGTTGCTGCGTCGCCGCATGCCCGGCGTGGTTCAGCTGTGCTTTAGTTTGGATCGATCCACAGGGGGGCGCCGCGACGGTCTTGAACCGATCCAGGCGCCCGGATCAGCCGTAGTGCCGCGCCACCACCCGTCCGTGCGTCCACATCTTCGAAGAGCAACCACCCATGGCTCAGATCGTCCGCAAGCGTCGTCACCTGCTGTCCCAGGCCCTGGTCCTGGCCCTGCTTCCCCTGGCTGCCAATGCGCAGCAAGCCTCAAGCTCGTCTACCAAGGATCTCGACGCAGTCACCGTCACCGGCTCGCGCATCAAGCGCGCCAGCGTCGAGGGTCCGACGCCGGTCAACGTGATCACCGCCCAGCAGATCCAGAAAGAGGGCTTCGTCAGCGTGTATGACGCGTTGAAGACGCTCACCGAAGCGACCGGCACGGTCGAAGCCGCCTCGCAGTGGGGCTCGCACACGCCCAACGCCAGCGGCCTGAACCTGCGCGGCATGGGTCCGAACCGTTCGCTGCTGCTGGTCAACGGCCGCCGTGTGGCCGACTACCCGCTGCCGTATGGCGGTGAAACCAACTTCTCCAACTACGGCAACATTCCGGCCGCGGCGGTCGAGCGCATCGAAGTGCTGACTGGCGGTGCCTCGGCCATCTATGGCTCCGATGCGATCGCCGGCGTGGTCAACGTCATCCTCAAGACCAATTACGACGGCGACGAAGTGCGCGTGCGTGGCGGTACCTCCACCGAAGGCGGGCGTGATACCTGGGATCTGTCCTGGGCCGGTGGCAAGACCGGCGACAACTGGAGCGTGACCTACGCGCTGCAGTACACCAAGCGCGACCCGCTGTTCGGGCGTGATCGCCCGCAGATGGACGATGCCGACGATGCGCCGTACCCGTCCTGGAACATGGAACAACGCAAGGTCGGCTTCCGTCCCACCGCCGGCCTGGCGCTGATCGATCCGACCACGGGCCAGCGCCTGGCGCCGCCCACCGGCACCTGCGAAAAATTCGACGGCGAGTATTACACCGCCGATCGATTGGTCTACAACTACGCCGCCAACCGCATCACCAACACCGGCCGCCTGTGCGGCATGAGCGCCGACTACGCCAACTGGCTGCTTACCGGCGGCGCCGAGAACGTGTCCGGAAACCTGTACGCCACCTTCGATTTCAGCAATGACCTGCAGGCCTGGACCAACCTGGCGGTGTATCGCTCCGAAGCGATCTGGGGCACCAATCCGCCCGGCGTGTCGCTGATCGACGATGACAACGGCTATTACTGGGATGCCAACCGCAACCGGCCGATCCTGGGCGTGCGCCAGTTCACCCCGAACGAGGTCGGCGGCCTGGATACCCTGCGCAACACCAACCGCGAACTGTCCTGGGACTGGAGCGCGGGCCTGCGCGGGCGCTTGGCCGACCGCTTCGACTGGAGCGCCACGGTGGGGCGTTCGTACTACCGGGTGGAGGAGCGGCAGAACGTGGTCGACGAGCAGAAGTCGTATGACTACTTCCTTGGCCCGCGCCTGGGCACCACCGCCGATGGCGAGGCGATCTATGCGTTGAACGAATCGCGCTGGTGGAACCCGATCACGCCGGACCAGTACTGGCAGATGGGCACGGTGGCGAAGAACCGCGCGGCCTCATGGGTCAACCAGGCCTCGGCGGACATCACCGGCGAGCTGTTCCAGGGCTGGGCCGGCCCGATCTCGTTCGCGGCGGTGGCTGAAGTCGCGCAGCAGGGCTACCACCTCAGCCCCGACCCGCGCGCGGGCATCGACTTCGATCTGCAGAACGTCGATCGCGGTGGCGGCGAGCGCACCCGCTACTCGGCCGGCGTCGAGTTCAAGATTCCGCTGCTGGACAGCGTGACCGCCACCGCAGCCGCGCGCTATGACCGCTACGGCAACTACAAGGCCGACGACAGCAGCCAAGCGCTGAACATCGGCAGCCAGAAGGAAACCACCTGGAACGTTGGCCTGGAATGGCGGCCGGTCGAATCGCTGCTGGTGCGGGGGTCGTACGCCACCAGCTTCCACGCACCGGACATGCACTACCTGCTGGGCCAGCCGAGCAGTTCGGAGGTGCTGACCTACGATCGGCTGCGCTGCATCCAGAGCGGTGCCTACCTGGTCAACAACTGCGGCGTGGGCAACACCGATGTCTGGTACGCCTTTGACGTGAACCGTCGTGGCACACCGCTGCTGCGCTCGGAGACCGGCGATTCGTGGACGGTCGGCTTCGTCTGGGACGTGATGCCGAACCTGTCGGTCAGTGCCGACTACTGGGCAATCAAGCTGGAAGACATGATCGTCGACGTCGGCGCCGACGAGGTGCTGGCCAGCGAAGCGGGCTGCCTGACCGGCAAGAACATGGACGGTACGCCGTGGGCCAATCCGGCCGGTGGCGAGTATTGCGCCGGCATCCTGGCCCGTGTGAACCGCGACAGCAACGGGCGCCTGGTGTCGATCGAGCGCGGCCCGTTCAACCTGGCCAGCCGTGAAGTGCGTGGCATCGACCTGACCGCGCGCTATCGCCTGGACACCGCGCAATGGGGCAGCTTCCAGCTGGGCGTGAACTACACCAACCAGATCTCCACCAAGGAACAGCGTTACGCCAACGACCCGAACCCGGAACGCCGCGACCGCGACCTGCGCAGCAAGCTGCGCGCGAGCCTGGCCTGGCAGCGCGGCAACTGGAACGCCAACGTCTATGCCGACCGCGTGGGCTCGGTGCCGGGCGTGCGCTACCACTGGGGCACCGACCGCCTGGACAACCCCGGTGGCTGCCTGCCGTTCGCCGATGGCTATGTGCCCAGTGACAGCCCGTCGCTGAACTGCCTGGAGCCGGCGACGCGTCCGGATGGCTCACCCAATCCGAACCCGAACGCGGGCCAGCAGACCGCGCGCTACTTCGGCCGGGTCGGGCCGTTCATCACCTGGAATTTCAACGTGGGCTACCAGGTGACCGAGCACGCCAAGGTCAACGTGTACGTCAACAATGCGTTCAACTCGGCGAGCTGGAACCACAAGGATCCGTACAAGCTGGATTACGACTTCGCGCCGACCCGCCTGTTGAGTGCGGTGGGCCGCGAGTTCGCGCTGGAGTACGTGTTCACCTTCTGAGGGCTGCAGGGGCAGCGCCGGGCCCGGCCCGGCGCTGCCGTGCCTTGGCGGATCCACGCCATGCATGGATGAACCCTTCCATGACCCCCCGGTCGCTGGATTTGACCTTCCCACGATGGCAAGGTTTAGCCTGTGCGCCTCCAGAAGGAAGCCCGGGAATCCGATCATGAGTATGCCTCGCGCCACTGCCGCCCCTGCCACGATCAGCCTGCCCATCGAGGGCATGACCTGCGCCAGCTGTGTCGGCCGCGTCGAAGCGGCGCTCTCGAAGGTGGAAGGCGTGGCCAGCGTATCGGTGAACCTGGCCACCGAGCGTGCGGACATCCGCCCCTCCGGACCGGTCGATCGTGCAGCGTTGATCCAGGCCGTGGAGCGCGTGGGCTATGACGTACCGGCCGCCACCACCGAACTGGCCGTGGAAGGCATGACCTGCGCCTCCTGCGTGGGCCGTGTCGAGCGCGCGCTGCTGGCGGTGCCCGGCGTCAGCCAGGCCAGCGTGAACCTGGCTACCGAGCGTGCCACGGTGCGTGGCGTGGCCGATGCAGCTGCGCTGATCGCGGCCGTCGACAAGGCCGGTTATGACGCACGCGTGATCGAGGCCGGCGCGCCTGCTGAGGATGAAACTGCCGAAAGGAAGGACGCCGAGCGCGCCGAACTCAAGCGCGACCTGATCGTGGCCACCGCGCTGGCACTGCCGGTATTCGTGCTGGAAATGGGCTCGCATCTTGTCCCGGGCATGCACGAGTGGGTGATGGCCACCATCGGCATGCAGGCCAGCTGGTACCTGCAGTTCGTGCTGACCGCGCTGGTGCTGGCAATCCCGGGCCGCCGCTTCTACCTGAAGGGCTTCCCGGCACTGCTGCGGCTGGCACCGGACATGAATTCGCTGGTGGCGGTAGGCACCGCCGCAGCGTTCGGGTACTCGGTGGTGGCCACTTTCCTGCCGCGTCTGCTGCCACCGGGCACGGTGAACGTCTACTACGAAGCGGCAGCGGTGATCGTCGCCCTGATCCTGCTGGGGCGCTTCCTCGAGGCGCGGGCCAAGGGCCGGACGTCGGAGGCGATCAAGCGCCTGGTCAAGCTGCAGGCGAAGGTCGCGCATGTCATCCGTGACGGGCACGCGGTCGATATTCCGGTCGGCGAGGTGCGGGCGGGTGACGTGGTGGAGGTGCGCCCGGGCGAGCGCGTACCGGTGGATGGCGAGGTGATCGAAGGCCGCAGCTACATCGACGAATCGATGATCAGCGGTGAGCCGGTTCCGGTCGAGAAGCAGCCCGGCAGCAGCGCAGTGGGAGGCACGGTCAACCAGACCGGCGCACTGACAGTGCGCGCCACGGCGGTCGGTGCGCAGACCCTGCTTGCACAGATCATCCGCATGGTCGAACAGGCGCAGGGCTCGAAGCTGCCGATCCAGGCCGTGGTCGACAAGGTGACGCTGTGGTTCGTGCCGGCGGTGATGCTGGCTGCGCTGGCCACCTTCCTGGTCTGGTTGATGTTCGGTCCGTCGCCGGCGCTGAGCTTCGCGCTGGTCAATGCGGTGGCGGTGCTGATCATTGCCTGCCCGTGCGCGATGGGCCTTGCCACGCCGACGTCGATCATGGTCGGCACCGGCCGTGGCGCGGAAATGGGTGTGCTGTTCCGCAAGGGCGAGGCATTGCAGCTGCTGAAGGATGCGCAGGTGGTGGCGGTGGACAAGACCGGCACCCTGACCGAAGGCCGCCCACGCCTGACCGACCTGGAGATCGCCGACGGCTTTGATCGCCGCACGGTACTGGCAGCGGTGGCGGCAGTGGAGTCGCGCTCGGAGCATCCGATTGCCCGCGCGATTGTGGATGCCGCCACCGGGCAGGGCATCGCGCTGCCGGTGATGGTCGATTTCGAATCGGTCACCGGCATGGGCGTGCGTGCTAACGTTGATGGTGCGCGGGTGGAGGTCGGTGCCGATCGCTTCATGCGCGACCTGGGCGTGGATATCGCGCCCTTTGCTGCACGGGCCAGCCAGCTCGGCACGCAGGGCAAGTCGCCGCTGTATGCCGCCATCGACGGGCGCCTGGCGGCGATCATTGCGGTCTCCGATCCGATCAAGCCGAGCACGCCGGCAGCCATCGCGGCGCTGCACCAGCTGGGCCTGAAGGTGGCGATGATCACCGGTGACAATGCTGGCACCGCGCAGGCGATCGCGCGTCAGCTCGGCATCGATGAGGTGGTCGCCGAGGTACTGCCTGCGGGCAAGGTGGAGGCGATACGTCGGCTGAAGGCGGTGCATGGGCACGTTGCCTTCGTCGGCGATGGCATCAATGACGCACCGGCGCTGGCCGAGGCCGACGTTGGCCTGGCCATCGGTACCGGCACCGATATCGCGGTGGAATCGGCCGATGTGGTGCTGATGTCAGGCAACCTGCAGGGCGTCCCGAACGCCATCGCGCTGTCGAAGGCGACACTGGGCAACATCCGGCAGAACCTGTTCTGGGCCTTCGCCTACAACACCGCCTTGATTCCGGTGGCGGCGGGTGTGCTGTACCCGGTCTGGGGCGTGCTGCTGTCGCCGGTGTTCGCGGCCGGCGCGATGGCGCTGTCGAGTGTGTTCGTGCTGGGCAACGCGCTGCGCCTGCGCCGTTTCCAGCCGCCGCTGGCGGATGCGTCCGCCGCGACCCACTGAAGGAGAACCGCATGAACATCGGTGAAGCCGCCAAGGCGTCCAGCGTCTCTGCAAAGATGATCCGCTACTACGAACAGATCGGCCTGATTCCGGCCGCCGATAGAACCGAGTCGGGCTACCGGGCCTACTCGCAGGCGGACATCCACCGCCTGCGTTTCATCCGCCGCGCGCGCGATCTCGGCTTCCAGGTCGCCGAGATCACCGACCTGCTCGGGCTCTGGAACGACACCTCGCGGCACAGTGCCGACGTCAAGCGCCTGGCCGAGCAGCACATCGTCGACCTGGAACAACGCATCGAGCACATGCGGCAGATGGCCGACACGCTGAAATCGCTGATCGATTGCTGCGCCGGCGACGAGCGCCCGGAGTGCCCGATCCTGCAGCGGCTGGGTGAGGACGATGAGATGCCGGTACCGGTCGATACCGCGAAGACCGGTGCGGTGCGGCGGCGTACGCACAAGTATTGACTCGATATCGCATGCGTTAAAAAGCCCGCCCGGTGCAGCAGCGGGCGGGCCTTTCTGTGTGAGACGGGGGCAGGGGATCAGGCAGTGCGCGGTGGGAAGCCGGCATCGTTCACCGCGGCGAAGACGTCTTCCTGAGATGCGGTGGTCTGCACCTTGACCAGGCCGGTCGGCGGGTCGGCGACCACGCTGGCATTGGGATCGATCTGCTGGATCGCACGGGTCACGCTGCGCGCGCAGCCGCCGCAGGTCATGCCATCGACATGGAATTCCATCTGTAGCTCCTTCGGTGCTCTTGGGGTGGAGTCAGTGTGCACCTTGCAACGATGGCAGGGTCAAGCGCGGGGCTGAACGCCAGGCCATCGCCGGCAACGAATCATCCTTTCCAACAAAAACGGCAGCCACCTGTACCAGCGCGGCTGCCGTGGAGGAACGTCCCCGCCAGGGCGGGGCGTGGGTTGCACCGGGGCGCGCCCGGGCAACCCGGTGTTGCCTTAGAACTTCCAGGTGGCGCCGAAGTACAGCTGGCGGCCTGCATAGGTGTTGGAAATGAGGCGGGCCTTGCTGTCACTGCCCAGGTGCACGCGCTGTTCGGACTTGGTGGCGTTGATCACCGAGGCGGTCAGCGTCCAGTCCGGGGTCAGGTTGTAGGCAACGTTCAGATCCAGCTGATCGTAGGGTTCGGTGTAAACGGTGAGGCCGTTGTTGAGCCCGCCGACCACCTGGCCACGCCGGTTGAACGAAGCGCGTGCGAGGAACTTCTCGTTCTCGTAGAACACGGTCACGTTGGCCTGGTTCTTGGCGCTGCCGACCAGCGGCGAAGAGCCGATCTCCTGGCCATCCAGTACGATCGACGCCAGGTTGGTGTCGTTGTAGGTGTAGTTGGCCTGCACGCCCACGCCGAAATCGAAGGTGTACTGGCCGTACAGCTCCACGCCCTGGGAGACGCCATCACGGCCGTTGGCCTGGGTCTCGTAGCGTTGCACGGTCACCGCCTCGCCACCGATGACCATCGGCGTGTCGCGCACCACCGGCAGGGTGAAGTTGTCCACGTTCTTGCGGAACAGGCCCACGCCCGCAACGGCACCGGGCTGGAAGTACCACTCCAGGCCCAGGTCGAACTGGGTCGCCTTGAACGGCTCCAGCTGCTTGTTGCTGCCCTGGCCGACCCAGCCGGCAGTCGATGCGCCGCCCGCCACGCGGCGGTCGTTGACGTACTCCTGGCTGTAGTAGCTCAGGGCGCCGGGTGCGGCGATGTCGGTGTAGCCCGGACGGGCGATGACCTTGGACGCCGCGCCACGCAGGACCAGCGTATCGGTGATGTCCCAGGCGATGTTGAAGCTCGGCAGCACGTCGGTGTAGGTACGGTCCACGCCGATCAGGTCGTAGGTCTTGCTCTGCGCGAGGTCGTGCGGCAGGCGCACGAAGCCACTTTCGCAGCTGTAGGTCGGATAGGCTGCCGCGGCCGGATCGGTGCACGCCATCGGCGCGCCGGAGGCGTTGTCCAGGAAGTAGTCGTTGAACTTCTCGATCGAGTCGGAAGACTGGGCGAACTGCTTGGTACGCACCACGCGCACGCCGACGTTGCCGCGCAGGCGTTCGGTACGGAAGTTGGCCTGGAAGTAGCCGGAGTAGATCTTCTCGTTGACGTTGTAGACGAAATCTTCCTCGGTCCGGTTGTGCGAACCGCCGTAGGTCTGGTTCAGGTAATCGATGTAGGCCGGGTAGTTGATGCCCGGGAACACATTGGCGTTGAAACCGCCGGCGATGTTGCTGATCGGGTTGGACAGGAAGAAGCCCGGCTGCGCGTTGCCGGCGGTCGGGTCGCAGCCGCTCTGGTAGCGGCTGTTGTCATAGTCGGCAGGGTCGCGGCCCGGGCACACCCAGTAGGTATTGCCGGTATTGCGGTGGACCTTGCCATCACGGTACTTGGCGCCGAACTGGATCGAATCCAGCCAGCCGGACTCGAACAGCTTGGTCACATCGGCCTGGAAGTAGTTCTGCTTGACTTCGGTGCGCTTCCACGACGAATCGGTGGATCCGGTATCGACCTCGGCGATGCCGTTCATCAGCTGCTGCTGCAGGTCAGGCGAGAAGGTCGCAGATGGCGTGCCGGTCAGGTCCCAGGCGCTGTAAAGGTTGCCGGGCAGGTAGACGTTGCCGTCCTTGCGGCGCGGCTTGGCCGACATGCGGAAGTTCATCGACGGGCCACCTTCGGACCAGGTGCGGCCACCGGTGAACGACGCCTTCCACAGCGGACTGATGTCCCAGTCGATGCTCAGGTCGGCGGTCTGCGAAAGTGCCTTTTCCTTGCTGTAGCCACCGGTCAGCTGCGGGGTCGGAACGGTGCAGTCGTCCGGGCCCCAGCCGCCTGGCGCAAGACCGGCGGCCTTGGCCTCGTCCTCGCTGCAGTAGTAGGTCTTCCCGGCCAGCTTCTCGAACTGGCCACCGGTAACGATGCTGCCACTGGGATCGAAATCCAGGCCGTTGAGCAGGCGGCCGCCGGCCCAGTTGCCGTCGCCGTTGAAGCGGGCCATGCTCCATTCGGGAATCTTCAGCATGTTCTGGGTGTAATCACCCTGAAGCTCGAAGCGGAAGTAGTTCGCGGTCAGGGTCAGGTTGTCGACCGGCTTGAACTGGAAGGTCAGCTGGCCGCCCTTGCGCTCGCGCTTCTCTTCCTTCACCGCGAAGTTCACCGACGTCGGCATGAAGAAGTCGGTGTAGTTCTGGCCGGACTGGTTGTTGAAGCCGGAGCGGCCCCACCAGTAGTGGATGCCATCCTGCGCCTGCGTATTGCCGTAGGCATCACGCGCCTTGCCGGCACCATACCACTGGTAATCCTCGGTGCTGGCTTCCATGGTCCGGGTGGTGCGCTTCTGCTGGGTCACGCCCACCAGCACGCCGAAGCGCTCGTCCTGGCTATGCCACGAGTACAGCGCCGATGCCTGCGGATCGATATCGTGATGGGTGTCGGAGGAGGTGCCCTCGAGCGTGACGAAGCCGGAGTTGGATTCCATGTCCAGCGGACGGCGGGTGTGCAGGATGACCGTGCCGCCGATGCCGCCTTCGTCGATGCGTGCTTCCGGCGACTTGAACAGCTCGGCGCTGGACAGCATGTTCGACGGCAGCAGGGTGTAGTTGAACGAACGCGTGGCTTCGTCGTTGGTTTCCGACGTGGCCACGTAGTTGCCGTTCAACTGGGTCAGGGTCAGGTCCGGTGCGAGGCCGCGCACGCTGACGCTCTTGCCTTCACCACCGCTGCGGGTGATGACCACGCCGGGCACGCGCTGCAGCGCGTCGGCAACGTTCTTGTCGGGGAACTTGCCGACGTCCTCGGCGGTGATCACTTCGACCACGGCGTTGGCATCGCGCTTCTGCTCGAGGCTCTTCTCGATGGCGTAGCGGTAGCCGGTGACCTGGACGCTGTCCAGGGTGGTGGCATCCTGCGTGCCGGTGGACGCGGCCTGCTGCGCGGCGGCGCCTGCCGGAATGACGGCGGCAGCCAGGGCCAGCGCGATGGCCAGCGACAATGCGTCCTGGCCGTGCGTACGTGTTGAATGCTTCATTCCCATCTCTCCCTCTCTCATGGATTGATCCGGTGACGTGGCACGGACAACTTGAATCGATCTAATTTGAAGTGACTTTGCGGCTGTCGCCATGCAGTGGCAGCAGCAACGCGCGTGCGGCCTGGTACGTCCTGTTGCTGTTCCCCAACTCCCGGCCATCGCAACGTCGTCTTGGATCGATCTAAGCGATGGGCGGGCGATTTTTAGCATGGGTCGCCCGTGGGCGCATGCTGCTCCGCAATATGGTACTGGCGTGGCGAAGGGATGACGGTTTGCTGAAATCAGTGAAATCGTTTTCGTGCGCAGGGAGGGTGGGTCGGCAGGGCTGCGCCCTGCACCTGCTTGAAGCTAGGGCAACGGCCAAAGCCAAAGCCAAAGCGGCTCTGGTTTTCTGCTGGTTTGGCAGGGCGGTGTGGACTGGCAGGACGCGCCGTAAACCCGTCCCTGGGGGCTCGATGGTGCCATCCATGGCGCCAACGGTCCTGCCAGCCCACACCGCCCCGCCTTTGACAGTTTCCCGGTGACGGTTGGATTGATCCTGGAACGGCATGGGGTCGTGGGGTCAGATCCGTTTTCCGTTGGAAAACGGATCTGACCCCAATTGATTTCGTTATCCGACAGAGATTCATCCACGTATGGCGTGGATTCACAGATCGCGGAAATCTGTCGAAGGCGGGGTGGGCCCGGTTGCGGGGGTGTCCGCGGCATGGATGCCGCGGCCAAGCCCCCAGGGACGGGTTTACGGCGTCCCCCGCAACCGGACCCACCGCGCCATCCCACGGATAGCCGGCTTTTGCTGTTGCTTCGGCTTCGGCTTCGGCTTCGGCAGGTGCAGGGCGCAGCCCTGCCGAACACCCCTCTCATGCTGCGCCGCAGAATGCATTCGGCTGAACCTGCATGCTCTACTTGAATCGATCTAAATTCACGACCGCACGGGTCGGGCGTCATTCCAGGGGGAGCTCTCTGCCGGTCACGGCGGGACTCAGCGGAACGGTGCCGAACGACCCTGCCGTCTGCCTTCGCGTCATCGACTACAGGAACCCGACATGCGTCCAGTGCCGTCCGCTCCCGCCGTCCCATCGACCTCGCGCCCGCTGGCGCGCCTGGCCTGTCTGCTGGCGCTTTCGGCCATGCCGATGCTGCTGCAGGCTGCACCGGCTGCGCTGGAGCGCGAGGTCAACACCTTCATCGGCAGCAAGGACGACGGCAATACCTTCCCGGGCGCGTCGGCACCGTTCGGCCTGATCCAGGTCAGCCCGATCGGCAGCCACTACTCGGGCTGGCGCTACGACGACGAGAAGATCCGGGGCTTCGGTCACTCCTTCATTTCCGGTGCCGGTTGCTGGGAGCAGGGCGGCCAGGTGTCGGTACTGCCAGTAACCGGGTCGATCGGCCCGGGCGGCGATTTCGATACCGGCAACGCCAAGCAGTTCGATCACAAGGCTTACGCCGCGTCCTATTCCCACGACGGCGAAATCGGCCAGGCGGGCTATTACAAAGTGCGTCTGACCAGCTATGGCGGCATCGATGCCGAAGCCACCGCGCGCACCCGCGCCGCCGCCGAGCGCTATACCTTCAGCCAGCGCCAGGGCGAGGGCCACGTGCTGGTCAACGTCGGCCAGGCCAACGAGCGCCATTCGGTGATCGGCAGCGTGGTCGATGTGGTCGGCGACCGTGTGGTCGAAGGCAAGCTGGTCACCAAGAGTTTCTGTGGCGGGCACCAGTACACGACCTGGTTCCGCATCGAGTTCGACCGCCCGTTCAAGGCGCATGGCACCTGGGGCGAGGGCGGCGGCCTGCCGGGCGCGCGCCACAGCATGGAAGGCGAACAGAAGCCGAACGGTGCCTGGCTCAGTTTCGACCTGGCCAAGGGCCAGTCGGTGACAGCGGTCAGCGCGATCTCGCATGTGGATGCCGAAGGCGCGCGCACCAACCTGCGCGCCGAGGGCATGCAGGGTGGGCAGCTGATCGGTTTCGACCGCATGCGCGCGCTGTCCCAGCAGGCCTGGCGTGAGCAGCTGGGCCGGGTGCGCGTGCAGGGCGGCACTGGCGATGACCGCACGGTGTTCTACAGCGCGGTCTACCACGCGCTGCTGCAGCCGATGACCGGCAACGACGCCGATGGCCGCTACCGCGGCTATGACGATGGCATCCATCGTGCCGACGGCTGGACCTACTACGAGTACTTCTCGCTGTGGGATACCTACCGCGCGCAGAACCAGTGGCTGGCACTGACCCGCCCGGACGTGGCGCGTGACATCGGCCGCACGCTGCTGGCGATCGACGAACAGGGGGGATGGCTGCCGCGCTGGGGCTATGCCAACTTCGAGACCAACATCATGACCGGCGATCCGGTCACGCCGTTCATGGTCGACCTGTGGCGCTTCGGCGCGCTCAAGGGCCGCGAATCGCAGGCCTGGGATGCGCTGCGCCGCAACGCGTTCGGTACGCCGCCACTGAACTCGCGGATGGCCGGCCGTTCCGGCAATCCGACCTACCTGGACAAGGGCTACGTGGTCTACGACCGTGCGTTCCCGTCCAAGGGCATGGATGTCGATCCGCACCACGGTGGTTCGGCCACCTTGGAGTACGCGCTGGCCGACTGCGCGCTGTCGCAGATGGCCGATGGCCTCGGCCATGCGCAGGACGCGGCGACGCTGCGTGAGCGCGGCCGCAACTGGCGCAAGGTGTGGGACCCGCAGGTGCGCGATGCCGAGACCGGCTTCACCGGCTTCCCGCGCCCGCGCACCGAAGATGGCCAGTGGTACACGCCGGCCGATGGTCACTACAGCCCGCGCTCGCATCACGGCTTCCATGAAGGCACCGCCTGGCAGTACCAGTGGCTGGCGCAGCAGGACGTGCCGGGCCTGGTCGATGCGATGGATGGCCGCGAACAGGCCGGCCGCCGCCTCGATGCGTTCTTCGCGATGGATGCACTGCAGGCTGACCCGCTCAACGCCGCCCGCAAGGAGTGGGTGGTCGGGCCGTACAGCTACTACAACCAGTTCCGCTACAACCCGAACAACGAGCCGGACCTGCACTCGCCGTGGCTGTACACGCTGATCGGCCAGCCGTGGAAGACGGCGGCGGTGGTGCGTGCGGCGCAGCAGCTGTTCACCAATGCCCCCAACGGCGTGACCGGCAATGACGATCTGGGCACGATGTCGGCCTGGTACCTGTTCAGCGCCATCGGCATGTACCCGGCGGTGCCGGGCAGCGGCCAGTTCCTGCTGCATACCCCGCGCTTCAGCAAGGTGGAAGTGGACATGGGCAATGGCCGCACCCTGCGCATCGACGCGCCGGGCGCCGACGGCCGCCGCCTGCAGTACGTGCAGGGCGTGCAGGTCGATGGCCAGGCGCATGCACCGGTATGGCTGGACTGGAACCGCCTGCAGCAGGGCCCGCGCCTGCAGTTCGCGCTCGATGCGAAGGCGCCGGAGCAGGGCTGGGGCACCGCGGTGAAGGACCTGCCGGTGTCCTGGTGCGCGGCGCCGGGCAGCGCGCTGCGGTGAGCCGGACTGTGCCGTTCGCGGTGACCCAGCGAACGGCACCGCACGACACGGCCCTGATCCATTAGGCTTGAGCCTCCAGCGGAGTCCGGGAAGACGATGAACGACAACGGCAGCAGTTCCAGCAAGCGCGCCGGCAAGGCGGTGACGGTGACCGACATCGCGCGTGCCATCGGCGTGTCACGGGCCACTGTGTCGCTGGTGCTGCGCGGCAGCCCGCTGGTCAACGTCGATACCCGTGCCAAGGTCGAGGCCGAGCTGCGTCGCCAGCGCTACGTCTACAACCGCGCGGCCGCCAACCTGCGTCGCCGCACGTCGTCGAGCATCGCGCTGGTGATCAACGACCTGTCCAACCCGTTCTTCGCCGAATTCGCCTCCGGTGTGGATGAGGCGCTGGGCGGGCGCGGTTACGTGACCCTGCTCGGCAGTACCGGTGAATCGCCCGAGCGCCAGCAGGCCGTGCTGTCCACGCTGATGGAGCACACCCCGGCCGGCCTGATCCTGTCGCCGGCCGAGGGCAGTGACACCGCGCAGTTGCGCCAGGCGCTGGGTGCCAACGCCAACGTGCTGCTGTTCAACCGCGAACTGGCCGGGGCTGACTGGGACTTCCTGACCCTGGACAACCAGCACGGTGCCTACCTGGCCACGCGCCACCTGATCGAGCGCGGCCACCGCCAGATCGCCTTCTTCGGCGGCCACGCTGCATCGAGCTCGTGCCACCAGCGCCGTGCCGGTTTCCAGCAGGCGCTGGCCGAAGCGGGCCTGTCGCTGCCGCCGGGCTGGATGATCGAGTCGGCGCCGAACCGCCTGGAGGCCGCTGCGCGCACCGATGAGCTGTTTGCCGATGGCCATCGCCCGAGTGCCGCGGTCTGCTACAACGACACCGTCGCACTGGGCCTGATGCTGGGCTTGAACTCGCGCGGCATCCGCCCGGGCGGCGACTTCGCCGTTACCGGCTTCGACGATATTTCCGAGGCGTCGGTCGCGGTGCCGCCGTTGACCACGCTCACCGCCGACCCGCGCGAGCGTGGCCGGCAAGCTGCCGCGCTGCTGCTGCAACGGCTGGACGAACCGGACGCGCCGCCACGGCGCACGGTTGCGCCGGTGCAGCTGCGCATCCGTGAGAGCAGTGCCGCACGGCCGAACTGACACTTTCCACAGATTCCCTTCCACGCCACAACGACCTTCCGCGCATCGAGGCGCGTACCGCATGCCGATCTCCGCAACGCCCCGTCCATCGGGTTCTTCGGGCAACGCACCTGCCGTCACCAACGGCAAGGCGCTGGCCGTGGTCACCACGATCTTCTTCATGTGGGGCTTCCTGACCTGCCTCAATGACATCCTGATCCCGCACCTGAAGGCGGTGTTCGAGCTGAACTACGCCAAGGCGATGCTGGTGCAGTTCACCTTCTTCGGCACCTATTTCCTGATGTCGTTGCCCGCAGGCCGGCTGGTTGCCGCGCTGGGCTACAAGAAGGGCATCGTGGCCGGCCTGGTGATCGCCGGCATCGGCGCGCTGGGCTTCTGGCCGGCGGCCGAACTGCGTGTCTACGGTGCCTTCCTCGGCGCACTGTTCGTGCTGGCCACCGGCATCACCGTACTGCAGGTTGCCGCCAACCCCTATGTCGCACTGCTGGGCCCGGAGCAGACCAGCTCCAGTCGCCTGACCCTGGCGCAGGCACTGAACTCGCTGGGCACGGCCATCGCCCCGATCTTCGGCGGCATGCTGATCCTGTCCAACACGGTCAAGAGCGCCGATGAACTGAACGCGCTGCCGGCCGCCGAACAGCTGGCCTACCGAGCCGCCGAGGCGCACGCCGTGCAGGGACCGTACGTGGGCCTGGCCGTTGCGCTGGTGCTGCTGGCGCTGTTCGTGTTCCTGTTCCGCCTGCCGGCGCTGAGCGACGCCACCGAGCAGGCCGACCAGGGCCACCACCACAGTTACCTGGATGCGCTGCGCAAGCGCCATCTGCTGCTGGGCGTGCTGGGCATCTTCTTCTACGTCGGCGCCGAAGTATCGATCGGCAGCTTCCTGGTCAACTACCTGTCGATGCCCAACATCGGTGGTTTCAGCGAACAGGAGGCCACGCACTACGTGTCGGCCTACTGGACGATGGCGATGATCGGCCGCTTCGCGGGCTCCGCGCTGCTGGCGCGCTTCTCGCCGAGCCGCCTGCTGGCGATCTTCGCGCTGGTCAACGTGGCGCTGCTGGTCACCACCATGCTGACCTCCGGCAGCATCGCGCTGTACTCGGTGGTGGCGATCGGCCTGTTCAATTCGATCATGTTCCCCACTATTTTCGCGCTGAGCATCGAGCGCCTGGGCCCGCTGACCAACAAGGGCTCCAGCCTGCTGATCATGGCCATCGTCGGCGGTGCCGTGGTGCCGTACCTGCAGGGCGTCCTCGCCGATCACATCGGTGTGCAGGCCAGCTTCATCCTGCCGTTGCTGTGCTACGGCTACATCATCTTCTACGGACTGGTCGGCGCGCGTACGCCGGCTTCCGCAACGCAGGGAGGCTGAGTCCGGAATGGGTTCCATTGTCTGCTTCGGCGAAATTTTGATCGATCTACTAGCGCAGCCGCCGGCTTCGGCCGGCACCCCGCGCGCGTTCCTGCAATACGCCGGCGGTGCACCGGCCAATGTCGCGGTGGCCGCCGCGCGGCTGGGTGCGAAGACCCAGTTCGTCGGCATGCTCGGCCGTGACATGTTCGGTGACTTCCTGGCCGACAGCCTGGCCGAGCACGGCGTGGGCACGGATTACATCGTGCGTACCGATGCGGCGAAGACTGCGCTGGCCTTCGTCGCCCTCGACGCCAGTGGCGAGCGCAGCTTCAGCTTCTACCGCCCGCCGGCGGCCGACCTGCTGTTCCGTGACAGCGATTTCCAGGCCGCGTGCCTCGACAGCGCGCAGTGCTTCCACGTCTGCTCCAACAGCCTGACCGAGCCGGCCATCGCCGAGGCGACCTTCGCCGGCATGGACCGTGCACGTGCGGCCGGCGCGGTGGTCAGCCTGGACCTCAACCTGCGTCCCGCGCTGTGGCCGGCGAACGAGGACCCGACGCCACGCCTGTGGCAGGCGCTGGAACGCGCCGATCTTGTCAAGCTGTCGCGCGAGGAGCTGGACTACCTGGCCGCGCCGCTCGGTGCCGATGGCGAGGCGACGGTGCTGCGGCGCCTGCTGGCCGCGCAGGCACGCTGGGTCATCGTCACCGACGGTGCGGCCACGCTGCATTGGTACACCCGCGACAACCACGGCACGGTCACAAGTTTCCGCGTGGCTACCGTCGATACCACCGCGGCCGGTGATGCCTTCGTCGGTGGCGTGCTGGTCGGCCTGCTCGAGCGCGGTGGGGCGGGCGCTGGTTTCGCCGCGTTCTGCCAGGACCCGGAGGCGATCACCGCGACGTTGCGCTTCGGCGCCGCCGTGGGTGCGCTGGCTGTTACCCGCAAGGGCGCGTTTGCCGCGATGCCCTCGCTTGATGAAGTGCAGCAGCTGCTGCAGGCCCAGGACATTACCGCATGAGCACCTCGCCCGATTTCCGTTCGCCCGCGTTCCTGCGTGCGCACATCGCTGACACGATGGCGTTCTACCATCCGCGCTGCATCGATCCCAACGGTGGCTTCTTCCACTACTTCCGTGACGACGGCAGCATCTACGATGCCAGCCACCGCCACCTGGTGAGCAGCACGCGTTTCGTCTTCAACTACGCGATGGCCTACCGCGAGTTCGGCAACGCCGAATACCGCGAGGCGGTCGAGCACGGCGTGCGCTACCTGCGCGAGGTGCATCGCAATCCGGCCACTGGCGGTTATGCCTGGACCCTGCGCGACGGCAAGGTCGAGGACGACATGAACCACTGCTACGGCGTGGCGTTCGTGCTGCTGGCCTACAGTTGCGCGCTGAAGGCCGGTGTCGAGCAGGCCCGCGAGTGGATGGACGAGACCTGGCAGCTGCTGGAAGCGCGCTTCTGGGAGCCACAGCACGGCCTGTACAAGGACGAGGCCGATGGCCAGTGGAATTTCACCGGCTATCGCGGCCAGAACGCCAACATGCACATGTGCGAGGCGATGCTGGCGGCGTTCGAGGCCAGTGGCGAGCAGCGTTACGTGGAACGGGCGCTGCAGCTGGCCGACAACATGACCCGCCGCCAGGCGGCCAAGGCCGGTGGCCTGGTCTGGGAACACTATGACGTGAACTGGGAGATCGACTGGGATTACAACCTGGACGACCCCAAGCACCTGTTCCGCCCGTGGGGCTTCCAGCCCGGCCATCAGACCGAGTGGGCCAAGCTGCTGCTGATCCTGGACCGCCACGTGCAGGCTGATTGGCTGGTGCCGACCGCCCAGCACCTGTTCGACGTGGCCGTGGCGCGCAGCTGGGACGACGCCCGGGGCGGCCTGTACTACGGTTTCGCGCCAGAGTCGCGCCGGCAGCCGGGCATGGAGGGCGTACCGATCGGTGGCGACAGCTTCGTCTGCGACGACGACAAGTATTTCTGGGTGCAGGCGGAGACGCTGGCCACCGCCGCGCTGATGGCCAAGCGCACCGGCGAAGACCGTTACTGGCAGTGGTACGAGCGCATCTGGGCGTACGCGTGGGAGCACTTCGTCGACCACCAGTACGGCGCCTGGTTCCGCATCCTCGATGCCGACAACCGCAAGTACAGCGATGAGAAGAGCCCGGCCGGCAAGGTGGATTACCACACCATGGGCGCGTGCTACGAAGTGCTGAACGTCGTGCGCTGAAGATCATTCGAATGCAGCAGTGCCAGGCCCTGCCTGGCCATCCGGAATCGGTAGCGCCGGGCCGCGCCCGGCGGAAGAACAGGAGCATCACGTGCATCGCATTTCCCTCGTTGTCCGTCTGCTCCTGCTGCTGATGGCAGCTTCCGCCTTCCCGGTAGCGGCAGCGCCTCTGCAGGCGAAGTGGGAGTTCCGCATGCTGCCCGGCGACGCGCAGGGCGCAGCCCACCCGGGCCTGCAGCAATGGCGTGCGGCGACGGTACCGGGCAGCGTGCACACCGACCTGCTGGCTCACGAATTGATCCGTGATCCGTATGTCGGTGCGCCCGAGGCCGAACTGCAGTGGATCGGCCTGGCTGCCTGGGAGTACCGCGCGCGCTTCGACGTGGATGCTGCGACCCTGGCAAAACCCAATGCCGAACTGCGCTTCGATGGGCTGGATACCTATGCCGAAGTCATGCTCAACGGCAAGCCGCTGCTGCGCGCGGATAATGCACACCGGACATGGCGTGCCCGCGTGGACGGGCGCCTGCGGGCGAACGGCAATGAACTGCGGATCGTGTTCCGCTCACCGATCCGCACGCTGCTGCCGGGCGTGCAGGCGATGCCGCACAAGATCGCCGGCAACTATCCTTCGCCCTATGGGGATGAGCCGAAAGACGCGATGGTCGGCAACTTCGCGCGCAAGCCGGCCTACCACTTCGGCTGGGACTGGGGGCCGCGCTATGTCACCGCCGGCGTCTGGCGCGGGGTCGACCTGCAGGCCTGGGATGCTCACCGCCTGACCGATCTTGCCGTGCGCATCGATGCACTGAGCGCGCAGGAGGCGAAGCTGGCGGTGCTGCTGCAGGTGGAGCAGGGCGCGGCGGCCGGCTCGGCGGTGGTCGCCGTGGACGTGCGCGATCCGCAGGGCCGCAGCGTGGCCCAGGTGCAGCGCACGGTGCTGCTGAAGCCCGGCCAGAACGCTGTCGAAGTGCCGGTCGAACTGGCCAAGCCGCAGCGCTGGTGGCCGGTCGGCCATGGCGCGCAGGACCGCTACACCGTGCAGGCGCGGCTCGGCGATGGCGCCGATGCAGGGCTGGTGCGCGAACAGCGCATCGGCCTGCGCACGGTCGAACTGCGCCGCGAGGAAGACGCCAAGGGCGGGCAGGGTTTCGCCTTCGTCATCAACGGCGTGCCGATCTTTGCCAAGGGCGCCAACGTGATCCCGTTCGATGCCTTCCCCGCACGCGTGGACGCCGCGCGGCTGCGCCAGGTGCTGACCGCCGCGCGCGACGCCAACATGAACATGCTGCGCAACTGGGGCGGTGGCTACTACGAAGAAGATGCCTTCTTTGATATCGCCGATGAACTCGGATTGCTGGTCTGGCAGGACTTCATGTTCGGCGGCGGCATGCAGCCCGGCTACGATCCGGCGTTCCGCGCCAGCGTTGTCGCCGAGGCGCGCGACAACGTACGCCGGCTGCGCCATCACCCCAGCATCGTGCTGTGGTGTGGCAACAACGAAGAAGAGACCGCCTGGAAGGACTGGGGGCACGGTCGCGACCTGAAGGCGGCCGATCCGGCGTTCGCGGCCAAGGTCTGGCAGGGTTACGTCGATCTGTTCGGCAACGACCTGCGCCAAGTGGTCGGCGAGGAAGGGCTGGGCGTACCGTACTGGTCCAGCTCGCCCGGCAACGATCTGGACGAGAAGGCCAACGACTCGACCCGTGGCGACAAGCACTACTGGCAGGTGTGGGGCAATCCGGCGTTGCCGGTGCAGGCCTATCTGCACGAGACCCCGCGTTTCATGTCCGAGTACGGGTTGCAGGCGTGGCCATCGGTGGCGACGGTGGACCAGATTGCCACCCGTGCCGAGCAGCGCATCGACAGCCCGGTGATCCGCGCGCACCAGAAGTTCATGGCCGGCGAGGGCAACAGCCGCCTGCTGCATTACATCGAACTGGGTTACGGAACGCCGAAGGACTTCGAGGACTTCGTCTACCTCAGCCAGGTAATGCAGGCCGATGGCATCGCACTGGCGGCGCTGCATCATCGCGCCTCCCGGCCCTACACGATGGGCTCGCTGTACTGGCAGCTCAACGATGTCTGGCCAGGCGCCTCATGGTCCAGCGTCGACTACTTCGGTCGCTGGAAGGCGCTGCACTTTGCCGCGCGGCGCTTCTTCGCGCCGGTCACGCTGGCGGCATTGCGTGACGAAGGCAGTACGCGGGTGCGCCTGCTCAATGACGGTGCTGCACTGGATGCACGCTGGCGGCTGCGGGTGATGGACGTCGGCGGCAAGGTGCTGCGTCGTCGCGAGGACGCGGTGACGTTGACGGCGGCGGGTGTCACCACCATTGGTGATTTCCGCGATGCCGAACTGCTGGTCGGCGCCGATCCGAAGCGCACCGTGGCCGTGTTCGAGCTGCTGCAGGATGGCAAGGTCAGTGCGCGCCAGGTGGTCGGTTTCGTCGAGGCCAAGGACCAGGTGCTGCCGCGGCAGAAGCTCAAGGCCACGTTGGCCCTCGATGGTGACCACTACCGGCTGCGGCTGGAAAGCGCGGCGTACGTGCGCGCGACGTGGATCGATTTCGGCGCGCTGGATGTGCAGGTCGAAGACAACCTGCTGGACCTGATGCCGGGCGAGACCCGCGACATCGCGGTGCGCGGCCCGGTCGACCTGGCAACGTTGCGCGAAGCGCTGAAGGTGAAGACCCTCAACGATCGTTGAGGGGTATCCCGCTTTGGTGGGTGCCAACCTTGGTTGGCACACCAGGAGCATGCCAACCGAGGTTGGCCTCTACCATTTTGCTTACAGCTGGATCTGCTGGAAATTCTCGACCCGCTCATGGCCGTTGGCGGCCTGGCCGATGCGCGGCAGCGGGTAATCGTCCAGGCGGTCGATCAGCCGGGTCTGCAGGCCGGCTTCGCGGGCAGCGTCCAGTTCTTCCACCACATCGGACAGGAACAGGATCTCGCCGGCCGGCACGCCGATGTCCTGCACGATACGGCGATAGCTGTCCGCCTCGCGCTTGCCACCGACTTCGGTATCGAACCAGCCCGACACCAGCGGGCTGAGGTCACCGGCATCGCTGAAGCCGAAGAACAGCTTCTGCGCCGGCACCGAGCCGGACGAATACACGTACAACGGCAGGCCCGAGGCGTGCCAGCCTTTCAGCACCGCCGCCACTTCCGGGTAGAAGTGCGCGGTGTAGTCGCCGCGGCGGTAGCCGGCGTCCCAGATGCGGCCCTGCAGGGCTTTCAGCGCGGTGTGCTTGCGGTCCTGGTCGATCCAGCCCTGCAGTGTTTCCACGACCAGGCTGTCCTGGCAGGCGCCACCGATCTCGGTGGCCACCGCGTCCAGCCAGCGGCGCACGTCCGGGTCTTGGCCGTGTTCGGCGACGAAGCCGGGCAGCGCCTGGCGCGCATAGGGAAACAGCACGTTCTTGACGAACGAGATGCTGCTGGTAGTGCCTTCGATATCGGTCAGGATGACGCGGGGCTGCATGGATCAGGATGCCTGGGTAGGGACGTAACGGGGGAACTTCTGCGCGATGTCGGTGCCGGTGAAGTGGCCGACCCAGCCATCCGGCTCGGTGAAGAAGCGGATCGCCACGAAACTGGGCTCATCGCCCATGTCGAACCAGTGGGTGGTGCCATCGGGCACGGCGATCAGGTCGTCCTTCACGCACTCGATCTCGTACACCTTGTCTTCCACGTGCAGGGTGAACAGGCCGGAGCCGGCAACGAAGAAGCGCACCTCGTCTTCCTTGTGGAAGTGTTCGTCGAGGAACTTCTTGCGCAGCTCGGCGCGGTTCGGGTTGTCCGGGGCGATCGAGGCCACGTCCACGCTCTTGAAGCCGCGTTCGGCCACCAGGCGATCGATGTCGGCGCGGTAGGCGGCGAACACTTCCTCCTGGCTGGCGCCGGGCGCGACCGGTGCGGTGGCCTGCCAGCGTTCGAAGGTGACGCCGATCTTCTGCAGTTCGGCAGCGATGACCGCGCCGTCCTGGGTGTCCAGCAGCGGCGATTCGGGGCGGGTGTCGTCGTAGATGCGCAGTCGGCTCATGGCGGCAGCTTGAACGTCTCGGGGGGAAGACAGGGTAGCAGGGTGGGGGCGAGGCGCAGATTCCGGATCGGCATCTGCGCATGCGCGCGGGTTCAGCCGCGCAGCCTGCGCAGTTCCAGTTCGCAGTGGAACAGGAACTCGAACGCTTCCAGGTGGCGGCGTGCTTCGGCCATGTCACGGCCCCAGGCGTACAGGCCATGGCCGTCGATCAGGTAGCCCCACAGGTTCTGGCGGTCGAGCAGATCATCGACCTGCTTGGAAAGCACGTTCATGTCCTGGGTGTTGGCGAACACCGGCACATCGATGGCCATCTCGTGGGTGCTGTTGCCGGCGAAGGCCTTCAGCAGCTCGTAGCCTTCCAGGCGGATATGGCCCTGCGGCGCATACAGGCGCGAGGCGATGGTCTGCACCGGCGAATGGGTGTGCAGCACGCAGCCCACTTCGGGGAAGCGGCGGTACAGTTGGGTGTGCAGCAGGGTTTCGGCGGACGGGCGCAGCGGGCGGCCGACGGCCTGGCCGTCGAAGTCCACCACCATGATGTCGTCCTCGATCAGGCGGCCCTTGTCCTTGCCCGAGACGGTGATCGCCGCGTGGCGGTCGTCCAGGCGGTGGGAGAAGTTGCTGCTGGTGGCCGGAGTCCAGCCGGCGTGGGCCAGTTCGCGGACGTTGTCGATCAGCAGCTGGGCCAGTTCGCTCAGGCGCGCGGTGTCGTACGGGAAGGTGGGGGCGTTCATACCGGCGATTTTACTGGATTCGGCTCGTCGCTGGACCTGCCCAGCAGCGGCGGACCCGCTGAGCGTGCAAGGCGCGGCAGTGCGTTGTCACAGGGGTTGCAGGATTTGGATCGAGCCAGGCACAGCGCTGGCTGAATGGGGGATGCCGCCAGCACGCTGAAAGCGATTCCGGTCGTGGACAGCCTTCACGCTTCGAAACACCATCGAGTGGCCGCAGAGATTCCGGCGAGCGCCAAGGACAGGAGTATTTCGATGATCGCGCGCGCGATGGGAGTGATGGGGGTGATCGGTGTCGTGCTGGCCTGCAGTGGCTGCACGATGGAATGGGTCAAGATGGATCCGGGTGCACGGTCATTCGGCCCCGCCCATTCGAGTTGCAAGGCGCGGGCCGACGATCACTGGCCGGTGAGGAATGAAGTGGCCACGCGCACCGTCTACGAAGACCGCAAGGTGCCCTGCAGGCTTGATGAAGTCTGCACGATCGACGGCAAGTACAACATGGTGCCGATGCCGAAAGAGGAGAGCTATATCGTGGACGTCAATGCGTCCGACCGCAGCAGCGAGTTCAATGCCTGCATGGCCGGTGCCGGCTGGCAGCAGCAGCTCATCTGGTTCAATCGCCGCTAGGCGAGGCGGGTACCCCGCCCAAGGACGGCGGAGGGCAGGGCCGGCGTGGCCCTGCCGTTCTTACTTACCCCGCAGGCGGCTGTGCCTGAAGCCGTAGCAGAAATAGATCACGAAGCCGACGAAGGTCCATACGCCCATCAGCATCCAGTTGTGCATCGTCATCGCCGACAGCAGCGCCAGGCAGCTGAGCACCCCCAGACTGCAGATCAGCCACGCCATGGGCATGCGGAACGGTCGCGGCAGGTCCGGCTGGGTGCGGCGCAGGATCAGCACGCCGGCGCAGACTGCGGCGAAGGCGATCAGCGTGCCCATCGAGGTCAGCTCGCCGAGGATGTCCAGCGGGAACAGCGCCGCCAGCAGCGCGATGCCGATGCCGGTGATCACGGTGTTGATGTGCGGCGTGCGGTACTTCGGGTGGATCCTGGTGAACACCGGCGGCAGCAGGCCGTCGCGGCCCATGATCATGAAGATGCGCGGCTGGCCGATGATCATCACCAGCACCACCGAGGACAGGCCGACCAGCGCGCCGACCTCGACCACCCAGCGCAGCCAGCCCAGCTGCGGGTGCGCCGCCACCGCGGTCACCACCGGCTCGTCGGTGCCCAGCAGCGGGAACGGCACCAGGCCGGTCATCACTGCGGCCATTGCGATATACAGCACGGTGCAGATCACCAGCGACAGCATCATGCCGATCGGCATGTCACGCTGCGGGTTCTTCGATTCCTGCGCCGCCACCGATACCGCCTCGAAGCCGATATAGGCGAAGAACACCATCGCCGCGCCACGCAGCACGCCTTCCATGCCGTACTTGCCCGGGCCTTCATTGGCTGGAATGAACGGGGTCCAGTTGCTGGTGTCCACGTACTTCCAGCCGACCACGATGACCAGCACGATCAGGCCGGTCTTGAGCACGACCATCGCCATGTTCATCGCCGAGGACTTGCTGATGCCGACGTAGCACAGCCAGGTCAGCAGCAGTACCAGCGCGGCGGCGGGCAGGTTGGCGATCGCGCCGGTGGGGCGCAGCTGCGCGTCGAGCGGAGCACTGACCAGGGCTGCGGGTAGATGGATGTCGAACTGGCTGAGCAGGCTGAGGAAATAGCCGGTCCAGCTGACCGCGACCGCCGAGGCGGACACGCCGTACTCGAGCACCAGCATCCAGCCAATGAACCAGGCCGAGAGCTCGCCGAAGGTGGCGTAGGTATAGGTGTAGGCGCTGCCGGAGACCGGCACCATCGAGGCGAACTCGGCGTAGGCCAGTGCGCAGAAGGCGCAGCAGATGGCGGCCAGCACGAACGACAGCATGATGGCCGGGCCGGCGTGGTTGGCGGCAGCCTGGCCGGTGATGACGAAGATGCCGCCGCCGATCACCGCGCCGATGCCCAGGGCGGTCAGGCCCCAGGGGCCGAGGTGGCGGCGCAGGCTCAGGCCGTTGGCGTCTTCATGGGCGGCATGCGGGTGCTTGGTGGCCCACAGTTGCTTGAACATGTGTGGTGGTCTTGTCGAAGCGCGCCATGACCGGCGCGCGGGGAAAACGGAGGGGCCGGCGCGAAGCCGGCCCGTAGGCGGATCAGGGCGACTTGGCCAGCTTGCTGTTGCGGATGCCGTAGCCCAGGTAGATCAGCAGGCCGAGCAGCGTCCAGCCAACGAACAGGTGCCAGTGCACCACGAACGCCTGCCAGAACAGGAACAGGCAGGTGGCCGCACCGAGCGGGCAGATGATCCACACCGCCGGTACGCGGAACGGGCGATGGATTTCCGGCTTGGTATAGCGCAGCACCAGCACACCGATGCAGACCGTGGCGAAGGCCAGCAGGGTACCCATCGAGACCAGTTCGCCCAGCACGTTCAGCGGCACCAGGCCGGCCAGTGCGGCGGCGATCACGCCGACCACGATGGTGGCGACGTACGGGGTGCGGAAGCGGGCGTGGACCTTGCCGAAGAATTTCGGCAGCAGGCCGTCGCGGGAGATGGTGTAGGCGATGCGGGTCTGGCCCATCATCATCACCAGCACCACCGAGGACAGGCCGGCGATGGCGCCGATCTCGACCAGGGTCTTCAGCCACGACAGGGTCGGGTAGGGCTCCAGCGCGGTGGCCACCGGCTTGTCGGTGCCCAGCAGGTGGTACGGCATCATGCCGGTCAGTACCGCGCAGACGATGATGTAGACGATGGTGCACACCGCCAGCGAGCCGAGCAGGCCGATCGGCATGTTGCGCTGTGGGTCCTTGGTTTCGCCGGCGGCGGTGGAGACCGCGTCGAAACCGATGTAGGCGAAGAACACGATCGTGGCCGCGCGGAAGATGCCACTCCAGCCGAACTCACCCGGCACGCCGGTGTTTTCCGGGATGAACGGCTGCCAGTTGGCCGGGTCGATGTGGGCCGCGCCGATGCCGATGAACAGGCAGATGACGGTGACCTTGATCGCCACGATGATGGCGTTGACGAAGGCCGACTGGGTCACGCCCACGTACAGCAGGCCGGACACCGCCGCCACGATCAGCACCGCCGGCAGGTTGAACAGCTTGCCGGAGGAGACGAACTCGCTGCCGGTCCAGGCAATGGGCGCGGCGCTGAGCAGGTCCGGGAACGGCATGTGCAGCGTGGTGGTGATGAAGCTGATCAGGTAGGCCGACCAGCCCACCGCGACCGACGCCGAGGCGAACAGGTACTCCAGCACCAGGCACCAGCCGATGAACCAGGCCATGCCTTCGCCGAGGGTGGCATAGGAATAGGAGTAGGCACTGCCGGAGACCGGCATCATCGCCGCGAACTCGGCGTAGCACAGGCCCGCCAGGGCACAGGCGAAACCGGCCAGCACGAACGAAAGCATCACCGCCGGGCCGGCATGGTTGGCCGCGGCCTGGCCGGTCAGCACGAAGATACCAGCGCCGATCACCGCACCCACGCCAAGCAGGATGAGGTGTTTAGCCGTGAGGGTCCGTTTCAACGTGGCTTCGCCGTCCAGGCTGCCTTCGATGGGTTCGCCGGCATCGACGTGCCCGGCCGGCTGGACCGGCTTGACCCTCAACAGAGCTTTCAGCATGCAGTACTTCCTAGTGATCGGATGGGGTGGGCCACCGATACGTTGCCGGCAACCCTGGAATGGTGAAGGCCGCGCGAACGGCCCGCTGTACCTTAGCCAAAGCTGAAGCCAACGCACAAGCGCAATCGCAACAATGAACGGCGATAATGAGCAGTATTTTTCCAGACCGCCCCCATTCATGCGCCAGACCGCCGAAACCCTTGCCGTGCTTGACGATCGCCTGCGCGGCCTGCTGCGGGACTACGCCCGCCGCGAGCCTGCCCACGACGCACTGGCTGCCGAATTCGGCACATTGCTGGACGATCCGGAGGATCCGTTCCGTCGTGAACGCCTGGCCGGGCACTTCACCGCCAGCTGCTGGCTGGTCAGCGCCGATGGCCAGCGCCTGCTGCTGACCCACCACCGCAAGCTGCAGCGCTGGCTGCAGTTGGGCGGCCACGCCGACGGTGACCGCGACCTGGCCCGGGTGGCGCTGAAGGAGGCCGAGGAGGAGTCCGGCCTGAGCGGCCTGGTGCTGGAAGACCCGGCCATCTTCGATCTGGACAAGCACTGGATTCCGGAGCGCAAGGACGTGCCGGGGCACTGGCACTACGACGTGCGTTTCGTGATCCGCGCGCTCGGTGGCGAGGCCTTCGTACTCAGCGAGGAATCGCTGGACCTGGCCTGGCGGCCGGTGACCGAGGTCGCGGCCGACCCGGAATCGGATGAATCGATGCAGCGCATGGCGCGCCGGTGGTTGGCGCGGTAGCAACCTGTAGAGCCGAGCCGATGCTCGGCTCAGTGCGGGCCGGAACCGCAGCCGAGCATGGGCTCGGCTCTACAAGTGCATGGCGGGATCCGCGTCAATACAGGATGCGCGTGCGCAGCGTGCCCGGAATCGCGGCCAGCTCGTCGCGGACGGCGGCGGCCTGCGCTTCGCTGGCGGTGATGTCGATCACCACGTAGCCCACCTTCGGGTCGGTGCGCAGGAACTGGCCGTCGATGTTGACGTTGTGGCGCGAGAAGATCTCGTTGACCCTGGACAGCACGCCCGGCACGTTCTGGTGGATGTGCAGCAGGCGCAGGCTGTCTTCGTGTTCGGGCAGGGTCACTTCCGGGAAGTTGACCGCCGACAGCGTGCTGCCGTTGTCGCTGTAGCGCACCAGCTTGGCCGCCACTTCCACGCCGATGTTGTCCTGCGCCTCCAGTGTGCTGCCGCCCACGTGCGGTGTCAGGATCACGTTGTCGTGGCGGGTCAGCGGCGATTCGAAGATATCGCCGTTGCCCTTCGGCTCGACCGGGAACACGTCCAGCGCGGCGCCGCCTACGTGGCCGCTGGCCAGGGCCGCGTCCAGCGCATCGATGTCGACCACGGTGCCACGCGCGGCGTTGATCAGGTGCGCGCCCTTGCGCATCTTCGCCAGCTCGGTGCTGCCGATCATCCACTGCGTGGACGGGGTCTCCGGCACGTGCAGGGTGACGATGTCGGCCCGTGCGAGCAGGTCGTCCAGGCTGGCCGCAGCACGCGCATTGCCCAGCGCCAGCTTGGTTTCCACGTCGTGGAAGATGACCTGCATGCCCAGCGATTCGGCGAGCACGCCGACCTGGGTGCCGATGTGGCCGTAACCGATGATGCCCAGCGTCTTGCCGCGCACTTCATGGCTGCCGCTGGCCGACTTCGACCAGCCGCCGCGATGGCATTCGGCGTTCTTCTGCGGAATGCCACGGGTCAGCATGATCGCCTCGGCGATCACCAGCTCGGCCACGCTGCGGGTGTTGGAGTAGGGCGCGTTGAACACCGGGATGCCGGCCAGCTCGGCCGCGTCCAGGTCGACCTGGTTGGTGCCGATGCAGAAGCAGCCCACCGCGATCAGGCGCTTGGCCTCGGCCAGTACCTCGGTGCTGAGCTGGGTGCGCGAACGGATGCCGACGATGTGCGCCTCGGCGATGCGTGCTTTCAGTTCGTCCTCGGGCAGCGCCTTGGTGTGCGCCTCGATCTGGCTGTAGCCGGCGGCGCTGAACACCTCCACGGCGGTCTGGCTGACCCCCTCCAGCAACAGCACGCGGATATCCTGCTTGGGGAACGAGGTCTTCTTCGGCGACATGGGGCAACACGGCCAGTGGGACAGGGGCTGACCACTATGCCAGATCGCAACGCCCATGGTGCAGTGCGCAATTGGTTGCATCCGTAGCTATCTGCACGGCTGCGGGGCTGGACGCTGGCGCGTGCCGCTGGCACGCTTGCCCGTTCTTCACGCCCCGCGCTGGACCGTCATGACCGATTCCCGCATTGCCTCGCTGCAGCAGGCCTGTCCCGGCCTGAAGCTGAAGACCGACCCGGCCGACCTGGAGCATTACGGGCGCGACTGGACCCGGCGCTGGACGCCGGCACCGCTGGCGATCGCACTGCCGGCCACGGTCGAGGACGTGCAGGCGGTGATGCGCTGGAGCGCAGGCGAGGGCGTGGCGGTGGTGCCGTCCGGCGGCCGCACCGGCCTGTCCGGCGGCGCGGTGGCCGCCAACGGCGAGCTGGTGCTGAGCCTGGAACGGATGAACAAGGCGCTGGCCTACGACGCGGTCGATCGCACGCTGGTGGTGCAGGCCGGCATGCCGCTGGAGGCCGTGCACAACGCCGCGCTGGACCACGGCCTGATCTACCCGGTGGATTTCGCCGCGCGCGGCTCGTGCACGATCGGCGGCAATATCGCCACCAATGCCGGTGGCATCCGGGTGATCCGCTACGGCAACACCCGTGAATGGATCGCCGGGCTGAAGGTGGTCACCGCCAGCGGCGAGCTGCTGGAGCTCAACAAGGGCCTGATCAAGAATTCCAGCGGTTATGACTTCCGCCAGCTGCTGATTGGTTCGGAAGGTACGCTGGGGGTGATCGTCGAGGCGACGGTGAAGCTGACCGATCCGCCGCCGGCCAGCAACGTGATGCTGCTGGCCGTGCCCAGCTTCGAAGTGCTGATGCAGGTGTTCGCCGCGTTCCGCGCGCGCCTGCAGCTGGAGGCCTTCGAGTTCTTCACCGACCGCGCGCTGGAACATGTGCTGGCGCACGGTGCGCAGGCGCCGTTCGATGACGTGCATCCGTACTACGTGGTCACCGAGTTCGCCGCTGGCGATGACGCCCAGGAAGCGGCGGCGATGGCGGCCTTCGAAGACTGCATGGGCAACGGCTGGGTCAGCGACGGCGTGATCAGTGCCAGCGATGCCCAGGCCGCGCAGCTGTGGCGCCTGCGCGAAGGCATCACCGAATCGCTGGCGCGCTACAAGCCCTACAAGAATGACGTCTCGGTGCGGATCTCGGTGATGCCGGCGTTCCTGGCCGAGACCCAGGCACTGATCGGGCAGGCCTACCCGCACTTCGATGTGGTCTGGTTCGGCCATATCGGCGACGGCAACCTGCACATCAACGTGCTCAAGCCCGACGACACCAGCGACGCCGATTTCGTGGCGCAGTGCGAGCAGGTGACCAAGCTGCTGGCCCAGGTGCTGGCGCGCTTCGATGGCAGCATTTCGGCCGAGCACGGCATTGGCCTGGTCAAGAAGGGCTACCTGGACAGCACCCGCGGCCCGGCCGAGATCGCCCTGATGAAGGCAGTCAAACGTGCGTTCGATCCCCAAGGGCGGCTGAATCCCGGCAAGCTGTTCGACGCCTGAGCCGGGCAAATCCTTCACGCACCCGTTACGCTCCACGCATCCTCACAACCGGCTTCGAACCGATGACCCGTCCGCTTCTGCTGCTTGCCCTGCTGTCCCTGCCGCTGGCCGGCTTTGCTTCCAGCTTCGCCGGTACGTCGGCCGGTTCGGCCACCGGTGCCTCCTCCGGTTCCTCGGGCAGCAGCTCGGGTGACGACAAGGTGGTGCTGGCGGCACGCGACGATGCCGCTGCCTTCGTCGCCAGCGACGGCCAGATCCGCGGCGTCCGCCTGCAGGCCGCACTGGCCCACCTGCGTGAGCAGAGCGCCGCCGCGCAGCAGCAGAGCGACCTGGAACTGGCCCGCACGCTGCTGGCGCGCTGATCCGGGCGGCATGACCTCCGCGTCATCGCTTTCTGCAGAGCCGAGCCACGCTCGGCTGGACCCCCGCCCGCTGGCCACAACCGCAGCCGAGCAGGGCTCGGCTCTACGGAGCTCGGGGCGGTGGAGCGCAGCCAGGCATGGCCTGGCTCTACTGCTGGCCGTTCCGGCCGCACATGCCAGTGCAGACCTGCGCCTGGATCCGGCAGGGCTGAGCCCTGCACAGCAGCAGGTGGCGATGCAGACGCTCACCGATGTGCAGTCATTGCTGCCGGAGGGCCTGCTGCGCGCGTTGCCGGCACAGATGCAGGTGCGCTGGCGCGACGACCTGCCGGCCGACGTGCACGGCCGCGCTTTCGCCGGCCACATCGATCTGCGTCGCGAGCTGCTGGATGATGCCGTGCCCGGTGCGCGCCGCGCGCGGCGCAGCGCCCTGGTGCATGAGCTGACCCATGTTGCAGACCGTAGCGGCGCGAACTGGTCGCGCAATGCGCGCTGGCGCGATCTGGCCGGTTGGCAGCGCAAGCCCTGGCATCTGGGCCGCGGTGACAACGACTTCCGTGACCGCAGCCCGGATGGCTATGAGCTGAAAAGTCCGGCCGAATATCTGGCGGTGAACGCCGAGCATTTCGTGCTCGATGCCGAATTCACCTGCAGGCGCCCCGCACTGGCGCAGTGGTTCCAGGCCCATTTCGGAACGCCGCCCTCGCTGCCGCGGCCGCACTGTACGGCGACGATGCCGCTGCTGCAGGCCGACGCCCAGGAGGGTGCGGCATCGCTGCTGCTGCTCGATCCCGCCCGCGTCTACGCCGTGGACTATCTGTTCGCCGAAGGCAGCGCGCAGCCGATGAGCCGCTGGGGCCACAGCATGCTGCGGCTGGTGATCTGCCGGCCGGGCCGCGCACCGGGGCCGGACTGCCGCCTGGACCTGGAGTACCACCGCGTGCTGTCGTTCCGCGCGTTCGTTGGCGACGTGCAGATATCCAACTGGCGCGGTCTCACCGGGGGCTACCCGTCGCGCCTGTTCGTGCTGCCGCTGCAGCAGGTGGTAGACGAATACACCAGGGTTGAGCTGCGCGGGCTGCAGTCGCTGCCTTTGCGGCTGCATCACGACGAGATCGCCAGCCTTCTGGAGCGCACCGCCCAGGTGCACTGGAGCTACGACGGGCGCTATTACTTCGTCAGCAACAACTGCGCGGTGGAAACGGCGAAGCTGCTGCAGGCCGGTGTGCCACGGCTGGGCGAGGCCGGGTTGGCCCAGCTGAGTCCGCGCGGCCTGAAACGGCGACTGCTACGGCTGGGCGTGCTTGACGAGCAGGTGCTGGCCGACCGCAGCGCAGCGCAGGCGCAGGGCTATTACTTTGCTTCGGCGCGCGACCACTACCAGCAGTTGTTCGCAGTGGCAGCGGCGCAGCTGGCCTTGCCCGCCCGTGATGTACGCCGCTGGCTGAAGCTGCCCGCGCGGCAGCGCGCGCCCTGGCTGGCGCAGGGCGACCTGCGTGCCAGTGCCGGCCTGCTGCTGCTGGAGCAGGCCGCGCAGCGGCGCGCCGAACTGCGCGCGCGGGACGTGCTCAAGCGGCAGCTGCTGGCGGCGCCGGACAGCGCAGAAACCCGCAGCCTGCGCGCGCTGCTGGAGCAGGGCGGGCAATGGCTGCGCCCGGGTACGCTGCTGCAGGATGGCGGCTACGGGCTGCCGCTGGCCGACGAGCAGGCACTGCTGTCCACGGCCGTGGCCACTGCCAGCGCACAGGCTGTACCGGCATGGCAGGCGTTGCGTGTGCAGTTGCGCCAGCAGTTGCCGGCGCGGCAACGCGAGGAAATGGATGCGATCGACGCCAACCTGGCCGCGCTCGGTGCACGCCTGCGCGCACAGGCCGCGCATCCGGCTACTGGCGCGGCAGTTCGATGACGAAGCGGCTCCCGCCGGCACTGCCCGGCCTGCAGTACGCCAGGCCGCCATGCGCATCGGCGATCGCCTTCACCACCGCCAGGCCGAGGCCGCTGCCGCCGCCCTGGCGCGAGCGGGACCCGTCGGCGCGCATGAACGGGCTGAAGATATCCGAGTGCAGCTCCGGGTCGATGCCGGGCCCCTCGTCTTCGATGGCCACCTGCACATGGCCCGGGGTGTCATGCACCGAGATCCGCACCTTGCCCGGGCTGGCATAGCGACGCGCGTTCTCCAGCAGCGCCAGCAGCGCCTGGCGCAGGCGCGTGGGATCACAGTGCGCGTTGTGTTCCTCGCGGCTGGTTTCCAGTTCCAGCACGAAGCCGGCAGTACGGAACTGCGGATCGACCAGCGTCATCACCGAATGCACTTCGGCCACCACGTCGGTGCGTGCCCGGCGTACGTCCAGCCGTGCGTTGTCGGCCAGGCTGAGCACGCGCAGGTCCTCGATCAGCCGCGACAAACCCTCGACCTGCGCCAGCAGGCTGCGGAACTGCGATTCGTCGGGCTGGAACACGCCTTCAGCCAACCCCTGCAGGCGGCCGCGCAGGATGGTTACCGGCGTGCGCAGTTCATGGGCGATGGCGGCATGCCACATCGCGCGCTCGCTTTCCATCTGCTGCAGACGACGCGCCATCGCGTTGAAGTCCTCGACCAGGGTGGCCACTTCTCCCGGTGAGTTCTCCTCGGCACTGGCGCGCGCGCCGAGATCGCCGTCGGCAAGTGCGCGCACGCTGTCCACCAGCGAGTTCAGCGGTGACAGGATGCGGTGGGCCAGGCGGAACGAAGCGGCGATGGCCAACGCCAGGCCGGTCAGGATCACGCCCACCATCCAGGCCAGTTCAGGGCCGGTCGGCAACCATCCTTCCGGCTCATCGGTGCTGCCGGGGAAGAATTCCACCAGCACCGCATACAGCAGCCACGACGACAGGATCATCATCACGATGACGCCGATCACCATCAGCGACATCGACACGATGATGTGCCGGCTGAGCCCGGAGCGACGCAGTCCGGCCATCAGCGGTCGGCCATCAACCGGTAGCCGACGCCGCGCACGCTGGCCGGCACGTTCAGCATGCCGACCTCATCCAGCTTGCGGCGCAGCTTGCTGACGTGGCTGTCGACGGTACGCTCCAGCGCCTCGCTTTCGGGCAGGCACTCGTGCATCAGCTCGCTGCGGCTGAAGATGCGCGTCGGCGCCAGGGCCATGCAATGCAGCAGCTTGAATTCGGTGAGCGTGAGCAGGACTTCATGGCTGTAGCCGTCTCCTTCCACGTGCACCGCATGGGTGCCCCAGTCGATCAGCAGCGGGCCCACGCGCAGTGCGGTGGGCGCATCGACGCGCGAGGCGCGCAGGGTGCGGCGCAGGACAGCGCGTACACGCGCGGCCACTTCGGCCGGGTTGAAGGGCTTGACGACGTAGTCATCGGCACCCATGCGCAAGGCGGTCAGCTTGTCCAGGTCCTGGTCCAGTGCGGTCAACATGATCACCGGTGTTTCGCCGCGCTGGCGCAGCTGGGTCAGTACGCTCCACCCGTCCAGGCGCGGCAGCTGCACGTCCAGCAGCACCAGGTCCGGGCGGGCGCTGCGGTGCAGGTCCAGTGCGGTGTGGCCATCGGCGGCGCGCAGCGTGCGCAGCCCTTCGCGTTCCAGATAGGCGGTGAGGATGTCGGCGATCTCGGCCTCATCCTCGACGATCAGGACGAGGGCGGCCAGGGCAGGGGAGGCGTGCATGCAGGGACGGGGCCGTAAGGTGCTTGCCTCCATCGTATCTCCACACTTCCTCCATCGAAACCCCATCATCACCCCGCACACTGCGTTCTTCAGAACCTTTCAGCCGCCTGCGCGGCATTGTGCACAGCAATGAGAACCTTCAGGACGCCGGTCGCGTTGATCGCGGCGCTCACCCTGGCCATGACGGCCTGTTCCTCCCCCGAGCCCACTCCGGAAGCGGCGCCGCGCGTCGGCGTGGTCACCGTCGCCCCGCGGCTGGTGCAGCGCGACGACGAACTGCCCGGGCGCGTCGCCGCGGTGCGTACCGCGCAGATCCGCGCACAGGTGGGCGGCATCGTGCAGCGCCGCCTGTTCGAGCAGGGGGCCGAAGTGCGTGCCGGCCAGGCCCTGTTCCAGATCGACCCGGCCGCGTTCCGTGCCGACGTCGATTCGGCGCTCGCCGCTCTGCAGCGTAGCGAGGTGGCGCTTGGCCGCAGTCGCCTGCAGTCGCAGCGGCTGCAGGCATTGGCTGCGGCGCAGGCGGTCAGCCAGCAGCATCGCGACGATGCCAGCGCCGAGTTCGAGCAGGCGCGCGCCGCGGTGAATGAAGCGCGCGCGATCCTCGCCCGTCGCCAGCTTGATCTGCGTTATGCCACGGTCAGCGCGCCGATCGACGGCCGCATCGACCAGGCGCTGGTGACCGAAGGTGCGCTGGTCGGCGTGGCCGACGCCGAGCCGATGGCGGTGGTGCAGCAGATCGATCAGGTCTACGTCGATGTGCGCCAACCCGCCGCACAGCTGGAGTTGCTGCAACGCAGTGCCGCCGGTGGCGGCGAGCTGCCGGTCACCATCATCGGCGCGGCCGGCAAGGCACTGCCGGAGCGTGGCCAGCTGCTGTTCTCGGGCATCAATGTCGATGCGCGCACCGGCGATGTGATCCTGCGGATCCTGGTCGACAATCCGCAGCGCCAGTTGCTGCCGGGCATGTATGTGCGTGCCAGGGTGCCGCGTGGTGCGCCGGCCAGCGCGCTGACCGTGCCGCAGCAGGCGGTGCTGCGCAGTGCCGGCGGCCAGGCCTACGCCTGGGTGGTGGGCGCAGATGGCAAAGCGGTGATCCGCACATTGGAGGTGGACGGCAGCGTCAACCGCCAGTGGCTGGTCCGGCATGGGTTGAAGGCGGGCGAGAAGGTGGTGGTGGAGGGCCAGGAGCGCCTGCAGGAGGGCGTCGTGGTCGATGCGCGTGACTGGCAGTTGCCGGTCGCCGCCACCAGCACCGACGCGCAGGCCGGCAGCAACGGCTGAGCCTTTCCAGGGCCGGCTCCTCCGGGGCCCGCCTCTCCAGGAATTTCCAACATGGCACGTTTCTTCATTGATCGCCCGGTGTTCGCCTGGGTGCTGGCGATCTTCATCATCCTGGCCGGCGTGCTGGCGATACCGCGCCTGGCTGTGGAGCGCTATCCGTCGGTGGCACCGCCCAGCGTCAGCATCTATGCCAGCTATCCGGGCGCCAGCCCGCAGACGCTCAACGATGCGGTGGTTGGGCTGATCGAACGCGAGCTGTCCAGCGTCAAGCACCTGCTGTACTTCGAGTCGTCGGTGGACACTTCCGGCGAGGCCTCGATCACCGCCACGTTCAAGCCGGGTACCGACCCGGAGCTGGCGCAGGTGGATGTGCAGAACCGGATCAAGTCGATCGAGCCGCGGCTGCCGCGCAGCGTGCGCCAGAACGGACTGTTCGTGGAGGCCGCCGATTCCGGTTTCCTGATGCTGGTGGGCCTGCGTTCGCCCGACGCCAGCGTCAGCGAGGCGGCGCTCGGTGATTTCATGGCGCGCAACATCATCGAAGAGCTGCGCCGCGTCGAGGGTGTCGGCCGCGTGCAGCTGTTCGGCGCCGAGCAGGCGATGCGGGTGTGGCTGGATCCGGCCCGGCTGACCGGCTACGGCCTGACCATCGGTGATGTGGCCACCGCCATCGAGCAACAGAACCTTGAGATTTCGCCAGGGCGCATCGGTGATTCGCCGGGCGTTGCCGGGCAGCGCATCACGGTTCCGCTGAGTGCGGACGGGCAGTTGTCCACGCCGGAGCAGTTTGCCGCCATCGTGCTGCGCGCCGGCGCCGATGGCTCTCAGGTGGTGCTGGGCGACGTCGCGCGTGTCGAACTGGGCGCACAGAGCTACGCCTGGGGAACGCGCGAGGACGGCCATCCGGCGACCGCCGCCGGTGTGCAGCTGCGCCCGGGCGCGAACGCGGTGCGTACCGCCACCGCAGTGCGGGAGCGGATGGCGGAGCTGGCGCCGTTGCTGCCGCGCGGCGTGGAATCGAGCATTCCGTTCGATACCGCGCCGTTCGTGAAGATCTCCATCGAGAAGGTGGTGCAGACCCTGCTGGAGGCGATGCTGCTGGTGTTCGCGGTGATGTACCTGTTCCTGCAGAACTGGCGCTACACGCTGATTCCTGCCCTGGTTGCGCCGATCGCGCTGCTGGGAACGTTCGCGGTGATGCTGGCGCTGGGCTTTTCGATCAACGTGCTGACCATGTTCGGCATGGTGCTGGCGATCGGCATCATCGTTGACGACGCGATCGTGGTCGTGGAGGGCGTCGAGCGGATCATGGCCGAGGAAGGCCTGCCGCCGCGCGAGGCGACGATCAAGGCGATGCGCGAGCTGACCGGCGCGGTGATCGGCATCACCCTGGTGCTGACCGCGGTGTTCATTCCGATGGCGTTCTCCAGTGGTTCGGTGGGCGCGATCTATCGCCAGTTCACCGTGGCGATGGCAGTATCGATCCTGTTCTCGGCGCTGCTGGCATTGAGCCTGACCCCGGCGTTGTGCGCGACACTGCTGCGCCAGGCCGATCCCGGCCACCCTGGCCGCGGTGGGCTGCTGGGCAGGTTCAACCGTGCATTCGAACGGATGACCGGGCGTTACCAGCGCGGCGTGGCCGGGGTGCTCAAGCGCAGCGGCCGGGTCATGGCGGTGTTCGGGGCGCTGGTGGCGGCCCTGCTGCTGGGGCTGCACTGGTTGCCGGGCGCGTTTTTGCCCGAAGAGGACCAGGGCTACTTCATGACCTCGATCCAGCTGCCTGCCGAAGCCACTGCCGAGCGCACGCTGGCGGTGGTGGAAGCCTACGAGCGGCATGTCGGATCCCGGCCGGGCATCGCCTCCAACCAGTCGATTCTGGGCTACAGCTTCTCCGGTTCCGGCCCGAGTGCAGCGCTGGCCTACACCATGCTGAAGGACTGGGGTGAGCGCGCAGGGGCCACCGCCGCCGGCGAAGTGGAGGCGGCGCAAAAGGCGATGGCTGCGGTGGGCGAGGGCGAGGTGATGAGCGTGATGCCGCCGGCCATCGACAGCCTGGGGCGATCCTCCGGTTTCTCGCTGGCATTGCAGGCGCGGACCGGGCAGAGCCAGGCCGAGCTGCGCGCGGCGCTGCAGCAGCTGCTGACGCTGGCCGGGGCCAGCCCGTTGTTGTCGGAGGTGCATGCCGATGGCTTGCCCGCAGGCACCAGCGTGCGCCTGGACATCGACCGGGCCAAGGCCGAGGCGATGGGGGTTGGCTTTGCCGACATCAGCAGCACGCTGTCAGCGGCGATGGGGTCACAGTATGTCAACGACTTTCCCAACAAGGGTCGTTTGCAGCAGGTGATCCTGCAGGCCGATGCGCCGCACCGGATGGAGCTGGACGACGTGCTCAAGCTCTACGTGCGCAACAGCGAGGGCGGCATGGTGGCATTGTCCGAACTGGTGGTTCCGCATTGGACCGAAGCCCCGCTGCAGTTGCAGCGCTATCTTGGCTTCCCCGCGCTGAACCTTTCGGGCGCACCGGCGCCGGGCACCTCCACGGGCCAGGCCATGGCCGAGATGGAGCGGCTGGCCCGGCAGTTGCCCGCCGGTTTCGCCCTGCAATGGACCAGCCAGTCGCTGCAGGAGCGTGAAGCGGGCGCGCAGGCGCCGTGGCTGCTGCTGTTGTCGATGCTGGTGGTGTTCCTGGTGCTGGCGGCGTTGTACGAAAGCTGGTCGATCCCGCTGTCGGTGATGCTGGTGGTGCCGCTGGGCCTGCTCGGCGCGGTGGCGGCGGTGCTGCTGCGTGACATGCCGAACGACGTGTTCTTCAAGGTCGGCATGATCACCGTGATTGGCCTGTCGGCCAAGAACGCGATTCTCATCGTTGAGTTCGCTCGCCAGCTGCAGCAGCAGGGCCGGGGCCTGGTCGAGGCGGCGTCGGAGGCGGCACGCCTTCGCCTGCGGCCGATCGTGATGACTTCGCTGGCATTCGCGCTGGGCGTCGTGCCGCTGATGCTGGCGCAAGGCGCGTCGAAGGAAACCCAGCAGGCGATCGGAACGGGCGTGTTCGGCGGCATGGTCAGCGCGACCCTGCTGGCGGTGTTCTTCGTGCCGGTCTTCTATGTAGTGGTGCAGGGCGCGCGGCAATCGATCGCGCGGCGCCTGCGCAGGCGCCGGCCGATGCCGGAAGGAACCGTGGATGGAACGCAACAGCGTTGAAGATCTGCACGAACCCCAATTGATGGCGCTGGAGCAGCGCCTGTGCACGGCACTGCTGGAGAATGATCACGACGCGCTGGCCACGCTGCTATCGCCGGCCCTGTTCGTGATGGATGGCCACGGCGGCCGGATGCTCGACCTGCCGTGGCTGGGGGCGTGGCGGGCCGGTGGCCTGCAGGTGCGGAGCCTGCGCCTGCACGCGGTGGAAACGCTGCTGTGTGGCCGCCTGGCGTTGCGGTCCGGCGACGTGTACGGGTCGGTGCATTGGCAGGGCCAGGAGCGCGAGTTGAAACTGCGCCTGCTGCGGGTCTGGACCTGCAGTTCCGGAGACAGCGGCGCCCGGTTGCTGTCGATGGCGGTGCTGGCCGGGTGAGTGCGGTCAGGCCGCTTTCAGGCCGTGCTCACTGCAAGGTGGTAGGGTCGAGCGTCTCTGTAGTGTCGACAAGGAGTCGAGCCATGCGTGTAGTTCCCAGTCTGTTGGCAGCCTCCCTCGGGTTGGTCCTGGCCGCGTGCCAGCCGGTCCAGCCCCCCACCGCCGGCAGCGACGCCCCGCCTGCGACGCCGCAGCCGAGCGCCAGTACCGGAGGCGGCAGCGAGACCGCCTACAAGTGTGGCGATCTGGACGTGCGCGCGACTTTCAATGGCGAGGATGCAGCCACGGTAGTGATCGGCGACCGTACCTTCACCATGACCTCCGAGCGCGCGGCATCCGGCGCCAAGTACGGTGATGGCCAGGGCAACAGCTTCTGGACCAAGGGCAGCGATGACGGCCTGCTCAGCCTGAAGGGCGAAGCCGATCGCGAGTGCCATGCGGTCGAAGCCACTGAAGGCGATGGCAGTGCCGGCAATGCCGCCTTCCGTGCCACCGGTAACGAGCCGGGCTGGCTGGCGGTCGTCGATGGCGACACGCCGGGGCTGCAGGTCGAAGTCGATTACGGCGAGCGTCGCTTCGACGTGGCCGCGCCTACCGCAGGTGCAGACGGTTGGAGTGGCAAGGCGTCCGATGGCACCGACGTGAAGCTCAGCTTCCAGCGCACCACTTGCCAGGATGATATGAGCGGTGAGGCGTTCGAGGCCAAGGTGAACCTGACCATTGGCACCCGCCAGTACCACGGTTGCGGCAATTTCGGCACAAGGCAGCCGTAAGCCCTCTGTAGAGCCGAGCCCACGCTCGGCTCTACACGACCGCTACATCCGATGCGCTGCCGCTGCCTGCGGCGAGCACGCTGCAAGCAGGGACAGGCGGCCGTTCAGCGCAGGGCGTTTAGTCGGCACGGCCGGCGAATTCGCCGGTGGCGGTGTTCACCAGCACGCGTTCGCCGTTGACAATGTACTCCGGCACCATGATCTCGATGCCGGTGTTGAGCTTGGCCGGCTTCGGGCGCTTGGTGGCAGTGCCGCCCTTCAGTTCCGGCGGGGTCTCGATCACTTCCAGCACCACCGAGGCCGGCAGCTGGATCGCCACCGGCTGCTCGTCGATCACCTGCACGTAGATACCGGTCAGGCCGTCGGTGATGTAGCCGGCGTCGTCGCCGATCACGTCCGCATCCAGGGTGTACGGGGTGTAGTCCTCGTCATCGAGGAACACGAAGGCGTCGCCATCCTTGTACGAATAGGTGGACTGGCGGCGCAGCAGTTCGACCTCGACCAGGTTGTCGTCGGCATCGAAGCTGGCATCGAGCTTGTTGCCGCCCGGCACGCTGTACATGATGAAGCGGAAGCGGACGTTGCCGCCGCGACCCTGCGGCGAGCTGCGCTCGATGTCGCGGATCTGGTACACGCCGTTGTTGTACTCGACGACGTTGCCCTTCTTGATGTCGTTGGCTTTCATGGTGATCTAGGTCGTTGGGGGAGGGCGCCGTCCCGGCGCCCGGGGGGAATCACTTCGGAGCGAGGCGGGTAGCGCCGTCCAGGCGGATGGTCTCGCCGTTGAGGTAGGTGTTGCCGAGAATGAAGCCGACCAGGCTGGCGAAGTCTTCCGGCTTGCCCAGGCGCGACGGGAACGGAATCGAGGCGGCCAGCGACTGCTGCACGGCCTCAGGCATGCCGTCGACCATCGGTGTCCAGAACACGCCTGGGGCGATGGTGTTGACGCGGATGCCGAAGCGCGACAGTTCGCGTGCCATCGGCAGCGTCATCGACACCACGCCGCCCTTGCTGGCGGCATAGGCGGCCTGGCCGATCTGGCCTTCATAGGCGGCGATGCTGGCGGTGTTGATGATCACCCCGCGCTCGCCATCGATGCCGGCCTCGTTGTGCTGCATGCGGTTGGCGGCGGCCTTGGCGACATTGAAGCTGCCGACCAGATTGACCATCACCGTGCCCTGGAAGCCGGCCAGCGGCATTGGGCCTTCCTTGCCCAGCACGCGACCGGCGCCGAGGATGCCGGCACAGTTCATCGCCACGTTCAGGCCGCCGAGGAATTCGTGGGCCAGGTCGATGGCCGTTGCAACCGCCGCTTCATCGCTGACGTTGACGTTGAAATAGCGGGCCTTGTCGGCACCCAGTCCGGCGACGGCGGCAGCGCCCTTGTCATCGTTGAGGTCGAACAGGGCCACCTTGCCGCCCTGGGCGACGAGGTGCTGGGCCACGGCCAGGCCGAGGCCGGAGACGCCGCCAGTGATCACGGCACGTACGGAAGACAGCTGCATTGAACGGTCCTGCAGGTTCGAGAACCGCCGATTCTAACGGAAGCGGCGACCGTCGCTGTTGTGCACTGCGCCGCCCCGGCAGGAGCGGCGCAGCGTGGTGCTCAGCCGGCCGCTGCGAGCGCCTGTCCGGTGCGGCTGGCGGTGGCACGGCCGAGCAGGCCGGCCAGCCAGCGGCCGGTCTCGGCCAGTGCCGGCAGGTCCACGCCGCTGTCCAGGCCCAGGCCCTGCAGCAGATAGACCACGTCCTCGCTGGCGACGTTGCCGCTGGCACCCTTCGCATACGGGCAGCCACCGGCGCCCGAGACTGCACTGTCGACCACGCGCACGCCTTCTTCCAGGCAGGTGGCGATGTTGGCGATGGCCTGGCCGTAGGTGTCGTGGAAATGCACGGCCAGCGCGGCCATCGGGATTTCGGCGGCCACCGCCTGCAGCATCGCGCGTGCCTTGCGTGGGGTGCCGACGCCGATGGTGTCGCCCAGCGAGATTTCGTAACAGCCCATCTGGTGCAGGGCGCGCGCCACGCGTACCACGTCGGCCAGCGGCACCTCGCCCTGGTAGGGGCAGCCAAGCACGGTGGAGACGTAGCCGCGCACGCGCACGCCATCAGCGGCGGCGCGACGCAGGATCGGCTCGAAGCGGGCCAGCGACTCGTCGATGCCGGCGTTGGTATTGGTGCGGTTGAAGGCCTCGGAGGCAGCGGTGAACACCGCCACTTCCTCCACGCCCACCGCGCGGGCGCGGTCGTAACCCTGTTCGTTCGGCACCAGTACCGGGTAGTGGATGCCCGGGCGGCGCTGGATGCCGGCGTAGACCTCGGCGGCATCGGCCAGCTGCGGTATCCACTTCGGGCTGACGAAGCTGGTCGCTTCGATGCTGCGCAGGCCGGTGGCCGACAGGCGGTTGATCAGCTCGATCTTGTCGGCGGTGGCCACCGACTGCTTTTCGTTCTGCAGGCCGTCACGCGGGCCGACCTCGACGATGCGCACGTAATCGCTCATGCGGCTGCTCCGCCGGCGGGGCGGTGGCAGACCGCTTCGATGTTGTTGCCGTCCGGGTCGAGCACGAAGGCGGCGTAGTACTCCGGGTGGTACCACGGGCGCAGGCCCGGGGCGCCGTTGTCGCGGCCACCGGCGGCGAGCGCGGCGGCATGGAAGGCGTCCACCTGCGCGCGGCTGGCGCAGGCGAAGGCCACGTGCACGCCGTGGCTGGCGCTGCCGCCATTGCCGAGCCAGAAGAACGGCTTGCCGTCGCTGCCGAAGCCGACGTGGTCGTGGTCGCCGGTCTGTTCGGCGCTCACTTCCATCACCACGCTGATCTGCAGCGGCGCCAGCGCCTGCAGGAAGAAGGTCTTGCTGCGCGCCAGGTCGGCGCTGGTCAAACCAAGATGATCGAGCATGTTCAGGCTTCCGTGACCCAGTGGGGCGCGCGCTTGTCGAGGAAGGCGCCCAGGCCTTCCTGGCCCTCGGCGGAGACCCGCAGGCGCGCGATCAGGGCCGCATTATCGCGATCCAGGGCGTCGCGGTCATGGCTGTCCCGGACCTGTCGCACCAGTTGTTTGGCGGTGGACGAGGCGATCGGGCCGGCCTTGTCGAGCAGGGCCAGTTGGCGCTCCAGCGCTTCGTCCAGACGCTCGGGCTCGACCAGTTGATGGACCAGGCCGATGCGCAGCGCGGTATCGGCATCGAAGTGCTCGCCGGTGGCGAACCAGCGACGGGCCTGGCGCGGGCCGATGGCCTCGATCACATAGGGCGAGATCACCGCGGGCAGCAGGCCCAGGCGGCTTTCGGTCAGGCCGAAGCGCGCCGAGCTGCTGGCGATGGCGATGTCGCAGCAGGCGACCAGGCCGACGCCGCCACCGAAGGCCGCGCCATGGACCCGGGCCAGGGTCGGCTTGGGCAGCTCGTCCAGGGTGCGCATCAGCCGCGCCAGGGCCAGCGAGTCCTCGCGGTTGTCGGCCTCGCTGGCGGCGGCCATGCCGCGCATCCACTGCATGTCGGCGCCGGCCGAGAAGGAGGCGCCGTGGCCGGCCACCACCACCGCGCGCACTGCTTCATCGCGCCCGGCGGCCTCCAGCGCGGCCGTCAGCCGGGCGATCAGGCCGGCGTCGAAGGCGTTGTGCAGCTCCGGCCGGTTCAGCCAGAGGGTGAGGACGGCGCCACGGCGCTCGATCTGCAAAGCATCGTTCATGGGATTCCAGGGTCACTCCATACCTGTATGGATCATAGCGGGCCATTGGTCATGGGCCATGACGCGACGCGGGAATGTTAGAATCGAGAACCATTTACATCCAGCAGAGAACACGCTAGATGACGCTGTCCGAACTGCCGCTGCATACCTCGGCCGTGGTCGAGTCCGTGCAGGACCTGCATGCCAACGATGCCATCGCCCGTCGCCTGCGCGAGCTGGGTTTCGTGAATGGCGAGGAAGTACGCCTGGTGGCCAAGGGTCCGGTGGGGGGCGAGCCGCTGCTGGTGCAGGTCGGGTTCACCCGGTTCGCGCTGCGGATCAGTGAAGCCAAGCGCGTCGTGGTCGACGCCGCCAGCCAGGAACGACGTGCATGAGTGCCACTGCCACCACCGCCCCCCTGCGCGTTGCGCTGGTCGGTAACCCGAACAGTGGCAAGACCGCGCTGTTCAACCAGCTGACCGGCAGCCGCCAGAAGGTCGCCAACTACACCGGCGTCACCGTCGAGCGCAAGGAAGGCCGCCTGCGTGCGCCGTCCGGCCGTGAATTCGCGGTGCTCGACCTGCCGGGCGCCTACAGCCTGCATCCGGCCAGCCTGGACGAGGCGATCACCCGTGACCTGTGCCGGGGCTTCTACCCGGGCGAAGCGGCGCCGGACGTGCTGCTGTGCGTGATCGACGCCACCAACCTGCGCCTGCACCTGCGCTTCGCGCTGGAACTGCGCGAGCTGGGCAAGCCGATGGTGGTGGCGCTGAACATGGTTGATGCGGCCCAGCGCCGCGGCATCCAGGTGGATGTGGCCGCGCTGGAACGCGAGCTGGGCGTGCCGGTGGTGGAGACCGTGGCGGTGCGCAAGCAGGGCGCCAGGGCCCTGGTCGAGCGCCTCGACGCGATGGTGCCGCACCTGGATGCCCCCGTGCCGGGCCCGGAAGGGGGCATCGACTACCACGCCAAGGTGCGCCAGATCCTGTCGGTGGCCGTGCGCATGCCGGCGCGGACCGCGAAGATCGACGACGCCCTGGACCGCTGGCTGCTGCACCCGGTGTTCGGGCTGATCAGCCTGGCGGTGGTGATGTTCCTGATCTTCCAGGCGGTGTATGCCTGGGCGACGCCGCTGATGGACGGCATCGAGGCCGGCTTTGCCTGGCTCGGCCAGTTCGTCGGCAGCGTGCTGCCGGAAGGGCCGCTGGCCAGCCTGCTGACCGACGGCATCATTGCCGGTGTCGGTGGCGTGGTGGTGTTCCTGCCGCAGATCCTGATCCTGTTCTTCTTCATCCTGGTGCTGGAGGAATCCGGCTACCTGCCGCGTGCGGCGTTCCTGCTCGACCGCATGATGGCCGCCGCCGGCCTGTCCGGCCGCTCGTTCATTCCGCTGTTGTCCAGCTTCGCCTGTGCAGTGCCGGGCATCATGTCCACCCGCAGCATCCAGGACCCGCGTGACCGCCTGGCCACGATCCTGGTGGCGCCGCTGATGACCTGTTCCGCACGCCTGCCGGTGTACGCGCTGCTGATCGGTGCGTTCATCCCGCAGAAGACGGTGTGGGGCGTGTTCAACCAGCAGGGCCTGGTGCTGTTCGGCCTGTACGCCGCCGGCATCCTCAGCGCCCTGGCAATGTCGTGGATCATGAAGAAATGGCGCCGCGACAAGAGTGAGCACCCGCTGATGCTGGAACTGCCGTCGTACCGCCTGCCGCACGTGCGTGACCTGGCGGTGGGCCTGTACGAGCGCGGCATGATCTTCCTCAAGCGCGTGGGCGGCATCATCCTGGCGCTGACCATTCTGTTGTGGGTGCTGCTGTCGTTCCCGGCGGCACCGGCTGGCGCCACCATGCCGGCCATCGACTACAGCTACGCGGGCCAGATCGGGCATGCGATGGCGGTGTTCTTCGCGCCACTGGGCTTCAACTGGCAGATCTGCATCGCGCTGATCCCGGGCCTGGCTGCGCGGGAAGTGGCGGTGTCTTCGCTGGCCACCGTGTATGCGCTGTCGGCGGCCGATGATGATGCGGCCAGCCAGGCACTGACGCCGTTGATCAGCGACGGCTGGTCGCTGGCCACCGCGCTGTCGCTGCTGGTCTGGTACATCTACGCGCCGATGTGCATTTCGACGCTGGCCACCATCAAGCGCGAAACCAATTCGTGGAAGCAGATGGGCTTCGCGGCGTTCTACCTGTTCGCGGCGGCCTACGTGGCGGCGCTCATCACCTACCAGGTGACCAGGGCGCTGGGAGGAGGCTGATGGATACCGGCCTGCTGATCCAGTACCTGATCATCGCGGTGGCCGTGCTGGTCAGTGCCTGGGTGGTAATGAAGAAGCAGTTCCCCGGCACCGTGCGCAAGCTGCGCGGGACGCTGGCGCTGGCCCTGCTGAAGCCGGGGCGCGCGGCCTGGCTGCAGGCGCTGGGGCGCAAGGTCGCGCCGCCGGCCAGTGGAGGTGGTGGCGCCTGTGGCGGTTGCGACAGCTGCGGGCCGTCTCCGCCGAAGCAGCACTGACGCTGATTTTCCTGCCCTGGTGGGGGCGAACCTTGGTCTGCACGCGTGCGGGGTTCATCCACGCACGGCGTGGATGTAACGAGCGCCGGCCGGGTTCAGACCTCTTTGCGGATGATCGCGCGAAAGCGTCCCTCCTGCTGCATCCGCCGTACCGAGGCGCGGTTTCCATGGATTGCCGCGAAGCCCGCCACGTCGGCAAGGGCATTGAGCAGCAGGCGCTTCATTGCGTTGCGATCGCCAGCTTCGAGCAGGTCATGAAGGTCCTGCTGGGTGAAGACCCGGCGCAGCCCTGGCGTCTCTTCGATCCGCCAGTCCACATGGGGGGTGGGAATGCTGGTGCGGTACCTGAAGGCCTTCTCGAGGTCGCACGGTTCAAGCGGGTGCTCAAGCAGCTCTGCAAAGTAGAGCCCGGCATTCACATAGAAGCCCCTGCCGTGACTGGCGGCCTGGTGATTTATGACAAGCGAAGCGCGGTCCAGCAACCGATAGCGTGTGGTCGTTGTTCCGGCAAAGCCTGTCTTCCTTGCACATCTGCTGAAGACTGTCGCGGATTTCATGCGTTCTGCCTGGGCCGGAAGAAGGGCCCACAGCCTTGATGCGCCGTGATTCCAGGTCAATTGGCAAATGCGACACGCGCAACGAGCGCACTCAGGTGGGTGCGAACCCTGGTTCGCACGCCTTGCCCGTGGCGGGATCTAGCCGGCCCGCGCTCCCAGCTCTGCTGCCAACCTCAGCCAACCCTCCCGCTGCGCTGGGGTACTGCTGCGCACCGCGCCCACGCGGCTGACCCGCACCGGGCGGATGCCGCAGAACTCCAGGAGGGGGGCGCGGATCTGGGTGATGCCCGGGTCGCGGTAGATCCAGCGGTAGTACCAGGGTGGCGTATCCAGGGTCGTGATTACCCGTGCACTGCGCCCCGCCAGCAGCCGGTCCCACCACACCGAGTTGCGCCGGTAGCGGAAGGCGAAGCCCGGCAGCAGTACGCGATCGAAGAAGCCCTTCAGCAGGGCCGGCATCGCGCCCCACCACGTGGGATAGACCAGTACCAGGTGATCGCAGGCTTCGATCGCGTCAGCGGCGTCCTGCAGGTCGGCTTCCAGTGCTTGGATCTGTCGGTAACCGTGGCGCAGCACCGGGTCGAATTCAAGGTCGCCCAATGCGATCAGGCGCACCCGGTGGCCGGCGTTCGCGGCGGCCGTGGCATAGCGCTGGGCGAGGGCGCCGCACAGGCTCTCACGGTCAGGATGGCCCAGCAGGATCAGGATGGAACGGGACACGGCAATCTCGGGCAATGGAAAGTGCGCGAGGGTGCGGTCTGCCCCTGGGGCAGAGTCAAATGCCGGTGCAGCCGCTGGGGGCCAGAACGCAGTCGCTGCTGCCGGAGTGCAGCCACTGCTGCAGTTCATCGCTGACCTGCTGCAGGGCGAGGTCGACCTGCTCCAGCCGCGCCCGCTCGCTGGCAATGCGGTTTCGCTGCTGCTGCAGCAGGGCCAGCACTGCCGGCCAGTCGAGCCGGCCATCGGGTGCCTGCAGGCGCGAGACCGCGGCCAGCGTGATGCCCAGGGCCAACGCCTGGCGGATCAGCTGCACCCAGGCCACGTCCTGTTCGCTGTAGTCGCGATAGCGGTTCACGCGTGGTACCGGCGGCAACAAACCGCGCGCCTCGTACAGGCGGATGGCCTTGGCGCTGGCGCCGGTCAGGCGGCTGACCTCGGAAATGCGCATTGGCTCAGTCCCGCACCAGCCCGCCGTCGACCACCAGGTTCTGGCCGGTCACCGCGCGCGACCACGGGCTGGCAAAGAACAGCGCGGCATCGGCGAATTCGGCCGGCGTGGTGACGCTGCGCAGCGGCGTGTTGGCGGCGATGTAGTCGAACACCGATTCAGGCGTGGCGGCGCTGGCATCGGTCGTGCGCAGCAGGCCCCCGGACAGCATGTTTACCGTGATGCCATGCGGGCCCAGGTCGCCTGACAGGGTGCGGGTCAGCGACAGCAGCGCGGCCTTGGCGGCGGTGTAGTCGTGGTAGGGCACCACCGGGTTCTGGAACAGGTTGGTGCCGATGTTGATCACTCGGCCGAAGCGGCGGGCCTGCATGCCCGGCAGGGCGGCCTGCACGGTGTTCAGCGCGCCGCGCACGCTGCCCTCGAACTGCGCCTGGAAGGCCGGCCAGCGGATATCGGCGGCACCGTCGCGGGCGTCGCCATTGAACGAGAAAGCGGCCAGTGCGTTGTTGACCACGGTGGTGACACCTTGGCCGAAGTGGGCCAGCGCGTGCTGCAGCATTGCATCGACCTGGCCGCGGTCGGTGACGTCGGCCGGCAGCGCGATCGCCTGTCCGCCCAGCTCGGCGGCCAGTGCCCGTGCGGGGCCTTCGCTGCGGTGGTAGTTGACGATGACGCGCGCGCCCTGCGCAGCGAACGCGCGGGCGATGTGCTGGCCAAGGCCGCGACCGGCACCGGTGACCAGCACCAGCTGTTCGCTGATCTGCATGAGGTAGCTGCCATCCATTGCATGAAAGGGCATGCAGCGTAGCAGCGATGGCGCTTGCCGGAGCGGGCGTGCTGCCGCTAGCCTGCAGGCATGAACCAGACTCCCCTGCGATTGCTCATTCACGGCGCCTCCGGGCGCATGGGCCAGGCCCTGCTGCGGCTGGCCGCTGAACACCCCGATAGCCTGCAGATCGTCGCGGCGGTGACCGGCCGTGCGCCGGCCCAGCGCGTGGTCGATGGCGTGCCGTTCTTCGCGGCCAGCGAGCTGCCCGGTGCGCCGGTGTTCGACGTAGCGATCGACTTCAGCCTGCCGGAGGGCTTCGACCCGATGTTGGCGCTGTGCGTGGAGCGGGGTGCAGGGCTGGTGTCGGGCACCACCGGCATCTCCAGCGCCCAGCGTCAGGCGCTGGAGGCCGCTGCGGCGTCCATCCCGCTGGTCTGGGCCTCGAACTTCAGCCTGGGCGTGGCGGTGCTGGACGAGCTGGTCGAGCGCGCGGCGCAGGCGCTGGCCGGCTGGGACTGCGACATCGTCGAATCGCACCATACCCAGAAGAAGGACGCGCCGTCAGGCACCGCGCTGACCCTGGGTGCCGCGGCGCAGCGGGGCGGGGCGCAGCCGCATTACGCCAGTCTGCGTGCCGGCGACATCGTGGGTGAACATCTGGTCCAGTTCACCGGGCCGGGCGAGCGCATCGAGCTGGTGCACCGGGCCACCAACCGCGACATCTTCGCCCGGGGCGCATTGTTCGCCGCCCGCCAGCTGCACGGCCGGGCCCCGGGCAGCTACCGGGTAAGGGATCTGCTGGCCTAAGGCGGGCCGATTCCTGGGGTCGGATCCCTTTCCAGCGGAAAGGGCTCTGACCCCATCCGAGGGCGCCTGGGGTCAGAGCCTTTCCCATTCGGGAAGGATCCGACCCCGCCTCCGGCCCGCATACGCCGCCGGATTGAAATGAATGCGCAATCGCCTGTTCATGAAGTGCGATAACCGCTGGCGCGAGCGCCCCGGCAGCGCTACAATTCGCACTCGCCGAATCACCAAAGCCGGACCGGTCCTGAACCGTACGTCCGCGCTTTTTTGCAACCGGATTTCCGTGAAGCACAGGCGTGACTTCGGCACCCCCTCGGTAGCCAAAGTGAGATTTCCGTGACCCAAGCCGCAATCCTCGTCCTCGAAGACGGCACCGTATTCGAGGGCGAATCCGTAGGCGCGCCCGGCCTGTCCGTCGGTGAAGTGGTGTTCAACACCGCCATGACCGGTTACCAGGAAGTGCTGACCGACCCGTCCTACGCCCGGCAGATGGTCACGCTGACCTATCCGCATATCGGCAACACCGGCATGACCGACCAGGACAATGAAGCGTCCAAGGTGTGGTCGGCCGGCCTGATCGTGCGCGACGTGCCGCGCCGCCCCAGCAACTGGCGCAGCCAGGTGTCGCTGCAGGACTGGCTGATCCAGCGTGGCGTGGTCGCCATCGCCGGCATCGACACCCGCAAGCTGACCCGCATCCTGCGCGAGAAGGGCGCGCAGAACGGTGCGCTGATGGCCGGCGACATCGACGTGGAAAAGGCGCTGGAAGCGGCCCGCAAGTTCCCGGGGCTGAAGGGCATGGATCTGGCCAAGGTCGTCACTACCGAGAAGACCTACACCTGGACCGAGGGCCAGCTGGACCTGGATGCCAATGCCTTCGTCAGCGTGCCGGCCAAATACAAGGTCGTGGCCTACGACTTCGGCGTGAAGACCAACATCCTGCGCATGCTGGCCGAGCGCGGCTGCGAAGTGACCGTGGTGCCGGCGCAGACCCCGGCCGCCGAAGTGCTGGCGCTGAAGCCGGACGGCGTGTTCCTGTCCAACGGCCCGGGTGACCCGGAGCCGTGCGACTACGCCATCGAGGCGATCAAGGCCTTCATCGACGTGAAGATTCCGACCTTCGGCATCTGCCTGGGCCATCAGCTGCTGGGCCTGGCCTCGGGCGCGCAGACCATGAAGATGGGCCACGGCCACCACGGTGCCAACCACCCGGTGCAGGACCTGGACAGCGGCCGGGTGATGATCACCTCGCAGAACCACGGTTTCGCGATCGATGAAGCGACCCTGCCGCCGACCCTGCGCGTGACCCACCGTTCGCTGTTCGACGGCACCAACCAGGGTGTGGCCCGCACCGACGTGCCGGCCTTCTCGTTCCAGGGCCACCCGGAAGCGTCGCCGGGCCCGACCGATGTCGGTCCGCTGTTCGACCGCTTCGTGGCGCTGATGGAGCAGGCCAAGGCCTGATCAGTACGCCGCCGGCCCCGGTGGCGTCGCGATGGACCGTAAACCCCGCATCGCTGCTGCCCCTGGCGCGGCGCTGCGGATCGAGATTCCTGATCGACAGCGTGCGATCACTCCCCCTTGTCACGCTGTACTGACTTAGAGAAGAAAATGCCCAAGCGCACTGACCTCAAGACCATCCTCATCATCGGTGCTGGCCCGATCGTCATCGGCCAGGCCTGCGAGTTCGACTACTCCGGCGCCCAGGCCTGCAAGGCCCTGCGCGACGAGGGTTACCGCGTGGTGCTGGTCAACAGCAACCCGGCCACGATCATGACCGACCCGGAGATGGCCGACGCCGTCTACATCGAGCCGATCAACTGGCAGACGGTCGAGAAGATCATCGCCAAGGAAAAGCCGGACGCACTGCTGCCGACCATGGGTGGACAGACCGCGCTGAACTGCGCGCTGGACCTGGCCGACCACGGCGTGCTGGAGAAGTACAACGTCGAACTGATCGGCGCCAAGCGCGAAGCGATCCGCATGGCCGAAGACCGCGAGCTGTTCCGCGTGGCCATGGGTGAGATCGGCCTGGAATGCCCGACCGCCGCTGTCGCCCACACCCTGGACGAAGCGCTGGAAATCCAGACCCGCGTCGGCTACCCGACCATCATCCGCCCCAGCTTCACCCTGGGCGGCAGCGGTGGCGGCATCGCCTACAACCGCGAAGAGCTGGTCGAGATCGTCAGCCGTGGCCTGGAACTGTCGCCGACCACCGAAGTGCTGGTGGAAGAGTCGGTGCTGGGCTGGAAGGAATTCGAGATGGAAGTGGTCCGCGATACCGCGGACAACTGCATCATCGTCTGCTCGATCGAGAACCTGGACCCGATGGGCGTGCACACCGGTGACTCGATCACCGTGGCCCCGGCGCAGACCCTGACCGACAAGGAATACCAGCGCCTGCGCGATGCCTCCATCGCCGTGCTGCGCAAGATCGGCGTCGATACCGGTGGCTCGAACGTGCAGTTCGGCATCAACCCGAAGACCGGCCGCGTGGTCGTCATCGAGATGAATCCGCGCGTGTCGCGTTCCTCGGCGCTGGCGTCCAAGGCCACCGGCTTCCCGATTGCCAAGGTCGCCGCCAAGCTGGCCGTGGGCTATACCCTGGACGAACTGAAGAACGAGATCACCGGTGGCCTGACCCCGGCCTCGTTCGAGCCGTCCATCGACTACGTCGTCACCAAGATCCCGCGTTTCGCCTTCGAGAAGTTCCCGGCCGCTGATGCGCGCCTGACCACCCAGATGAAGTCGGTGGGCGAGGTGATGGCGATGGGCCGCACCTTCCAGGAGTCGGTGCAGAAGGCCCTGCGTGGCCTGGAAACCGGCAAGGTCGGCTTCGACCCGACCGGCCTGGACCTGAGCAACGAAGACGACCTGCAGACCCTGCGTCGCGAGCTGAAGGCGCCGGGCCCGGAGCGCCTGTTCTTCGTCGCCGATGCGTTCCGCGCCGGCATGAGCGTGGAAGAGATCTACGCGCTGTCGTTCATCGATCACTGGTTCCTGGACCAGATCGAGGAAATCATCGCTGCAGAAAGCGAAGTCGCTGCCGGTGGCATCGATGCGCTGGACGCTGCACGCCTGCGCAAGCTGAAGCGTGCTGGCTTCTCCGACGCGCGCCTGGCGCAGCTGACCGGCACCAACGAAGCGGCCATCCGCGCGCTGCGTCGTGCGCACAAGGTGCGCCCGGTCTACAAGCGCGTGGACTCCTGCGCCGGCGAGTTCTCCACCGGCACCGCCTACCTGTACTCGACCTACGAGGACGAGTGCGAGGCCGCGCCGAGCAACCGCGACAAGATCATGATCCTGGGCGGTGGCCCGAACCGCATCGGCCAGGGCATCGAGTTCGACTACTGCTGCGTGCACGCGGCACTGGCGCTGCGCGAGGATGGCTATGAAACCATCATGGTCAACTGCAACCCGGAGACCGTGTCGACCGACTACGACACCTCCGACCGCCTGTACTTCGAACCGCTGACTCTGGAAGACGTGCTGGAAATCGTCGAACTGGAACAGCCGAAGGGCGTGATCGTGCAGTACGGCGGCCAGACCCCGCTGAAGCTGGCGCGCGCGCTGGAAGCCAACGGCGTGCCGGTGATCGGCACCAGCCCGGATTCGATCGACCTGGCCGAAGACCGCGAGCGCTTCCAGCAGCTGGTCGACAAGCTGGGCCTGAAGCAGCCGCCGAACCGCATTGCCCGCAACGACCAGGAAGCCCTGCTGCTGGCCCGCGAGATCGGCTACCCGCTGGTGGTGCGCCCGAGCTACGTGCTGGGCGGCCGTGCAATGGAAATCGTCTACGGCGAAGCCGACCTGGCCCGCTACGTGCGCGACGCGGTGAAGGTGTCCAACGATTCGCCGGTGCTGCTGGACCGCTTCCTCGACAACGCCGTCGAGTGCGACGTCGACATCATTGCCGATGCCCAGGGCAACGTCCTGATCGGCGGCGTGATGGAGCACATCGAAGAAGCCGGCGTGCACTCGGGCGATTCCTCGTGCTCGCTGCCGCCGTACTCGCTGTCGGCTGAAACCCAGGCCGAGCTGCGCCGCCAGGTGGTGGAGCTGGCCAAGGCCCTGAACGTGGTCGGCCTGATGAACACCCAGTTCGCGATCCAGACCAGCGATGAAGGTGCCGACACCATCTACCTGCTGGAAGTGAACCCGCGTGCCTCGCGCACCGTGCCGTTCGTGTCCAAGGCCACCGGCATGCCGCTGGCCAAGATCGCCGCCCGCTGCATGGCCGGCAAGACGCTGGCCGAGCAGGGCGCGACCAAGGAAATCGTGCCGGACTACTACTCGGTGAAGGAGGCGATCTTCCCGTTCGCCAAGTTCCAGGGCGTCGATCCGATCCTGGGGCCGGAAATGCGCTCCACCGGTGAGGTGATGGGCGTGGGCCGCAGCTTCAACGCCGCCTTCGCGCGTGCGCAGGAAGCCGGTGGCATCAAGGCACCGCCGGTCGGCAAGGCCTTCGTCTCGGTCCGCGATCCGGACAAGAAGCGCGTGCTGCCGGTGGCCAAGGCGCTGCTGGCGCGTGGCTACAGCCTGGTTGCCACCCGTGGCACCGCCGCCTGGCTGCAGCAGCACGGCATGGACTGCGAGATCATCAACAAGGTGGTCGAAGGCCGTCCGCACATCGTCGACTCGATCAAGAACGGCGAGATCGTCTACATCGTCAACACGACCGAAGGTCGTTCGGCGATCAACGACTCGTTCTCGATCCGTCGAGAGGCGCTGCAGCATCGCGTCACCTACTCGACCACCATTGCCGGCGCCAAGGCGCTGGTGGATTCACTGGAATTCCGCGGCACCGGTCCCGTCTGGTCGCTGCAGGAGCTGCACAAGGAGTTGAATGCATGAGAGCCCCCATCACGATGAAGGGCGCGCAGCGTCTGCGCGATGAACTGGATCACCTGAAGTCGGTCAAGCGCCCGAAGGTGATCGCCGCCATCGCCGAAGCACGCGAGCACGGCGACCTTAAGGAGAACGCCGAGTACCACGCCGCGCGCGAGGAACAGGGCTTCATCGAAGGCCGCATCAAGCAGCTGGAAGGCGAGCTGTCGCACGCCGAGATCATCGACGTGAGCAAGCTCAACGCCGGTTCGAAGGTGGTGTTCGGCGCCAGCGTGACCCTGGCCGACGTGGAAACCGACGAAGAGAAGAAGTACCAGATCGTCGGTGACCTGGAAGCGGACATCAAGCTGGGCCTGATCGCCATTTCTTCGCCGGTGGCGCGCGCGATGATCGGCAAGCTGGAAGGCGATTCGATCGTGATCGACGCCCCGGCCGGCCAGCGCGAGTACGAGATCGTCAGCGTCAGCTACGTGGACTGACCACGTGGCGACGGCGACCCTGCTGTTGCCTGCACGCAGCCGCTTTGCCGCGGCTGCGCTGCCGGACGATGTGGCACGTGCGCTCGGCCGTGCCACCACGGTGCAGGTCGCACCGGGCGAACGCGCGCAGCTGACGCGCCATTTCACGGTTGCCGCGCCGCATTGGCCGGTGGCCGCATTGACCCGCCAGCGCGACGTCGGCGATGCCGCTGGCGCCTGCTGGCTGCGTGCCGATCCGGCCTGCATGGTGCCGGACATGCACGGTGCGCGGATGATGGCCTACGGCGAAACGCTGCGGCCGACCCTGGCCGACAGCCTGGCGTTGCTGCCGGTGCTGCAGCCGTTGTTCGCCGATGCCGGCTTTGTGCTTGATGCACCCGATCCTTCGCGCTGGTACCTGCGCCTGCCGATCGACCTGGCGTTGCCGGACTTCGACAGCCCCGACGAGGTGCTGGGCGATGACCTGTTCTCGCACCTGCCGGAAGGCGAGGGCGGCCGTCGCTGGCGCGCGCTGATGACCGAGGCGCAGGTGCTGCTGCACAACCACTCCTGGAACCAGCAGCGCGCCGCGCAGGGGCAGCAGCCGATCAATTCGCTGTGGTTCTGGGGCGGTGGCGTGATGCCGGTGTCGGTCAGCACCGGGCACGCGCAGGTGCGCAGCCGCGATGCACTGCTGCAGGGCCTGGCCCAGGCTGCAGGTGTAGCCGTGGATGGCGAGCAGGCGGTGGACGCACTGGTCGACCTGCGCCAGCTGCGTTCATTGCAGCAATTGGGCAACGATGCGATCCGTCCGCTGCTGGCCGCGCTGAAGCGTGGCGAGCTGCAGCGGCTGGTGCTGGATTTCGAGGACGGCCTGCAGTTCCAGCTGGACCGCGGCCAGCGCTGGCAGTTCTGGAAGAAGCCGCGCCAGCTGCACGACTGATCGGGGTCGACCGATCGGGGTCGGATCCGTTTTACATCGGAAAACGGCTCTGACCCCCAGGGTTTGCCGGGGTTGCCGGCCAGCGGCCGGCACTACCGCAGGTAGCGGCGCCTCACGAACCTTGCTGACCACCGTCGGCAGCCGCCAATGCCCGCCCGCCACGCTGCGACACTGGCCCGTCGTGAACTCGCTGCTCTTCACGAAGCGCTCCCCGTCCCACACCCAGTCATTGGCGGAGATGCAATCGCCGACACCGCGGCCTCGGTAACGGCCTCGCAGCGTAGCGTCATCGCGGTCAGAATCTTCGGCCGGGTGGGTGACAAAGGTCGCCTGGTACGGCGATACCGCTCAGGCGCAGGCGCAGCCCTCCGGTCGGCGTCGGGCTTTCGCCATCCTCGCCATTGCGCAGCCGCGCGAGCCCCCCAGGTATCGGGAGAGCCCGGCAAGCCGGGCGGGGTATCATGCGCGGGTCTTCCGTAATCCGGCGATGCCGATGTCCCTTGCCGCCGATGCTGCGCACTCCTCCTCCGATACGCCGATGATCCGCCGCCGCGATGCGGTCGTGCCCGGCAGCTGGCCGGAGGGCACGCTGCCGCTGCTGGCGCGACTCTATGCCAGCCGTGGCGCAGGTACGCCGGAGCTGGCACTGCCGAAACTGGGCAATCTGCATGCCCCCGAGCTGCTGACCGGCATCGATGCTGCCGTGGGCCTGCTGATCGAGGCGATCGCCAACGACAAGCGCATCCTGGTGGTCGGCGATTTCGACTGCGATGGCGCCACCGCCTGTGCGGTCGGTGTGCGTGGCCTGCGCATGCTCGGCGCGCAACACGTCTTCCACGCGGTGCCGAACCGCATGGTGCACGGCTACGGCTTGTCACCTTCCCTGGTGGAGGAACTGGCCGCGCTGCAGCCGGACCTGCTGGTCACCGTCGACCATGGCATCGCCTGCCACGCGGGCGTGACCGCGGCCAAGGCGCGAGGTTGGCAGGTACTGGTCACCGACCACCACCTTCCCGGACCGCAGCTGCCGCCGGCCGACGTGATCGTCGATCCCAATCTCGACGGCGATGCTTTCCCCAGCAAGTCGCTGGCCGGTGTCGGCGTGATCTTCTACGTGCTGATGGCGCTGCGCCGGCAGATGCGCGAGGCCGGCGTCTTTGCCGATGGCAAGGGGCCGGACCTGACCACGCTGCTGGACCTGGTGGCGGTCGGCACCGTCGCCGACCTGGTGGCGCTGGATGCGAACAACCGGGCGCTGGTCAGCGCGGGCCTGCGCCGCCTGCGCGCAGGACAGGGCTGTGTCGGCCTGCGTGCACTGATCGAAGCCAGCGGCCGTGATGCCGCACGACTGACGGCTGCCGATATCGGCTTCGCACTCGGCCCGCGCCTGAACGCGGCGGGCCGGTTGGAAGACATGGCGCTGGGCATCGCGCTGCTGCTGACCGAAGATCCGCGCCAGGCGCGCGAGATCGCGCAGACGCTGGAGCAGATCAATTCGGAACGGCGCGCGGTGCAGCAGTCGATGACCGATGACGCCGAGCAGGCATTGACCCGCGTGGTACTGGACATGGCCGGCCAGCGACCGGTGGCGGCCTGCCTGTTCGATGCCGACTGGCATCCCGGTGTGGTCGGCCTGGTCGCTTCGAAGATGAAGGATCGCCTGCATCGCCCGGTGATCGCCTTCGCCCCGGCCGAACCCGGCGCCGGTACCCTGCGTGGTTCGGCCCGTTCGATCCCCGGCCTGCACATCCGTGACGCACTGGCGCTGGTCGATGCACGCCACCCGGGCCTGATCGAGCGCTTCGGCGGCCACGCCATGGCGGCCGGCCTCAGCCTGCGCCTGGATCATCTTGAGGAGTTCAAGGCCGCCTTTGTCGCCGTCGTGCTGGAAATGCTTGATCCGGCAGCGCTTCAGCAGCAGGTGCTGAGCGACGGCGAACTGGCGGCGGATGAGCTCGATCATCGCCATGCCGATGCGCTGCGCCTGGCCGGTCCATGGGGGCAGGGCTTCCCGGAACCGCTGTTCGACGGCCATTTCGAAGTGGCCAACTGGCGCGTTCTGAAAGAGCGCCATCTGAAGCTGGAACTGCGGCTGCCGGGCGTACCCGGCACGATCAATGCGATCCATTTCGGCGGCTGGCACGGCAATGCGCCGAGCCGCCATGTGCACCTGGCCTACCGGCTGGCCTGCGATGACTATCGCGGCGGCAGCGCCATCCAGCTGATCGTCGAGCATTGCCTGCCGGCTTGAACGGTTACGCTGCCTCGCGCATCGGCATGCGCAAGGCCGCCATCGTGCCTCAGTGCTGGATCTTGCTGACGACGGTGGGCATTTCCCATGCGCCGCCGGCGGTCACCATCCGGCACAGGCCGGAGGTGGCATCGCTGGTCGCCACGAAACGCCTGCCATCCCAGCCCCATTCGGCCGTCCAGCCGCAATCGCCGAGGCCGCGCCCCTTCTGCCAGGTGCTGATGGTAGGGCCGTCGTTGTCGGTCCCGGAGGTGGTTACCAGCACCGGCTGGAACGGTGCCTTGTCGTTGGCCACCCAGAAGCCGTAACCCTCGTTGTATGCGGCGCGCCAGCACAGCGTCGACACCAGCACCTTGTCTTTCGACAGGCGGGTGACGCTCAGTTCCTGCCGCTCGCTGATCATTGGGTCGCCCTCGGCGCTGATTGCGCTGCAGTCGTCGCCCGGCGTCGCGCTGCGCAACGCGGCGCGCAGAGCAGGCGACTGCGCCAGAGCGGCATCGCCAGGTCGCGCCGGTGCCAGCTTGGCCAGCGTCACCACCGGCACCGGCAGTGCCGGCAGCACCTTGCCTTCGCCTGCATCTCCCTTGCGCATCAGGGCGCCGGTGGTACCGAGGCGGCCCTGGAACTCGTCCATCTTCAGCAGCACCGCCGAGGCGCCGCGGTCGGACAGCGTCCAACGCTGCGGGCCGTTGCCGATCACCACGATGCGGCTGCTGCGGGTCAGCGCGGCCAGCAGGGCATCGGTCTGCGCAGCTGAAAGCGTGGTGGCGCCGTCCTGCAGCTGCAGCCGCCCCAGGTCCTTGCCGTTGATCTGCAGGTGCGCCTGCGCCGGGGGTTCCGGCGATTGCTCGTCGTACTGGCCCAGCAGCAGCTGCGCGTCGACACGCTGGCCTGGCCCGGCGGCGCGGGTCAGCAGCACCGACACTGGTGCCGCATCACCTTCATCCTGCTGGTAGCCCGCCGCGCGGCAGGTCCGCGTGTTGTCGCAGGCCAGGGTCCAGTCGTGGTGGGTGAACGGGAAGGTCGCCGAAGGGGCGGCAGCGGCCGGCAGTGACGTGGCCAACAGGGCACAGAGATACAGCGGGCGCATGACACATCCTTTTGAAAGCGGGCGCACATGGTGCGCCTCGGACGATGCCCTGAACAGCCGCCCGACGCCCTCATATCTGTGATCGATTTCGCACTCCCTTCAATTTTCTTAATCAATTCATCTCTTTATCCAGAGGCAGGTGCGTCAAAATGCTGGCGCATGTCACAGGTCAATGGCAAAGTCGGGCCACGACCAACATGGGACGACGGAACGCCCGATGTACGCCGAATCACTGCTTCCTGGCGCCGCGCTGCAGCGCCTGCACCAGGACCGACGCCTGATCCGCGTCGAAACCGCCCTGGACCCGGATACCTTCCTGGTCAAGCGCTTCGAGGGAAGCGAGGCGGTGTCCAACCCGTTCACCTACCGCATCGACCTGCTCTCGATCCAGCCACGGCTGGAACTGAAGCAGCTGGTCGGGCAACCGCTGCGGCTGCAGCTGGGCGACGAGTTCGGCAACCGCAGCGTGCATGGCTACGTGCGCGAGTTCGCCAGCACCGGCCAGCAGGCACAGTTCAGCGCCTACCGCGCCGAGCTGGCGCCGTGGTTCGCCTTCCTGGACTACACCTGCAACTGCCGCATCTTCCAGGACCGCACCACGCTGCAGATCGTCGAAGAGGTGTTCGCCGGCTACGCGCAGCTGGCCAGGTTCCGTTACGACCTCAATGCCGGAAAGCTCGCGCCGCTGCCGTACTGCGTGCAGTACAACGAATCGGACTTCGCCTTCGTCAGCCGCCTGCTGGAGGACGCCGGGCTGTACTACAGCTTCGTGCACGACGAAGAAGGCCACACGATGGTGATCAGCGATGATTCCACGCTGAGCACCGTGCATGGCGAGCCACGCCCGATTGCCTTTGTCTCCGACCAGGGCACGTTGGCCAGCACCGGGCTGCACCGCTGGGGCGCACGCCGCCGGGTCGGGCCGAGCGTGCAGACCCTGCGCAGCTTCGATTTCAAGCAGCCCAGCCAGGCGCTGGATGGCAACCAGGGCAACCAGGTGCCACTGGGCCTGCTGCCACCGCTGGAGCAGTACCGCTACGATGGCGCGGCGCGCTTTACCAACAGCCGCATCGGTACCGCGCTGGCCAATGTGCGCAATGAAGAGGTGACCTGGCCGACCAAGCTGTTCGAATGCGCCGGCAATGCCGGTGAGCTCGATGCAGGTGCCTGCTTCGAGCTGGAGCGGCACCCCGATTTCATCGGCCGCGACGATGCCGATCGCAGCTTCTTCGTGGTCAGCGTGCAACGCGAAGGCCACAACAACTTCGCCGCCGATTTCGGCAGCGCCGAAGCCCCCAGCGTGGAGGTGCAGGCCGAAGTGCTGCGCCGACGCATTCCGTACCGCCCACTGCGGCGCACGCCCTGGCCGCGCATGCCGGGCCCGCAGACCGCCACCGTGGTCGGCCCGCCGGGCGAGGAGCTGCATGCCGACCGCTATGGACGGGTGAAAGTGCAGTTCCACTGGGACCGGCAACTGGATCGCCGCGAGAATGCCTCGTGCTGGATTCGCAGCGCCAGCCCCTGGGCCGGTGCCGACATGGGCGGCGTGTCGCCGCCGCGCGTCGGCCAGGAAGTGATCGTCGACTTTCTCGACGGTGACCCGGACCGGCCGATCATCACCGGCCGTGTCTACAACGAAGACAACATGCCGCCGTTCGGCATGGAGGTCAGCGGCCTGAAGTCGAAAACGGTCAAGGGCGCCGGCTGGAACGAGATCACCATGCACGATGGTGCCGGTGGCGAGCTGCTGAACATGCGCGCGCAGCGCGACATGGTCACCACCGTGCTCAACGACCAGAACGCCAGCATCCAGAACAACAAGTCCACCACCGTGGCGGTGAATCACACGATGGGCGTCGGTGCCAACCAGGACATCAGTGTTGGCGGCAACCGCGGCATCACCGTCACCGGTACCGACACGCTGGGTGTCACCGGCACCCGCACCACCAATGTGACCGGCGCGGTGACCGAGAAGTACGAGACCGGCCAGACCAAGACGATTGCCGCCGCCGGCTACACCGAGACCATCACCGGCGATTTCAAGACCACGCTGACCGGCAACTACACCAGCCAGCGCACCGGTACCTGGACCGAGACCGTCACCTCCACCTCCAGCCGCACCGTGGGTGGCCTGGTCACCGAAACATTGCAGGCCGCCCGCGAAGTCACCATCACCGGCCAGGACAAGCGCAAGGTGCAGGGCAAGGTGGACGACAGCAACGTCGGCGAGCGGGTGATCGATGTCACCGGCAACTTCAGCCAGGATGCCAGCGGCACCTACAGCCAGGGCTCGGACGGCGCGATGAGCCTGGAATCGGCGGTCAAGCTCACCAGCAAGGTCGGTGGCTCGGTCATCGAGATCACCGACAGCGCGATCAAGATCACCGCCGGTGGTTCGGAGGTGGTGATCGATGCCGGTGGTGTTTCGGTCAATGGCAGCGAGATCAAGCTCAACTGCTGAGCCGCACGGGAGAAACACGATGCAGGACACCCCCATGCTGCGCGGCCTGAATGCATTGCGCGATGCCTGGCTGGAAGCCACCGCCGACGGCAGCCGGCGCCTGCTGGTCTGGCGCTTGCCGGCTGCGGCCAGCCGGCTGCTGGCCGCATTCTTCGAGATGCAGCGCCACGACGCCGGCCGTGATACGCCGGACTACTTCCTGCGCATCGATACCGCCTATGAGCTCGGCTTCCGCTACAGCCGGCAGCTCAAGCAGGATCTGCTGGAGCGCTATGTGGCCAGCCAGGAGGATCTGCGCGCACAGCAGGTGCCGCTCGGCTGGCGCGGCCCGCATGAAGGGCACCCGGACAGCGCGCAGGGCGTGGTCGAGGTACTGGAGAGTTTCATCGATCACCACGGCGAGCACCTGCGCCTGCTGGCGGCGGTGCTGGAGCCCGAGCGCTGCGTGCCCGGCGAGGGATTCGAACGCTGGGTGGACGCCGCGCTGGCCGCCGGCCCTGGCCAGCGCCTGCGCCTGGTGCTGGTGGATACCGACGAGGATCCGCGCTGGCAGCCGTTGCTGGAGCGCCACGGCAAGGTCGCACGGATCGTCACTGCGCCGATCGACATGTTCGGCATTGCCCGCGATACCGCTGCGCAGTCCGGTGGCCGCGGCCCGGAAGTGCTGTACCGCCAGCTGCTGGCGGACCTGATGCTGTTGCTGGAGCGCGGAAGCCCGTCGCAGGTCGTTGCCCGTGCCGAACGCGCGCAGGGGCTGGCGCAGCGGCAGGGCTGGCAGGACCAGCAGTCGGTGGTGCAGATGATGGTGGCCGGTGCATGGTTGAAGCACGGCGATCACGGGCAGGCGATCAACAGCTACCGGCAGGCCCGCAGTGCGGCTGAGGGCGCACGCCTGGGCGGCAACCCGGCCGCGCCGGAACTGGTGATGCAGAGTTGGTTCGGCGAGGCTGGCTGCTGGTTGGCGGCCAAACAGCCCGAGCGCGCCGCGCAGACCTACCTGCAGGCCTCGGCGTCGGCAGCCAGCATTCCGCACCCGATGTTCGCGCTGGAGGGCCAGCGCATGGCCGGCTGGTGCCAGTTGCAGGCCGGACAGCGCGAAGCGGCGCGCACCCAGTTGCTGGAGGCGATCCGCATCGCCAAGCCGCTGGCCCCGGCCGACCGCAAGGCCACCACGCTGCCGCAGGCGCTGTGGGACCTGCTGCAGCTTCAGGACGCACGACGCTGCGAACAACTGCATCAGGTCGCCGCCGACTACCTGCAGGCCAGCACCGGCCTGCTGGAGAAAGCCGACGCGCAGGGGCGTGCCCTCGGCCCGCGTCCCCTGCGTCCGGCGCTGGATGCCATCGACGCCGAGCTGGATGCCGCGCTGGAGCGCGGTTTCCACCGCGCCCAGCAGGAGCGCGAGCGGTTGATCCAGGGCGGCGACGAATTCTTCCGCAAGATCGTGGCCGTCGGCCGCGATTTCCTCGACCCGGGCTGGAACGGCCTGCCGGCCATCGAACACCCGCTCGACCACGAGATACCGGTGTGGAGCGAGCCCCCGGCGATGCAGCCGCTGCCCGACCCCAGTGGCCTGCTGCAGGCGCCGGTGGCGGCAGCTGGCCCGACCGTTACAGGAGTGGCTGTTGCATGAAGTCGAACAAGACCGTGGTGATGCTGGTGGCCATCGTGCTGGGCATCATCGTCGTGACCTGGATCAGCGCCGAGTACCGTGACGAAGTAAAGGCGTTCCTGCGCGCGTTGTTCCGCGCCTTGTAAAGCAACAAGGAGTGTTGCCGTGAGCATCGCCGCCAAGCATTTCGATCCGCAGCTGGGCATCGACATCCACATGTACGCGGTGCCGCCGTGCCCGTTGCCGACCCCGCACATCGGCCTGGTGCTGGATCCGTTCGACTACATTCCTTTCATCGGCTCGACCATCAAGGTCAACGGCGTGCATCGCGGCACCGCCGGGACCGGCGGACTGGACATCCACATCCCGCTGGGGGTGTGGGGCCCGCCACTGGCGGCGCCGATGGGCCCGCAGTTCGACGGCGAAGAAATCTTCATGGGTAGCCGCACGGTGTCTGCCGATGGCGAGCCGTTCTCGCGGCTGGCCATGCCAGTGCTGGACTGCAACCTGGCCGGGATGATCAATCCGTTCCGGATGAAGAAGCCGAAGAAGCCACTGCGCGCGATGTCGCTGCCGACCGGCCTGAACGTGGCCATTCCTACCAGCGTCACCGTCGGTGGTCCGCCGACGGTGTCATGGACCGCGCTGGCGTTCCGCGCCGCATTCGCCGGCCTGGGCAAGCTGCGCAAGAGTGCCTTCTTCCGCAAGAAGATGGACGCGTTCGCCAACTGGCGGCGCGGCAAGTGGGGCCATCTGCCCTCTGGCTTCCTGAAGTGCAAGGTGCTGCGTGCCGAGCCGGTGGATATCCGTGATGGCAGCGTGGTGGTCAGCCACCAGGACTTCGACATTCCCGGGCGGCTTCCATTCGCGTGGCAGCGCAGCTACGGTTCGCGCAGGGCGGGCGAGCCCGGCCAATGCGGTGCGGGCTGGCAGACACCGGCCGACATCCGCCTGGAGCTGCTGGACGACGGCAGCGTCTGGCTGTCCGGGCCGGACCAGGTCGCCTTCTTTCCGGAGCTGCCGCCGGCCGATGGCGAGGCCGGAGCGATCCTCGACTTCGTCGATGGCGCACGCCTGCTGCGCCGGCGCGGGCAGTGGCAGGTGCGCTTCAAGAGCGGGCTGCGGTATGTGTTCGGCGGTGAACTGCCTGCGGGCGTGAGCGCGCTGCCCAATCCACAGTCCTGGCCGATCGAGCGCATCGAGGACGCGCACGGCAACCACTGGCGGTTCGAGCGTCGCGACGGCCATCTGGTGCGCATCGTCGAGAGTGGCATCGGTGACCTGCAGGGCCGCTTCATCGAAGTAGAGGCGCGGCACGGCCGCATCGACCGCATGGCGCTGCATGACCCGGCCACCGGCCTGGTGCATCCGCTGGTGAGCTATCGCTACAGCGGCGAGGGTGACCTGCTGGCAGCGGTGGATGCGCTTGGGGCGCCGCGCACCTTCGCCTACGAGCAGCACCGGATGGTGCGGCACACCGACCGTGTTGGACTGTCGTTCCACTACGCGTTCGACGCGCAGGGCAGGGTGGTGCATTCGTGGGGCGATGGCGGCCTGTACGATTATCACTTCGAGTACGACGCGCTGCTGCGCGAGACCCGGGTGACCGACTCGCTGGGCCACCTGAGCGTGGTGAAATTCGACGAGAACCAGCTGCCGCTGTGCGAGATCGATCCGCTCGATGGCGTGACGCTGTTCGAGTACGACGATTTCGGGCGCACCGTGGCGGTGACAGATCCCGAGGGGCTGCGCACGGCGTTTGCCTATGATGCGCATGGCAACCTGGTCTGCCTGACCCGCGCCGATGGCACGTCGATCCAGATGGAGTACGACCTGGACGACCATATGGTGTCGCTGCGGACGCCGGATGGTTTCGATTGGCAACAGGCGTATGACTGCCAGGGCTTGCTGGTCAGCCAGACCGATCCATTGGGTGCAACCACACGCTTCGAGTACGACGCACGGGGACAGTTGGAGTCGCAGACCAACGCGCGGCAGGCAGTCACACGCCTGCGCTATGACCGTCATGGGCTGGTGGCAGCGGTCGTTGATGCGCTCGGCCATGAGAGCCGCTTCGAGCACGATCCGCTCGGCAACCTGCTGCGCCAGGTAGATCCGCTGGGACAGACCAGCCGCTACGAGTACGACGCGAAGGGACGCCTGTTGGCCACTGCTGGCCCCGATGGGAACGGTGTGCGCTGCGAGTACGATGCCGAAGATCAACTGGTGCGCTACACCGATGAAGTGGGCGCGCAGACGCGGCTGCAGTACGTGGGCATCGGCCAGATCGGCAAGCGCCTGCAGGCCGATGGCCACAGCGTGGAGTACCGCTACGACACCGAAGAGCAGCTCATCGCGGTCATCAACCAGCGCGGCGAGACCTATCAGCTCGTACGCGATGCGCTGGGCCGCATCGTCGAGGAGGTGGACTACTGGGGGCAGTCGCGGTGCTATACCTATGACGCGGCCGGACGACTGACCTCCACCGTGGATCCGCTGGGCCAGCGCATCGCCTTCACCACCGACAAGCTCGGGCGCATCACCCGCAAGACGCTGCCGGACGTACGCCAACCTGGCCAGCAGGTGCAGGAACACTTTGTCTACGACGTGCAGGGGCAGATTGTCGAGCTGCGCAATCCGGCGCGTACGGTGAAGCGCCGGTATGACCCGCTGGGGCAATTGCTGGAGGAACTGCAGGATGGCTTCCGTGTCGGCTATGGCTACGATGAAGTGGGAAATGAGGTCCTGCGCGAGACATCGGCGGGTAACCGGGTGGCGTTTGGCTACGACCTGCGGGACCAGACGGTGTCGGTGGCGATCAATGACGAGTCGCCGATCTCGATTGAACGCGACGCGTTGGGACGCACGACACGCGAGCAGCTGAGCCCGCATCTGCAGCGCGACTTCACCTATGACAGCCGCAACCTGCTGACCTCGCAGTCGGTGCTGAAGGATGCCGCGCCGCTGTTCGAGACTCGCTACGACTATGACCGCAGTGGCAACCTGACCCGCCGCAGCGACAGCGCACAGGGCGTGGACGAGTACCGCTACGACGCGATCGGGCGCCTGCTGCAGCACATCGACCCGAAGGGAAGGGTCGAGCGCTACTTCAACGACCCGGCCGGCGACAGGCTGCGCACCGAGGTGAAGCAGGTGCAGGCGCGCAAGGTGGTGGGCGGCGAAGATGACGACCTGACCACCTGGACGCGCGAGGGCACCTACCAGGGCGTGCACTACGTGTTTAACCGGGCGGGCGATCTGGTGAGCAAGGGTGCGCCGCAAGGGGATGCGCCCGATGACCTGACGCTGATCTGGGATGCCAATCATCGGCTGGCCGAGAGCCGTCGCAACGGGCAGTCAACGTACTACGGCTATGACCCGTTGGGACGGCGGGTGTTCAAGCGAAATCCGACGCAGACCACGTGGTTCTTCTGGGATAACTTCAGGATCGTAGGCGAGCTCGTAACCGATTCAGTGTCGCCAGTAGTACTCTCTTCTCCCGCCGAGAGTGTTTTGAGTCTGACTCAATATCGGCGATGGGGGCGTCTTCTGCATGAAGTGTTTGATCGTGCGGTAGAGTTTGTCTTCTATCCAGATACCTTCGTTCCGCTCGCCCTAATCAGCTGGGACGCCAAAGCGCTGTCATCTGACGAGAAGAAAGCGGGAATCCCGGAAGTTCGGTCCGCTATTCCAACGGCGCCACTTGGGAGGCTGGATGTCGGCACGTCGCTCGGGGGCGCCGTCGCACCCACCGATGCTTCTTCAGCCCGTCGCGGTATGCTCGGGGAGATCATGCTAGGGGCAGGCGCTAGTCTGACGAGCAGGGAGCCCGTTACGCAGCACGTTTCAGCCAATGCGTCCGCGGAACCCCCGGTCCGCCACGACATTCAGAGTGCGGCCATCCTTCAAGAAGAATGTGATGCACAAAATGCAGGGCAAGGCCGGCCCGAGCGATCCCTTGTCCTCCTGCATGCCGATCCAAATGGAATTGTCTTTAGAGCTTTGGATGGACTTGGGGATCCGATAATTGAGATGCCTGCCCTTCGATCATTCCTTCATCAGGGCCAGTATATGGATGTCGAGACAGGCCTTGCTTACAACGTGCACCGATATTTTGATCCTGACATCGAGGGCTACATCGGTCAGGATCCTATCGGGTTGTCAGGAGGGGTTAATCCCTACGCGTATGGGTTGAATGTATTGGGGTGGGTTGACCCGCTCGGGCTGTCGAGCACATACCAGTTGACCAAAAATTTGAATGCGGCCGGTCGACCATTGCTGCCTGGACAAACTGCCCATCATATAGTCCAACAAAACAATCCAAGTAGATATGCGGTGCTTTCGAGGGATCTGCTGGTTAGGAATGGATTGGACGTTGAGATTGCGGAGAATGGGGCAAGGCTATGGGGTACGGCGGGCTCTCAGGTTGCACAGGCCGGCCATCCGGGACGAGCGGCCGCCAGATCTGCGGGAACCTATCATGCTGGAAAACACATTCATAGTCCGATAAATGACAAGATGATATATAGGATGTTGAGGAGCGCAGAGAAGAGAGGAGGGGCTGATGCAATACGGGCCGCGCTCAGCGAGCTTGGGCGTAGGCAGGAGAGTGGTAGTTGGAAGAATACATTCAAGGCATGCAGGGGTTGATGTGATAAAGGTTAATCAGATTAAGTCGACTGGTGAGGCCGAGAAGCTCGTTTCTGTCGATGTGGCGGGATTTGTTTTGGCGCGCTCATGCTCCCCGGGGGCATTGGACGTGGATGAGTACAAGCGCCTCGGCGCTATGCTTGATTGCGCTCATGCCATATTTCCGCTTGATGGTGTTGAAGATATTGGGTTCTGCAGGGAGCTGGTTGATGAGGTAAAGCCCCGCTACCTGGAGTTCACGATCGTGGATCCGGAAAAGGCAGAATTGAGCTTTGCTCAATTGGATGCGCTTTCGAAGCTGGATGTCGGTAAGGTGGCTAGCGGTCTTTTCTTGCTCAAGGATGATCTTTCACTGCTTGATAGAACTTCGCACATGGATGCGCTGATGCAGGCGGGAGTTGAACTGTTTCAGGTTGAGGTTGAGTCCTTGGTAGATCCTGAGGCAAGACTTGGTCCGAAGGCGAGAGCGCGGGTTGCAGAGTTCTTTTCTCGCTATCCTTCGATAATTGGAGACTCATTCTCTGTGAGTGTAAAGGTTCCTGATGTCCATCAGCGAGGGTACTACTTTAATCTTTCTGCCGATGGTGGTCGTTCATATGATTATTCGCAGCAGAGTTACTCTTTGTCGGCTGCAATGAGAGCGATTAAGGGGCTGCGGGCTGCGCCTTGATGAGTGGGCTGATTGGGCTGAATGGTGGCCCTTCTATTCTTTATGGAAGGGTTCCGGGTCAACTCCAATGGGCTCCGTGAACTGGCAGAGCCTGAGGTTTGTGGCGCGGTAGATGATGATCTGATCCATAGGGAATTATGAATGCAGCAGGCAGCGTGCCCAAGGAGGGCCGGTCACTGAATCAGATCCGCGCAGCCCGGGTGAACCGGGTGGATGAATTCGCCGGGGATGCACTGCGGCATTGAGCAAGCCGCGGGACTGGTACAGTGAGTACTGACCCACCCCCGATTCCCGATGCATTTCAAAGTGGAAAATCCGGCGTTCTACGGCACCCTGGATTTCGCATGGGACCCGTGTTTCAGGGCGAATTCCTCCGGGGTTTTCCATCCTAGTGCACTGTGGGGACGTTCCTCGTTATAGAAGCGCCGCCACCCTTCGATCTTGCTCCGTGCGTCGGCCAGTGACAAGAACCAATGCTCATTCAGGCACTCCGGCCGAAGGCAACCGTTGAAGCTTTCTACAAGCGCGTTGTCTGTCGGCGTGCCGCGTCGGGAAAAATCCAGCTCCACCCTGTTTTCATAAGCCCAACGATCCATGACCTTCCCGGCGAACTCGCTGCCGTTGTCCACCTTGATTGCGCCCGGCGATCCTCGCTGGGCTGCCAACCTTGTCATTCCCTCCGCCACACGCTCCCCGCGTAGCGACTGGTCCACGACGATGGCAAGACACTCATGCGTGAAGTGATCAACCACGGTCAGCATCCGGAAACGGCGACCGTCAAACAGTGCGTCGCTGACGAAGTCCATTCCCCAAAGTGCATTGGGCGCAACGGCTATCTTTATCGGTTGACGCCGGCGTGCACTTCTACTGCGCCGAGGCCGGCAATGCCTTAAAGAAAGGCCTTCCTCCTTGTAAATCCGATGGACCCGTTTGTGGTTGTCACGCCAGCCTTCTCGGCGCAGAACCACGAACACGCGCTCGCAACCGTAGTGCACCCGACTTGAGGTGATCTCACGCATGCGCATTCGTACCGCCTGACTGTCCCTTGCCTTGCCCTTGTACGAATAGCTGGAATACGACATCGCCACCATCTGCAGTGCCCGCCGCATGCTGACCCCAAAGCGCTCTTGCAGCCGGCCGACCCAGGTGCGTCGCTGGGCAGGCCTCAGAGCTTTTTTGTGACCACCTCCTGCAACATTGCTTTGTCCAGGCTGAGATCAGCAACCAATTGCTTGAGCTTTCGGTTTTCCTCTTCCAGCAGCCTTAGACGTTTCAATTCCGAAGGGCCAAGCCCACCGTACTTCTTTCGCCATACGTAGAAGGTAGCCTCGGCAATACCCATTTTCCTGCAGATCTCGCCTACTGCCGTTCCCAGCTCCGCCTGCTTCAGCGCGTAGGCAATCTGCTCCTCGGTGAAACGCGACTTCTTCATGCCTGAATCCTCGTTTGTCACGGGGCCCAATGCTGCCGACGTCTCTACTTTAGCCTGCACCAGTTTTCTGGGGGTGGGTCAACTTGGCGGATGCGTCTGTTCTTTGGAACTGCATTGCAGAGAAGGGTGACCGAGCTTGCGAAAGGCGATAGTGTTCTATCCGTTCTTAGGCCAACAAGCGGAAACGCGCCACAGGACTATTTTGGTCCTGGGGGGCTTGGGTACGAGATTACAGGAGGAAGCAGGAGCTCGATCTTTAGCCACAGACAAAGATCCGGGGTGGATGCGGTGGTCACATACGAATCCATACCTTCTGATTTTGCGTATAAATGGGTTGATTGGAGTATTGGTGGTGGATGATTTTCGTATCTTATATTCGTTGGCCGGGCCGTCTCGTCTTGGTGAGCGATCCCTGATCGGTCGAAAATTCCTCAAGGAGAAGTTTGATCGGTTGCTTTTTGGGCCGGGGGATCCTTCTTCCGGTGCTGTTGTGGTCAAGGATTGCGAGTTTGTGTCGTGTTCAACTGACAGCACGTTTGCGGTATCCCAGGGTGTTCATATGTCTTCTGTCGTTTTTGACGACGTTAGGGCTCCTGATGCAATGATGGTGTCCGCTGCGGCAGTTCTGGATAATGTCGTAATTCGAGGTGGGAAACGATCAGCTGGGCTCTGGTGTGCGCCCCCTTTTGAGGGTGATGTAGGCGAGGATATTCTGGATTGGTCGAGAGCCGGGATGGCTGGCGTCGAATTGGCTATCGATTTCTCCGAACTTACGGCTCCGGATAGTGAGGTTGTGGGAATTCCACTGTCGAAGTTGAAGTGGAATCCAGAGATCCACATTCCAGTTTTTGCAGCGTGGTCGGATTCCGACTGCTGGGATGAGTTGGATCTCCCTAAGAAAAGTTTTTGGAGAATTCTGGTTTCTAGGCTCCGAAATATGGGGTGCTCGGAGGGGGTGTTCACAATCCCATTTCCAGGCGATAGGAATTATAATTTGAAGATGGAGGAGCTGGTGCGTATCGAGGATGCAGGGCTTCTCAAGCGGTGAACTGTTCTACTCTGCTCGAACCCGTGACGATGTCTAGCCTGAGCTCCTAGAGGCGAGTCGGCGCTTGGCTGGGCGCGCCAGGAGGGGGCGGGGCGCGCGAACATCCAGTGCAAAGCCGTCAGTGCCGACAAGCTAGGGTGCAATCCGCAGTCGCGGCCGATCAACTGTGATAAAGGCGCAGTGTAGGAGTTAATGTGAATATCCTGTATTCGAATTTTATGAATTTTCTTGTGGGAAAGGGCTGGATTTTGATTGGTAGGGGTGATGGTGATGGATCGTCGCCTATTGTCGATGATTTTGGAGGTGCCGACATCCCGAGATTTTACTTGGAGTTTCTTTCGGATTTCACGTCGCTCTCGAGCGAGGATGAGTCGCGGTGGTTTGTTTCAATGGGGGAGTTTGCGGGTGTCTCGGATAGTGAATTCTCCTGGGGTGATTTTGAAAAGATGGGCATTGGCGCTGCAATGACGGATGCTGATGGCGAAGATGTTCGAAAGTTCTGGGCAGAGTATTTGCCGATATTTATGGCGGTCGATGGAGACTATCAGTTCGTTGGGCTGGGCCGGAGCTCCGGGGTGGTTGTGCACGGCGTTGAACCCGAGTTTGAAAGTGTTACTAGGCTTGCCGAGACATTCGACGAATTTCTCACTGCGGCGATGAATGGCCAGTACCACGAACTATTCTTTGGGCGCTAGTTGCCGGGTGCGCACCGGTGACATCCGCTGGCGCGCAGACGCGGCTGCAGTACTGGGCATCGGCCAGATCGGCAAGCGCGTGCAGGCCGATGGCCACAGCGTGGAGTGCCGCTACGACACCGAAGAGCAGTTGGTCGCGGTCATCAACCAGCGCGGCGAAACCTATCAGCTAGTGCGCGGCGCGCGGGGACGCATCGTCGAGGAGGTTGACTACTGTTGCCAGTCGCGGCGCTACAGCTACGATGCTGCTGGACGACTGACTGCCACCGTGGATCCGCCGGGCCAGCGCATCGCCTTCACCACCGACAAGCTCGGGCGCATCACCCGCAAGACGCTGCCCGATGCGCGCCATCCTGGGCAACAGGTGCAGGAACATTTCGTCTACGACACGTAGGGCCAGATTGCCGCGCTGCGCAATCCGACGCGTACCGTTAAGCGCCACTACGGCCTGCTGGGGCAATTTCTGGAGGAGCTTCAGGGTGGTTTCCGTTCGATAGCTTCAGGGAGTCATATTGGAAGGCGAGAGCGCAATCAATACTTGCTGGCTGCTGACAATGAGGTGTGTTCATGTTTGATAATCTGGAGGCGCTGGTAGCGCAGCACCCGCGAGTCAAGGTATTTCCTGGGCGCCAGGTTGAACCTGGCCTTATCCGGGAGGCCGAATCTGAGCTGGGGGTTCCATTGCCTGATTCGTACAAGGAGTGGTTGCTCAAGTATGGGAATCTGAGGGTCGGCGCTTATCCTGTTCGGACCCTTGCGCCTCGGGATGTGCGTGAAATTTCCGATAGTGATCTGATCTGCAATTTCAGGCTGGATTCACGTGATGGCGACCTGCCGGGCGGGTATATCTCAATTCATTTGCCGGATGCGGATGAATCATTCTATTTCGATGCCAGTAACGGGCTGATTGGTGGAGAGTATCCAGTTGTCAGGCGGGATTGGTCTGACGGATCTTATGAGCCGTTTGCCGATAGTTTTATGGGCTTTCTAGAGGAGATTGTTCGGCAGTCTTGATGTGATTTGCGATTTCGCGCGTCACAAATGAATGATGGAACTTGATGGGGTTCGATTGGGTTCCAGAATTTGAACGTGTTGATGAAAGGATTGCTGGAATATCGTGCCTCAGGGTCATTCCTGGCCGCGCTGTTCCTTCACGGCTGATGGAGGATGCAGGGGAGTGCTTGGCCTGCCTCGGCCGCTGTCCCACAAGGCACGGCTAGCTGAGTGTCGGCCGGTAACCGCGTTGCGTTTGGCTGCGACCTGCGGGACCAGACGGTATCGCTGGGGATCAAAGACGAGTCGCCGATCTCGATGGAACGTGAAGCGCTGGGCCGCACCACGCGCCAGCAGTTGAGCCCGCATCTGCAACGCGAGTTCACCTACGACAGCCGCAATCTGCTGACCTCGCGGTCGGTACTGAAGATCACAGTGAGATCTTCGTCAGGTGCACGGTTCACGAATCCATTGGAAGGTGAACGCCCGGTTTTGGGGGCTACACGTGACTGGAAATTCGTTCTCTCGCTTCTACGATGCGGATTCGCTGGAAGTGAGTACCAAGGTGCTTGGCGACTTTGGACTTGATCCTTTGTCCAGTGAGTTGATGTTGCAGCTCGGTTTGCCGTCAAGACTTCCTGGTGAAGTACCCGTTGTGCAGTTCGAAGCGCCGCAGATAGCCGATTTCTATGGCGAGGCGCTTCTGGTCGTGGCGCACGAGCCATGGGGAAAGGAACTGCTGCTCTGCCTTTCCTTGGCCGGAAAGGTGATTGCGGCAGGTGACGGCGGACATCAGTTCGTCAATAGTCGCCTTTCGAGCTTCCTTGGCTTTCTGGAGGCGTATGAGGTTTTTCAAGCGCAGGCAACATCAAGCGATTCCATGCCGGTTGTCTACTCTCCGGCAGTAACGCAGGCCAGACTTGAGGCGTTCAAGCGAGACGAGATTCACGCGCGTCCAGCAAGACAAGGGTTCAATCGCGATGATGAAATCAAGGCGATGGCGGCGGCATGGGCAAGGCTTGATCCTGCTGCACTTGCCGATGGCTCATGGTGGTCCGTCGTGCTGGAGCAGCGCGAAGACGGCCTGATCTGAAGCTGCGCTGTGCGGGACGGCATCCCGAAGTCGCCCCCCCCATCCAACCCCATTCCCCCCCTGCACGCGTTGACCCGTCCCACCCGCATCTGCAGAGACGTCATGCCCCTCGGGCGCCGCGCGAGCCCATCCGCACTGGCCCTGCTGCTCTGCGCCGACCCCGGCGCCGCGCACGCGCAGTCCACCAG
>NZ_LLXV01000037.1 GCF_001431665.1 Stenotrophomonas beteli | reverse complement strand
CGCGTCCGCGCAGTTGCCGGGGCGATAGGGTTTTTCGGCAGGGCTGCCCCTGGCACCTGCCGAAGCCGAAGCCGAAGCCGAAGCAACTGCAACAGCAAAAGCTGGCATTCCGTGGGATGGCGGGGTGGGTCCGGTTGCGGGGGACGCTGCAAGTACGTCCATGTAAGCTCGGTCGCCGCATCCATGCGGCTCACGCCCCCGCAACCGGACCCACCCCGCCTTCGACAGTTTTCCGCGATCTGTCGGAACAGCACTACTGCTCTGGTAGGTGTCGACCTTGGTCGACACGCGATCTATTACCGGGTCAGTAGATCGGCGTGACCTTCATCTGCGGAAGCGGACGCGGTGCACCGTCGGTGAGGTCGGGGCCGAGGTCCTCCCAGCTGCGGCCCTGCTCGACCATCAATCCCCAAAGCTGCTGCGAGGCCTGCCGCTTGTCTTCCGAGCCCAGCTTGTACGACGGCGGCGATGGCTGGCCACTGGCGACCATCGAATAGGCCGCGCGGTAGGCCAGCACCTGCTGCGCCGGATCATCGGTCCGCGCCACTTCCAGCGTGTAGCGCTGGTAGGCCGAGGCCAGGTTGCGCCAGCGGATCCAGTAGTGGTTCTCGAACGAGAACGCACAGAAGCGTGCGCCGGCCAGGCTGCCCTTGTCCGCAATGCGGGTCAGCACCTCCTGCGGCATGTCCAGGTTCATCCCACCCTCATCACCCTGCAGGCTGACGTGCACGATGCGGTCGCGGTAGCCCGGCGCCCGTGCCTGCAGCAGGTCGCGCCAGTTCTGCATGGTCGCCACCACCGCGAACAGGAAGCGGCCCAGTTCGGCGGCGGCCAACGGCGTGGCGATCGACTGGTAGGTGCGCTGCCAGCCGTGGCGGTTTTCGGTGGGCAGGAACACCGAGCGTTCCAGCGCCTGGCGCCCGCTACCGCCGTGATCGACGGCCTCGGCGTGCTGCGGATAGACCAGATTGATGGCGAAGGTCGGCCAGCGCGGCAGCGCGGCATCGAACAGATGGATCGGGAAGTTGCTGCTGATGCCGCCGTCGGAGAACCAGCAGATGCGGAACGCGGTGATCACCGGGCCACAGGGCTGCCCTGCACTGGTCAGCCCTTCCATGCTGTCGGCGACGTTGTGCTCCGGGTCGGCTGCCGCGGCCGTCGGCTCGCAGCGTCGCTCGCGGCGCGACGGCTCATGCAACGGCACCGCGCTGATCAACAGCGGGAAGCTCAGGCTCATGCGCGTGGCCACCAGTACCGGCAGCTGCGGGCCCTGCGGCAGGCGGTGATAGTGCCGCCCGTCCACCTCCAGCGGCGGCCCGGCGTGGTCCACCAGCCATTGCACCACGCTGGCAGGGAACAGCTGCGCGAACTCCTCGCGCAGGAACCAGAACTGCGCGCCACCCAGCGGCAGCGTGCGCGGCTCGTTGTGCGAGACACAGGTGGTGATCATCTGCAGGCTGATCGCGTGGGGGCTGTCCGGCTCACCGGCGTAGCGCGGCGCGTCATGCAGGTCGGCGAAGGTCAGCGGCGCGTCCAGCGGCTTGCCCGACAGCTGCTGCAGGCAAGCGTGCAGCCACTCGGTCAATGCCGGCTTGGAGCGGTCACGTCCCAGGCCGCTGCACAGGCCCAGCAGGTTGCGCCGCGCCACCCGCGCCACCCGCAGCGCAGCACCGGCCACACCCGCCCCATACGCACACAGCAGCGACGGCACCAGCGTCGCGGCCATGCCACTCCAGCCACCGCCCCACCACCCCAGGCCGAGCAGCAGCGCCAGCGAGACCAGCACTTCCAGCGGTGCAATGGTGAACACCGCGATGGCCAGGCACAGCAGCTTGCGTGGCAGGCTGGCATTGCCGGTGAGCACTACCAGCAGCCGGTAGGCCGCACGCGCACCACGTGCAGGCTGGAACAGCCGATAGATGAAGCCGCGCTGCGACAGCTGCGCCGACACCGCCGACAATCCGTTGTAGCCGGCGTCATCGGACAGGTGCTGGCCGGCCTGCTGGCGACGATCGCCGCAGGCCGCCGCCGCCGCCACTGCAGCAGCGATGGCGCCGGCCGAGGTGCCACCGATGCTCTTGAAGCGGTATTCGCGCGCCAGCGCCAGTACCGCATTGGGATATACGATGCCGCTGGTGATGCCGCCTTTCATGACCAGATCGCAGTACTTGTCCGCCACTGTCTTGCCCCCGAGCATGCCGTCCGCCGCGTGGGTTGCAGTATGGCGCAGAGGCTTCTCAGGGCCTGAGAACAACGGCGCAGTCCGCGCACGCAATGCGCCGTTCAGCCCAAAGCACGGCTGCAGGCTTGACCGGCCCGTCCATCGGCGTAGCATCTGCAGCAAGCCAAGGGACAGACCCGCGGCTGCCACAACGACATGAGGGATTCTCATGGAATTCGACTATCTCGTCTTCATCGGGCGATTCGAGCCTTTCCACAACGGCCACGCCGCCGTTGCCCGCCTGGCCCTGAGCCGGGCCCGCACGCTGATCTTCCTGGTCGGCTCTGCCGATACCCCCCGCAGCCTCCGCAATCCCTGGACCGTGGCCGAACGCGCCGTGATGATCCAGGCGGCCCTCGATGGCCACACCGACCGCCTGCTGATCCGCCCGCTGCGCGATCACCTGTACAACGAAGCACAGTGGATCGCCAACGTGCAGCGCCAGGTGGCTGACGCCCTGCGCAACGACGGCGCCGCCGCCGATGCCAGGGTGGGGCTGATCGGCATGGACAAGGACGCGTCCAGCTACTACCTGCGGGAATTCCCGCAGTGGCCGCTGGTGGACGTGCAACACACCGCCACCCTGTCGGCCACCGAGCTGCGGCGCTACCTGTTCGAAGCCGGCGACGTCGACTTCCACGGCGCACTGCTGATGCTGCGTGGCAATGTACCGGCGCCGGTGTACGACATGCTCGAAGCGTTCCGCAAGAGCGCGCCTGCGTATGGCCAGCTGGTGGCCGAGTACCGCTTCATCGAACAGTACAAGGCGGCGTGGAAGGATGCGCCGTACGCGCCCACCTTCGTCACCACCGATGCGGTGGTGGTGCATTCGGGCCACGTGCTGCTGGTGCGCCGCCGCTCGGAACCCGGCAAGGGGTTGTGGGCATTGCCCGGCGGTTTCGTCGGCCAGGAACAGAGCCTGCTCGACAGCTGCCTGCGCGAACTGCGCGAGGAAACCCGGCTGAAGATCCCGCTGCCGGTGCTGAAGGGGTCACTGAAGGGCCAGCAGGTCTTCGACCACCCCGACCGCAGCCAGCGCGGCCGCACCATCACCCACGGTTTCCACTTCGAATTCCCCGCCGGTGACCTGCCGCCGGTGCGCGGCGGCGACGACGCCGACAAGGCGCGCTGGATTCCAGTGAGTGAAGCCCTGGACATGGGCCCGCAGCTGTTCGAAGACCACCTGCACATCCTGGAGTATTTCCTCGGCCGCGGCTGACAGGCCCGCCCTCCCCACCGGCGGATAGACCGCGGGTGCCACCCGACGCGAAGGAGCTTCCGTCATGCACTATCTCGATAATCTTCTCCTCAATACCGACAGCTACAAGGCCAGCCATTGGCTGCAGTACCCTCCGGGTACCGATGCCACGTTCTTCTACGTCGAATCGCGTGGCGGCCTGCACGATCGCACGGTGTTCTTCGGCCTGCAGGCGATCCTCAAGGACGCGCTGGCACGGCCGGTCACCCACGCCGACATCGACGACGCTGCGGCGGTGTTCGCCGCACATGGCGAACCGTTCAACGAGACCGGCTGGCGCGATATTGTCGACCGGCTTGGCGGCCACCTGCCGGTACGCATCCGTGCCGTGCCCGAGGGCAGCGTGGTGCCCACCCACCAGGCACTGATGACCATCGAATCGACCGATCCGGCCGCGTTCTGGGTGCCGTCTTACCTGGAAACGCTGCTGCTGCGCGTGTGGTACCCGGTCACCGTGGCCACCATCAGCTGGCACGCACGGCAGACCATTGCCGCGTTCCTGCTGCAGACCAGCGACGATCCGCAGGGGCAGCTGCCGTTCAAGCTGCATGACTTCGGCGCGCGCGGTGTATCGAGCCTGGAATCGGCCGCGCTGGGCGGTGCCGCGCACCTGGTCAACTTCCTCGGCACCGATACCGTATCGGCCCTGTGCCTGGCCCGCGCGCACTATCACGCGCCGATGGCCGGCTATTCGATTCCCGCCGCCGAGCACAGCACCATCACCAGTTGGGGCCGCGAGCGCGAAGTGGACGCCTACCGCAACATGCTGCGCCAGTTCGGCAAACCTGGGGCGATAGTAGCGGTCGTGTCGGACAGCTATGACATCTACCGCGCGATCAGCGAGCACTGGGGTACCACCCTGCGCGATGAAGTGATCGCCTCGGGCGCCACCCTGGTCATCCGCCCGGATTCGGGCGACCCGGTGGAGGTGGTGGCCGAAAGCCTGCGCCGGCTCGATGAAGCGTTCGGCCACGTGATCAACGGCAAGGGCTACCGCGTGCTCAACCATGTGCGGGTGATCCAGGGCGATGGCATCAACCCGGATACGATCCGCGCCATCCTGCAGCGCATCACCGACGACGGCTACGCCGCCGACAACGTGGCCTTCGGCATGGGCGGTGCGCTGCTGCAGCGGCTGGACCGCGATACGCAGAAGTTCGCACTGAAGTGCTCGGCGGCGCGGGTCGAGGGTGAGTGGATCGACGTCTACAAGGATCCGGTCACCGATGCCGGCAAGGCCAGCAAGCGCGGCCGCATGCGCCTGCTGCGCCGCCTGGACGATGGCAGCCTGCATACGGTGCCACTGCCGGCCAACGGCGACGACACCCTGCCGGACGGCTGGGAGGACGCGATGGTGACCGTGTGGGAGAACGGGCGCCTGCTGCACGACCAGCGGCTGGACGACATCCGGGCCCGGGCGGCGGCGGCGCGCTGAAGGCGTTTCCGGGGGTCAGAGCCCGTTGCGTGGCAACGGGATCCGACCCCGGGCCTTGACCCCTGCGGCCAACCGGTCCACTTTGCACACGCCGAAGGTATCTCTCCCATCGCTCCCGGGCGCTGGGACGGATTTAAACGGGAATCCGGTGAAGGCGCCTGGCGCGCCCATTCCGGAGCTGCCCCGCAGCGGTGGATGGAAACGAATCCTGCCAACAGCACTGGGCTCGCGCCTGGGAAGCGGCAGGGAGTAGGTGGGCTGCGGCCCGAGTCCATCAGCCCGAAGACCGGCCCCGGCCGGGGGACACGACCGTCCCCTGATTCGACCTGGACTCTCCGCGGGGAGGGTGCCGGGGCCGTCGTCGTCCTGCACGTGCAGGCGGCGCGGCCGCGCGCGTCCTTTCCGCGGAATCTGCCCGGATCTGCTTCCCACGCGCTGATGCATGGGCCCCCGCCGTTGCCGGCGGTCCATGCGGTACCTGACGATGACCGAGCTCCAACGCCCCACCCTGACCCTGCCGGCCGACGGCAAGCGCCTGCTGCTGCATTCGTGCTGCGCGCCCTGCTCCGGCGAAGTGATGGAGGCGATCACCGCCTCCGGGATCGACTACGCGATCTTCTTCTACAACCCCAACATCCATCCGGTGAAGGAGTACGAGCTGCGCAAGCAGGAGAACATCCGCTTCGCCGAGCAGCACGGCATTCCTTTCATCGACTGCGACTACGACACCGACAACTGGTTCAGCCGTGCACGCGGCATGGAAAACGAACCCGAACGCGGCATCCGCTGCACGATGTGCTTCGACATGCGCTTCGAGCGCACTGCGCTGTACGCGCACGAGCACGGCTACGACACCATCAGTTCTTCGCTGGGCATCTCGCGCTGGAAGAACATGGCGCAGATCAACGACTGCGGCATCCGCGCCGCCTCGCGCTATGAAGGCCTGCAGTACTGGGACTACAACTGGCGCAAGGGCGGCGGTGCCAGCCGCATGATCGAGATCAGCAAGCGCGAGCAGTTCTACCAGCAGGAATACTGCGGCTGCGTGTACTCGCTGCGCGATGCCAACCGCCATCGCCGCGAGAATGGCCGCGAGCGGATCAGGATCGGCCTGCTTTACTACGGGCAGGACGAACCGAAAATCCCCAAGGATTAGTCATTTCCTTCCTTGAGACGGACCAGAACACAAAGAGCCCGCGATCAAAGATCGCGGGCTCTTTCTTCAATTACTTTTTGGGAGACGGCTTCGGATTTCTTTCGCGCTGAGTGGTGCTTGGATGCTTCAACGCGTAGCTCTGCGAGATAAAGCGGCCAGATACCGAGCTTCTATGTGCCGTAGTCTTTGATGAAGATTTACTGGTCATGATCATTCCTTTTTTGGATGGACGGAAGGAGCTCTGCCGTTACTGTCTCGAAGTTCCTCACGAGGGGGCGAAGCCCCCTCGTGAGGTGTGACGCTTAGGCCCCAGGGGCCGAGCGCCAGTGATTGCATACGCTCTCCCACTTCCCGAATCGGAAGCGAGAGTAGTTGCGCACGAACACCGTCTTCGGACGAGAATTCGACATGGCTACCTCCATTGAGTTGGAGGGTGCCCACTGGTACCGATCCGTCCATCCAATCCACCTAGATAGCAAGGCTGTCCAAATCAATTGACAAGCTGCTATAATTGGCGGATTGTTCCAATCAAACCCGCCCTTCAAGCGAAAGTCTGAATGAAGACTGAACGAGTGACGCAGAGAGTGAAGCACCCTCAACTCCCTACGCCTCGGACCTAATTTAGGTTCTGAGGACGTTGGCGCGTCCAAGAGCCTAAATTCTTATACATCAATGTTTTAAAGAGCCCCTCGGGACCTTCATTGGCTCCGGGGTGGATTTTTTTATCCAGATCTCAGACTACCTGAACCACCTCCAGATGTAAAGAGCGAATGCACCTTTTGTGACGAAATCATCTAGTGAACGTCCATACAATGGTGTAGGTTCAAAGAGATACGTTGCAGCCCGACCTCTTTGCCATGACTGCCCTGCCTGCCGATGTCGCCCTGCTGGTGATCGACCTGCAGCCGGACTTCATGCCCGGCGGCACCCTGGCCTGCGATCAGGGTGATGCGCTGGTGGTACCGATTGCCGATCTGCTGGCACAGCGCCGCTACCGCACCGTGGTGGCGACACAGGACTGGCACCCGGCCGACCACGCCTCGTTTGCCAGCCAGCACCCCGGCCAGCGCCCGTTCGAGACCATCCTGCTGCACGCGCAGCCGCAGACCCTGTGGCCCGACCACTGCGTCCAGGGCAGCGCAGGCGCCGTGCTGCACCCAGGCGTGGACTGGACCTCGGCCGACCTGATCCTGCGCAAGGGCACGCGCCCGCAGGTGGATTCGTACAGCGCCTTCCGCGAGAACCACGGCCCCGACGGTGAGCGCCCGCCGACCGGCCTGGCCGGCTGGCTGCACGAGCGCCGCATCCGCGAAGTGCACGTGTGCGGGCTGGCCCGCGACTACTGCGTGCTGTGGAGCGCGCAGGACGCGGTGAAATCCGGCTTCCGGGTGAAGTTCCTGTGGGACCTGACCCGGCCGGTGACCGAAGCCAACGACGCGATGGTGCGCGAGGCGCTTGGCAAGGCGGGAATCGCGACCGCCTGACCCACAACGGTAGTGCCGGCCGCTGGCCGGCAACGCCTGGATCCCTGCAGTTGCCGGCCAGCGGCCGGCACTACCGGATCACACCCGTGGGTAGCGCCGGGCCATGCCCGGCGGACGCGGAAGGGGCAGCGCGTTACCGGAACACCACCGTGCGGTGGCCGTTGAGCAGGATGCGGTGCTCCACATGGCGGCGCACGGCGCGCGCCAGCACCAGCGATTCGGTATCGCTGCCCAGCCGCACCAGCTCGCGCGGCGCCATCGCATGGTCGACGCGGGCCACGTCCTGTTCGATGATCGGGCCTTCGTCCAGGTCTTCGGTCACGTAGTGCGCGGTGGCGCCGATGATCTTGACCCCGCGCGCGTGGGCCTGGTGGTACGGCTGCGCGCCCTTGAAGCTGGGCAGGAAGCTGTGGTGGATGTTGATCGCGCGGCCCGCCAATGCGCGGCACAGCGTGGGTGACAGGATCTGCATGTAGCGCGCCAGCACCACCAGGTCGATACGTTCGCGCTCGACCAGATCGATGATCTGCTGCTCCTGCACCGTGCGCGTTTCCGCGTTCACCGGCAGATGATGGAACGGCACCTGGTAGGACGCAGCCAGCGGCGCGAAGTCGGCGTGGTTGGACGCCACTGCGGCGATGTCCACCTTCAGCTGGCCACTGTGGGCGCGGAACAGCAGATCGTTGAGGCAGTGCCCCTGCTTGCTGACCAGCACCAGCAGGCGCGCACGGCGACGACCATCGTGCAGCTGCCAGTCCATGCCGAAGTCGGCCGCCAGGGTGGCCATCGCCGCATGCACCGTGTCCAGCGGCAGGCCGGCGTCGCGGTCGAAATGCACGCGCAGGAAGAAGCGGCCGCTCTCCTCGTCACCGAACTGCTGGGCGTCGAGGATGTTGCAGCCGTGGTCGAACAACAGGCCGGACACACGGTAGACGATGCCGGTACGGTCGGGGCAGGACAGGGTGAGGATGGAGTCGGGGCGCATCATCATAGTGTAGGCCAGCAGGGTGTCGATCGGAGCGGTGGTCACCGATGCAAGCGAAGGGCTTGGTTCTGTCCCAAGCGATACTTGGACGATCCCGTGGCAAGCTGGCCGGTCATGAACCTGTTGCAATTGATCCGCAGCTTCACCCGCACCGCAGAGACGGGCAGCATCGCCGCTGCGGCCCGTACCCTTGGCATCAGCGCCACCGCTGTCGGCCAGAACATCAACCGGCTCGAGGCCCATCTGGGCGTGCGGCTGCTGAACCGCAGCACGCGCCAGCTGGCACTCAGCGAGGCCGGTGCGCTGTACCTGGCGCAGGTGCGTCACATCGAAGCCGACCTGGCACGCGCGCAGGCGATGGTCACCTCCGGCGACATCGAGCCGGCCGGGCCGCTGCGCATCGCCAGCAGCAGCGCCTTCGGTCGCCACGTGCTTGCCCCCTTGTTGCCTTCACTGCAGCAGCGCCACCCACAACTGCAGCTGGAGCTGCGCCTGACCGACCGCGCCGTGCAGCATGGGCCGGAAGCGGTGGATGCCAGCATCCGCATCGGGGCGCAGCTGGAGGACGGCGTGGTCGCGCGGCAGCTGGCGCGTGTTCCGTTCGTGTTCTGTGCCTCGCCGGCCTACCTGAAGGCGCACGGCACCCCGCAACAGCCTTCCGATCTGGGCGGTCATCGCGGGTTGCTGCACCGCTTCCCAACCGATGGCCGGCCATTGCGCTGGGGCCTGCTGAAGGACGGCCAGCGCGTGGACGCCGCGCTGCCACCGAGCATGGTCTGCGATGACATCGATGCGCTGGCGACGCTGGCGGCGGCCGGTGCCGGCATCACCCGGCTGGCCGCATTCGTGGCCGAGCCGTACCTGCGCGATGGCCGCCTGCAGGCGGTGTTCGGCGCCGACACCGCGTGGCGCCCGGAACCGATGGAGGTCTACTTCTGCGTCAGCGACCGCCGCGATTTCACCGCCAAGATCCGCGCGCTGTTCGAACACCTTCAGGCCGGCATCGCGCCGGCCTGGCGGGTGTGAGCCTCAGCGCGTCTTGAACACGCCGCGCGCATCGCGCGGCTCGCAGCGCAGGTATTGTGGCGCCGGTTCCACGCTCTCGCGCAGTGCGGCAGCGGCATGCCACGGCCAGCGCGGGTCGTAGAGGATGCCGCGCGCCAGGGCCACGGCATCGGCGTGGCGATGGCGCAGGATCGATTCGGCCTGCTCGGGCTCGGTGATCATGCCCACGGCGATGACGGGCATGCGCACCTTGGCCTTGATCGCCGCCGCGAACGGCACCTGGTAACCCGGGCCGACGGCGATCTTCTGCCGTTCATCCAGCCCACCGCTGGAAACGTGCAGGAAGTTGCAGCCGCGTGCGTCCAGCACCTGCGCCAGCGCTTCGCTCTGCACCAGATCCCAACCGCCATCGACCCAGTCGCTGGCGGAAATACGCACGCCCACCGCGACCTTGTCCGACACCGCCGCGCGCACCGCATCGAACACTTCCACCAGCATGCGCAGGCGGTTCGGCAGCGAGCCACCGTAGCCATCGGTGCGGTGGTTGCTCAGCGGCGACAGGAACTGGTGCAGCAGATAACCGTGCGCGGCATGCAGCTCGATCAGCTCGAAGCCCAAGCGCTCGGCGCGCACCGCACTGGCGGCGAAGGCGGCGATGACCTCGGCGATGCCGGCCTCATCCAGTTCCTGCGGTGCCGGATCGCCGGCATGGAACGGCAGCGGCGACGGCGCCACGGTGGGCCAGCCACGCGCATCATCGGCTGGCAACTGGCCGCCGCCGTCCCAAGGACGCTTCACGGACGCCTTGCGACCGGCGTGGCCGAGCTGGATGCCCAGCGGCATCGGCGACCAGCGGCGGACGCTGGCCAGCACCTGTGCCAGTGCCGCTTCGGTACCGTCGTCCCACAGGCCCAGGTCGGCCCAGCTGATGCGGCCGCGCGGTTCCACCGCCGTGGCTTCGAGGATCAGCAGGCCGGCGCCGGACTGCGCCAGGTTGCCCAGGTGCATGGCGTGCCAGTCGCTGGCGCGGCCGTCTTCGGCGGAGTACTGGCACATCGGTGCGATGACGATGCGGTTGGACAGGGTGAGGGGGCCGAGCGAGATCGGCGAAAACAGCTGGGTCACGGCAATGCGGGGGACAGGCGGATGGGGGAGCGTATTGCACCGCCGCACGGGCTGCGAATCAACCGTGTGGATGGATCGCTGTTTCGTGGGGCCTGCTGCAGCCCAGCGTGGGCTCGGCCCTACAGAAGCCTCGCCCCTTGTAGCGCCGAGCCCATGCTCGGCTCAGCGCGAAGCCCACGTGGCCAGGGCCTCGCCGCAGTCGCGTTCATCCTTGAACTGCAGCAGGTCGTCGGCACGGGTGCGCCCGCGGTTCAGCGCCGCTACCGGCAACCCTGCCCTGGCGGCGGCCTGCACGAAGCGGAAGCCCGAATAGACCATCAGCGAGGAACCCACCACCAGCACGGCGTCGGCCTGCTGCAGGTGCGCGTGCACGGCCGCGACGCGCTCACGCGGCACGTTTTCGCCGAAGAACACCACGTCCGGCTTCAACACCCCGCCGCAGTGCGGGCACTCGGGCACCCTGAAGCGGGAGAAATCGGTCTCCAGATCGGCGTCGCCATCGGGGGCGATGCCGGCCTCCAGGGCATCCCAGCCGGGGTTGGCATCGAGCAGCCGCTGCTGGAATTCCTCGCGGCCACTGCGGCGCTCGCAGCCCATGCAGCGCAGCAGATCCAGGCGGCCATGCAGGTCGATCACGTTGTGGCTGCCGGCGCGCTGGTGCAGGCCGTCCACGTTCTGGGTCAGCAGCACCTGCAGCTTGCCCCGGGCCTCCAGCGCGGCCAGCGCCTGGTGGGAGCCGTTGGGCTGGGCCAGGCCGAAGCGCGGCCAGCCCAGCAGGCTGCGCGCCCAGTAACGCTGGCGGGTGGCCGCCTCGCCCATGAAGGCCTGGTAGGTCACCGGCGGCGTGCGCTTCCACTGGCCGTCGGTGTCGCGGTAATCGGGAATGCCCGAAGCGGTGCTGCAGCCGGCGCCGGTCAGCACGAACAGGCGCTGGGCGCGGTCGATGAAGTCGGTCAGCGGCGGGGTCATGGTCTTCAGATGGGGGCGTCGGGACGCCCCCGCAAGCATCGGCTCAGGGCGCAGCAGGCAGCGGCGGCACGGCGGTGGGGTGGCCGTCTTCACCCAGCGCGATCATCACGAAGTGGCCGCGGGTACACAGCTTGCGCTCGCCGCTGTGCAGGTCTTCGGCAATCAGCTCCACTTCGACCTTCATCGAGCTGCGGCCGACCTCGACGATGCGGCCGATGGTTTCCACCATCTGCCCGATGCGGATCGGCAGCTTGAAGTCGACCTGGTCGCTACGTGCGGTCACCACCGTGCGGCGCGAATAGCGGGCGGCGGCCAGGAACGCGGCCTTGTCCATCCACGCCAGCGCCTGGCCACCGAACAGGGTGCCCATGTGGTTGGTGTGGTTGGGGAAGACGATTTCGGCCATGCGCACTTCGATGGGCGGCACAGTCTCGGGGATCGGGGTCATGGCGGGAATATCGGTGTGGGGTGTGGCAATTTTAGGCCAGGTCCCGTGCAGGCGGCGCTACACTGCGCCACGCCCACTGCCAGGACTGACCATGCCCGCCACTTCCGACCTGTTGGCCTTTGCGCTGGTTTCGCTGGCCATGGTGCTCACCCCTGGGCCGAACATGATCTACGTCATCTCCCGCTCGATCTGCCAGGGACCGATGGCGGGCCTGATCTCGCTGGGTGGCGTCGCGCTGGGCTTCGTGTTCTACATGCTGTGCGCGGCGCTGGGCATCACCGCCCTGCTGATGACCGTACCGTTCGCCTACGACGCATTGCGCATCGGCGGCGCACTGTACCTGCTGTACCTGGCCTGGCAGGCGCTCAAGCCCGGCGGCCGCTCACCGTTTGCAGTGCGCGACCTGCCGCAGGACAGCCCGCGCAAGCTGTTCACGATGGGCTTCCTGACCAATCTGCTGAACCCGAAAGTGGCGGTGATGTACCTGTCGCTGCTGCCGCAGTTCCTGCATCCGGACAGCGAAGGCAGCGTACTGATGCAGTCGATCGTGCTGGGCTCCACCCAGATCCTGGTCAGCGTCAGCGTGAACGGCATGATCGCGCTGACCGCCGGCAGCATCGCCGGCTTCCTGGCCGCACGCCCCACCTGGCAGATGGTGCAGCGCTGGTTGATGGGCACGGTGCTGGCCGGGCTGGCGGTACGCATGGCGGTGGAAGGGCGGCGGTAGCCGCTCCTTGTAGAGTCGAGCCGTGCTCGACTGCTGTTTGCGAAGATCAGTCGAGCATGGCTCGACTCTACAAAAGCACCGCAGTCGAGTATGGCTCGACTCTACAGAAACGAAAAACCCCGGCGCTGGCCGGGGTTTCTCGTTGCGACAGGCCTGACCGCTTCGATCAGAAGTTCATGTCGAAGGCGACTTCGCCCTGCACGCCGACCTGGTAGGCCGAGACGCGGCGTTCGAAGAAGTTGGTCAGTTCCTGCACGTCCTGCAGTTCCATGAACGGCAGCGGGTTGCGCACGTTGTACTTCTTTTCCATGCCCAGCTTGGCGAAGTGCTGGTCGGCACAGTGCTGCAGGTACTGGCGCATGTCGCGGGTGGAGATACCAGCCACGCCGCCGGACAGCACGTCCTCGGCGAACTGCACTTCGCACTCGATGGCTTCGGCCAGCATGTCGTAGACCTGCTGCTTCATCTCGTCGTCGAACAGGTCCGGCTCTTCCTCACGCACCACGCGCACCGACTCGAACGCGAACTCCATGTGCGCGCTCTCGTCGCGGAACACCCAGTTGGTGCCCGAGGCCAGGCCCGGCAGCAGGCCACGCGAACGGAAGTAGTACACGTAGGCGAACGCAGCGAAGAAGAACAGGCCTTCGATGCAGGCAGCGAAGCAGATCTGGTTGAGCAGGAACTGGCGGCGCTGTTCGCGGGTCTCGATGCGGGTCAGGTCCTGGATCGAGTCGATCCACTTGAAGCAGAAATCGGCCTTTTTCTTGATCGAGTCGATGTTCTCCACCGCCGAGAACGCCTTGGCGCGCTCTTCCGGGTCCGGCAGGTAGTTGTCGAGCAGGGTCAGGTAGAACTGCACGTGCAGTGCTTCTTCATACAGCTGGCGCGACAGGTACATGCGCGCTTCCGGCGCATTGAGATGCTGGTACAGGTTCAGCACCAGGTTGTTGGACACGATCGAATCGCCGGTGGCGAAGAACGCGACCAGGCGGTGGATCAGGTGGCGCTCACCCGGCGACATCTTGCTGTGCAGGTCGGTGATGTCGATCTGGAAGTTGATCTCTTCCACCGTCCAGGTGTTCTTGATCGCATTCCGGTACATGTCATAGAACTGCGGGTAGCGCATCGGGCGCAGGGTCAGTTCAAAACCGGGATCGAGCAGCATCTGCTTGGGCTTGTCGGCCATGGGTGTTTCCTTGAATTCTCGGGTCAAAACGCCGGGCATGGCCCGGCGCTACCTTGGTGTTTCCGTGCTGCAGCCGAGCATGGCTCGGCTCTACAGGTGCGAGGTGCCGGCGGGGCCGGCACGGCGCGTCTTACTGGCACGCCTCGCAGGCTTCCGGGTTTTCCAGCGAGCAGGCGATGGCTTCGTCCGGGCTGAACACCTTGGCCGGGGCCGCGCTGCTCACCGTGGTCTTGGCGATCTTGGTGGCCGGACGCGAACGCAGGTAGTAGGTGGTCTTGATGCCCTGCTTCCAGGCGTACATGTACATGGACGACATCGCGCCGATGTTCGGGCTTTCCATGAACAGGTTGAGCGAGGCCGACTGGTCGATGAATGCACCACGCTCGGCGGCCATGTCGATCAGCGAACGCATCGGCAGTTCCCACGCGGTGCGGTAGACCTCGCGCAGGGTTTCCGGAATCTGCGCAACGCCAGCGATGGAACCTTCGGCCAGCTTGATGGCATCGCGCATGTCGGCGGTCCACAGGCCCAGCTTCTTCAGCTCGTTGACCAGGTAGCGGTTGACCTGCAGGAAGTCGCCGGACAGGGTCTCGCGCTTGAACAGGTTGGACACCTGCGGCTCGACGCACTCGTAGCAGCCAGCGATCGAGGCGATGGTCGCGGTCGGCGCGATCGCGATCATCAGCGAGTTGCGCAGGCCATGTTCCTTGATGCGCGCACGCAGGGCATCCCAGCGCGCGGTATCTTCCGGCACCACGTTCCAGGCATCGAACTGCAGTTCGCCACCGGCGGCACGGGTGTCATTGAACGACGGGTGCTTGCCACGTTCCTGGGCCAGCTCGCAGGACGTTTCCAGCGCGTGGAAGTAGATCGCTTCGGCAATCTTCTTCGACAACGCGCGGGCTTCGGCGCTGTCGAACGGCAGGCGCTTGCGGAAGAACACGTCCTGCAGGCCCATGCAGCCCAGGCCGACCGGCCGCCAGCGCAGGTTGGCGCGACGGGCGGTTTCGATCGGGTAGAAGTTCAGGTCGATGACGCGGTCGAGCTGGCGCACGGCCAGGCGCACGGTCTCGGCCAGCTTCTCGAAATCGAAGTCGTTGTGCTCGTCGAAGTGGTTGCCCAGGTTGATCGAACCCAGGTTGCACACCGCGGTTTCATCGTTGGAGGTGACTTCCAGGATTTCCGTGCACAGGTTGGACAGGTGGATCACGTTGCCGGCGCGCAGGGTCTGGTTGCTGGCGCGGTTGCACTTGTCCTTGAAGGTCATCCAGCCGTTGCCGGTCTCGGCCAGCGTACGCATCATGCGGGCATACAGCTTGCGCGCGGAGATGGTGCGGCTGGCCTTGCCCTGCGCTTCGGCCTGCACATAGGCCGCTTCGAAGGCTTCGCCGAACAGGTCGGTGAATTCGGGCACCACGCGCGGATCGAACAGCGACCATTCCTGGTCGGCTTCGACGCGCTTCATGAACAGGTCCGGCACCCAGTTGGCCAGGTTCAGGTTGTGGGTACGGCGGGCTTCGTCACCGGTGTTGTCACGCAGCTCCAGGAAGTCCTCGATGTCGGCGTGCCAGGTTTCCAGGTACACGCAGGCCGCGCCCTTGCGCTTGCCGCCCTGGTTCACTGCGGCCACGGACGAATCCATGGTCTTCAGCCACGGCACGATGCCGTTGGAATGGCCGTTGGTGGACTTGATGAGCGAACCACGCGAACGCACGCGGGTGTAGCTGACGCCGATGCCGCCGGAGAACTTGGACAGCTGGGCGATATCGCCGTACTTGGCGTAGATCGACTCCAGCGAATCCTGCGGCGAATCCAGCAGGAAGCACGAGGACAGCTGTTCGTGGGTGGTGCCGGAGTTGAACAGGGTCGGGCTGGACGGCAGGTAGTCCAGGTTGCCCATGCGCTTGTACAGCGCCAGGGTTTCGGACACGTCCTCGCTCAGCGCACTGGCGATGCGCAGGAAGAACTGCTGCGGGGTCTCGATCACCTTGCGGGTGTGCGGGTGGCGCAGCAGGTAGCGGTCGTACAGGGTACGCAGGCCGAAGTAATCGAAGTTCAGGTCCAGCGAGATGTCGATGGCATCGTTGAGCTTGCGTGCGTTGGTCTGCACGAAGTTCAGCAGGCGGTCGTTGATCAGGCCCACTTCGTGGCCACGGCTGACCGACTGCGAGAAGGCGTAGATTTCCTGGCCCGAGACTTCCTTGGCGATGTAGTTGGCCAGCAGGCGCGCGGCAAGGCGGCCGTACTCGGGCTCTTCACCGATCAGCAGCGCGGCGGTACGGATGGACAGTTCGTCCAGCTCGCGGGTGGTGGCGCCGTTGTACAGCCCGGAAATGGTGCGGGTGGCCACGCGCATCGGATCGACGGCGTGCAGGCCTTCAGAGGAACGCTGCACCGCGCGCACGATCTTGTTCAGGTCCACCAGTTCGGTGGTCCCGTTGCGCTTGGTCACACTCATCGCGTTGGCCGTCGGCGGCGACGTCAACAGGAACTCGCTTTCCTTCTCGATGGTGGCGCTGGATTCGGTGCTCACGGCGTGTGTCCTCTTGGCGTGATTGGGGGTGCTCGATGCATCGGGTGACGCGGCCCGGGACATGACAGCCCAGGATGGCAGCACGGCGTCGCAGGGGATGAGACCCTGCGCCTGCCACTGCCGTTGACGGTTGCGTGCGGGTATCCGACAGACCCCGCGGCGGACCCCCATACCTGGGGTTGTTGCGACCGACAGCCACAAGATAGTGGGGGTGATGGGGGCCGTCAACGCCAAATGTAGTGAAATTCGGCAATCCCTTGCGCCGCAAGGATCGTGCCATCGGCGCCCGGATCAGACGCTTCAGACCTGCCGGAACGGGCTGCGCAGTCAAGCCCGGAGGGCGCCATTGCGGTGGTACAACGCACCGCGAAAACGGAACAATGACAGCTTCACATGACAGTGATGAAACTGGCCAGGGACAACCCTGTGGATAGATGGTGGGCAGCCGGTGGGAATCCGGTGGACGGGTGACTTCCGGCCGATGCCGGCGCGGCCCGGCAGGCAGATGCTGCAGGCTCGCCACACGGACCGTCGCCATGGACCTGCGCCTGCCCACCCTCGCTCTGCTGTCGGCCTTGCTGCTGGCCCCGGCGCAGGCTGCCGACGCGCCGAAGCTGCGCGCGGACCAGTGCGGCATCCGCACCGATTACGACGTGCTGGTGGACAGCGGTGGCATCTGGCTGAGGCACGGACCGCAGGCACCGCACGAGGTGGTGTTCCACGATGGAGTGCTGAGCCTGGACGATACGATCGTGCCGGTCAGCGCCGCCGACGCGGCGCGCCTGCGGCAGCTGGAGGCCGGTGCCCGCCAGTTGATGCCGGCGGCCACGGCGCTGGCCCACGAAGTGAGCGGGCTGAGTTTCGACGTGCTTGACGGGGTCTATGAAAGCCTGACCGGTACCGCCAACAGCCGCAAGGTGCGGCGCCTGCGCCGGCAGGCCGACGACTGGATCGGTGGCACGCTGGGCAAGGGCTACTGGGAACAGGCGGTGTTCGGGCCGGGCTTCGAGGCCAAGGTGCAGGACATGGCCGAATCACTGTCCGCTTCCATCGCCCGCAGCATGCTCTGGCAGATCTTCACCGGCCGCAGCGACGCCATGGAAGCGCGCGCCGACCGCCTGGACGCACAGATGGAGCAGCAGCTGGAAGGCCGCGCCGAGCGCATCGAAGCCCGCGCGCAGGCGTTGTGCCCGTTGGTGCAGTCGCTGGCTGACACCCACGACGCGCTGGAGGTGCGCTACCAGGGCCAACCGCTGCGGCTGCTGGAGCGCAGCGACGGGATCCAGGTCGAACACGCCACCGACACCCGCCTGCAGGTGTCGGCCGGGCCGGATGAGCAACCGCGCGGGAATGCCGTGGCGCCGACCCGATAACTGCGCCGTGCTGTAGTAGAGCCGAGCCCATGCTCGGCTCCTTTTCGGCACATCATTCAGAAGCAGCCGAGCGTGGGCTCGGCTCTATAGTAAATCGCCCTCACGCCCGGTGCGGGGTGCCCAGGTACTCGGCGCTCTGCATCTCGATCAGGCGCGAGGCGGTGCGTTCGAACGCGCCCTGCAGGCGCTGGCCGGTGTACAGCTCGATCGGCGAGGTGCTGGCGGTGCACACCAGATTGACGTGGCGGTCGTACAGTTCGTCGATCAGGTTGACGAAGCGGCGCGCGGCATCTTCGTTCAGGCGGTCGAAGGCGGGAATACCGCCCAGCAGCACCGTGTTGAACTCGTGCGCGATCTCGATGTAATCCGACGGCCCGCGCGGGCCCTCGCACAGCGCGGCGAAATCGAACCAGGCAATGCTCTTGCCACGGCCGCGTACCGGAATCTTGCGGCCCTCGATCTCGATGTTGCCGGGCTTGGCCGGCTGGCCGCCGCTGAGTTCGGTCCAGCGCGTGGCCAGCCAGGCATCACTGTCAGCGGCAAGCGGCGCGCGGTACACCGGCGAGCGGGTCAGCGCGCGCATGCGGTAGTCCTCGGTGCCTTCGGCATACAGCTCCACGCAGAAACGCTGCAGCAGGCCGATGGCCGGCAGGAAGCTCTCGCGCTGCAGCCCGTTGAGGTACAGGTTCTCCACCGCCGTGTTGGAGGTGGTGACCAGGGTCACGCCCTCGGCGAACAGGCGCTCCAGCAAACGTGCCAGCAGCATGGCGTCGCCGATGTCGGTGACGAAGAACTCGTCCAGCACCAGCACGCGCAGGTTGCTGCGCCATTCCTGGGCGATCTTGGCCAGCGGGTCGCTCTGTCCCTGGTGCTCGCGCAGGCGCTCATGGACGCTGCGCATGAAGCGGTGGAAGTGGGTGCGGTACTTCTGCTTGATCGGCAGCCCGTCGTAGAACAGGTCCACCAGGAAGGTCTTGCCGCGGCCGACGCCGCCCCAGAAGTACAGGCCCTTGACCGGCTCGGGCTTCTTCCAGAACGAGGACAGGCGGTCCAGCCAGCCATCCTCGGCGCTGTCGACCAGGCCCCGATGGATGCGGTCCAGCTCGGCCAGTGCCGCATGCTGGGCCGGGTCGTCCTGCCAGTCGCCACGGGCGACTCCTTCGGCATAGCGCTGCGAAGGCGTCAGCTCGGCGGCACTCATGCCGCCGCGCCCAGCCAGTGCTTGACGCCGTGGGTGAGCGCGCCGCGCAGGTCGATCAGCTTGCGGTGGAAGAAGTGGCTGGTGTCGGGCATGCGCACCAGCTCATGCGGGAAATCGAGCGTGTCCAGCCACTGGTAGACCGCCTGCGGGTCGACGATCTCGTCCTGCTCGCCCTGGATCACCAGCCAGCGCGCCGGCGGTTGCACGCCGTCGAAATCCCAGCGGCCGGCCGGCGGTGCGATCGAGATCAGCGCCTCCGGCTGCAGTTCGCCTGCCGCCTTCAGCGAGACGAACGACCCGAAGCTGAAGCCGGCCAGCCACAGGCGATCGTCCGGGCGCTGGCTGCGCACCCAGGCGGCGACAGCCTTCAGGTCGTCCTGCTCGCCCACGCCGCCATCGAAGGTACCGGCCGAACCACCGACGCTGCGGAAGTTGAAGCGCACCGTGGCGATGCCAAGCTCGCGCAGGGTGGTGGCGGTCATGGTGACCACCTTGTTGTGCAGGGTGCCGCCTTCGGTGGACAGCGGGTGGCAGATGATGGCCACGATCGGCTGCACCGGCACATCGGCCTTGGGCAGGTCGACGACCACTTCCAGCGGGCCGGCCGGGCCGTCCAGTTCGAGGCAGGCGGTTTCGCCGGGGGCGACGGGGAACGAGTGCTTGTGCATGGCACCATGATACCGTCCCCCGCCCCTGCCCTGTGCCCGTCCCATGCTCTACCTGTCTTTGGCCGTGATCTGCAGCGTGCTGGTTTCAGTGGTGTTGAAGGTGGCCGCACGCCGCCAGCTGGATGTTGCGCAGATGGTCACCTGGAACTATCTGGTGGCGGCAACGCTCACCGCCGTGGTGCTGCAGCCGCCGCTGGATGCGCTGCGCGCGCCGCACGCGCCGTGGCTGTCATTGCTGGCGCTGGCAGTGGTGCTGCCCTCGATTTTCCTGGTGCTGGGCCGCGCGGTGGCGGTGGCCGGCATCGTCCGCAGCGATGTCGCGCAGCGGCTGTCACTGCTGCTGTCATTGGCTGCCGCCTTCCTGTTCTTCGGACAGACCACCACGCCATGGAAGCTGGCCGGGCTGGCGCTGGGCCTGGTTGCCATGGTGGCGATCAGCCTGCGCCCGCGCGGCCCGGCACTGGCATCCTCGCCCGGTGGCTGGGGCTGGCTGCTGGGCGTATGGGCCGGCTTCGCGGTGGTGGACGTACTGCTCAAGCAGGTGGCCCTGTCGGGCACGCCGTCGATGGCGGCGGTGCTGGCCAGCTTCAGCGTGGCCTTCGTGCTGATGCTGGCATTGCAGCTGTGGCGGCACTTCAGCGGTCGCAGCCGGCTGGGCTGGCGCAACCTCGGCGCCGGTGCGCTGCTGGGCCTGCTCAATGGCGGCAACATCCTCTTCTATGTGCACGCGCACCAGGCGATGCCGGACAGCCCGGCCACCGTGTTCGCCGGCATGAACATCGGCGTGGTGGTGCTGGGCGCGCTGGTGGGCGTATTCGCCTTCGGCGAGGCCACCACGAAGTGGAACCGCGCCGGCCTGGCGCTGGCGGTGCTGGCGATCGGGTTGATCGCCTGGGGGTGAGCGTTGGTTGCGGCGGGCCATTTCCGCGCCCGCGGTGGGATGTCACTTTTCTTTTCGCGCGAAAAGAAAAGTAACCAAAAGAAACGCGCCGCCAGCCGCGAGCCGGTGCTGTGCACCGGTTCCCTGCGCTTCTCGGTGAATCAGGGGACAGCGCCGAACTCGCTGCGCTCAGACATCGGCGCCTCTTCGCCCCTGATTCACCTGCGATGCTCGGCTCGCTTGAAGGCGGACTGGTAGATCAAAAGCAACGGCAGCATCCGTGCCGATCAAGGTCCCTCCCAGAGCAGATCCCCGCCGAACCTTATCTGTCGAAGCCCAGCAGCAGCGGGTCGTGGTCGGAGCTGCGCCACGGGCCCTGCACGTTGCGGCCCTGGTAGCCGCTGGCGTCCTGCTCGTCGGCATTGCTGTGCCATTCGGCGGCACCACGCAGGCGCCCGGCCATGCCCGGGCTCAGCAGGGCGTGGTCGAGGCGGCCGCTGTAGCCGTTGTAGACGTAGCTGTAGGGGTGCTCGACCTTGGCCACCTTGAACGCATCCTGCCAGCCCAGGTCATGCAGGGTGCGGATGGGATCTTCCATCGCGTAGGCATTGAAGTCGCCCAGCAGCACGATGTCCTTCACCTTCAGGCGCGCGGCTTCGGCATTGACCCACTGGCTGAGCTGGCGCGCCGATTCGACGCGGGTGGCGTTCCAGCAGCCCTGGCCGTCGTTCTGGTCGGCATCGGCACCGCTGGCATCGCGGCAGCCCTTCGACTTGAAGTGGTTGGCCACCACCATGAACGGCGCGCCCTTGCCCTGGAAGGCCTGCGCCAGCGGCGCGCGGCTGTGTTCGGCAAACGGGCCATCGACCCGCGTCAGCGGCTGGCCCAGCGGCTTGAACGACCCACGCTTGTAGATGATGCCGACCCGGATCGGATTGGTACCCGGGCCTTCGCCTGGATCAACGGCCACCCATTCGTCGTTCGGGTCGGTGCGCGGCAATGCATTGAGCGCGGCCAGAAGTTCGGCAATGGCCGACTGCGGACCGTAGCCGTCGTTTTCCAGTTCCATCAGCGCGGCGATGTCGGTATCGAGGGCGCTGATGGTGGCGACCAGCTTGGCCACCTGCGCCTTGTGCTCGTCCAGCGTGCGCGCGCCGCGCAGTGTCGGGAAGCCGCCACCCTGGCCATCGCCATTGAAGAAGTTCTCCAGGTTGAACGCGGCGATCTGCAGGCTGCCCGGCACCGTCGGCACGGCCGGGCGCTTCAGTTCCGGCAGCTTCAGCACGCCCTCCACCTTCAGGCGGGGGCGGCCCTGCGCATCCACGCGTACCGTGCCTTCCACCGTGCGCAGCTGCATGCCGGTGCGCAGCACCGCGTTGCCCGGCAGGTAGGCCACGCTGCCCGGGTCACGCGCGTCGCTGCCATCATCCAGCAGCAGGCGACGGCGCTGGTTGTCGGCCATCACCTGCGCGTAGCCGGCGGTGCCCGGTGCCGCCACTTCGGTCGGCTGCCAGAGGCGGCCATCGAACGCCACGGTGAGCTGGCCGAACCGCTCCAGGCCATCGGTGCCGGCCAGGGTCAGCGGCGCAGCGATGCGCACGCGCTGGCCATCCAACGCGCGCCAGTCCGAGGGCGCTGCGGTCAGCACCACGGTGGCGCCGCCGCGCGCGGCGGGCGCTACCGGGGCCGGTGCGGCCTGCGGCTGGGCCTGGGCGAAGGCGCTGGCCGGCAACAGCAGGGACAGGGCAAGGGCAAGGGAGCGGCGGCGCATCGACGGGCGATTCCAGGCAAGAGGGGGCACAGACTAACCCCGAAATGCGAAGCCCCGCTTGCGGGCAGGGTTTTGACCTGGGTGGGCAAAGCCGCAGGCGGCGACCGGGGCGGCACTAGCCCCGTTCCGAGGCTCCGCCGTTCACCGTCTACTTCAGGTTGCCCAGCATCCAGTCCACGGTCGCGTGGATCTGTTCCTCGGTCAGTGCCGGGTTGCCGCCCTTGGGCGGCATGATGCCGCCGTCGGGGCCGGTGTAGCCCTCGATGGCGTGCTTGTAGAGGGTGTCCTTGCCCTGTGCCAGGCGCTTGTCCCAGTGCGCGTGATCCAGCGTCGGGGCCTGGCCGACACCGGTGGTGTGGCAGGCGGTGCACAGGTTGTCGAAGATGACCTTGCCGTCCTTGGTGCCGCCGTAGGCCACCTGCGACGCGGCCTTGGCCAGCGCGGCGGCCTTGGCCGCGGCCTGGGCGGCGGCGCCGGTACTGCCGGCATAGACCGCACCGGTGGGCGAGATGCGCTGTTCGGTGCGCTTGGCTGCCGTGGGCGACACCTCGGGCGGAATCCGGGTGTGGATGTAAGCGGCAAGGAGGATCAGGCCGAGGGTGATGGCCATCAACAGCGCGATCACCATGGAGAAGCGTTTCAGGAACTCCAGATCGTAATTCCGCACTCTTCGTTACCCCTGGCTGATAGTCGTTGGACCACGGCTGAGCGACTGCGTGATGGACCGAGTATAGAACGCGCCTTGCGTGCGACAACAGGCGTCATTGCTGGTGCGGCGCAGCATGCCGGGGCTGGGGTCGGATCCCTTCTGCGCGCAAAAGGGATCCGACCCCGGCAACAGGCAAAAGCAGTCGAGCATGGCTCGACCCTACAAAACCGGGACGCCGATCGCGCGCAGGCAGAAGCTGCAGATCGCATCCACCAGCGCGTCTTCGTCGCGGTGCGCTTCGCGGCTGGGCGCGGTAGGGCCGACCATCGCCTCGGTGAAGGCACCCACCAGGCAGGCGGCGGCCACATGCGCGTCCTGCGCCGGCAGCTCACCGGCCGCCACGCCCTCCTCCACCAGCCGCAGGAACACGTCGCCGAACGCGCGACGACCGCGCATGCGCTCGGCTTCCACATCCGGATCGACCGGTTCGACGATGAAGGCGTGCGCCAGCCCCGGCCCGGCCAGGGCGCGGCGGACGAAGGCGGTGATCGCCAGCCGCAACCGCTCGCTGGCGGCCTCCGGGCCACTGGCGATGCGCTCCATGATCGCGACCTCGTGGGCCACGGCGGCGTTGAGCACTTCCACGAACAGCTCGGCCTTGGACGGGAAGTGGCGGTAGATCAGGCCGGTGGACACCCCCGCCTGGGTCGCCACGGCGGTCACCGGGGCGTTGCGCCAGCCGCCGGTCGCGACCAGCTCGCGGGTGGCCAGCAGGATCCGTTCACGGGCGCCCGCCAGGCGTTCTTCCATCAATGCAGAGCGTTTGTAGGCCATGTTCTGATTCTAGTTTCAATTTTTGAATTCGTATTCACTTCTTACCCGAACCCCGCTACGCTGGGGCCATCGCCCGTGCGGGCAGCGGTCCTGCAGACCGCCGCCCGCTCCCCCGCCGGGTGCGTCCATTTCCTGCCATCCCGCCGTGGAGCCACCACAATGCACGTGCCATCCCTGAACTTCGATCTTGGCGAAGACATCGACCTGCTGCGCCAGAGCGTGGCCCATTTTGCCGCCGCCGAGATTGCCCCGCTCGCCGCCGAGGCCGATGCGACCAACCAGTTCCCGCTGGCCCTGTGGCCGAAGCTGGGCGAACAGGGCCTGCTCGGCCTCACCGTGGAAGAAGCATACGGTGGTACCGGCATGGGCTACCTGGCCCACGTGGTGGCGATGGAAGAAATCTCGCGTGCCTCCGGTGGCATCGGCCTGTCCTATGGCGCGCATTCCAACCTGTGCGTGAACCAGCTGCGCAGGAACGGCAGCGAGCAACAGAAGCAGCGCTTCCTGCCGGACCTGTGCAGCGGCGCCAAGGTGGGCGCGCTGGCAATGAGCGAACCGGGCGCCGGTTCGGACGTGGTGTCGATGAAGCTGCGCGCGGACAAGCGCGGCGACCGCTACGTGCTCAACGGCAACAAGATGTGGATCACCAACGGCCCGGATGCCGACGTGCTGGTGGTTTACGCCAAGACCGACATGGAGGCCGGCGCCAAAGGCATCACCGCCTTCCTGGTCGAGAAGGGCATGAAGGGCTTCTCCACCGCGCAGAAGCTGGACAAGCTGGGCATGCGTTCTTCGCCCACCTGTGAACTGGTGTTCCAGGACTGCGAGATTCCCGAAGAGAACGTGCTTGGTGCGGTGGGCGGCGGCGTGCGCGTGCTGATGTCCGGCCTGGACTACGAACGCGTGGTGCTGTCCGGTGGCCCGCTGGGCCTGATGGCCGCAGCGATGGACGTGGTCATGCCCTATGTGCACGAACGCCACCAGTTCGGCGAAGCGATCGGCAGCTTCCAGCTGATCCAGGCCAAGATCGCCGACATGTACGTGGGCCTGGGCGCGTGCCGCGCCTACGTGTACGCCGTGGCGCGCGCCTGCGACCAGGGCCGCACCACCCGCCAGGATGCGGCCGGTGCGATCCTGTACGCCGCCGAGAAGGCCACCTGGCTGACCGGCCAGGCGATCCAGATCCTCGGTGGCAACGGCTACATCAATGAGTACCCCACCGGCCGTCTGTGGCGCGACGCCAAGCTGTATGAAATCGGCGCCGGCACCTCGGAGATCCGCCGCATGCTGATCGGCCGCGAACTGTTCCAGCGCACCCTGTAAGGCCACCGCCATGACCGTCCTGAACAGCCAGCTGCAACCGGGCAGCGAAACGTTTGAAAGCAACCGCGCGGCCATGCAGTCCGTGGTCGATGACCTGCACGCCACCCTCGCCCGCACCGCGCTGGGCGGCAGCGAGGCTGCGCGTGCCAAGCACACCGCACGCGGCAAGCTGCTGGTGCGCGACCGCATCGACACCCTGCTCGACCCGGGCAGCGCCTTCCTCGAAATCGCGCCACTGGCCGCGCACGGCATGTATGACGACGCCGTGCCCGCCGCGGGCGTGGTGGCCGGGATCGGCCGGGTGAGCGGCGTGGAGTGCGTGATCGTGGCCAACGACGCCACTGTCAAGGGCGGCACTTATTACCCGATGACGGTGAAGAAGCACCTGCGCGCGCAGGAGATCGCCGAGCAGAACCACCTGCCGTGCATCTACCTGGTCGACTCCGGTGGCGCGTTCCTGCCGCTGCAGGACGAGGTCTTCCCCGACCGCGACCATTTCGGCCGCATCTTCTACAACCAGGCCAATCTGTCGGCGCAGGGCATTCCGCAGATCGCCTGCGTGATGGGCAGCTGCACCGCCGGTGGCGCCTACGTGCCGGCGATGAGCGATGAAACAGTGATCGTGCGCGAACAGGGCACGATCTTCCTCGGCGGCCCGCCGCTGGTGAAGGCGGCTACCGGTGAAGTGGTGACGGCCGAGGAACTGGGCGGCGCCGATGTGCACACGCGCATCTCCGGCGTGGCCGACCACATGGCCGACAATGATCTGCAGGCGCTGGCACGGGTGCGCGCGATCATCGCGCAGTTGAACTGGCGCAAGCCGGAACCGGTGATGGCGGTGCAGCCACCCGAAGAGCCGCTGCTGCCGGCCCATGAGCTGTATGGCGTGATCCCGGCCGATACACGCAAGCCCTACGACGTACGTGAAGTGATCGCACGCCTGGTCGATGGCTCGCGTTTCGATGAGTTCAAGCCGCGCTACGGCGCAACGCTGGTCACCGGCTTCGCGCATCTGAACGGTTACCCGATCGGCATCATCGCCAACAACGGCATCCTGTTCTCCGAGTCGGCCCTGAAGGGCGCGCATTTCATCGAGCTGTGCACCCAGCGCAACATTCCGCTGGTGTTCCTGCAGAACATCACCGGCTTCATGGTCGGCCGCAAGTACGAACAGGGTGGCATCGCAAAAGACGGCGCCAAGCTGGTGATGGCGGTGGCCTGCGCCAGGGTGCCCAAGTTCACCGTGGTGATCGGCGGCTCGTTCGGTGCCGGCAACTACGGCATGTGTGGCCGCGCGTATTCGCCGAACTTCCTGTGGATGTGGCCCAACGCACGCATCGGCGTGATGGGCGGCGAGCAGGCCGCCAGCGTGCTGGCCACGGTCAAGCGCGATGGCATCGAAGCCAAGGGTGGCCAGTGGCCGGCTGCGGAAGAAGACGCGTTCAAGGCGCCGATCCGCGAGCAGTTCGAACAGCAGGGCCACCCCTACTACGCCAGTGCCCGCCTGTGGGACGACGGCGTGATCGATCCGGCCGACACCCGCCGGGTACTGGCGCTGGCGCTGTCGGCCAGCCTCAACGCCGCCCCGCAGCAGACGCGCTTCGGCGTGTTCCGCATGTAACCGATGCCATGACCGAGCACGCTCCCATGAAGCCCGTTGCCATGTTCACCAAGATCCTGATCGCCAACCGTGGCGAGATCGCCTGCCGCGTCATCGCCACCTGCCGTCGCCTCGGCATCGCCACCGTGGCGGTGTACTCCGATGCCGACCGCAACGCGCGCCACGTGCGGCTGGCCGATGAAGCCATCCACATCGGCCCGGCCGCCGCACGCGAGAGTTACCTGCGCGGCGACGTCCTGCTCGAGGCCGCACGCGCGACCGGCGCGCAGGCCATTCACCCCGGCTACGGTTTCCTGTCCGAAAATGCGGACTTCGCCGATGCCTGTGCCGCTGCGGGCATCACTTTCATCGGCCCGCCGGCCAGCGCCATCCGCGCGATGGGCGACAAGAGTGCGGCCAAGGCGCTGATGGCCCAGGCCGGCGTGCCACTCACCCCGGGCTACCACGGCGACCAGCAGGCGCCGGACTTCCTGCGTGCACAGGCCGACGCCATCGGCTACCCGGTGCTGATCAAGGCCAGTGCCGGCGGCGGTGGCAAGGGCATGCGCAAGGTCGAGCGCAGCGAGGACTTCGTCGATGCGCTGGCCAGCTGCCAGCGCGAAGCGGCCTCGGCGTTCGGCAATGACCACGTGCTGGTCGAGAAGTACGTCGAGCGCCCGCGCCATATCGAGATCCAGGTATTTGGCGACAGCCACGGTGAGGCGGTCTACCTGTTCGAGCGCGACTGCTCGGTGCAGCGCCGCCACCAGAAGGTGCTGGAAGAAGCGCCGGCCCCGGGCATGAGCGCGGAACGTCGTGCTGCGATGGGCAAGGCCGCGGTCGATGCCGCGCGTGCGGTGGGCTACGTCGGTGCCGGCACGGTGGAATTCATCGCCGGCCCGGACGGCGATTTCTACTTCATGGAAATGAACACCCGCCTGCAGGTCGAACACCCGGTGACCGAGTACATCACCGGTACCGATCTGGTGGAGTGGCAGCTGCGCGTGGCCTCGGGCCAGCCGCTGCCGCTGCGCCAGGAAGAGCTGGCGATTCACGGTCATGCCATCGAAGCACGCCTGTACGCCGAAGATGCCGACCGCGGCTTCCTGCCGTCCACCGGCACCCTGCGCCGCCTGCGCCTGCCCACGCCGTCGGCCCATGTGCGCGTGGATACCGGCGTGGAGGAAGGCGACAGCATCACCCCTTACTACGATCCGATGATTGCCAAGCTGATCGTCTGGGACGTGGACCGCGACGCCGCACTGCGCCGCATGAGCCAGGCGCTTGCGGACTGCCAGGTGGTGGGCGTGACAACCAATGCCGGCTTCCTGCGCCGCCTGGTGAACACCGATTCGTTCGCGCACGCCAAGCTGGATACCGCACTGATCGAACGCGAACAGGCCGTATTGAATGCAGTGGGCGACACGGATGATGCCTTGTGGCAGCTGGCCGCCGTGGCCGCGGTTGCAAGCACTGCCGGTGCCAGCACCGACGCGCGCGACCCGCATTCGCCGTGGCAGGCTCAGGACGGCTGGCGCCTGGGCGCCCGTGCGCCACGCGTGCTGCCCTTGCAGCAGGGCGAGCGCCGGCACTGTCTGAAGGTGTGGTCGCAGGCTGACGGCTGGCGCGTGCAGTGCGATGACGCCGCGCCGGTGCTGGCCATCGGCACGGCCGACGCGCACGCGCTGACCGTGCAGCTGGGCGGCCGCCGCTGGACACTGCAGCTGCTGCGCGACGGTGACCAGCTGTACCTGTTCGGTGCCGATGGCCAGCATCGCTTCACCCTGCACGATCCGGTGAGTGAATCGGACCATGCCGTGGCCGACGCCGGCAGCCTGCTGGCACCGATGCCCGGCAGGATCGTGGCCACGCTGGTCGCGGCCGGCACCGAGGTCAAGCGCGGTACGCCGCTGGTGGTGCTGGAGGCGATGAAGATGGAGCACACCCTGCAGGCACCGGCCGACGGCACGGTGAAGGGCTATCGCGCCAAGGCCGGCGACCAGGTCGGTGATGGTGCGGTGCTGGTGGACTTCGACGCCGCCTGAGCGTGGCGTGGCCGGGCCCTGTGGCCCGGCGACGGCGCAGGCCGCTGGCCATCAGCCCGGCAGCGGCCACACGTGGCCACCCGGATCCAGTTCCGCGGTGGTCTTTTCGGCCTTGCGCCAGCCCAGCCCGCAGATGGCCAGTGCGCCCTCGGCCATCGGCCGCAGCCCGAACGCGCGCCCGGCCTCGGCTTCGTTGATGGCGGCGGTGACGAACGCCCCCAGGCCCTGCGCGGTCGCGGCCGCATACAGCGCCTGCGAGACATGCCCGGCATCGAGCGTGACCGCGCGATAGGCCTTGGCATGGTTGCGGTACTTCCAGTAGTTGCGTTCGAACCGGCACACCAGCACCAGCAGCACCGGCGCATCGGCGAACCAGTGCTGGCCAGCCAGCAGGCGCAGGCCCAATGCCGCCGGATCGTCCACCTGGCCTGGCAGCCGCCCGAGTTCATGGGCCAGCGCATGGTAGTGGTACAGGCCCGGCGCCAGACCCTCCACGTTGCGCACCAGCAGATAGGCTTCCAGCGGATGCAGGCTGCCGGCCGAGGGTACGTTCTTCTTCAGGAAGCGCACCCCGGGATCGGTTTCCACCTGCGCCTGGGCCATCAGCACCTGTTGCAGCACGCGCGCCAGCAATGGCAGCGGCAACGCGCGCGCGCCATCAAAATTGCGGCAGGTGGCCCGTGCCTGCAACAGCGGCTGCATCGGATCATCCTGGCAACGTGGCAGCGGTAATGCGCCGGGCAACCGCGGCGGTGCTTCCGGCGGCGGGTTGCCGAAGCTGCGCACCAGATCGCGTGCCGTCACCAGCTGGTGCTGCTCCATGTCCTGCACGCTGTCCACGCCGTCCCAGCACGACTGCTGGTAATGCAGGGCCGACAGCGGCCACCAATGGCTGTCGCGCAGCCGCTGCTCGGCCGCGAACCCCTCGGCGTGGGCCGGGTCATCGCTGACCAGCAGCCCCTGCTGCAGCAGCGCCAGCACGCGGCTGCGCGCCTCCGGCGCCTGCGGCAACGACTGCCAGTGCTCGGCGCTGCAGGCCAGCAACCAGGCACAGCTGGCCGCATCGACCACCTGCACGGTCGGCAGGTGCGCGGCGTGTACCTGCAGCACCGGTTGCAGCTGCACGCCCGTTCCACCAGCCAGCAGTGCATCCAGATTGAAGGCAGGACGTTCCACCGGTTCGACGAACAGCGTCCGGCAACGACGGAATCTCATCGCGATGGCATCCCACGGTTGTGCAGGGCGCCGATCATAGCGTGGCATGCACGCACGCCCATCAACTTCGCGGCCTTGCCGCCGATATTTCCATTTTCCCAACCTTGCGGTCGTATCCCATGTCTGCCTCGCCCCTCTCCGCCGACGTTGTCCGGCAGCTGCTGGAACGACTGTCCAGCGATGATGCCTTCCGTGCCGAATTTGCCAGGGACCCGGGCCAGGCGCTGCTTGCGCTCGGCGCCGACGAGGAGACTGTGCGCGCCTGCCATGCACCACTGGCCTCGTTGGGCGGCAAGGCGGAGTTCGCCAACGCCGCAGCGCGCATGCACCAGCTGCTGGACGTGCGCGCCGCGTTCACCGTGCCGTTCCTGTTCGAGGATGGCCTGCCGGGACTGGATCCGTAAACCGGCCTCAGGGCGCGGCTGACGCGTCCTTGCCCGCCTGCGGGGCGGGCCGGATCGACGTCAACCGCTGCACGTCCATCGCGTTCAGCGGAAGCAGCGCGTAGTCGCCGACATCTTCGGCGAATGCCAGGCCGACGTGGCGTTGCAGCCACTGTGCGTGGCGCAGGGCCGTGGCGTGGTCGCCACTGGCCGTGGCCAGGTCCATCTGCAGCACCCGCCATTGGAACAGGCTCGCAGCGGGTTGCTGGGCCAGCAGCGACTGGGCCTGCGCCAGCCGGCCCTGGTCGAGCGCGATGCGCGCCTGCAACAGGTTCCACAGCTCGCGCAGGCGTGGGTCTGCATCGCGTTCGGGCAGCGCCTGCAACGCCTCCCGTCGCTGCGCCACCAGCGTGCCCTGGCCGGCGCGCACGGCGTGGTAGGCCGCGGCAAGTGCAATGAAGGCGTTGCGCCGGGCCGGTGCCGGCTGCGAACGATCAATCGCCTGCAACGTCCGGTCGAGCACCTGCTGGTAGGCCTGGGACGCGGCGCTCACCGGCTGCTGGCCACGCCAGGCCAGCGCCTGCAACGCCAGGATGTCGCACAGGCCGGAGCCGGTCGTGCACTGCGCGGCGGCCTGCTGCATGTCATTGGCCGCTTCGCTGCGGCGATCCTGCATTCCCAGGACCGCTGCACGCAGCATGCGCGCGCCCAGCCCAGAGGAAGGCATCGCTGCGAAGCCAGCATTGGCCGCATCGAAATCACCTGACAGGGCCAGCAGCAGCGGTTCCATCGCATCACCGTTCCAGCCCGGATGCAGGCGTGCGCCGCGCAGGGCAGCTTGGGCGGCGTCGATCTCGCCACGCGCCAGCTGCACCCGCGCCACGAACACCAGCACCAGTGCACGGCGGGAATGCTGCCGGGCCAGCAACGGCTGCGCGGCGGCCAGGGCACCGTCGTAGTCACCCTGCGTGTAGAGGATCTTAGCGTAGTTCATCCAGCCCGCCGGATCATCCGGGTACAGCTCGGTCAGCATCCGCCATCGGTCAGCGATGCGTGCCGGCGGAGCGCCCTGGAAGTCGGCGGCCCACGCGTCCAGGTAGAGCTGGTCACGCGCGGTCAGGTGCGCACGCTGGCTGACCGCCTTCTGGTACAGCGCGGCGGCCTGCTCCAGGTTGCCCTTGGCGTGCTGGATGTTCATCTGCCCGACATAGGCAAAGGCGAACCCGGGGTCGAGCCGGGTGGCCTGTTCGAAGAACATCAGCGCGTCGTCATAGCGTGCTGCCGCCGTGGCATCCACGCCCTTGGCATAGGCATGCAGCGCATCGAGGTTGGCGGTGGCCACGGTCGGCAGCGGCCGCTGGTCGCGACCGACATCACGCAGGGCCTCGCCCAGGTCGGTGCGCAGCGCCGCGACCACATGGTCGGTGGAGGCCAGGATCGAATCCAGCCCGCGACCGTCGGCGAAGCGGGTGTAGACGGTCTGCCCGCTGCGCGGATCGACCACTTCGACACTGACCCGCACCTTGCCGTTGAGTTCCAGCACGCTGGGCACCAGCACCGCGCGCACGCCATCGCGCAGCGCCACTTCAATGGCCAGGCTGCGGTCCAGCCGTGCCTGCGGCGGCCGCTGCATCAGCTGCAGGGTGTCGCGCACCTTCAGTTCGCTGAGGATGTTGACGAACCGCGACTGCCCCAGGCTGATGTACAGCGCCTGCTCCAGGCTGCTGTCCAGCTGCGGGTACGCAGTGGCATTGTGCACGGCCGACACGATCACCCAGTCACGCTCGGCAAAGGCAATCGCCGGTGCCGGCCGCAGCAGCGTCCACAGCAGCACCCCCAGCGCCAACGCCAGCGCAGCCTCGGTCACCAGTGCGGCCGGCCGCCGCCACAGCGGCAGATCACGCCAGGCCTTTTCGCCCGAACGCGGCCTGCGCAACGGCGCGCTGCCACGCAGACCGACCTCGAAAACTTCCTGGCGCTCGCTGATGCCCTTGAACCGCCAGCAGCCGTGGTCCTTCCAGCGCAGCTCATCGGCCGCCCACGGCAGTTCGCCGCTGGCCCGACGTGCCATCTTTTCCGCGCTGGCCGACAGCAGGACCTGCCCCGGCCACGCCAGCTGCATCAGGCGGGCGGCCATCGGCTTGGCCAGGCCCTCCACTTCCACCGGCTTGGCACCGTGGGCCATGGCCTCGGCACTGTTGTTCCACAGCAGCACATCGCCCACGTGCAGCCCGGCGCGCGCGCGCAGCACGATGCCGCGTTCGCGACCCAGCGCTTCCACCGCGCTCTGGTAGGACAGGGCGAAGCCGACCCCATCGATGGTGCGCTCGAACAGCATGAACAGGCCGTCGGAGCGATCGATCAGCTGCCCGTTCCAGCGCTGCTGCAGGCCCAGCACCAGCCGGTCGTGCTGCTGGAACAGCTCAGCGGCGCTGATGTCGCCAATGCGCTCGACCAGCTGCAGCGAGTCGCACAGGTCGGTGAACAACAGGGTCCGCACCTGCGGGCTCTGCACCGGAAGGGAATCCTGGATGCCGTCCATTGCCACCTCTGCCGCTCATGATCCGTTGACGGGGCCATCGCCCCAGCGCAGGCAATTGCCGCCATCGCGCTTGGCCTGGTACAGCGCGCGGTCGGCGCTGGCGTACCACTCGCTCCAGTCCGCGTCGGCCACCAGCAGGCTGGCACCGATACTGACCAGGCTCACGTGCGGCGTGCCATGGCTGCGTTCGAGCAGGCCGTGCACCGCGCTGAGAATGAACTCGGCTGCGTGCTGCACGATCTGGTGGTTGCCACGGCGCAGGATCAGGCAGAACTCGTCGCCTCCGAGCCGGCAGGCCAGGTCCTGCTCACCGGCCATCGAACGCAGGATGTTGCCCATGCTCTGCAGCACGCGGTCGCCGGCCTGATGGCCGTGGCGGTCGTTGATCTGCTTGAAGCGGTCGCAGTCGATCAGCAGCAGCGCCTGCGGCGGGCCATCGGCGTGGGCGCGGCACTCCTGCAGGTACAGGGTCAGGCCGCGGCGGTTGTGCAGTCCGGTCAGCTCGTCGGTGCGCACCAGCTCGCGGGTGTGGGTGAGCTGGTGGGTGGTGATGTACAGGTTGTCCAGCGCGGTTTCCAGGTCGTGGTTGCGCCGCCGCAGCTGGCTGATCAGGGCCTGTTCGTTGGTCAGCACGCGCATGATCGTGCGGCGCAGGAAGTAGGCCACCAGGCCGGGATCGGATTCGACCAGGCGGTGGAAATCACTCGGGCCCAGCTCCAGTACTTCGCACTCATCCAGCGCGCGCGCACTGGCGCTGCGCAGGTGATCGCCGACCAGCAGGCCCAGCTCACCGAAGAACTCGTGCTGGCCGAGCGTCTTGATTACCAGGTCCTCACCGAAGTCCAGCTCGATCTGGCCCTGGAGGATCACATACATGCGCTCGCCACGGTGTCCACGCTGGAACAACCACTGTCCGGCATGAAGCTTGCATGGGCGGGCGAATCTGGCGAACAATGCGACCTCGGCATCGGACAGCAGCGCATGCACGATCTCGGCCATCGCCACGCGGGCGATACCTGTCGTCACATCACTGTTCTCGGCCGCACCCCTGCCGGTCATTCCCTGCACCCGCCGCCAGCGTCCCCTGGTGAGCCGCGGAGCATAGCACCGCTTTAAAGTGTGCGCCCTATCCCATTTTGAGCCTTTGGTGCACGTCCGTGATGTGAAGATGCCGCGTGGCCCGTTCCGGTCACCCCTGTCCACGCAAAACTCCTGATGGATCAAGCCGATGGCGGATTTCACAGGGATCGGGCCAAGTTGCCGTCGCGCCGGTGCGCCGGATTGACGCGCCACGCAACCCGCACCATGGCCTGGATACAACAACGCCGGCAGGTCCCCCGACCGGCCGGCGTTGTCTGGCCCTTCCCTGGCCACCCTGATCGGATTTCGAGGCTTCGGTAGAGCCGGCCGCTGGCCGGCTTCCCTGTGGTACCCGAAGGATCACGTGGTTGCCCGCCCGCGGCCGGCAGACCGGATCACGCGGCGCGTTCGCTGCGCCCGCCGTGGAACTGTTCTTCTTCGGTCGAACCGGTCAATGCGGTGGTGGATGACTGCCCCTGCTGGATCGCCTGGGTGACCGCATCGAAGTAACCGGTGCCGACCTCGCGCTGGTGCTTGACCGCGGTGAAGCCACGCTCGGCCGCTTCGAACTCGGCCTCCTGCAGTTCCACGAACGCGCTCATCTGGCGGCGCGCGTAGCCATGGGCCAGGTTGAACATGCCGTAGTTCAGTGCATGGAAGCCAGCCAGGGTGATGAACTGGAACTTGTAGCCGTAGCTGCCCAGCTCGCGCTGGAATTTGGCGATGGTGGCGTCGTCCAGGTTCTTCTTCCAGTTGAAGCTGGGCGAGCAGTTGTAGGCCAGCAGCTTGCCCGGGAACTTCGCATGGATCGCCTCGGCAAACCTGCGTGCGAATTCCAGGTCCGGCTTGCCGGTCTCGCACCACACCAGATCGGCATAGGGCGCATAGGCCAGGCCCCGGCTGATCGCCTGGTCCAGGCCATTGCGGGTCTTGTAGAAGCCTTCGACGGTGCGCTCGCCGGTGGTGAACGGCTTGTCGTTGCCGTCGATGTCGCTGGTCAGCAGGTCCGCTGCCTCGGCATCGGTACGCGCCACCAGCAGGGTCGGCACGCCCAGCACGTCGGCGGCCAGGCGCGCGGCATTGAGCTTTTCGATCGCCTCACGGGTCGGCACCAGCACCTTGCCGCCCATGTGGCCGCACTTCTTCACCGACGCCAGCTGGTCTTCGAAGTGCACGCCAGCGGCACCGGCCTCGATCATCGCCTTCATCAGTTCGAACGCATTGAGCACGCCGCCGAAGCCGGCTTCGGCATCGGCCACGATCGGCTGCAGGAAGTCGATGTCGTCCTTGCCTTCAGCGTGATGCAGCTGATCGGCGCGCAGCAGGGTGTTGTTGATGCGCTTGACCACCGCCGGCACCGAATCGGCCGGGTACAGCGACTGGTCCGGGTACATCTGGCCGGCCAGGTTGGCATCGGCGGCTACCTGCCAGCCGGACAGGTAGATCGCCTTCAGGCCCGCCTTGACCTGCTGCATCGCCTGGTTGCCGGTCAGCGCACCCAGCGCGTTGACGAACTCGCGCTCGTGCAGCGACGCCCACAGCTTCTCCGCACCCAACCGGGCCAGCGAATGCTCGATGTGCACGGTGCCGCGCAGGCGCACCACGTCGGCGGCGCTGTAGTTGCGCTGGATGCCTTCCCAGCGCGGGTTGGTATCCCAGTCGTGCTGGATCTGTTCGGCAGTGGGCAGCTTGCTCATGTCTTTCTCCAGTTCGGTTCTTTGGTGCAGCGGGGAGGGAAACGGCGGAAAACGCGGGCGGCAGTCAGTCGATGCGCGCGTAGGCCGGCAGGGTCAGGAAATCGGTCAGTTCGTTGCTGCGGCTCAGTTCGGCCAGCAGGGTGATGGCTTCGCCGATGCGGGCCCCGCCGGGCAGCGCGCGGGTATCGCCCAGCCGTGCCGGCAGCTGCGCCAGGGTGGCGTCGAGCAGGGCCAGGTCGATCGCGGTACCGTCGTCGAGCTGCTGGTCCGGCGTGTGCAGCCACTGCCACAGCTGGCTGCGGCTGATCTCGGCGGTGGCCGCGTCCTCCATCAGGTGATGGATCGGCACGCAGCCGTTGCCATCCAGCCACGCGGCCAGGTAGCGCACGCAGACTTCCACGTTGCCTTCGAAGCCGGCACGAGTGATGGTGCCGGGCGGGCGCGCGATCAGTTCGTCGCGGCCGACGCGCACGTCCTGGCGCAGCACGCTGTGCTGGTTCGCGGTAGGCATGTGTTCGTCGAAGATCGCCATCGCCACCGGAATCAGCGCCGGGTGCGCGACCCAGGTGCCGTCATGGCCGGCGCTGACTTCACGCAGCTTGTCGGCGCGCACCCGGGCCATCGCCTGTTCGTTGGCGGCCGCATCGTTGTTGATCGGGATCTGCGCGGCCATGCCACCCATCGCATGCGCGCCACGGCGATGGCAGGTCTGGATCAGCAGCTCCGAATAGGCCTTCAGGAACGGCTGGGTCATGGTCACCTGGCCGCGCTCGGGCAGCACGCGGTCGGCATGGCGGCGGAAGGTCTTCAGGTAGGAGAAGATGTAGTCCCAGCGCCCGCAGTTCAGGCCGACGATGCGGTCACGCAGTGCGTGCAGGATCTCGTCCATCTCGAACACCGCCGGCAGCGTTTCGATCAGCACGGTGACCTTGATCTGGCCATGCGGCAGGCCGAGCATCCCTTCGATGTGCGACAGCGCGGTCTCCCACAGCGCGGCCTCTTCCATGCTCTGCAGCTTGGGCAGGTAGAAGTACGGGCCGCGATCCTTGGCCTGCAACGTGCGCGCGTTGTGGAAGGCGAACACCGCCGCGTCGAACAGGCCACCGGCCAGCGGCTGGCCATCGATCGCCACGTGCTTCTCGTCCAGGTGCCAGCCACGCGGGCGCACGATCAGCACCGCCTGCTCATCGTAGGGGCGCAGGCTGTAGTGCTTGCCATTGGCGGCGGTGAATTGCAGATCACCGCGCACCGCCGCCGCCAGCGACTGCTGCCCGGCCAGCAGGTTGCGCCAGGTCGGCGAGGTCGAATCCTCGAAGTCGGCCATGAACACCCTGGCGCCGGAGTTCAGCGCGTTGATGACCATCTTCGGGTCGGTCGGGCCAGTGATCTCGACGCGGCGGTCCTGCAGCGCGGCCGGCAGCGGCGCAACGCGCCAGTCGCCGCTGCGGATCGCGGCGGTGTCCTCGCGGAAGTCCGGCAGGCCGCCCTGGTCGAAGAACGCCTGGCGCTCGCGGCGGGCCTGCAGCCGTGCCTGCCGGCCCGGTTCCACCGCACGGTGCAGCGACACCAGCAGGGCCAGCAGCGGCGCCGGCAGCACGATGTCCTGGCCGGCCACGCGGGTCGCCAGGGCGATACCGGGGGTGGCCTTGCTGGCAGGGGTGGAAACAGCGGAAGCGACGGCGGACATGGGGCGACTCCAGCGGTGGGGGAACGACTCCACGGTGCCGCTGGGCCTGAGTATTTGGCAAAACAGTTTTTGCAATGTTCTACATAAGTTGTGCTAATACTCGTAACACGATGAGCACACGCACCCCGCCAAGTCCGCGTTTTTCCTATAAATCCGACCGGCTGAAGCCGCTGCGCGCGTTCTGCCAGACGGTGCGGCTGGGTTCGGTCTCACGGGCGGCTGAGGCACTTTTCGTCAGCCAGCCCGCCATCAGCCTGCAGCTGCAGGCGCTGGAACGGGAGCTGGGGGTGCCCCTGTTCGAGCGCAGTGGCCGGCGCCTGGTACCCAGCCGGGAGGGCCAGCTGCTGTACGAAATGGCGCAGCCGTTGGTGGAGAACCTGGACGGGCTGGAGGCGCGCTTCCGCGACAAGGTGCGCGGCCTGGACGCGGGCGAGCTGAACATCGCCGCCAACAGTTCCACCATCCTGTACCTGTTGCCGAAGATCGTCGAACGCTTCCGCCTGCATCACCCGGACGTGCGCCTGACCCTGCACAACGCGATCAGCGCCGACGGTACCGACCTGCTGCGCGAAGATGCCGCCGACCTGGCGATCGGCTCGATGACCGATGTGCCGGCCGACCTGACCTATGCCCCGGCCTACCGTTTCGAGCAGGTGTTGATCGCGCCGCACGATCATCCGCTGGCCAGCGGGGGTGAGCTGGAGCTGGCCGACATCGCGCGCTATCCGCTGGTGCTGCCACCGAAGCGGCAGATCACCTACCGCCTGGTCGACCAGGTGTTCCAGCGCCACCGCATCGCCTACACCGTGGCGCTGGAGGTGGGCGGCTGGGAGGTGATCAAGCAGTACGTGGCGATGGGCATGGGCATTTCCATTGTGCCGGCGCTGTGCCTGAACGAGGCCGACCGCGAACGGCTGGCGGCGCGGTCGATGAAGCGTTGGTTCCCCCAGCGCAGCTATGGCGTGATCGTGCGCCGGGGCAAGGCGCTGTCGGCGCAGGCGCGGGCGTTCATCGAACTGATCCAGCCGGAGCTGTTCAGCCCGCGCGATTACGACCAGAGCGGGCATTCGGAGCGGTGAGGGTTTGCCGGCAGGGCTGCGCCCTGCACCTGCTGAAGCAACAGCAAAAGCCTGCTATCCGTGGATGGCGGGGCGGTGTGGGCGGGCAGGACACGCCGTAAACCCATCCTTGGGGGCTCGATGGCGCCATCCATGGCGCCAACGGTCCTGCCCACCCACACCGCCCCGCCTCTGACAGATTCCTGCTGCTGTTGGTATCTGCTGCTGTGGGTAGGTGTCGACCTTGGTCGACACGGTAGATCCACGCGATGCGTGGATGACGTACGAATGATCTGGCCCCATTTGTGGCTGGCGACGCATAGACTGGCCGCATGTCCATCGAACTTCGCCATCTGCGTTACTTCCTGGCCGTTGCCGATACGCTGCACTTCGGCCAGGCGGCGGAGCGGCTGGGCATGTCGCAGCCGCCGCTCAGCCAGCAGATCCGCCAGCTGGAGGAACGGATCGGTGCGCGCCTGTTCGTGCGCAGCCATCGCCGGGTGCAGCTGACCGCCGCTGGCGAATTGCTGCAGGAACGGGCGCGCGCGATCGTGCAGCAGGTGGAAGCGGCGGTGGACGAGGTGCAGCGCGCGCAGCGCGGCGAGCAGGGCGAGCTGCACATCGGGCTGACCCGGGCCACGCCGCTGTCACCGCAGATTCCGCGCTCGATCCTGCATTACCGCCAGCAGCATCCGCAGGTACGGCTGCAGCTGAGCGAGATGAACACGCTGCAGCAGATCGATGCGCTGCTCGACGGCACGCTGGACGTCGGCATCATCCGCAAGCGCGCGCTGCCGCCGGAACTGGTAGCACACAGCCTGTTCGTCGACCCGCTGGCGCTGATCGTGCACGCCGACCACCCTGCCCTGCGCAGGCTGTCGAAACAGGGCACGCTGGCGCTGCGCGACTTCGCGCAGGAGCCGTTCGTAGCGTTCCGCCGCAGTGCGGGCGCCGGCATCCATGACCACATGATCGCGTTGTGCGCGGCCGCCGGGTTCACGCCGCGCATCGTGCAGGAAGCGGGTGAAGCCTCGACCCTGATCAGCCTGGCCGCTGCAGGGCTCGGTGCGGCTATCCTGCCCTCGTCATGCGATCACATCCGGGTGGAAGGCGCGCGCTTCGTGGCACTGGCCGATGCCGGTGCGCATTCGGAGGTGCAGCTGGCCTGGCATCGCGAACGGGTGACGCCGTTGATCCGCAACTTCGCCGGGCTGCTGCGCGGAGCGTTCGCCGGTAGAGTCGACTGTTAGTCGACTATCGCGCGCAGCGCGGGGTTTTGCGATCTGATGGAAGAGCATTCGACTAACAGTCGACTCTACCTCGGCAAAGCCGCCTGCCCAGCGGGCGTCACGCAGTGACCGGCTGCGGGGCGCGCTGCTGCAGCGCCCAGACGATGCCACCACCCATCAGGGTCAGCACGGCGGCGAACGCGCACACGCCACGCCAGTCCCAGGCCGCATAGGCCAGGCCGCCCACGCCCCCCAGCACGCTGGACCCAAGGTAATAGGCGAACAGGTACAGCGCCGAGGCTTCGGCACGCATCGCACCGGCACGGCTGCCAACCCAGCTGCTGGCCACCGAATGGCCGCCAAAGAAGCCGAAGGTCACCAGCGCGATGCCCAGGGCCATCGTGCTCAGCCACGGCATCGCCAGCAGCGCGATGCCGGCGCCGATCAGCGCGAACGAGATCGACAGGATGCGGCCACGTCCATGCCGCGTGGCCTGCTGGCCCATCCACGCCGAGCTGAAGGTGCCCACCAGGTAGACACTGAAGATCAGCCCGACCACGGTCTGGCTGAGGTGGTACGGCGGCGCCAGCAGGTGGTAACCGAGGTAGTTGTAGAGGGTGACGAACACGCCCATCAGCACGAACGAGGTGGCAAACAGCCACGGCAGGCCCGGGTCGGCGAACAGCGTGCGCCAGCGCGACGGCAGGTGGCGCAGGCCACCGCGCCTGGCCTGGAAATGGCGCGAGGGCGGCAGTTGAAGCCACAACAGCACGGTGCTGGCGATGGCGATGATCGAGACCACACCGATGCCCCAGCGCCAGCCCCAGTGGTCGGCGATGATGCCCGCCAGCAGGCGCCCGCTCATGCCACCAATGGCGTTGCCGCCGATGTACAGGCCCATCGCCAGGCCCAGCGCGCGGCTGTCCATTTCCTCGACCAGGTAAGTCATCGCCACCGCCGGCACGCCACTCAGCGCCAGGCCGAGCAGGGTGCGCAGCACCAGCAGCATGGTCCAGTCATCCACCAGTGCGGTGCACAGCGACAGCACGGCCGAAGCCAGCAAGGCGGCGATCATCAACGGGCGGCGGCCCACGGCATCGGAGAGCAGGCCGGCCAGCAGCATCGCCACCGCCAGCGTGCCGGTGGTCAGCGACAGCGACATCGCGCTGCCGGCCGCGGACACACCGAAGTGGCGGCTGAACTCGGGCAGCAGCGGCTGCACCGTGTACAGCAGGCCAAAGGTGGAGAAGCCGGCCAGGAACAACGCCAGCGCGGTGCGGCGGAAGGCCGGCGTGCCCTGCTGGATGCGGGTGTCGGTGCCGGTATCGCGAGTGGAAGGGCGGCCCTCAATGGTCGCCGCGGTTTCGCCAGTCATGGGATCGATGGGTCGGTGGGGGCGGCCAGGTGGAGAGGAACGGGCCCAGACTAGGCCCGTCCATCCAGTCGATCCATAACCCGTTGGATCATGATTGATATATGAAAAGTATCAATTCAGCCTACAGGCGCTGCCACTCGAAGCCGTCGCCACGGCGGTAATACACCGCCACCGCGCGGCCATAGACCTTGTCGGCGTCGACGAACCCGAAGAAGCGCCCATCGAAGCTGTTGCCACGGTGGTCACCCAGCACCAGCAGCTTGCCGGCCGGCACCACCAGATCGGCGATGTCCGGCCCACCGCCCATGTCCAGGTCGAGGCGGGCGCGACGCTCGCCGAAGGCTTCCACGTCCTGCAGGTCGGCCATCTGCAGCGGCTGGCCATTGATGCTCAGGTGGCCCTCGCGCATCTGCACATGGTCACCGGCGACCGCAGCAATGCGCTTGATCAGCCGGGTGCCGTCGGCCGGCGAATCGAACACCGCCACCTCGCCGCGTTGCGGGGTGCCGGTGGCCAGCAGTTCCTTGCCGGTGAACGGCAGGCGCAGGCCATAGGCGCGCATGTCCACCACCACCCGGTCGCCGGGCTGCAGGGTGGGTTGCATCGAACCGCTCGGCACCACGTAGTGGTTGGCCAGCGTATCGCGCGCGGCGGCGAGCAGGCCGAGCATCACCAGCAGCGGCAGCGCCTCCTTCTTCAGCCAGGCCAGCGCGCGTTCGAAAAAGGGGGGGCGGGCAACAGCATCCATGACAGGCTCCGGGTAGATGGTATCGGCATCAGACCACATCCGGGCCGGAGAGGTTCCCGCGCCGCGGTCCTGTAGAGCCGAGCCCACGCTCGGCTTGTTCCTTGTAGCGTCGAGGTTGCCCGACTGGGGCGCAGAGCAGCCGAGCGTAGGCTCGGCTCTACAGGAAGGGTTACGCAGGTTTTACGCCCCGGCCCGGCCGCCGGCATCGCACCTTTACGGGCAGCGCGCGCATCGTGTGCCCACCGCGCCGCAGGGCGCATTCCGCAAGGTGTTGTATGACCCTCCTGGTGATCCGCCACGCGCCTGCGTCGGCACCGCGCCCGCAGCTGCCGGCGCAGCTGTCCGGCCACCGCGTGCTGTGCAGCGACTGCGCCAGCCTGTCCGAAGTGCGCCAATGCCTGTGCCAGCCGCAGGCACGCTCGGCCGACTGGGTACTGCTGGATGTCGGTGTGGCCGACGAAGCGCAGTGGCAGGCCGAGGGTGGCGCACTGCAAGCGGCACTGGAACGGCTGCCGGCGCAGTACATCGAGTTGCAGGCGCCGAGCGAGCGCGGCCTGGATGCGCGCCTGCGCCTGCAGCACGGGCCGGCTGCCGTGGTGATCGACCAGCGCAGCCAACAGGCCGGCTATCCGCTGTCGCTGGCCATTGTCGGCCGTCGCCTGGCGCAGGAGGGCTGAGCCATGTCGATCTTCATCATCCGTGGCCCGGAAGCCGCCGGTGCGCTGATCCGCACTGCCATGCCGCTGCCGGCACCGGTACTGAAATCGCTGGTGCATCGTGCGATCGACGCCGGCACCAGCGTGGCGATCCGCGCCTGCGGTTCGGAGCAGGAGCTGCTGGATGCGCTGCGCGTGGCTGACCACAGCCGCGGCGAGGTAACCCTGCTCGATCCGGGTGCGTGTGCCAACAGCCTGCGCCTGCAACGCCTGTTGCCCTACCTGCACAACGCCTACGTGGAAGTGCATGACGACGGCGCGGTGGCCGAGCCGTGCCTGCCGGCCGGTGTCGGCCAGCGCCTGGGCATCGCCGCCGGGTATGGCGCGCAGAGCTACGTACTGGCGCTGGATATCGCGCTGGACCACCTGGGGTTGGCCGAACAGGCCAACCGGGTGCACGTGGGGACCTAACGCGCTTCTGTAGAGTCGAGCCATGCCCGACTGGCTTTCCCGCCCTTGTAGAGCCGAGCCCTTGCTCGGCTGCCCTTCCAGGAAGCATCAGCCGAGCATGGGCTCGGCTCTACAAAAACCAGTCGAGCATGGCTCGACGCTACATAATGAAAAACGGCGGGGTTTCCCCCGCCGTTTTCGTTTTCTTATTTCAGCCCGCGGAACTTCAGCAGCGGCTCCACCGACGGGTCCTTGCCGCGGAAATCGCGGTACAGGGTCGACAGCTCCACGCTGTTGCCGCGCGAGAGGATCTTGTCGCGGAACTCCTGGCCGTTGGCGGCCGTCAGGCCACCGTGCTCGGTGAACCACTGGTAGGCGTCATGGTCGAGCACTTCGGCCCAGAAGTAGGCGTAGTAACCGGCCGAGTAACCGCCACCCCAGATGTGGTCGAAGTAGGTGGTGCGGTAACGCGGCGGCACCTGCGGCAGGTCGACCTTGAACTTCTTCAGCGCGCTGGCTTCAAAGGCGCCGACATCCTGCAGCGGCGCATCGGCCTTCTGCGTGTGCCAGGCCAGGTCCAGCAGTGCGGCCGACAGGTACTCGGTGGTCGCATAGCCCTGGTTGAAGCTGCGCGCCTTGAGGATCTTGTCGACCAGTTCCTGCGGCATCGCCTCGCCGGTCTTGTAGTGCTTGGCGTAGTTGGCGAACACCTTCGGGTCCAGCGCCCAGTGCTCGTTGAACTGCGACGGGAACTCGACGAAATCACGCGACGTGGCCGTACCGGCGATCGACGGGTACTTCACGTTCGAGAACATGCCATGCAGTGCATGGCCGAACTCATGGAACATGGTGGTGACGTCGTCGAAGCTGATCAGCGCAGGCTGGCCGGCGGCCGGCTTGGTGAAGTTGCAGACGTTGTAGACCACCGGCTTGGCACCGGTCAGGCCGTCCTGTTCGACGAACACGTCCATCCAGGCGCCGCCGGACTTGCTGTCACGCTTGAAGTAATCGGTGTAGAACAGCGCCAGCGAGGTGCCGTCCTTGTCGAACACCTCGTACACCTTCATGTCCGGGTTGTAGGTCGGGATGTCGGTGCGCGGCTTGAAGGTGATGCCGTACAGCTGGGTAGCGGCGTAGAAGACGCCGTTCTGCAGCACGTTATCCAGTTCGAAGTACGGCTTGATCTGCGACTCATCCAGATCGTACTTGGCCTTGCGCACCTGCTCGGCGTAGAAATCCCAGTCCGACGCGGCGACCTGGAAGCCGCCCTTCTGCGCGTCGATCACCTTCTGGATCTCGCCGGCTTCGGCGCGGGCCTTGGCGGTGGCGGCCGGTACGGTGTCGGTCAGCAGCTTCAGCGCGGCGGCCGGGGTCTTGGCCATCTGGTCGCCCAGCTGGTAGTCGGCGAAGGTGTCGAAACCGAGCAGCTTGGCCTTCTGCGCACGCAGCTGGGCCAGGCGCTGCACGGTCTGCCGGGTGTCGTTGGCATCGCCGCGCTCGGCGCGGGTTTCCGAGGCCTTCAGCACGGCGGCGCGCTGGTCGCGGTCGCTCAGCGAGCCGAGCACCGGCTGCTGGGTGGTGTTCTGCAGCGGCAGCAGGAACTTGCCATCCAGCTTGCGGTCCTTCGCGGCGGCCGCGGCGTTGTTGATCGCATCCTCGTCCAGGCCGGCCAGCTTGGCCTTGTCGTCGACAACCACGGCCGCCGCAGCGGTGGCAGCCACCAGGCGGGTGTGGAACTGGGTGGAGAGGGTGGTCTCTTCCACGTTGAGCTTGCGCAGGGTCGCCTTGTCAGCGTCGGACAGCTGCGCACCGGCGCGCACCAGGCCATCGTAGTAGTGCTCGACCAGGCGCTTCTGCACCGGGTCCAGCTCCAGCGTGTCGCGCTGGTCATAGATCGACTTCACGCGGGCGAACAGCTTCGGGTCGAGGTTGATCTCGTCCTGGTGTGCGGCCAGCTTCGGCGCCACCTCTTCCTGGATCTTCTGGCGTGCGTCGTTGGTATCGGCCTGCACCAGGCCGAAGAAGATGCGCGACACGCGCGTCAGGGTCTCGCCGCTGCGCTCCATCGCCACGATGGTGTTGTCGAAAGTGGCCGGTTCGCTGCTGTCGGCGATCTTGCGCACATCGGCCAGGTGCTGGCGCATGCCTTCTTCGAACGCCGGCAGGTAGTCGCTGTCCTTGATCTTGTCGAACTGCGGCGCCTGGAACGGCAGCGTGCTGGCGCTCAGCAGCGGATTGGTGGACGCTTCGGCCGGCTGCTGGGCCGGGGTCTTCTGTGCATCGGACACGGGGGTGGACTCCTTGCCGGAACAGGCCGCCAGCGCCAGGCTGATGGCGGCGGCCAGGACTACGGTACGCGACATGTGGAACGCTCCTTGGGCAGACGGTACGGGATACCAGCCCTCCACCCTACTCCTGTCGCGCATGCCCGGCATGTGCCGGACGTGGCGTCTAGGCGGCCGCCCGCGGGCGGCTCAGACGGTGCCGCGGGTCTTGCCCATCCACGGCCGGTAGAACTCGCGGATGGCGGCCATGTCGGCAGCATCATCGCCGCTGGGCGTGAACAACGGGCCGATGCCGATGGTCTTCTCGGGGTAGTGGAAATAGGCGGCCAGGATCGGCACGTCGGCCATCCGCGCGATCTTCAGGAAGCCGGCCTTCCAGTCCTTCACCGCCTTGCGGGTGCCCTCGGGGGTGATGGCGAACCACATCTTCTCGTTGTTGCGCAGCAGGTCCACCGCCTGGCCCACCGTGCCCTGCGGCGAGCTGCGGTCCAGCGGGATCACGCCGAGCCTGTGCAGCAGCGGGCCCAACGGCCACCAGAACAGCGAGGCCTTGCCCAGCACCTTCACCTTCATGCCCAGTGCGATCTTGGCGGCCATGCCCCACAGCCCGTCCCAGTTGGACGAGTGCGGGGCGATGATGAAGACCAGGCGGGGGATGTCAGGCAGGGTGCCGGTCACCTTCCAGCCGCCCATGCGCAGGGTGCAGCGCGCCAGCCAGCGCAGGAAGGCGTTGGGTTTGACCTGCGGCATCTGCGGCGGCACGGCCGGCAGCAACGAAGTCGGCTTGTTCAAGCAATCACTCCCAGTCACGTGATGAGCGCCCGCGCTTGATCTGCGCGCGCCCGCGTTTGGCGTCCAGACGACGCAGTTTCGACCCGAGGGTCGGCTTGGTGGCCTTGCGCGGCTTGGGCACGCTCAGCCCGGCCTGGATGAAGGCCGCCAGCCGCTCGCGCGCATCCTCGCGATTGCGATCCTGGGTCCGGAAACGTTGCGCATCGATGACCAGCACGCCTTCGCCGGTCATCCGCCGGTCACGCCGCGCCAGCAGGCGCAGCCGCAACGGTTCGGGCAACGAGGGCGAGTTGGCCACATCGAAACGCAGTTCCACCGCGGTGGACACCTTGTTGACGTTCTGGCCGCCGGCGCCACTGGCGCGCACGAACCGCTCGACGATCTCGCCGTCGGGGATTTCAAGCTGCGCGCTGATGGTGACCGGTCCACTGCCCATCCGCGCATTGTAGCGGCAGCCACGTACCGGAGTGCGACATCGCGCACCGTATGCCGCCGATCAGGCATCGAACACGCCGCCTTCGCCTTGGCTGCGGGTATGCTGGCCATCCCATGTACCGCAGGAAGCTCCGCATGACCCGCTTCGCACCCGCCCTGCTGCGCCGCGCCGCCCTGTTGCTGGCGCTGGCCGTGGCCAGCGTTCCGGCCCTGGCCGCGCCGCCGACCGATGGCGACATCAACCGCCTGCTGTCGGCCTCGCGCGCGCAGAGCATGATCGACACCATGCTGCCGCAGATCGAGGCGATGCAGCAGCAGCAGTTCCAGCAGGTGGCCGCGCAGCGCCAGCTCAACGCGCAGCAGCAGGAACAGCTCAAGCGGATCCAGGCCCGCACCAGCCAGACCCTGCGCCAGGCCCTGTCGTGGCAGCAGCTGCGGCCGATGTACGTGGACCTGTACAAGAAGACCTTCAGCAAGGAAGACGTGCTGGCGATGGCCGAGTTCTACGAGAGTTCGGCCGGCCAGAGCCTGCTGGACAAGACCCCGGCGCTGATGCAGAACGTGATGGTGGCCATCCAGGCGCGCATGCAGCCGCTGTTCGCGGACCTGCAGAAGGACCTGGAAGCCATCGTCAACGAACCGGAAAAGAAATGAGGTAGTGCCGGCCGCTGGCCGGCAATCCCAGGACAACGGGAATCAGACGGCTGCCGGCCAGCGGCCGGCACTACCGTCAGGCGATATCCACCTGCCAGCCAAACAGGTCCAGCGCTTTCTGGAACTCACGGTCCAGCGGCGCACGTACATCCACAGTGCCGCCCTCCGGATGCGGAAAGCGCAGGCGCTCGGCATGCAGCAGCATGCGGTGCACGCCCTGCATGCGGAAGATGCGGTTGTGGCGGCCATCACCGTGGCTGGTGTCGCCGATCATGTGATGCGACAGGTGCTTGAGGTGCCGGCGGATCTGCCGGAATCGCCCGGTCTGCGGCTGGCAGCGCAGCAGCGCGTAACGCGAGCTGCTGAACTCACCGACCGGCACCGACAGCTCGCCGGTCGCCAGGCGCTGGAAGTCGGTGATCGCCGGCTTCTTCACCGGCTTCCCCGGCCCACCGTCCAGATCGTGATCGACCTGCCAGGACAGCTCGGCCGGCCAGCCGCGGCACACCGTCAGGTAGTCCTTCAGCACGTCGCCGCCCATCAGCGCCTTGCCCAACGCACTGGCGGTCTCGCGGTCGAAGGCCAGCAGCAGGCAGCCGCTGGTGGCCCGGTCCAGGCGATGCACGAGGAAGATCGGGCGGCCCAGCTGCTCGCGCAGGCGGTCGGCCAGGAAATCGTCTTCGCCACGGGCCAGCTTGCTGTCATGGACCATCAGCCCGGCAGGCTTGTTGACCACGGCCAGGCGTTCATCCAGGTGCAGCAGCTGCAGGGGCGCGGTTTCAGTCTCGACCACGGCGAGGGTATCGGGTTCGGTGCTCACCGCGGGATTATAAGGGCCTGCTTACTGTAGAGCCGAGCCCATGCTCGGCTGCCCGGCGCGACCGGCAACAGCGTGCCAACCAGGGTTGGCACCCACCTCTGTAGAGCAGTCAGGCGTTGCGCACGGCCAGCAACTCGCCGTTGCCCACCGGCACCAGGCCGGTGCTGAAGTCCGCGTCTGCGGCCAGCAGCGCTCGCAGCGGTTCCATCTGTTCCGCATGCGAGGTGGCGTTGTCCACCACCAGCAGCCCACCGGGCCGCAGCACGCGGCGCAGCTGCGGCCACCAGCCGGCGTACTGTTCGCGGTCCGAATCGAGGAACAGCAGGTCAATGCTGGCATCGGCGGCGTGTGCCAGCCACGACCCGGCATCGTCGTGGACCAGCGTGATGCGATCGGCCAGGCCACTGCGCGCGAAGGTGTCACGTGCCATCGCCACCTTGTCCTCGGCGTATTCCAGCGTGGTCACATGGCCATCAATGGCTGTGGCAGCCTCGGCCAGCCACAGCGTGGAATAGCCGTTGGAGGTGCCGATTTCCAGCACCCGCCGTGCAGCGCCGAAGCGGACCAGCACCGACAGGAACTCGCCGGTATCGGGCGTGATGTTGAGCATGCGGCGGCCACGCGCGTGCTCGCGGGCGTCGTTGTCGGCACCAAAGCGTGCCAGCTCATCCTTGAGCGCCTGCAGCACGGCGGTTACTTCCACCACGCGCGCGCCAGCGCCACCGCGCCCACCGCACCGGACAACCAGCTCCACATCGGCAGGTCACCCCAGTACCAGCCCGGCGGCTGCAACACGTACATCAATGCGGCAATGGCCAGCAGGCCGACTCCGGTGATCGCGCCGACCGCACGCTTCTGCAGGCGCTGCACGCTGGCATCGAGCGCGACCAGATCGCGCGAGCGCATCGCCAGTTCGTGCCGGCCCTCCACCTGCTGGGTCAACCAGGCATGCACCAGGCGTGGCATGTCCGGCGCGTGGGTCATGATTTCCGGCAGGCGCTTGCCGATCTCGCGCACCACCCGGCGCGGGCTGTAGCGCTCGCGCAGGATTTTCGCCAGCACCGGCTTGGCCACCGCCCAGATATCGATCTGCGGGTCCAGCTGGCGGCCCACGCCTTCGATATTCAGCAGGGTCTTCTGCAGCAGGATCAGCTGCGGCTGCAGGGTCAGCTGGTAGCGCTGGGCCACGCGGAACAGCTTCATCAGCACTTCGGCCAGCGAGATCTGCGACAGCGGCCGGGTGAAGTACGGTTCGCACACCGAGCGCACGGCCGCTTCCAGATCATCGATGCGCACGTGATCGGGCATCCAGCGTGCCTGCACGTGCAGCTCGGCGATGCGGCGGTAGTCGCGGTTGAAGATGGCCATGAAATTCTCGGCCAGGTAGTACTGATCTTCCTGCGACAGCTGGCCCATGATGCCGAAGTCCAGCGCGATGAAACGCGGGTTGGCGCGGCGCGCCGGATCGGTGTCGACCCAGATGTTGCCGGCGTGCGCATCGGCGTGGAAGAAGTTGTCGCGGAACACCTGGGTGTAGAACACCCGCACGCCCTTGGCGGCCAGCGCCTTGCGGTCGATGCCGGCCTTGTCCAGCGCGGTGATGTCATCGGAGGGGATGCCCCACACGCGTTCCAGGGTCAGCGCGCGCTCGGCGGTGTGGCTCCAGATCACTTCCGGCACGTACAGGTCGTCGCTGTTTTCCCAGAAGCGGCGCAGCACGCTGGCATTGGCGCCTTCGCGCTGCAGGTCCAGCTCGGCGGCCAGCGTGTTTTCCACCTCGGCCACTACTTCGCGTGGCCGGATCTTGTCGGCCCGCGGATGGGTGCGCTCGACCAGCGTGGCCAGCGAATTGAGCAACGCGATGTCGGCATCGATCTGCTTCTCGATGCCCGGGCGCAGCACCTTGACCACCACCTGGCGGCCATCGGCCAGGGTGGCCGCGTGCACCTGCGCGATCGAGGCCGAGGCCAGCGGTTCGGTATCGAAACTGGCGAACGCTTCGCTGACCGGCAGGCCCAGCGCTTCTTCCACGATGCGGCGCGCGGTATCGCCGTCGAACGGCTTGACCCGGTCCTGCAGCAGGGTCAGTTCGTTGGCCACGTCCGGCGGAACCAGATCGCGACGGGTGGACAGGATCTGGCCGAACTTGACGAAGATCGGGCCCAGGTCCTGCAGCGCCAGGCGCAGGCGTGCGCCACGCGACTGTGCGGCGATGGCGGCGGAGGCACGCGGCACGAACGGCTTGGCCAGGCGCAACCAGCGCTCGGCCGGGGTGCCCTGCAGCAGATCGTCGAGGCGGTAACGCAGGATCACCCGGCCGATACGGCTGGCCCGCAACAGGGCCTTCATGCGGCACCCCGCAGGCGCTGCACGCGCGCGCCGAGGCGCTCGACATCATCGCGCAGCACATCCACGTCATCGTGGAAGGCCTCCAGTTCGGCACGCGGCACCACGTCGCGCGATTCCTCGGTGATGAATTCGGCGGCACTGTGGGCCAGGTCGATCATCCCCTGGCGCGCGTGCTGCAGGGCGCTGCGCAGGGTGTTGGCCACCTGTACGCCCAGCACCTCGCCGAACACGCTCACGAACGGATGCTGCCAGTCCGGGTCAAAGCCTTTGGCCAGCTGCTGCAGGCGCCGCGCCAGCTCGGCGTCGCCGGCCACGCGCACGCGGCCCTTGCCGTGATTGTCGCCACGCCGTGCGTTGGCCAGCAGCGGCAGCTGCGCCAGCACGCCTGCCAGGCTGCTGCGCACGGCCAGATCGGCTTCCTGCGCGTCCACCGGGCCGACCCGCAGCTGATCACCCTGGACGCTGATGCGCATCGCCAGCGAAGGCGCCTCCAGGGTCAGGTCGATGTGCCGGCCATCGAGGCCGGCCAGCGCAAGACGGGTATCCGGATCCAGCGCCAGCGCGCGGTTCAGGGCGATCTGCAGCGCGCGGCCGGCGGCCGGCTTGAGGGACTTGAGCAGGGAAAGAGCCATGTGCGCATTCTACCTGCGTGGGTGCGGGGCTTGGGCCGGGCTGCCGCCCGGCGCCCGCAGAGGCACCGGCCGCTGGCGGGCAAGATCAACATCAAAAGCTGGTTATCCGTGGGATGGCGGGGGGGGCCGGTTGCGGGGGGACGCTGCAAGTACGTCCATGTAGGCTCGGTCGCCGCATCCATGTGGCTCACGCCCCCGCAACCGGACCCACCCCGCCTTCGACAGATTTCCTCGGCTGTTGGTAGGTGTCGACCTTGGTCGACACGGTAGATCCACGCCATGCGTGGTTGGATATCCGGTTCATCTGTGCCTCACGCGGAGGGCCGGTGAAGGTTCATGCTATGAGGCCACGCAACGCACAGGACATCGCATTTCCCATGGCACGGACCCGGGTCGGCATCATCTTCGGGGGCACCTCCTCCGAGCACGAAGTTTCGCTGCAATCGGCGAAGAACATCCTCGACGCGCTCGACCGCGAGTGCTTCGAGCCGGTGCTGATCGGCATCGACAAGCAGGGCCAGTGGCACCTGAGCCAGCCGGACACCTTCCTGCTCAATGCCGATGATCCGGCACGCATCGCGCTGCGTCCTTCCGGCACCACGCTGGCGCTGCGGCCGGGGGCCGGGCAGGCGCAGCTGCAACCGGTGCAGGCGTCCACCGCGCTCGGCCAGATCGATGTGGTGCTGCCGATCGTGCACGGGCCGCTGGGCGAGGACGGTGCGCTGCAGGGGCTGCTGCGCATGGCCGGCCTGCCCTTCGTCGGTTCGCCGGTGCTGGGCTCGGCCGTGGCGATGGACAAGGACGTAACCAAGCGCCTGCTGCGCGATGCCGGCCTGCAGGTAGCACCGTGGCTGTGCATCCGTCGCCATCAGGCGGCGGCAGTCGATGCCGATGCGGTGATCGCGCAGCTCGGCCTGCCGCTGTTCGTGAAGCCGGCCAACCAGGGCTCGTCGGTGGGCGTGAGCAAGGTCAAGGATGCGGCAGGCTTCGCCGAGGCACTGGCATTGGCGCTGCGCTACGACCACAAGGTGCTGGTGGAGTCGGCGGTGGTTGGCCGCGAGATCGAGTGTGCCGTGCTGGGCAACGCGCATCCGCAGGCCAGCCTGTGCGGCGAGGTGGTGGTGCACGACGAGTTCTACGCCTACGACACCAAGTACATCAACGAAGATGGCGCCGAGGTGGTGGTGCCGGCCGATATCGATGCCGGCACCCAGGCACGCATCCAGCAGATCGCGCTGCAGGCCTACCAGGCGCTGGAGTGCGCGGGCATGGCGCGGGTGGACGTATTCCTCACCGCAGGCGGTGAGATCATCATCAACGAGGTCAACACGCTGCCGGGCTTCACCCGTATCAGCATGTACCCGAAGCTGTGGGGCGCCAGCGGCATCGACTACACGACGCTGATCACCCGCCTGATCGAACTGGCGCTGGAGCGCCACGAAGCTGATCGCGGACTGCACAGCGCTGTGTAACGTGGTGATCGCCCGCAGAGTCGAGCATGGCTCGACTCTGCGGAAACCGATGCCGGCCAGCGGCCGGCACTACCGGCTAGCCGCGCTTGCGGAACATCGAGATCACCGCAAGGATCAGGAACACCACGAACAGGATCCAGGCGATGTTCGTTGCGGCGCCGGCAATTCCGGAGAAACCCAGAACGGCGGCGATGATGGCGATGACAAAGAAAATAATGGCGTAGTGCAGCATGGCGCTCCTCGCGGGTGGTCGAGCCTTGGATGGCGTGGGTCCATCCTCCCGATCCGGCGGTGTGCAACCAGTGATGGCGATCTATGCAGCAGATGAAGCCTTCAGCCTGCGCAGGCCTTCTTCGATGCTGACCTGCGGCACGTAGCCGAAATCGCGACGCGCCGGTTCCATGCTGTACCAGTGTGGCGTGCACAGCTGTTCGGCCAGGAAGCGGGTCAGCGGCGGTTCCCCACGCAGGCGCAGCAGCGGCCACAGCCGCTCGCACACGGCACCGATGCGGTAGGCGGTCTTGAAGCTGATCGCCTTGTCCACGGTGGGGGCACCCACCGCCTGCAGCAGCTTGTTGACCAGCTCGCGCATCGGCAGCGGCTCGCCGTTGGAAATGAAGTACGCCTTGCCTGCGCAGGCCGCGCCGGGGGCCAGCGCTTCGAAAGCGAGGAAGTGCGCCAGTGCGGCGTTGTCGATATAGGTGGTATCGACCTTGTTGCTGCCATCGCCGACCAGGCGCAGGCGGCCATGCCGCGCACGTTCGGCCAGGCGCGGCACCAGCTGCTGGTCGCCCGGGCCCCAGATCAGGCGCGGGCGCAACGCCACCGTCGCCAGCGAGGCGTCGTTGGCAGCCAGCACGCGCTGTTCGGCAATCGCCTTGGTGGCCGCATACGGGGCCTGGAAATCCTCGCCGTAGGGCACTTCGTCGGCACCCAGGCCTTCCACCGGGTGGGTGGCGCGGTGGGTCACGCTGGGCGTGGAGGTGTAGACCAGCCTGCCGATGCCATGCGCGCGGCAGGCCGCGATCACGTTGTCGGTGCCGACCACGTTGGCCTGGTGGTAGCTGTCATAGCTGCCCCACGCGCCGGCCTTGGCACCGTTGTGGAATACCGCATCGACTCCGGCCACCGCATGCAGTACCGCCTGCGCATCGGCCAGGTCGCCGCGGATCTGGCCCACGCCCAGGGCCTGCAGCGCCGGGTAATGACTGCGGTTGAACGCCAGCACCTGGTGGCCGCGTTCAACCAGCCCGCGGCACAGCGCCTGGCCCAGGAAACCACCCCCACCGGTGACCAGGATCTTCATGCGCGCTTCTCCAGTTCGGCGCTGGCCCAGGCGGCGAGCTTCTCGCGGCCGATCTTGGCGTTGTGACGGATATCGACCGGGAACGCCGGATGCACCAGGAAGTGCTGCAGGCCGGCCTCGGGCAGGCGGGCGGCGGCCTGCGCGCGCAGGGCGTCCTGCAGGGCCGGGCTGTCGGACTGGCCACGCTGCAGTTCCACGCACAGCACCGGTACCTGCGCACCCGGGGCACCGACGCCGACCAGCGCAGTACGCGCCACGCCGGCCACGGTGTTGAACACCGGCTCGACCTGTTCGGTGTACAGCGGCCCGCGCGCGGTTTCAACGCGCTGGGTCTTGCGACCGCAGAACCACAGGCGACCCTGCGCATCGAAATAACCGACGTCGCCCATGCGATGGACCACGCGCGTGCTGCCATCGGCCAGCGTCTCGCGGATCTTCGCCGCCGCGGTGGCCTGCGGGCGGTTGAAGTAGCTGTCGGTGGCCGTCGGCCCGGCCACGGTGATCTCACCCACCTCGCCCACGCCCAGCACGCGCGCCTGCGACCAGTCGGCCAGCGGCGCATCGTCGATGGCGATGATGCGCACCTCGTTCGGTGCAACCACGCTGCCCACGCAGGTGCCGGCACCGCCCTCGGTGGCCGCCCGCGTACGCTCCAGCTCGCGGCCTTCGACCACCGCCACCGGCAGGCACTCGGTGGCACCGTAAGGCGTCCAGAACTGCGCGTCGGCCGGCAGCAGGCTGCGGATGGTGGCCACCACGTCCGGCGGCACCGGCGCACCGGCCGAGGTCACCCGGGTCACGCCCGTCAGCGACCGGCCGTGCCGGGCCAGCACCCGCATCAATGCAGGCGAGCCGAACAGCTGGGTCACGCCGAAACGCTGGATGGCATCGTGCAGGCGCGCCGGGTCGGCCTGTGCCGGCCGGGTCGGGTCCATGTCCGGAATCACCGAGGTCAGCCCCAGCGCTGGATCGAACAACGCGAACGGGGGGAAGGTCGGCAGGTCCACCCCGCCCGCTTCCATGCCGAAGGCACTGCCCAGCAGCTGGATCTGGCCGACGAAGTGGCGGTGGCGGTAAACCACGCCCTTGGGCACACCGGTGGAGCCACTGGTGAACAGGATCGCGGCCATGTCCTCGCCATCGGTGCCGGCCAGCATCGGCCCGGCGCTGGCCCCGGCGCGCTCCAGTGCGGCCAGGGTGGTGCCACCCCAGCCCAGCCGGCGCCCAACCGTGACCAGGCGGGTGGCCGAGGGTGCCCAGCGCAGCGCCAGCCGCGCCACATGGGCCAGCGGAATGCCGATGAAGGCTTCGGCCTGCGCCTCGTCCAGGCACTGCTTCAGCGCGCGCCGGTCAATGCCCGGATCGACCAGTACCGGCACCGCACCCAGCTTGAACAGCGCGAACATCAGCAGGAAGAACTCCGGTGACGGCCGCACCATCACCACCGTGCGCACGCCACGGCCGATCCCGTAGCCAGCGAGGCCGGCGGCCATGGCATCGCTGCGGGCGTCCAGCTGACGGTAGGTGAGGGTGACATCGTAGGCGGCCATGCCATTGCCGGCGCTACGGCGGCCCGGACAGCGGATGGCGATCTGGTCGGGGCGTTCACGCGCCAGTTCAGGCAGCCGTGCGGCGATATTGCAGGGTCGGTTCATCCGTTCATTGTCGCCGCTTACGGAATTTCTTGCGCGACGGCCCGCTTCGTGGAAAATCCGCTCCCTCGTTCCCGATTCCGACTGCCGCCCGAGGCGGCTTGCCCATGCAACATCCCTGCATGACCTGCGGCGCCTGCTGCACCCAATACCGCGTGGCCTTCCACTGGATGGAATCGGACGAGGTCACCCCCGGCGGCGTGCCACACCAGCTCACCGAAGTACTGGACCCGCACCGCCTGTGCATGCGCGGCACCCATTCCAAGCCGGTGCGCTGCGTGGCGCTGGATGCGCAGATCGGCGTGTATTCGCGCTGCACCATCCACCCCAACCGGCCCAGCGTATGCCGCGAGGTGGACGCATCGTGGGAGTACGGCAAGGCCAGCCCGCAGTGTGACAAGGCACGCATCGCCTATGGGCTGGACCCGCTGACACCGGCCGACTGGCGCTGGCGCGACGCGGCCGACAACGACGACGACCATCCGGATGACAACGGCAACAGCCCGTCCTCGCCACCGCAGGCGCCAGTCGCCGCGTAGGGGGAGTGCCGGCCGCTGGCCGGCAACCTCATGAACCCGGCGCGTAGTGCGCGCTGGCCGGCCAGCGGCCGGCACTACCGGGATCCGCCCCGGGAACCGATCAGATCGGGTTGGCGTCCAGGAACGCGCGGATCCCAGGCACCAGCACCTCGTGCTTGTCTTCCAGCACGTAATGGCCGGCATCCTCGAAGACGTGCACCTGGGCCTGCGGCAGCGCGGCCTGGAAACCCTTCAGGAAATGGTGGTCGAACACGAAGTCGCGCAGGCCCCAGCCGAGGAAGGCCGGGCGGTCGGCGAACGAGGGCAGTGCCTTGCCGGCGCGTTCCAGCAGCGACCACGCCTTGTCGGCCGGCGACAGCGGGATGTCCTGCATGAAACGGATGGTGCTGATGCGGTTGGCCCAGCTGTTGTACGGCGACACATAGGCGCGGCGCACATCGGCCGGCATCTTGCGCTCCACGCCCAGCCACGAGGCGCCGGAGGAGAAGGCGTTGAAGGTGCGGATGATCCACTCGCCGATCTTCCAGTGGCGGCCCAGCGCGATCTGCCACGGCATCTTCTTCGCCGCCGGCATCGGGAAAGCGGCCGTGTTGAGCACCACCAGGCGCTTCACCTGGTCGTGGTGCGACAGCGCCCAGCCGAAGCCGATCATGCCGCCCCAGTCGTGCACGGCCAGGGTGACCGGGCCGGTGATGCCCAGATGCCTGAGCAGTGCATCAAGATCATCCACGCGCGACTGCAGGGTGTATTCGTAGCGGCTGTCATCGGGCTTGTCCGACAGGCCCATGCCGATGTGGTCCGGCACGATGCAGCGGTACCTGTCCGACAGGCCGGCCACCAGGGTGCGCCAGTAATAGCTCCACGACGGGTTGCCATGCACCATCACCACCACCTCGCCGTCGCGCGGGCCTTCGTCGAGATAGTTCATCGACAGGCCGGGGCGAACCTCGAAGCGCTGCGGGTGGGCGGGGTAACCGGGAAGATCGCGCATGCGGAGCACCTAAGGAGAGTCGCGGCGCAATGTAGAGCCGAGCCGATGCTCGGCTGCTCTCCGGTCCGCTGCGGAAGAGCCGCGCTGCGCGCGTGAGCCGAGCATGGCTCGGCTCTACAGGAGATCGGGCAGCGGGTTGCTTACCAGACCACTTCAGCCATCGAGCAGTTCAGGCCCGAGCCGATGCCCAGAAGCGCGATGCGATCGCCCTTCTTCAGCTTGCCCAGCTGCTTGAGCTTGCTCAGCACGATCGGCACCGAGGCCGGACCGATGTTGCCGTGCTCACCGAAGATGGTCATGACCTTCTTCGGGTCGATGCCGAAGTTCTTGATGAACGCGGCGGTGTGCGGCTGGCTGACCTGGTGGATCACGAACTGGTCCAGTTCTTCCACCGCCCAGCCGAGTGCGATCTTGGCGGCGGCGAAGGTCTTCTGCGCCAGCTTGATGCCTTCGATCAGCAGCAGGCGGGTGTCGGTGACCATGCGGTCCAGGTTGCCCAGGCACAGCTGGTTCCACTCGGTGGCCGAGCGGGTCACGCCACCCTTGTAGCGCGGCGCATCGGGCACCAGTTCCGAGCGCGCCATCACCATCGCCGCCGCACCCGAACCGGTGGTCAGCGCCGCCAGCTCATTGCGGAAATCATCGGCGGACACATCCGGGGCGGTCATCCGCTCCAGGGTCTTCTCGTACACCAGGTTGGCGGTCTCGCCATCCACCACCAGCGCATAGTCGATATCACCGCGCTCGATCATGCGCGCGGCGATATCCATGCCGTTGATGAAGGCCAGGCAGGCATTGGCGACGTCGAAGGTCATGCATTCGTCGCTGACGCCAAGATTGCCCGACACGATCGACGCGGTCGACGGCTCCAGGTAATCACGGCTGACCGAGGTATTGACCAGCAGCCCAACCTGGGTCGCTTCAATTCCGGCATCTTCCAGCGCCTTGCGGCCGGCCATGGTGGCCGCGTCCGAGGCCAGCACGCCGTTGTCCCACAGGCGGCGCGCGTGGACGCCGGCGATATCGCCAAGCACGTCGGTGCGGATGCCCAGGCGATCCAGCGTCGGCTGCAGGCGTTCGTTGATTTCCTTGGTCGTCAGCGTATGCGGCGCATCGACGTGTGCCAGGCCGGCGATCGAGACATTCTTGAAGAGCATCGAGGTTAGCGCCAAGGCTCAGGCAAAGGGGGCGCTATTCTATAACCCCCGGGCTTTCACCGCATCTTTACGAATTCAGCCTTGCCCGTATGGTGAAGCGTTCAGCGCGGCGGGCACTGGAACGCGGCAAAGCGCTGGCTGCCGTCGGCGGGCGCGGCAGCGGCCTGCACGGCGTTGGCACCGGCGCTAGGGGCCTCGTTGCGGGCCAGGGTTTCCAGCTCCTCCTGCACGCGCAGCGGGTTGCGGTTGTAGAAGCCGACCTTGCTCTTGACCGACACCACCACCTCGCCCTTGGCGATGCAGCCGGCCGGTACCGGCCCTGCCGGCAGCACGCGGGTCGCCTTGCCGGCCGGTTCGATCGGCACCCAGGTACAGGCGGTGACGGTAAGCAGCAGGGAGGACAGCAGCAGAATGCGCATGGGCAGATCCTGGAAGGGGTTGGGGGGATTCTGCCTGAACAGCCTGAATCGGGGGTAGCCGGGGCCGGGGGCAGAGCCCCCTGCG
>NZ_LLXV01000036.1 GCF_001431665.1 Stenotrophomonas beteli | reverse complement strand
TACTTGCAGCGTCCCCCGCAAGCGGACCCACCCCGCCATTCCCCAGGAAGCCCGCTTCGGCTGTTGCTCTGGATGTTGCCGTTGCCGTGGCCTCTGCGGGTGCCGGGCGCAGCCCGGCCGGAACCCGCGCTTTTGCCGCATAATCAGCACATGACCGACGACCGCATCATCGGCGCCGGCGCCACCCGCGAGGATGACGCCGCCGACGCCAGCATCCGCCCCAAACGCCTGGCCGACTACCTTGGCCAGGCCCCGGTGCGCGAGCAGCTGGAGATCTACATCGAAGCGGCCAAGGCGCGTGGCGATGCGCTGGACCACGTGCTGATCTTCGGCCCGCCCGGCCTGGGCAAGACCACCCTCAGCCACGTCATCGCCAACGAACTGGGCGTGGCCCTGCGCGTGACCTCCGGCCCGGTGATCGAGAAGGCCGGCGACCTCGCTGCGCTGCTGACCAACCTGCAGCCGCATGACGTGCTGTTCGTGGATGAAATCCACCGCCTGTCGCCGGTGGTCGAGGAAGTGCTGTACCCGGCGATGGAAGACTTCCAGATCGACATCATGATCGGCGAGGGCCCGGCAGCCCGCTCGATCAAGATCGACCTGCCGCCGTTCACCCTGATCGGCGCCACCACCCGCGCCGGCCTGCTGACCGCGCCGCTGCGCGACCGCTTCGGCATCGTCCAGCGCCTGGAGTTCTACAGCGTCGAGGAGCTGACCCGGATCGTGCGCCGCTCGGCCACCATCCTCGGCATCGACTGCACCGCCGACGGCGCCGGCGAGATCGCGCGGCGCGCGCGTGGCACCCCGCGTATCGCCAACCGGCTGCTGCGCCGCGTGCGCGACTACGCCCAGGTCAAGGCCGGTGGCCACATCGATGAGGCCGTGGCGCAGGCGGCGATGAAGATGCTCAAGGTCGACCCGGAAGGCTTCGACGAGCTCGACCGGCGCCTGCTCAAGACGATGGTGGACTACTTCGACGGTGGCCCGGTCGGCATCGAATCGCTGGCCGCGGCGCTGTCCGAAGAGCGCGGCACGCTCGAAGACGTGGTCGAGCCCTACCTGATCCAGCAGGGCTTCCTGGTGCGCACCGCGCGCGGCCGCATGGCCACCCACAAGGCCTACCGGCACATGGGGTTGAAGCCGAAGAACCCGCCGCAGGACCTGTTTGCGGAGGTTCCCGATGTCGGTTGAGCCGCGATTCAGTTGGCCGACACGCATTTACTGGGAAGATACGGACGCTGGCGGGGTGGTCTACCACGCCCGCTACGTGGCCTTCATGGAACGGGCCCGGACCGAATGGATGCGCGCGCTGGGCTACGGCCAGGAGCGCATGCGCAGCGAGCACGGCATGGTGTTCGCGGTGCGCTCGATGCAGATGGATTTCATCAGGCCGGCACGGCTGGATGACACCCTGCAGGTGAGCGCCACCCTGGTCCAGCTGAAGAGGGCCAGCATGGTCTTCAACCAGCAGATCCTGCGCGACGGCGAGCTGCTGCTGTCCGCGCAGGTCCGCATCGCCGCACTGGAAGCGGCCAGTTTCCGCCCGCGTGGCATGGACGAATCCGTCCTTGCCGTGCTGCAACCCCACCTCCACCCCGAATCCGAACTTTGAGGAACAACGGATGATCGCAACGCTCCTGGCCCTGCAGGCCACGGTCACCGAGGCACTGCCGGCCGATGTCAGCAACGCCGCGACCCAGACCCTTGCCCAGGCCACCACCGGCGGCGGCATCAACTACCTCGAACTGATGGCCAAGGCCAGCCTGCCGGTGAAGATCATCGTGCTGCTGCTGCTGGTCGGCTCGTTCGTCAGCTGGGTGATCATTTTCCGCAAGGCCCGCGTGTTCAAGCAGGCCACCCGTGAAGCCGACGAGTTCGAGAACCGTTTCTGGTCCGGTGCCGACCTGGGCAAGCTGTACAGCTCGGCCACCGACCGCAGCCGCAACGTGGGCGGCCTGGAGGCGATCTTCGAAGCCGGCTTCCGCGAGTACACCCGCCTGCGCGACAAGCGCCGGCTGGATGGCCGCGCGCAGCTGGAAGGCGCGCAGCGTGCCATGCGCACCACCTACACCCGCGAAGTGGACCAGCTCGAGCGCAATCTCGAACTGCTGGCCAACATCGGCTCGACCGCTCCATACGTGGGCCTGGTCGGTACCGTGTTCGGCATCATGGTGACCATGCACGACATGATCAGCAGCGGTGCGCAGGCCGGCATCGCCGCGGTCGCGCCGGGCATCTCCGAAGCACTCTTTGCCACCGCCATCGGCCTGTTCGTGGCGATCCCGGCGGTGTGGGCCTACAACCGGTTCACCACCCGCGTCGAGCGCATGTCGGTGCGGTTCGAGACCTTCGCCGAAGAATTCAGCTCCATCCTGCAGCGCCAGAGCGCTGGCGACGAGTAAGCGCCTGACCCGGGAGTCCAAGCCATGTCCGCTGCCATCGGTCGCCGCAAGCGCCGCAAGCTGAAATCCGAAATCAACGTCGTTCCCTACATCGACGTCATGCTGGTGCTGCTGATCATCTTCATGGTCACCGCGCCGCTGCTCACCCTGAGCTTCGACGTCGATCTGCCGCAGTCCAACGCCAAGGCGCTGGAGAGCAAGCAGGACCCGGTGATCGTCTCGGTGCGCCAGGACGGCCAGCTCAGCCTGAAGCTGCCCGACGCCAAGGAACCGGCCGCGGTGTCGGCCGAAGAGCTGGAAGGCCGCCTGGCCGGCATCGCCGCCCAGGACAAGGGCGTGCGCGTGATCGTCGCCGCCGACCGCGCCGTGGCCTATGAGAAGGTCATCGCCGCGATGGATGTGATCAAGCGCGCCAAGGTAGACAAGGTAGGCCTGGCCACCGATGCACGCTGACGCCCTGCCACCTCCGCATCAGCGCGAACCCGGCTGGGGCCTGCCCCTGGCGCTGGCGGTGCTGGTGCATCTGCTGGTCGCGCTGGTCTTCATCGTGGCCTGGTTCTGGTCGCCCGAGCGCAACACCGACGCCGCCGCCGGTGATCCGTCGGTCGAGGCCAGCCTGGCGCTGTCTGCGTCGGAGGCCTCCGCTGCGCGCCAGGCCCTGCGCCAGTCGGAAAAGCTGGAAGACCTGCCGCCGCCGGTGGCCGAGCCCATCCCTGTGCCGGAGGACACCATTCCGCCGCCGCAGCCGATCCCGGAACCGCGCCCGCAGGACGCCCCCACGCCGCAGCAGCAACAGGCGCAGGAGCGTGTCGCGCAGCCGGATACCAAGGACCAGGAAGCGGTGAGTGCGCTGGCCATCTCCCAGGAGAAGGCCAAGCAGGAACAGGAAGCCAAGCGCCGCCAGGAACAGATCGACCTGACCGAACGCAAGCGCCAGGAAGAAGCCGAGCAGAAGCTGCGCCTGGCCAAGCAGCAGGAAGCGGACGAGAAGAAGAAGCAGGCCGAGCAGGAGCGCGTGGCCGCTGACAAGGCCGAGGCCGAGAAGCAGAAGAAGATCGCCGAGATCCGTGCCCGCCGCGAGCAGGCCGAGAAGGAGGCCAAGCTGGCCGAGCAGAAGCTGCGCCAGGTCGCCGCCGCGCGCAATGCGGCCGGTACCGCCGCTGCCGGCGCCAGCGGCGCGTCCCAGCCGGCGGCCGGTGGCGGTGGCAACAGCGACGATCTGTCGGCCAAGTACGCCGCCGCGATCCAGGCCAAGGTGCTCTCGCAGTGGGTGCGCCCGGATACGGTGCCACTGGGCCAGCGCTGCGCCATCACCATCACCCAGATTCCGGGGGGCACGGTGATGCAGGCCAAGGTCAGCCCGAACTGCCCGTACGACGAGGCCGGCCGGCGTTCGATCGAGGCCGCCGTGCTCAATGCGCAGCCGCTGCCGTACCGCGGGTTCGAGTCGGTGTTCGCGCGCACGCTCAACTTCACCTTTACCGCCCAGGATCGCTGAGGCGGGGCAGGGCGGCCGCCCGGTCGCCCATTGCCCAGGCCGCCCCCAAGGTGGCCACGACGTTAACGGTGCGTGAGAGCCCGGGCTGGAACTGACCCGGAATTCACGTACCCTTGGTTCATGATTGCGAAGCGGTTCACTTCCGCTTTGTTATCCCTCGTTCCGGTTTCCCCCTATTGAGCGCTCCATGAAAAAGATGCCTCGCTGGCTTGCCGTGTTTGCGGCCCTGTTGCTGCCCTTTGCTGCCGTCGCGCAGCAGAAGGGGCTGGATATCGACATCATCGGCGGCAATGCCTCCGCGCTGCCGATCACCATCGTGCCGATGCCCTACCAGGGTTCGGCGGCTGCACCGCAGACCGACGTCGCCGGCGTGGTCCGCGCCGACCTGGAGCGCTCCGGCCAGTTCCGCACGCTGCCGGAAGCGCAGATCGTCGAAAAGCCGGTGCGCGGCGGTGACATCCAGTTCGCCACCTGGCGCGCGCTGAAGCAGAACTACATCGTGGTCGGCCGCGTGCTCGACGCCGGTGCCGGTGCCTACCGCGTCGAGTACGAACTGTTCGACGTGCCCAAGGGCGAGCGCCTGCTGGGCCTGGCGATGACCGCCCGTGGCAACGCCATGCGCGATGTCGCCCACCAGATGGCCGATGCCATCTACGAAAAGATCACCGGCATCCGCGGCGCCTTCTGGACCCGCATCGCCTACGTGACCGCCAGTGGCAAGGGCGACGCCATGCGCTATGCGCTGATGGTGGCCGACTCCGACGGCTACAACCCGCAGACCATCGTGCGTTCGGCCGAGCCGCTGCTGTCGCCGTCGTGGAGCCCGGATGGCGGCAAGCTGGCCTATGTCAGCTTCGAGCGTGGCAATTCGGCCATCTACATCCAGAACATCGCCACCGGCGCGCGTGAGCTGGTCACCAGCTTCCGCGGCATCAACAGCGCCCCGGCGTTCTCGCCGGACGGCCGCAAGCTGGCCCTGACCCTGTCGCGTTCGGGCAACCCGGAAATCTACGTGATGGACCTGGGCAGCAAGCAGCTGACCCAGCTGACCAACCACTTCGCCATCGATACCGAGCCGACCTGGGCGCCGGACGGCAGCGCGGTGTACTTCACCTCCGACCGCGGCGGCCGTCCGCAGGTCTACAAGGTCGGTGCCGGCGGCGGCAGCGCCGAGCGCGTGACCTTCCAGGGCAACTACAACGCCAAGCCCTCGGTGTCCTACGACGGCAAGAAGATCGCCGTGGCACAGGGCTCGGGCAACAGCTACAAGATCGCGATGATGGACAGCTCGCTGGGCTCGCCGCGCTGGAGCACGCTGTCGCCGGGTTCGCTGGATGAATCGCCCAGCTTTGCGCCCAACGCAAGCATGGTGCTGTACGCCGCCCGCGAAGGTGGCCGTGGTGTGTTGTATGCCGTTTCGGCCGATGCGCGGGTTCGCCAGCGCCTGGTCCTGGCCGATGGTGATGTGCGCGAGCCGGCATGGTCCCCATACCGTACCCAGCGCTAAAAGAGTGTTAATATTTTCGCTGTCTTGAACCCCTCATCGGCCTAGGAGCCACAAAGGTATCGCCATGAACAAGTCCACCCGCGTTCTGCTTGTTTCCCTGCTGTCTGTGGCCGTCCTGGCCGGTTGCTCGAAGAAGGTGAAGGAAGAGCCGCAGGCTCCGGTCGACACCGGCACCTCGACCACCACCCCGACCGGCCCGTCGACCTCCGGCCTGTACGGCCCGGGCGACCTGGACACCGACGCCTGCCTGCGCCAGCGCGTTGTCTACTTCGACCTGGACAAGGAAGACGTGAAGCCGGAATTCCAGGCCATCATGGCTTGCCACGCCAAGTACCTGCGTGACCGTCCGTCCTCGCGCATCACCCTGCAGGGCCACACCGACGAGCGCGGTTCGCGCGCGTACAACCAGGCCCTGGGCGAGCGTCGTGGCAACGGCGTCAACTCGGCCCTGCAGGCCAACGGTGGCTCGGCTTCGCAGCTGACCGTCGTGTCCTACGGTGAAGAGCGTCCGGTCTGCACCGAGTCGAACGAGTCCTGCTGGTCGCAGAACCGTCGCGTCGAAATCGTCTACACCGCGCAGTAATCCATGCGCATTGGCATCACATTGATGCTGGTCGTTGCGGCAGCCCTCGTGGCTGCCGCACCGGCGCATGCACAGCGACAGAGCCTGGCCGATCGTGTCGGCGCGCTCGAGCAGCAGATGTACAACAACAGTGCCAATCAGGACCTGTTGAACCAGATCAACCAGCTGCGGCAGCAGGTCACCAGCCTGCAGGCCTCGATCGAGCAGTTGCAGCACGACAACGCCCAGCTCAAGCAGTCCGCCCAGGACCAGTACCTGGATCTGGACAGCCGCCTGAACCGGTTGGAAGGGGGCAATGCCGCCCCGGCCCTGCCGCCCGTTCCGGCGAGCGCGCCGAAGGCCGCTCCGGCCCCGGCGAAACCCGCAGCGGCGGCCACTTCCGAGCGGCCGCCTTCGGTCCATGGTGATGCCGGCAGCCTGGCTGCCACCGGTGACGAGCGCACCTCCTACAACGTCGCCTTCGATTCCCTGAAGGCTGGCAGGTACGATGATTCGGCGCAGCTGTTCCTGAGCTTCCTGGAGTTGTACCCGAACGGCGTGTACGCGCCGAACGCGCTGTACTGGCTGGGCGAGAGCTACTACGCCACCCGCAATTTCCCGATGGCCGAGACCCAGTTCCGTGAACTGCTCTCGCGCTATCCGACCCACGACAAGGCCGCCGGCGGCCTGCTCAAGATCGGCCTGTCGCAGTATGGCGAGGGCAAGGTCGACCAGGCCCAGCAGACGCTGGAGACCGTCGTGGCGCAGTACCCGGGCTCGGACGCCGCGCGCACCGCGCAGGACCGCCTGCAGTCGATCCGGCTGGGCAAGCAGATCCGCTGACCTGCCTGCCGGGCGTACACTGCGCACCCCGTAGAGCCGAGCCCATGCTCGGCTGCTTTCGTTTCCGGCGCCGATACACCGGTCGCCCGCCCCTGAAGAATTGCCTGCCATGACCGCCGTTACCCCGTCCAACGCCGTCGCCACCCCCAGCGACATCGTGCAATCGCCGCTGCCGCGCCTGAAGATCACCGAGATCTTCACCTCGCTGCAGGGCGAAGCCGATACCGCCGGCTGGCCGACCGTGTTCGTGCGCCTGACCGGCTGCCCGCTGCGCTGCCAGTACTGCGACACCGCCTATGCCTTCCACGGCGGCACCTGGTGGGATATCGACGATATCGTGGCCGAGGTGCTGGCCCAGGGCGTGCGCCACGTCTGCGTGACCGGCGGCGAGCCGCTGGCGCAGAAGCGCTGCCTGGTGCTGCTGCAGAAGCTGTGCGACGCCGGCATGGACGTCTCGCTGGAGACCTCCGGCGCACTGGACGTCAGCGCGGTGGACCCGCGCGTATCTCGCGTGGTCGACATCAAGACCCCGGGTTCGGCCGAAGTGGCGCGCAACCGCTGGGACAACCTGCCGCTGCTGACCGCGCGTGACCAGATCAAGTTCGTCATCTGCAGCCGGCAAGACTACGACTGGGCCAAGGCCCTGCTGGCCGAGCATGATCTGGTCAAGCGCTGCACCGTGTTCTTTTCGCCCAGCAAGGGCGAGATCACTGCGCGGCAGTTGGCCGACTGGATCGTCGAAGACCGGCTGCCGGTGCGCTTCCAGATGCAGTTGCATAAAATCCTGTGGAATGACGAGCCCGGCCGATGAGCCGGCGCAGCGTTCCCTGATGTAGTTCCGGCGCGGGACAGCGTGCTGGCTTTCCCCTCCCAACCGGATGTTTTTCCCATGAAGAAGGCAGTCGTGCTTCTCTCCGGCGGCATGGATTCAGCCGCCGTCATCGCCCTGGCCCAGGAACAGGGCTTCGCCGTGCATGCCCTGAGCGTGCGCTATGGCCAGCGCCACACCTCCGAACTGGACGCCGCCGCCCGCGTGGCCAAAGCCCAGGGCGTGGTCGCGCACAAGACCGTGGACGTGGACCTGCGCAGCATCGGCGGCTCGGCGCTGACCGACGACATCGACGTGCCCGAGGCCGGCGGTGCCGGCATCCCGGTCACCTACGTGCCGGCGCGCAACACCATCATGCTGTCGCTGGCCCTGGGCTGGGCCGAAGTGCTCGGCGCCAACGACATCTTCTGCGGCGTCAACGCGGTGGACTACTCCGGCTACCCGGACTGCCGCCCCGAGTTCGTGGCCGCGTTCGAAGCACTGGCCAACCTGGCCACCAAGTCGGGCGTGGAAGGCGCCGGCATCAAGGTGCATGCCCCGCTGCAGTTCCTCAGCAAGGGCCAGATCGTCAGCGAAGGCGTGCGCCTGGGCGTGGACTTCGGCCTGACCGTGTCCTGCTACAACGCCGACGCCAACGGCGCCGCCTGCGGCCACTGCGACGCCTGCCGCCTGCGCGCGCAGGGCTTCGCCGAAGCCGGCGTGCCGGACCCTACGCTGTACGCCTGAGGTGATGGGGCTGATGCCCCCAATGGTGGGTGCGAACCGTTGGTTCGCACTCTCTCCCGCCGCTACCGGCGGCTGGAGTCTGGTAGTGCCGGCCGCTGGCCGGCAGCCTCATCAGGCAACCACCCCGACGCCTCGATGAAGGCCCGCACCGCCTTCGGATCGGCATAGTCCAACTCGATCATCCGCGCGATCCCAGCCTTTTCATCCTTCTGCCGCCGCATGTACTCCTGCGCGATGCGATACCCGGCGTAGTACCCCAGGTCACTCACCCCGAACCGATTGCGGGCGCTGTTGTACAACCAGTTGTCCAGATCTTCGCCGTCCATTTCGGCAACGAAGCGCGCGCGGATTTCCGCCTCGTGCGCGGGTCCGTAGGTGTACAGCGGTAACGCCGGCCGACGCCCGCTCAGCCGCTCGGCCACAAACTCGGCCACACCTTCGCGCACCGCGTACTGGGCCAGACTGCCGGTGGTCTCGCGCTGCTGCGTGTGCACGTACTCGTGCAGGTTGTTCTGCGCGTTGTTCGCACCCGGCCGGCTGTCGTAGAAGATCCGCAGCCGGCTGCGCATCGGCTCCGGAAGCTCGCTTACATCCACTCGCTCATCACCCAGCGCCATCTCCGCACCGATCAATACCTTGTTGCCCAGTGTGGTGCCGCCTGTGCGCAGCACGCCCACCGAATAGGTGATGGTGGCCGGGCGCAGGGCAGGGTAGAGCGAACGGAACGCGACCAGGTCGCGCTCCAGCGTGGCGCTGGCCTGCTGCGCGTTGGCGCTGAGCGGCCGCACCGAGGTCCAGAAGCGTGGCCAGGCCCACATGGCCTCGGCGTATTCGCGGGCAGTGTAGTGGCGCACCTGCATCAGCGCATGCAGGCCGGGGCTGCCCGGATCGATGTAGCGCTGCTGGACCAGCGCCACCCGGCGTTCGCCATCGGGCTCGGCGCGCACCGCGTCGTAGGTGGCCCAGAAGCGGGTGATATCGTCGGTGACGACCTGGGGCGGGGCGGCCAGGGCTGAGCAGGGCAGCAGGGCGGCAAGCAGGCTGGCGATCAGGCGCATCCATGGCTCCGGGGAAGGATCACAGATGGGATGCGCCAGTGGCCCGAAAGGTTTAAGCCCGAAGGTAGTGCCGGCCGCTGGCCGGCAACCTCGACACACCGGGGTTTCACGCGACCGGCCAAAGTAGGGTAGAATGCCCACCCCGCCGAAAGGCTGGGGCAGTGCAATGGGCCGTTAGCTCAGTCGGTAGAGCAGAAGACTTTTAATCTTTTGGTCGAAGGTTCGAATCCTTCACGGCCCACCAATTGCATCAATGACTTAGGCGCCCTTGCGGCGCCTTTTTCATATTTCCGGAAAAATTAAGTGGTTCCACGCTCGAGCACGTGCAGCTTATGAGGCGGTTGAACCACCGGCGGTTCGTGGTCGTATCGCTGTCGCATCTCTTCGATGACGTGACCACATGCGTTCTTGCGGTGCCTTCGGTGACGCCCCGATGTTATAGCCCACACAAGGCCAAACGCTTGGCGTCGGATGTGACCGACGCGAATACCTCGGTGATGACGCGATGGAGCATCCCCCCAGTGGGTGAAGCTACCTGCCTGCGCCGCTGCTGGCCCATATCTTCATTTCCCGTCTGAAGAATCAAAATTCTGCCGACATTGGCGGAATTCCTCCGCATGAGCCACTACCCATGTCCACATGGGAATCATCAGTACAAGAAGGTCCTTGCCCAGCGCTGTGATGCTGTACTCCACATGTGGCGGTACTTCGCGGAAATCCTGCCGGCTGATCAACCCGTCACGTTCCAATTGCCGGAGGGTGCGCGTAAGCATGCGCTGGGTGATCCCCTTCATCCGTCGCGCGACCTCGGCATGACGCAGCGTTCCATACACGCCAAGCGCATGGATGATACCTAGGGACCAGCGGCTACCAGCGTGCGCTAGAACCTCCCGGCGCAGTCCATCTTCGTCCTCGCTCATCCCGTCGCATATGGCTTGAGAGTGCCTTAGGAGTTCTTCCGGACTCATGAACGGTGCGGTCGGTATCATCGATGTGCCTTCTTACGTGTGGGCCATTAGGCGAGCAGAATCGCCGCCATCGTACACACACAAGGCGATGTCCATGTCATCTCATATCAGCATTCCTCCCTCTCGGGCGATCCTGGTGCTCGGCGCAGGCGAGCTTGGAATGCCTGTCATCCGGAACCTTGCACGTTTGGCCGTAAGTCATCCAGGCACACGGATCAGTGTGATGCTACGGGCGACGTCGATCGACTCAGCACTGCCGGAGAAGCAGCGGGTGGTCGATGAAATCCGCGCCTTGGGGGTGAATATCGTTGCTGGGGATCTGGTAACTGAATCAGTAGAAGCGTTGGCGGCTACCTTCGCGCAGTTCGACACAGTGATTGGGTGCACCGGCTATGCCGCAGGCCGCGATACGCCAATGAAGGTTGCGCGTGCGGCGGTGAAGTCTGGTATTCCCCGCTACTTCCCTTGGCAGTTCGGTGTCGATTTCGATGCCATTGGGCGCGGTGGCCCCCAGGATCTGTTCGACGCCCAGCTGGACGTGCGCGAGTATCTGCGTTCGCAGACTGCGATGGATTGGGTGATCATCTCCACTGGGATGTTCACCAGCTACCTCTTCGAGCCCGACTTCGGCGTGGTCGACCTGATTGGGCATAAAGTGAACGCCCTGGGCTCGGCGAGCAACGCTGTCACCTTGACCACGCCGGATGATATCGGCGCAATGACAGCGCGCATCGTGTTCCACACACCTGCGATCCGCAACGAGATCGTGTATCTGGCAGGTGACACCATCCGCTACGGCGACCTTCCGGACATTCTGCAGAAGGCGTTCGGCGAACCTTTCGAGCTGACGATCTGGGGTGTACCCCAGCTCATGCAGGAACTGGCTAACGACCCGGGCAACATGATAAAGAAGTATCGCGCGGCCTTTGCCCAAGGGAGGGGCGTTGCGTGGGATGTGGAGCGAACCTTCAATGCGAAGGTCGGGGCCGAGCTGCAGGGCGTGCAGGCGTGGCTGGATTCCAACGTGCAGCGCTCCTGATTTGCCGCTGGATTGTGAGGAGGCGCCTACTGGGCGCCTTTCTCATTGCCGTTCCCGACCGCACGCTCAGGATGGTTGTACGTCGCGGCACACCAGTTCGCCAACGGCTCGGCAACCGGCGTCAAACGGTGGAGTCTTGGTCGTGGATCGCGTGCATATCGCTTGAGACGCCGGAAAAATTGTCGAGTGAGCTTAGGACCTGCAATGGTTCCACGCTCGATGGGCGGAAAAATAGAGCGGCGCACCCGGTTGTTTTCAAAGGAGTCGCAAGCCTTCTTTTGATCTTCTGCTCGAAGGTTCGAATCCTTCACGGCCCACCATTGCGGTCAATGACTCAAGTCATTCAAAAAGGCACCGCTCAGCGGTGCCTTTTGTGTTGTTGCCCGCAAAATGCCTATTTCGCCTTGGCGCCGCGCGCCCGCGCCGCCTCGCGTTCGGCGGCTGCCTGCGCGGCGACCGCTGCGGCGTTGGCGGCAGCATTCGCAGAGCGTTCCGCTGTCGCACGATCCGCATCGAACCGCGCCTGCCGCTGGGCGCTGTAGGTGCGTTCCAGTTCCAGCGAGGCAAGGAAACTGTCTGGATGCTTCGCCGCACACGCCTGCTGTATCAGTTGCACAGCATGATCGGACAGCCCGGGCTGGATATTGCCCAGCAGGCAATCGGCATACGGTACGGACGCAGCCGGGCCAGCAGCCAGCGCGGCAACGATCACGACATTCAACATGCAAACCTCCTTGTAGGTTTCGATGGGACCCGGTGCCGGCCGGTCCGGCCCCAGTATGGCCCGGTTCGCGGCACAGGGTGATGCTACTCCGGCCGCACATCCCGGCACACCAGCTCGGCCAGGCTGCGGCAGGCGAAGAACAGCCCTTCAACCACGCCGGCATCCAGATGCCGGTCGGGCGTGGCCATTGCCCGGCAGCGGTCCGCGGCGTGCAGCATTTCTGCCACGGTCAGCATGCCGATGGCGGCCCGTTCCACCCGCGACAGGGCAACCCCGCGTCCGATGGAAACGCTGGTTTCAGGCCAGGGCAGGCCATCGGCGCCTTCGCCCGCGCGGATGCGCTTGAGGCAGCCCAGAAACGTGCTCAGTTCGGGCGAAGGGTTGTCGTCGTCATCGTGGGTGCTGGCGGTGTATGAAGCATAGGGCGGACGGTTGGCCATCTCGGCTTCCTCGGCTCTGGAGTGGGCGTGCCACCGCGCAGGACGGGTGGCGGGCGATGCGTGGCTGCAAGCCGGAATGACAGTAAGCAGTTAACCGGCGGGTCCGAAGACCCCCACGCAGCGCCCGCCATGAAGGCCGACGGATCACCCGCCGGCATGGTCCAGAGACAGTGCCGACGGGTGAGCGCAAACAACATGCTTACAGTCATCACGGGCTTGCAGGCCCGCTGCCACCCGTTGTCGGTGGCGCGGCATGGTGTCTACGCCTGCGCCTGGACCTCAATGAGGATTTTCCGAAGAACGATGCAGTACCCAGGCGCGCGACGATGGTGGCGCAGGCCGCGCCAACGCAGCAAGCGACAGGGCGCGACGCATGTGCTCAGGCGCTTGGCTAATCGCGTTGGAAAATGTCGGTACCTGCCGGTAGCGGTGAGTTTCCCGTGATGTGGCACGTTGAAAGTAGGCGTCACATTCGCCAGCCGTGGTGGCACGGAACAGCGGGTTGCGCCCTCAAAAATCAGTGCATCTGCGACGGCCGGGGTGTTGTAGAGCCGAGCCATGCTCGGCTGCGGTTTGCGTAATCGGCCGAGCCGAGCGTGGGCTCGGCTCTACAGTGATCCGTCCACGCATCTGCGACAGCGGAGGTGTTGTAGAGCCGAGCCATGCTCGGCTGCGGTTTGCGTAATCGGCTGAGCCGAGCGTGGGCTCGGCTCTACCGTGATCCATCCACGCATGGCGTGGATCTACGCATCTGGCAGGGATGTTGAGCGTGCCGAAGCCGCCAACACCCGGGGCTGGGCGCTATGCTCGGCCTCTTTCCCGGGAGGGGCTATCCCATGCGCTTGATCATGCTGTCGCTGTTGTTGTCCGCCATCTCCGTCGCGCCGCTGATGGCCGTCGAACCGGCACCATCCGCACAGGCATCGCCGGCGAACCCGCTGGCGATCGGCGAAACCTTCACCCTCGAATCGAAGGCGCTGGGCGAGACCCGCCGCATCAATGTCTACCGCCCGCAGCCGTGGGGCCTGGACCCGAAAACGCCGCTGCCGGTGCTCTACATGCCCGACGGCGGCATCGGCGAGGACTTCCTGCATGTGGCTGGGCTGGTGCAGGTGCTGACCGGCAACGGCAGCATGCGTCCGTTCCTGCTGGTCGGCATCGAGAACACCGAGCGCCGCCGCGACATGACCGGCCCCAGCAAGGACCCGCAGGACCAGAAGATCGCGCCGCGCATCGGTGGCTCGGCGGCCTACCGCACGTTCCTGCGCGATGAGCTGATGCCGCAGGTGCGCCAGCGCTACCCGACCACCGACGAGCGCGCGTTGATCGGCGAGTCGCTGGCCGGCCTGTTCGTGGTCGAAACGCTGCTGCAGGAGCCGACGCTGTTCAACAGCTACATCGCGCTGGACCCCAGCCTGTGGTGGAACCGGGGCACGATGCTGGGTACTGCGGCCAAGCAGCTGCCGGCGGTGACGCGTGCGCAGCCGCGCGTGTTCCTGGCCAGCAGTGGGCAGCCAGAGCTGGCTGCGTCCGCCGCGCAGTTGGCCACGCTGCTGCAACAGGCGTCGCCGTCGCCGCTGGTGAAGTACCTGCCGTTGCCGGAGGAAACCCACGCCACGATCTATCACCCGGCCGCATTGCAGGCGCTGCGCACGCTGTTCCCGGCGCCGCCGCCGGCCTCGCCCTGACCGCACTGGCAGCGGCGTGCACAGCATGCAAGGATGCGGCAGCGGCGCCATCCGGTGCGCCGCCCGCAATGGGAGCGTGTGGATGCAGCGTGTGCGTGGATGGAGTATGGCGGCCTGCCTGGCCGTGAGTGGCTGTGCGATGTCGGTGGCGCCGCCGGCAACGCAGCCTGAAGCGAAGGGCGACGCGCCCAGGGCCGCGTCGGGCGTGGTGCTGCCGGATACCGAAGCGCTGCGCGTGCATGACCCGGTGGGGCGCGATTACCCGATCTGGGTGGCGCTGCCGGCCGACTACGCCGAACATCCGGAAAAGCACTATCCGGTGCTGTATGTAACCGATGCGTTGTACAGCTTCCCGCTGGTGCGCAGCGTGCGCAACCTGGTGGGGCAGCAGGGCGTCAACATCGAGAACTTCATCCTGGTCGGGCTGCCGCCGCAGGAGGGCCTGACCTCCAGGCAGAGCCGCTCGCGCGATTACACGCCCAGCAATCCAGCGCGTACGGTCGATGGCTACTACAGCGATGACGTCACCTACGGCGGTGCTGCGCACTACCGCGATTTCCTGGCAGCGCAGGTGCTGCCGATGGTCGATGCGCGCTACCGCACCGATCCCGCCCGCCGCATGTTCGCCGGCCATTCCTATGGCGCTTTGTTCGGGGCCTACGTGCTGACGACCCAGCCGGACATGTTCAGCACCTACATCCTGTCCAGCCCGTCGCTGTGGTTCGACCAGCTGCTGTTGCCGCGTATGCAGGATGCCGCTGTGATTCCGGCGCAGCCGACGCGGGTGCTGCTGTCGGTGGGAAGCTACGAGACGGACAAGCCAGGGCCGCGTTACTCAACCGGGAACGACATGCTGCGGCAGACTGCCGACTTCACTGCACAGCTTGAGCGCAGTGGCCGCAAGTTGAAGGTGGACAACGTAGTGATCGACGGTGAGGACCACCTGACCGTCTACCCGCGGGTGATCACCCGTGCGCTGCTGGACGTGATGCCGGGCGAGGGCCCGTATACCGGCGGCTGATGGCCCGTTCAATCCACGCCGACGAGAAGTGAAATCAGTGGGTCCACGCCATGCGTGGATGAACGCCTCACGCCGCCTGTGCATCCGGCCCGGTCAACACGCCCACATCGGCGTGCCGGAAGCACAGCCGGATGGCGTCGAGCAGTTCGCTCATGTTGTACGGCTTGGGCAGGAAGTGGATGCCGTCGCGCAACTGCGGCAGTACCTGATGCTGGTCCATGCCGGAGGTCACCAGGATCGGCAGGTGCGGATACAGCCCGCGCACCTGGTTGGCGGCTTCAATACCGCTGATCGCGCCCAGATTGACATCGGTGAACAGCAGGTCGAAACGCTCACCGGCCGCCAGCAGGCCCAGTGCCGCTTCGGCCGAGCTCACGCCCACCACGTGGCAGGCCTGGCTTTCCAGCGCAAGACGGCTCAGCTCGCGGGTTTCCTCGGCATCCTCGATCAGCAGGACGCGGGGTTCAACGTGGCGCTTGGACAGCAACATGACGCTACAGCTCCGGAAAGCAGCAATGAAAAGGCGCGCAAGTATGCGCAAGCCGGGGGTGATCCCGGCGTGCACGCCAGGCTAAGTGGGCGTTACAGCGGGCGCGGGTGCCGGCGGCGCACCTGCCAGGCCAGCACCACCACCGCCAGCAGCGCGGTGCCGATGCGCAGGCTGGTGGCCTGCCAGCCGAGCGCGACGGCGTCGTCCAGGCTGAACACATTCCAGGCCAGGTTCATCGATACGTGCAGCACCAGGCCACACCACAGGGTGTCGCCGTCCAGGTGGTCGAGCCAGGCGAAGATGAAGCCGCCCAGTGCGATCACCGCGCCGACAAACAGGGCAGTGCCACCGCCGTCGAAGCCGCCGAACCCCAGCCAGTGCACCCAACCGAACAGCAGTGCCTGCGGCAGCGCAAGCAAGGGCCACGGGCCGCGCACGATCTTCACCAGCACGATGAAACCCAGGCCGCGGAACAGCACTTCCTCGGCCAGCGGGAACAGCAGGGCGAGCATCGTTGCATCCAGGGCGGTCAGTGCGGTGTTGGGCGTGCCCAGCAGCGCCAGGCCCAGCCAGCAGGGCAGACTGGCCAGCAGCACCCACAACGATCCGCGCCAATCCTTCCCATGCAGGCCGAGGCTGGCCATCAGGCCCATCCCACGGGGGCGCAGCAGTGCGGCCAGCAGCAGCGCCAGCAGCACGGCCAGTGCGTTGTCGAGCAAGCTGCCGCCGTACGGAATGGGCAAGGCGGGAATCGGCGCGCCTGCGGCCGCCGCGACATCGCGCAGATTCAGGCCCAGGCCGACGCCGAGCAGCACCAGCAGCAGGCGCGCGCCGTTGGGCAGGCGGGACAGAACGGTCATGCACGCACTCCCTGCGGAACCAGTGTGCAGTGTGGAAGGCCGCTGGGCACGTTGGCACGCGCCGGAAGTCCTTGTGCCATCGGTCATGTGTTGCCGCACAGTCATCCGTGGGCAGGTAGAGTCGTTGCCAGACCTTCAGGAGCCAGGCCCATGCTGTGCCCCGTGTGCACGACCCAGACCCTGCAGATGGCCGAACGCCATGGCATCGAGATCGATTACTGCCCCGGCTGCCGTGGCGTGTGGCTGGATCGTGGCGAGCTGGACAAGATCATCGAACGCGCCGGTGCAGGTGCAGCCGTGCCGCCGCCTGCGCCTGTACCGCAGCAGCCGGCCTCCACGCCGCCGCCGGTGATGCATCGTGATACCCGCCATCTCGGCCAGCGCTACGAGGACAATCGTGGCCAGCAGTATGGCCAGGGGCACAGGAAAAAGAAGAAGGACAGCTTCCTGTCGGAGCTGTTTGATTTCTGACCTGTAGAGTCGAGCCATGCTCGACTGGATGTTGCAGGCCATAGTCGAGCATGGCTCGACTCTAGAAAGACGTGATCACGGCCGCCGCAGGATGAACTCGCGGTCGCGGGTGTCGCCGACGATGAAGTCGTACTCGCCCACCTTGCTGCAACCGTAGCGCGCGTAGAAGCGTTGCGCGCCGAAGTTCTCTTCCCATACGCCCACCCACAGGGTGCGGCGTTGCGGCTGGTCCAGCCAGGCCATGAACGCGTCCATCAGGCGCGCGCCATGGCCGCCGTTCTGGTAGGCGGCCAGGATGTAGAAACGCTTCAGTTCGATGTCGCCCTCGCGGGCCTCGGCATGTGGCAGGGTGTTGGCACCGGCGGCCAGGTAGCCGACCACGGCGTCGCCGTCCATCAGCAGCCAGATGGCACTGCGTGGGTCGGACAGTTCGATGCGCTGCGGTTCGCTGCTGTAGTGCGCCTGCAGGAAATCGTGCAGCTCCTGCGGCGGATAGGAGTCGCCCCAGGTTTCGTTGTAGGTGGTGATGGCGATGGCCGACAGCGCATCGACATCGGCCAGGGTGGCGCGGCGGATCTGCAACGACATGGTGGAACCTGCATTGGAACGTGGCGCAGTGTAGCCGGCCCCGGCGGCTGCCGGGGCCGGCTACTGCTCACCTGACGCTGCTCAGAACCACATGCGCACGCCGGCCACCCAGCGCGTGTCGCGCGCGTGGTCCCCGGCATAATCGGCGGTGTCGCCAAACGTGCGTTCGTGGCTGATGCCGATGTACGGCGCGAAGCGGCGGCTGAACTCATAACGCAGGCGCAGCCCGGCTTCCACCTTGTTCAGGCCGCGGCCGATGCCGGACTCCGGTTCATCCTTGGCCGCCACGGTGGCTTCCAGCAACGGCTGCAGGATCAGGCGATTGGTCAGCAGCACGTCGTACTCGATTTCGGCCTTGGCCAGTACCTGGCCACCGGAACCCAGGTACAGCGTCGCCGAGCTTTCGAACTTGTACGGCGCCAGGCCCTGGATGCCGAGCGCCGCCCAGGTGCGCGAGTCGGCCGGCCGGAAGTCCTGGCGCACGCCCACCAGCACGTCCCACCACGGCGACACACTGCGGCCATACAGGGCTTCAACGGCCGATGACTCGGTGCGGCCCTTGCTGCGTTCGCCATCGGTGCGCAGCCACAGGCGGTTGATGTTGCCACCGACCCAGCCGGTGGCCTCCCAGGCCTGTCCGTTGCTGTCCTTGCCGTCCCAGTGTTCGAGGCGGTCGATCAGCAGCAGGCTGTTGATCTCCGGCGCATGCTCCATCGCGCCATGGGCAATCGGCGGGAAGGCTGCGGCGCGGTCGGCATCGGTGGGCACCGGGATGGGTTCGCGCGGTTCGGTTGGTGCGGGCGCGCCGTGCCCCATCGCTGCGTGGTCCATTGTTGAATGGTCCATCGTCGAATGGTCCATCGTCGAGTGGTCCATCTTCGAATGATCGACCGGTTCGGTCGCGGACGTCGCCGGCGTCGCGGTCTTCGCCGGTGGCGCCATCGCGCCCATGTCATGCCCGGCATGCGATTGTGCGAACACCGGCAGTGCAGCAGCCAGGCCCAGCGCCAGCAGGCTGGGGGAAAGCAGTGAGCGGCTCATTCTTCGATCCTCACTTCGCGCATCATGCCCGCTTCCATGTGATACAGCAGATGGCAGTGGTAGGCCCAACGGCCAAGCGCATCGGCGCGCACGCGGTAGCTGCGGCGGGTGCCCGGCGGCATGTCGATGGTGTGCTTGCGCACCTGGAATTCCTCCTGCGCGTTCTCCAGATCGCTCCACACGCCGTGCAGGTGGATCGGGTGCTGCATCATGGTGTCGTTGACCAGCACGATGCGCATGCGCTCGCCGTAATTCAGCCGCAGCGGCTCGGCGCTGGCAAACGGAATACCATCGAACGACCAGGAGAATTTCTCCATGTGCCCGGTCAGGTGCAGTTCGATCTCGCGGCCCGGTTCACGTCCATCCGGGTCTTCGAACAGGCTGCGCATCGCGCCGTAGGTCAGCACCTGGCGGCCATTGTCGCGCAGGCCGATGCCGGGGTCGTCCAGCTTCGGTCCGGTAGCCGAGCTCTGCATGTCCACCAGCGGGTTGTTGCGCTCGCTGGCCGGGTGCCTCGGTGCCTTGCCGGCAGCATCGCCACCGCCGTGCGCACCGTGGCCCATGCTGGCGCCGCAGCCGCCTTCCATGCCCTTCATCGCGGCCATGTCGTGGCCAGCATGGCCACCCGCGCCCATGTCATGGCCCATGTCGCTCATCGTCAGCAACGGGCGTGGGTCACGCGCGGGTATCGGGGCCTGCAGCCCGTGGCGCACCGCCAGGGTGCCGGCGGCGAAGCCGGTGCGGCCCATGTCCTGGCAGAAGATGGTGAACGCGTCCTGGCCGCTGGGCTCGACCAGCACGTCGTAGGTCTCGGCCGGAGCGATGCGGAACTCGTCGATGCTGACCGGATGGATGTACTGGCCGTCGGCGGCGACCACGGTCATTTTCAGGCCGGGAATACGCACGTCGAAGTAGGTCATCGAGGCGCCGTTGATGAAGCGCAGCAGCACCTTCTCGCCGCTGCGGAACAGCCCGGTCCAGTTGCCGGCCGGCGCGGTGCCGTTCATCAGGTAGGTGTAGGTGTGCGCGTTGATGTCGGAGATGTCGGTGGGCGTCATCCGCATCCGCCCCCACATGCCGCGGTCGGACAGCGCGGCCGACCAGCCATCGCGCTTCACGTCACGCAGGAAATCCGGCAGCGTGCGCTTGTAGTAGTTGTCGTGCTCGGCGAGCTTCTTCATGCGCCGGAACAGTGCGCCCGGATCCAGGTCGGTCCAGTCCGAGAGCATGATCACGTGCTCGCGGTCGTGGTGATAGGGCGCCGGTTCGGCCGGGTCGATGATCAGCGCGCCGTACAGGCCGGCCTGCTCCTGGAACATCGAGTGGCTGTGGTACCAGTAGGTGCCCGACTGCTTGAGGTCGAAGTGGTAGTGGTAGGTCTCGCCGGGGCCGATGCCGTTGAAGCTCAGGCCGGGCACGCCGTCCATGTTGGCCGGCAGCAGGATGCCGTGCCAGTGGATCGAGGTCGGGTGGCGGTCCAGGGTGTTGCGCACGAACAGATCCACCGTCTGGCCTTCGCGCCAGCGCAGGATCGGTGCCGGCAGCGAGCCGTTGACGGTGATCGCCGGTCGGGTACGGCCGGTGAAATTGGCCAGCGATTCGCCGATGGCCAGTTCGATGCGGGTATCGCTGAGCACGGCCGGGGCGCCGGCCAGGCGTGGGGTGGCAGTGGCCGCGGCAAGCGCGCGCTGCGGCACGCCGACGGCAGCAATGCCGGCGACCACGCCACCGGCGGCCAGCCCCTGTACGAACAGGCGGCGCGACGGCATGGGCAGGGCGCCCGGGCCGGGGGGATTACGGGTATTCATGAGGATGACTCCAGACACGGAAAGACGCCGGCAGGCCGCCGGCTCCGGTGCGCAGTGCGCACGCTGCGTGGGGAATCAACCGATGGGAGGGCGCGAGATCGGCGGCAGTGGCGGCGCCGGGCGGCCATTGGCCGGCATCGGCTGCGGGGCCAGCGACAGGCCGGGGCCCGCCAGGTACGGCAACGGCTGCACGACCAGCAACGGGTGCTGGGCACAGCTGCGCACGCAGTCCTTGATCTGGCAGTGGGCGTCGTGGGCCGGGGCCTGGGCCTGCGGGGCCGGATCGGCCTGCATGCCGGCGTGGTGGTGGCAGTCGGGGGTGCCGCCATCAACAGTGGCGGCAACGGCGTGCGCCACCCGCCCCCTGTCCTCGTGGCCACTGGCCATGGCCGCGTTCAGCCCGTTGAGCAACAGGCTGAGCATGAGCACGACACGCAGCAGGGTCGAGGCGAGGGACATGGCGTCAATTTAGCCGCAAGCGGGCGCGGATGCACTTGTTGCTGAATGGCGTGTTCAAGATTGGACCTGCACCAATGCAGGGCCGAGCCCGCGCTCGGCTGCTGTTCGCGCAGGGGCCGCCGAGCGTGGGCTCGGCTCTACAGGGGCGCCCGGGCGCAGTGGGCACCCCGCGCGACGGCCGCGCAGCGCGGCAACGCGATACCGTCAGCCCTCTTCGCGCACGATCTCGACCAGGCGCGGGCCGTAGCGGCTCAGCTTGGTGCCGCCAATGCCACCGACCCGGGCCAGTTCGTCCAGGCTGGTCGGGCGCTGTTCGGCGATGTTGCGCAGGGTGCTGTCGTGGAAGATCACGAAGGCCGGCACGTTCTGCTCGCGGGCCAGTTCGGCACGCAGGCCGCGCAGGGCGTTGAACAGGGCCAGGTCCTGCGGCAGCACCGACAGGCCGGTGCGCTGCGCACTGCGCTCGCGCCCGGTGGTGCTGCTGGCCGGATCGCGGCGCATGCTGATCTGGCGGCGGCCGGTCAGCACTGCGCGGCTGGCATCGGTCAGGCGCAGGCCACCGTGACCCTCGCTGTCCACTTCCAGCAGGCTGGCGGCCACCAGCTGGCGGAACACGCTGCGCCAGGTGCGTGCATCCAGATCGCGGCCGATGCCATAGGTGCTCAGCTTGTCGTGGCCCTGCTGCTTGATCTTCTCGTTCTCGCTGCCGCGCAGGATGTCGATCAGGTGGCCGACGCCGAAGCGCTGGCCACTGCGGTAGACGCAGCTCAGCGCCTTCTGCGCGGCAATGGTGGCATCCCACGAAGCCGGTGGGGTCAGGCAGTTGTCGCAGTTGCCGCAGGGCTGCGGATAGGTCTCACCGAAGCCGGCCAGCAGCACCTGGCGACGGCACTGCATGGATTCACAGTAGCCCAGCAGATGATCGAGCTTGGCCCGTTCCAGCTGCTTGCGTTCTTCGCCGGCCTCGGACTGCTCGATCATCTGCTTGAGCAGCACCACATCGCCCAGGCCGTAGCACAGCCACGCTTCGGCGGTTTCGCCATCGCGGCCGGCGCGGCCGGTCTCCTGGTAGTAGCCCTCCATCGATTTGGGCAGGTCGGTGTGCGCAACGAAGCGAACGTCCGGCTTGTCGATGCCCATGCCGAAGGCGATGGTGGCGCACATCACGATGCCGTCCTCGCGCAGGAAGCGGCGCTGGTTGTTGGCCCGCACCTCCGGCGGCAGGCCGGCATGGTAGGGCAGGGCGTTGAAGCCCTGGCCGCAGAGGAATTCAGCGGTTTCCTCCACCTTGCGCCGCGACATGCAGTAGACGATGCCGGCCTCGCCACGGTGGCCGCGCAGGAAGTCGGTCAGCTGCTTGCGGGCGTTGTCCTTCTGCACCACGGTATAGCGGATGTTGGGGCGGTCGAAGGAACTGACGAAGTGACGCGCTTCCTGCAGATCGAGGCGCTCGGCGATCTCGCGCTGGGTCGGCGGGTCGGCAGTGGCGGTCAGTGCGATCCGCGGAATCTGCGGCCAGCGCTCGTGCAGCACCGTCAACTGGCGGTACTCGGGGCGGAAATCATGGCCCCACTGCGACACGCAGTGTGCTTCGTCGATGGCGAACAGGGCGATGTGGCTGCGCGACAGCAGCGACAGGAAGCGGCCGGTCAGCAGCCGCTCGGGGGCGACATAGAGCATGTCCAGCTCGCCGGCGAGCAGTTCGCGCTCGACGCGGCCAGCGGTCTCGGCATCCAACGTCGAGTTCAGGTACTCGGCGCGCACGCCGAGCTGGCGCAGGGCTTCGACCTGGTCCTGCATCAGCGCGATCAATGGCGAGATGACGATGCCGCAACCGTCACGCAGCAGGGCCGGCACCTGGTAGCACAGCGACTTGCCGCCGCCGGTGGGCATCAGCACCAGGGCATCGTGACCGGCAGCCACATGCTCCACGATGTCCTGCTGCGGACCACGGAAATCGTCGTAACCAAAGACGCGTTGAAGCAGGTCGTGCGCGGGACGGGAAGCCATCCGGTTAGTTTACCCCGGCGGGCGTCGGCAGGGCTGCGCCCTGGGAACGCGCCATCGCATGCGCGCTGCCGCTCCCACGCTTCGCTGCGCGAAACGCGGGGCCCCACTTACCAGCTCCCAGACCCCCGCCGCTTCGCGTCCGCCCCCTGACTCAGGGGGCTCTCCCCCAGACCTGGCCCGGTGGCGGGTAGATCCACCATGCGTGGATGAAATCTGTCAGATATCGACAAACAAAATGGGGTCAGATCCCGTTTTCCTGCGGAAAACGGATCTGACCCCAATGGCTTTGCTGGCAGATCGCGGAAAACTGTCGAAGGCGGGGTGGGTCCGGTTGCGGGGGCGTGAGCGCCATGGATGGCGCGACCGAGCCTACATGGACGTATTCACGGCGTCCCCCGCAACCGGACCTACCCCGCCAACCCACAGGAAACCCGCTTTTGCTCCGGCTGTTGCCGTTGCCGTGGCAGTTGCCTCTGCGGGTGCAGGGCGCAGCCCTGCCGAAGCCCCCTCAACCCTTACTGCAGCAGGGAGCGCAGCATCCACGCGTACTTCTCGTGGGTCTGCAGGCGCTGGGTCATCAGATCCTCGGTCGGGGCGTCGTCGCCCTTGGCCGCCACCTCCAGCACTTCACGTGCCGTACGGCAGACTGCTTCGTTGGCGACCACCAACTGGCGTACCATTTCACGCCAGTCCGCACTGTCGGTCAGGCCCGGTTCCTCGGCGATCGAGGTCAGCGCAGCAAATTCCCGGTAGGAGCCCGGGGCATTGAAGCCCAGCGCGCGGATGCGCTCGGCCACGTCGTCCAGTGCCGCCCACTGCTCGGTGTACTGCGTCTCGAACATGGTGTGCAGCGAGTTGAACATCGACCCGGTCACGTTCCAGTGGAAGTTGTGCGTCTTCAGGTAGAGCGTGAACGCGTCAGCCTGGAAACGCGACAGACCGTCGGCGATCTTCTTGCGGTCGCCCTGGGTGATCCCGATATCGATGTTCGGCGCCGACGGTGCCGCCGCTGCAAGCTTCTGCTTGCCGGTCTTGGCCTTGGTCGTGCTCTTGGTCTTCGCCATGGGGTTCCTCCTTGTGGAATCGTTGGCCTTCACAATAAACCGGTCGTGATGACTGGTCGCTTTCAAAGTTTTGAACGAACCGATTGATGAACTCTATCGATAAAAATCCATCGCCCCGCCTGCGCCAACAGCGCGCCGCCATCGACGGCGCCATGAGCCGCGACCGGGGCCGTTTGCTGGGGATGCTCTCGCGTTGCCAGGCCAAGCCACAGGATGCGGCACTGGCCGCCACCTTCGAGCAGGCCTTGCAGGCGTCTGTGCAGCGCCGGCAGGTACGGGCGCAGCAACAGCCGTCCATTACTCTGGACCCGCAGCTGCCGATTGCGCGTGAAGCCGACGCCATCATCGGGCTGATCCGCGACCACCAGGTCGTGGTGATTGCTGGTGAAACCGGCTCGGGCAAGACCACCCAGCTGCCGAAACTGTGCCTGGCCGCGGGCCGTGGCCAGGCCGGCATGATCGGTTGCACGCAGCCGCGACGGATTGCCGCACGTGCGGTGGCCAGCCGTGTCGCACAGGAACTGCAGAGTGAACTGGGCCAGCTGGTGGGTTACCAGGTGCGCTTCAACGACAAGGTCAGCGACGACAGCCGCATCAAGTTCATGACCGACGGCATCCTGCTGGCGGAGATCGCCAGCGACCGCTGGCTGTCGAACTACGACACGATCATTGTCGACGAGGCGCACGAGCGCAGTCTCAACATCGACTTCCTGCTGGGCTACCTGAAGCAGCTGCTGCGCAAGCGCCCTGACCTGAAGCTGATCGTCACCTCGGCCACCATCGACACCGAACGCTTCGCCCAGCATTTCGACAATGCGCCGGTGATCAGCGTCGAAGGCCGTACCTACCCGGTGGAAGTGCGCTACCGCGCGCTGGAAGGCGAGGGCGAAGACCAGGGCGAACGCACCGTCAACGACGCCATCGTGTCGGCCATCGACGAGATCACCCGCCTGGATGCACGCGGTGATGTGCTGATCTTCCTGCCCGGCGAGCGCGAGATCCGCGATGCGCATCAGTCGCTGGAACGGCGCAGGTACCGCAATACCGAGGTGCTGCCGCTGTACGCGCGCCTGTCCAACCAGGACCAGGACCGGGTATTCAACCCGGGCCCGAACCGGCGCATCGTGCTGGCCACCAACGTGGCCGAAACCTCGCTGACGGTGCCGCGCATCCGTTACGTGGTCGATCCGGGCTTCGCCCGCGTCAAGCGCTACAGCCCGCGCAACAAGCTGGACCGCCTGCACATCGAGCCGATCTCGCAGGCAAGCGCCAACCAGCGCAAGGGCCGCTGCGGTCGTATCGCCGAGGGCATCTGTTACCGCCTGTACGCCGAAGCCGATTTCCAGGCGCGGCCGGCGTTCACCGATCCGGAAATCCGCCGCTCCAGCCTGGCCGGGGTGATCCTGCGCATGCTGCAGCTGGGCCTGGGCCGCATCGAGGAGTTTCCGTTCCTGGAAGCGCCGGACGAGCGTGCGGTGGCCGATGGCTGGCAGCAGCTGACCGAACTGGGTGCGATCGACGCCGAGCGGCGCATGACCACCATCGGCAAGCAGATGGCACGCCTGCCGGTGGACGTGAAGCTGGCGCGCATGCTGGTCGCCGCGCAGGCCGCCGGCTGCCTGCGGCCGATGCTGGTGATCGCCTCGTTCCTGGGCATCCAGGACCCGCGCGAACGTCCGCCCGAAGCACGCGGTGCGGCCGACAGCGCGCATGCGCAGTTCGCCGATGGTCGTTCCGAGTTCGTTGGCGTGCTGCGCCTGTGGGATGCCTACCGTCAAGCCCATGAAGACCTGACCCAGTCCAAGCTGCGCGACTGGTGCGGCCGTCATTTCCTCGGCTTCCTGCGCATGCGCGAGTGGCGCGAGCTGCATCGCCAGCTGCGCCTGCTGTGCGAGGAACTGAGCTGGAAGGAAGAGGCCAGCGAGGCCTCGATGGCGCCGTTGCTGGCCGGCAGCAGTGCGCCGGCTGCGGCGCGCGATGACGCGGCCGCAGTGAAAGCCACGCGTGGCCAGCTGCACCGCGCCGCGCGCCTGGCCCGCGAAGGCAAGGCCGAAGCGGCGCCGGCGCCGGTGGCCGTGCGCGCACAGAAGGAACAGGCGCCCGCCGGCGGCGGTTTCAGTGAGCGCGTCCGCGCTGCCGCCTACCAGACCCTGCACCGGGCGCTGGTGGCGGGCCTGCCGACGCAGATCGGCCACCGCACCGAGAAAGGCGATTTCCAGGCGCCGCGCCAGCGTCGTTTCCTGCCGTTCCCGGGTTCGGCCCTGTCCAAGCGGCCGCCGCCGTGGCTGCTGGCGGCCAACCTGCTGGATACGCAGAAGGTGTGGGGCATGACCCTGGCCGCGATCGAGCCGGACTGGGTGATCGCCGAGCTGCCGCACCTGCTGCTGCGCAAGCACTTCGACCCGCACTGGTCGCGCGCGCAGGGCCAGGTGCTGGCGTCCGAGCAGATCAGCCTGTTCGGGCTGGTACTGGCGCCGAAGAAGCCGGTGCACTACGGCCGCATCGAGCCGGTGGAGGCCCACGACATCTTCGTGCGCCAGGCGCTGGTGACCGGCGAGATCAACACCCGCGCCAGCTTCGTGGCCGACAACCAGAAGGTGCTGGAGGTCGCCCGCGAGGAGGAGGCCAAGCTGCGCCGGGCCGGCATCGTCGCCGATGACAACTGGCAGGCGCGCTGGTACCTGGACCGGGTGCCGCCGCAGATCCATTCGGCCGCAGGCCTGGATACATGGTGGAAGGCACTGCCACCGGAACAGCGCAAGGCCCTGCACTGGAGCCTGGCCGATCTGCTGCCCGGCGAGGGCAGCGAGCAGGAACGCTACCCGAAGTACCTGGCGCTGGGCCAGGCGCGGTTGCCACTGCACTACCGTTTCGAGCCGGGCGCGGACGACGATGGCGTGACCCTGGACGTGCCGCTGCACCTGCTCAACGCACTGGACCCGGTGCAGCTGGGCTGGCTGGCGCCGGGCTTCGTGGCCGACAAGGCCTCGGCCCTGATCCGCAGCCTGCCCAAGGCGATGCGCCGCAACTACGTACCGGCACCGGACTTCGCGCGAGCCTTCTTCGAAGCGTTTCCGCAGCCCAGCGCCGATGCCATCACCGGTGAACTGGCGCGCTTCCTGTCACGCGCAACGGGCGCCACCGTAGCGGCCACTGACTTCGAGCCGGCGTCGATCGAACCGCACCTGCACATGAACCTGCGCCTGCGCGACGAGCAGGGCAAGGTGCTGGCGACCTCGCGCGACCTGGATGCGTTGCGCGCGAAATTCGGCGGCCGCGCCGGCGATGCCTTTGCCGCACGTGCCGGGCGCGAGATGGCGGCCGATGGGCTGCGCAGCTTCCCGGCCACGCCGATTCCGTTGCAGGTGCCTGGCGAAGCAGGCGTGCCGGCCTATCCGGCGCTGCTGGACGAGGGCGACAGCGTGGCATTGCGCATCTTCGCCGACCGCCAGCAGGCACAGGAGGCCCATCCACGGGGTGTGCGCCGCCTGCTGGAAATCGCCCTGGCCGAGAAGGTCAAGCAGGCCCGCAAGCAGTTGCCGGTCGGCGCCAAGACCGGCCTGTTGTACGCAGCGATTGAATCGCAGGAGCGCCTGCGCGGTGACCTGGTCGATGCGGCGATGAATGCCGTGCTGGCCGAGGGGCTGGAGGACATCCGCGATGCGGCGGCCTTCGAGCAGCGTCGCGAGCATGCCGCCAAGGCCCTGTTCGGCGAGGCGATGTCGCGGCTGAAGCTGGCCGAGAGCATCCTGGCGCTGGTGGCCGAACTCAAGCCGATGCTGGAAGCACCGCTGATGGGCTGGGCGCGTGGCAACCTGGACGACATGGAAGCGCAGCTGGCCGGGTTGATCCATCCTGGCTTCCTGCGTGACACCCCGGCCGATGCCTTGGCGCAGTACCCGCGCTACCTGAAGGCGATGATCCTGCGCACCGAGCGCGCCAAGCGTGACCCGCCCCGCGACCAGGCCAGGATGCTCGAACTGCATCCGTTCCTGGAGGCGCTGGCCGCCGGCGAACAGCAGGGACTGCGTGAGCGGCCGCAGTGGCAGGCGTTGCGCTGGGACCTGGAAGAACTGCGGGTATCGCTGTTCGCCCAGGAGCTGGGTGCGCGTACCGGGATCTCGGCGAAGAAACTGGCGCAGCGGGTCGCGGCACTGCGCCAGGCATGATTCCGGCGCTACAGGACGGCGGCGGCATTACTTGGCGCGGCGCACCTTCGGCTGCACGTTCACGCCGTCCACTTTCATGTACCACACGCCGATCAGGCCCGGGCGCATGCTCACCTTCGGCGCCTGCCTGGCGCTGCCGGAGAACTGGGTCGCGTCCACCTGCTCCCATTCCTGCCCGTTCTGCAGCACATAGCGCCGGCCCTTGGCGAAGCCGCGGAACTCGCCCTGCAACGTGCTTTCGATCGGCTCGTCACTGCCGAAGTCGAAGAAGCCGCGGTTCTTCTTGATCACTTCCTGGCGGCCTTCCTCGCGTGCGGTGGCGACGGCCTGGGTGGTGGCGGCCTGCACCTTGCCCTGCAGCCAGCGGTTGAGCGAGGCCAGTTCGGCGGCACTGAGCTTGTCCAGGCCGGCAGCCTGGAACTCGGCCGGCGACATCTGCTGCTGCAGATCGCCCTCCACCGTGCGCTGGGCCAGTGCGGGCGCGGACAGGGACAGCAGCACGGCGGCACAGGCCAGCAGCCGTGAGCGGACGCGCGGGGCAATCGAAGGCATGGCAGGTCTCTCCTGGGTGTGTCGGCGAGTGTAGCGGCATGTCTTCATGCCGGGTGATGGTGGCCGCAGTGATTGTCCCTGAACGGCGCCGGCGCTAGTGTAGGGGCCTCTGTCTTGCCTGCTCGATGCTGTGAACCGCGCTTCCGTCCCCGGCCTGGATGCCTTGTTGAACCGTCCCTCGGCAGCGGTGCTGCCTGCTCCGCTGCGCCAGGCCCTGCGCGAGCACTGGCAGGCGCCGGAATGCGACCCGCAGATGCGTGCCAGCTGGTCGGTGCTGGGTGACACGCTCGATGCGCTGGCGATGCTGTCGGCCGACGAAGGCGCGGTGGTCGCCGCACTGCTGTTCGATCTGCCCGGCCTGCGCGCCAGCCTGGAGCAGTTGCCGCTGGGCGCACACAAGGCCGCCGTGGTGGGCCTGCTCGATGGCCAGGATGCGGCCGATCCGGTGTGGGCGCTGCACGCCGGGCGCGAAGCGGGACGCAACAGCGAAGGCCTGCGCCGGCTGTTGCTGGCGATCATCCGCGACCTGCGCGTGGTGCCGATCCTGCTGGCCCGGCAACTGGCGCGCATGCGGGCGGCCGACAAGCTGGACGAGGAGCAGCGCCGGGCGCTGGCCCAGCTCACCCGCGACATCCACGCGCCCCTGGCCAACCGCCTGGGCATCTGGCAGCTGAAGTGGGAGCTGGAGGACCTGGCGTTCCGCCACCTGGAACCGGAAACCTACCGGCGCATCGCGCGTGAGGTGGACGAAACCCGCATCGCCCGCGAGCGCTACGTCGAGAACGTCAAGAAGGTGTTGTCGCGCGAGCTGGTCGCGCAGGGCATCAAGGCCGAAGTCAGTGGCCGCCCGAAGCACATCTACAGCATCTGGCGGAAGATGCAGAAGAAGCGGCTGGCCTTCGACCAGCTGTATGACATCCGCGCGGTGCGGGTGATGGTCGACGACGTTGCCGCCTGCTATGCCGCGCTGGGGGTGGTGCATGCGCTGTGGGCGCCGGTACCGAGCGAGTTCGACGACTACATCGCGCGGCCCAAGGCCAATGACTACCGTTCGCTGCATACCGCCGTGGTCGGCCCGGAAGGGCGCACCATCGAAGTGCAGATCCGCACCCATGAGATGCACTCGCAGGCCGAGCTGGGTGTGGCCGCGCACTGGAAGTACAAGGAAGGCGGCAAGGGCGCGGAAAAGGCCTTCGATCGCAAGATCACCTGGATGCGCCAGCTGCTGGAGCAGGCCCAGGACGGGCAGGGCAACGAACTGGCCGGCGCGCTCGATGCCGAACTGACCGAAGACCGCGTCTATGCGTTGAGCCCGAAGGACGAGGTGCTGGACCTGCCGCAGGGCGCCACTCCGCTCGATTTCGCTTACCAGGTGCACACCATGGTCGGCCATCGTTGCCGCGGGGCCAAGGTCAATGGCCGCATCGTGCCGCTGACCTATCGCCTGCGCAGCGGCGACCGCGTGGAGATCCTCACCGGCAAGGAGGCCGACCCGCGCCGCGACTGGCTGATGCCGGCGCTGGGCTTCCTGGCCAGCAACCGCTCGCGCGAGAAGGTACGCAGCTGGTTCCACAAGCTGGACCGCGCGCGCAACGTGCAGGCCGGGCGCGAGCTGCTGGAACGCGAACTCAAGCGACTGGGGCTGCAGCACTCGGACCTGGCGTTGGCGGCGAAGAAATTCCACGCCGACAGCGTCGATGACCTGTACATCCAGGTGGCGCTGGGCGATACCGGCCCCAACCAGGTCAGCCGGGCGCTGCTGGAGGCAGAGCGTGCGGCCAGCCAACCGGCACCGGCACCGGCCCTGCCGCGCCCGACCGCGCGCCGCGAGAACCTGGGCAAGTCCAAGTTCACCGTGCAGGGCGTAGGCAATCTGCTGGTGCAGCTGGCGCGCTGCTGCCAGCCAGTGGCCGGCGAACCGATCGTCGGCTACCTGACCCGTAGCCGGGGTGTCACCGTGCACCGTGCAGACTGTGCCGCGCTGGCCCGCCTGGCGGCCACCAGCCCGCAGCGCATCCTGCCGGTGGAGTGGGGCCAGGCCGGCGGTGGCTACGAGGTGGACGTGGTGGTCGACGCCGTCGACCGCCGCTGGCTGCTGAAAGACATCACCAACCTGATCGCCCAGGAAGACGCCTACGTGCTCGATATCCATAGCGACAACGTGCGCAACAGCGGCCGGGCGCACCTGCGCCTGCGCCTGAAGGTGAGCGACTACGGCCAGTTGTCGACCCTGCTGGGCAAGCTGGATGCGCTGCCGGGCGTGAGCGAGGCGCGTCGCCTCGGCTGAGCTTCACGCTGCCCCGGCTACCCTGCACGCATGGAACGCGAGCCTCCGCATCGCCCGCATGGCGCTGAACATCCTGCGCTGGACCGCGTCCGCCGCGAAGGCCGTTGGTGGTGGCTGCAGGCACGCCATGCGCGCCGGGTCTGGCGCTGGGCGCTGGTCGCGGCGGTGGCCGTGTTCGTACTGCTGGTGCTGCTGCGCGGACCGCTGGCCGACTGGTTCTGGGATGAGCCGCAGATTGAACAACTGCTGGCCGAAGGGGACCGTGCACTGGCCGCAGGGCGCCTGAGCCAGGCCGATGGCAGTGGTGCGCGCGAGCGCTACCAGGCCGCGCTGGCGCTCGATGGTGATCGCCTGCAGGCACGGCAGGGCCTGGCGCGTACCGGGGCGGCGGCGCTGCAGCAGGCGCGTGACCGCCTGCAGCGCGACGACCTGGAAGGCAGCGCACAGGCGCTGGCGTTGGCCCGCGAACTGCAGGTGCCGCAGGCAGAGGGCGATGACGTGGCGCACCAGCTGCAGGCGCGGCGCAGTGCGGGCGTCGGTATCGGCGCGTTGCTGGCGCAGGCGCGCAACGCCTTCGCGGCGGGGCGGCTGGATGACGGCGACAGCAGTGCGCTGCCCTTGTTCCAGCGCATCCTGGCCCTGCAACCGGACAACCTGCCGGCCCTGGAAGGGCGCGAGGACGCACTGAGCGATCTGCTGCAGCAGGCGCGTGCGCGCGCTGCGCGCGGGGCGCTGGCCGAGTCGGCGGCGATGCTGCTGCGCGCACGCCAGTTCGACGCCGGGCATGCCGATCTACCGGCCAGCCAGGAAACGCTGGCGCGGGCCATGGACCAGCGGTTGCAGCAGGCACATCGCGCCTTGCGGCGGCGGCAGCTGGAGGTGGCGGCCGAGGCTTTCCTGGCTGTGCTGGCGGCGGCACCGGACGATGCCAACGCCCAGCGCGGCCGCGAGCAGACGCTGCAGGCGGTGTTGGCGCGCAGCCAGACGCTGGCCAATGACTTCCAGTTCGAGGCCGCGCAACGCGATGCGGCGCTGGCGGCGGCACTGGGTGCGTCCCCGGCGGCACAGCAGCAGCTGGCACAGCGACTGTCACGCGCGCAGCAGGCCCAGCACGCATTGCAGCAGCCCCGGCTGGGCACTGCCCAGCGTGAGCGCCAGCTGCGCGACCACCTGCGCAGGATCGAGCGCGCCGAGGCCGCCGGTCAATGGATCAGTCCGCCCGGCCACAGTGCGTTCGACGCGCTGCGCGAGGCACAGTCGCTGGCACCCCGGGACGCACGGGTGAAGGCGGCCGCCGCGCGCCTGCTGCCCGCCAGCCGTCGCTGCTATGACGACAACCTGCGGCAGAACCGCGTCCAGGCCGCCGGGGCCTGCCTGCAGGCCTGGCAGACCTTGTCGCCGACCGCCTCTGGCCTGCCGTCTGCGCGCCTGCGGCTGGCCCAGCGCTGGCTGGCGATCGGCAGCGAGCGGCTGGGCAGCGGTGATGTGGCGTTCGCGGGCCACGCCGTCGAGCAGGCCCGCCAACTGCAACCGGATCTGGCCGAGCTGCCCGCCTTCGAAGAACGCCTGCGCCGCGCCGGCGCGCCCGCCGATTAGGCGAAGAACACCCGCTGTACGGTCGCGCGGGCGGCATCGAGCGAGAAATGCTCGGCAACATTGGCCAGGCCGGCATCGGACAGCTGCTGCCACAGCTGCGGGTCCCGGTACAGGCGCACCACCGCCTCGGCGAAGCCGGCGGCATCGTCGGCCACCAGGACGTCCTGGCCGGGATGCAGGTGCATGCCTTCGACCGCGCAGGTGGTGCCCACCACCGGTTGGCCGTGGGCCATGCTCAGATTGATCTTGCCCTTCACGCCGGCGCCGAAACGCAGCGGCGCGATGGCGATGCGCGCACCGTCCATGTAGGGCGTGATGTCCTCGACGAATCCGTGCATCTGCACGCCAGGCTGGCGCTCGGCCAGCGCCAGCAATGCATCCGGTGCCGCCGCGCCGATGCAGTGCAGGCGCACCTCCGGCAGTCGCTCGCGGATGCGTCCGAACACCTCGCCGATGAACCAGGTCATGCCGTCCAGGTTCGGCGGGTGGCGGAAGCCGCCGACAAAGACCAGGTCGTGGCGCTGGCTGTAAGGTGCGCCGGCACCGGCCACTTCGTGCAGGTTGGAGATCAGCTCCACGCGCACGCCGGGTGCATCGGCCTGCAGCTGCTCGCGCTCGGCCGCGCTGACCAGTACGGTGATGTCGCACTGCTCCATGACCGCAAGCTCGCTGCTGCGCGTGCGCTCGGCCGCACGCAGCAGGGTTGCATCGCCGGCTACTTCGGCGCCGCGGCGTTCGCGCAGGTAGTGCAGGTCGACGGTATCGAACACGGTGCGTGCCTGCGGGGCGTAACGCTTGAGCAGCGGCAGGCACTCGTGGGCAACGTGATGGCGCACCAGCATCGCCACGTCGAACCGCGAGCCGTGGCTGCGCAGCCAGCCGGCCACACCGTCCAGGAAGGGGGCGTACCACACCTCCACGCCCATCCGCTGCAGCGCTTCAGTGGCGGCACCGGCATGCTCGCGCCGGGTCGGCACGAATACCACATGGGCACCGCCCTGCAGCAGCAGGCGGATCAGATTGACCTGGCGCAGCGAGCCGGAATCGCGGTCCGGCTGCGGGACTTCTTCGTCCAGGATCAGCACCTGGCGGCGGCCACGCAGCAGCAGTGACGGCGAGGGCACTGCACCGACCGCCGGCTGGCGGGCCAGCTCAGCCGCCCACTTGGCCGCGAAGATGGCCTGGTTGCGCACCTGGTAGGCCTTCACCCCGCTGCCAGTGTCGGTGCCATTGCTGGTGCCTTCATCGTGGATCACCCGGCTGGCCGGCTGCACCAGTACCCGCAGGCCCTGTGCGCGCACGCTGAAGGCCAGATCGGTGTCTTCGTAGTAGGCCGGCCTGTAGCGGGTATCGAAGCCGCCCAGCTGTTGCCAGAGCGCACGCGGCAGCATCACGGCGGCACCGGAGCAGTAATCGACGTCGCGCAGGCTGGCGAAGCGCGGGTCGTCGGCAGCCTCAAAGCGGCCATAGCTCCAGCCGCTGCCGTCGGCGAAGATCACCCCGCCCGATTCCTGCAGGCGGCCGTCCGGGTACAGCAGCTGGCTGCCGACCAGGCCGGCGTCGGGCACGCTGCCGAAGGTGTCCAGCAGCGCATCGAGCCAGCCCGGCTGCGGCACCGTATCGTTGTTGAGCAGCACCACGTAGCGGCCGCGTGCGCGTGACACGCCATCGTTGCAGGCGTCGATGAAGCCGCTGTTGTGCGCGCGCACTTCATAGCGCAGCCCGGCCACCTGCGGCATCCACTGCGCGGTGGCATCGCTGCTGCCGTCATCCACGACCAGGATCTCGCACGCGGCGGCCGGCGGATGCGCCGCCAGCGCGCGCAGGCAGGCCAGGGTGTGCCCGACGTGGTTGTAGACCGGGATGATGATGCTCACCACCGGTGTTTCGCTGAACGGCACCGCGAACGGCGCGAACGCCTGGGCCGGTGGCAGGTACAGCGGCGTGCGCGGAGCCGGGACGGCGCGCTGGGTATGGACGCGGATCCGTTGCCAAGTCGCCCGCCAGCCACGGGTGCGCAGGCTGGCCAGACTGCGCCGGGCCAGGCCGCTCAGGCGGTTGATCAGGTATCGGATCTCGGCCAGGGACATCGCCATCCGGTTGCAACTCCAGCTTAAGCAGGGGAATCGGGGAGAATCCGCCAGCCGCAGTGGCTGGGGTAGACTCGCCAGACCTTACATTCTCGCATTCCCGTGCCCCGACGCTACGATTCCGACGACATCGACGATTTCGACGACGACCCGCAGGACGCTGGCCCGCTGTGGCGGCGCCGGCTGATCACCTGGAGCATGGCGGCGGTCGCGCTGGGATTGGGCTTCCTGATTCCGTACACGCTGTACCTGAACCAACAGGTGACCCAGCGCTTCGGCGAGCTGCGTTGGCAGATCCCGACACGGGTCTACGCGCGCCCGCTGGTCCTTGCGCCGGGCAAGGCGATGGACGCGGCCACGCTGAAGACCGAACTGGCCGCCTCGGCCTACCGTGATGACGGGCAGGGCAAGGAGCCGGCCACCTATGCGGTGAGCGGCGGGCGTTTTGTCATCTCCAGCCGTGGTTACAACGATGTCGATGGCCGGGTGGCCCCGCGCCGGGTGGAACTGTCGCTGGCCAACGGTGGCGTGGCCTCGCTGCGCGATGCCGACAGCCGCAAGGCACTGAAGGCTGCGCGGCTGGACCCGGCACGCATTGCCACGCTGTACGGCCAGAAGCAGGAAGAACGCCGCCTGATCCGCATGGATGAGGCGCCGGACCTGCTGGTGACCGGCCTGCAGGCGGTGGAGGACAAGGACTTCAACCGCCACCACGGCATCGACCTGTCCGGCATCGCGCGCGCGGTGTGGGTGACCGTGCGCTCGGGCGGCCAGAGCCGCCAGGGCGCTTCCACGCTGACCCAGCAGCTGGCGCGCAGCGGCCTGCTCGGCATCGGCAAGGAACAGACCGTCACCCGCAAGTTCAACGAAGTGCTGTACGCGCTGATCATGGAGGCGCGCTATGACAAGCGCACCATCTTCGAGGCCTACCTCAACCAGGTGTACCTGGGCCAGCGCGGCAGCCAGGCCATCCATGGCATGTCCTCCGGCGCCGAATTCTGGTTTGGTCGTGACCTGCAGTCGCTGGAAACCGAACAGATCGCACTGCTGATCGGCCTGGTGAAGGGGCCCTCGTTCTATGATCCGCGTCGCAACCCCGAACGCGCGCTGGACCGCCGCAACTTCGTGCTGGGCAAGCTGCACGAAGCCACGCTGATCGACGATGCCGAGTACCAGCGCGCCCTGAAGGCGCCGCTGGGCGTGCCCAAGACACCGGGCCTGGTGGCGGCCAACCGCTTCCCGGCCTATGTGGACCTGGTCCGCCGCCAGCTCGGCCATGACTATCCGGAGTCGGCGCTGCAGGGCGCCGGCCTGAGCGTGATGAGCGGCATGTCTCCGTCTGCCCAGGCCTATGCCGAAGGCGCAGTGACCCGCACCATCAAGTCCCTGGAAAGCAAGCGTCGCCCCGAACTGCAGGCCGGCATGGTGCTGACCGACGTGCACAACGGTGACGTGCTGGCGGTGATCGGCAGCCGTGAGGTCTCCGAGGTCGGCTTCAACCGCGCCATCGAAGCGCAGCGCCCGGTCGGGTCGCTGCTCAAGCCGTTCGTGTACCTGCTGGCGTTGGCGCAGCCGGATCGCTACTCGCTGGCCAGCTGGGTCGATGATTCGCCGGTGACGGTGCAGCTCGGCCGTGGCCGCAACTGGAGCCCGGGCAACGCGGACAACCGCAGCCATGGCACCGTGCGCCTGATCGACGCGCTGGCCCACTCCTACAACCAGGCCACGGTACGCGTGGGCATGCAGGTCGGCCCCGAGCGCGTGACCCAGCTGATCCACGTGCTGGCTGGCATCAAGGCCGAAGCGAACCCTGCGGTGATCCTCGGCTCGACCGACCAGAGCCCGTATGCGATGGCGCAGCTGTACCAGTTCCTGGCGTCCGGCGGCGAGATCCAGCCACTGCACGCGGTGCGTGGCGTGCTCGATCCGCAGGGCAAGCTGCTCAAGCGCTATGACAAGACCCCGGCACCGGCGCAGGAGGGCGACTCGATCGCCGCCAACCTGATCAGCGTCGGCCTGCAGCAGGTGGTGTCCAGCGGTACCGCGCAGCGCCTGAATGCCGACGGGCTGGGCCGGCTGCAACCGGCCGGCAAGACCGGAACCACCAACGATGGCCGCGACAGCTGGTATGCCGGCTACACCGGCGATCATCTGGCCGTGATCTGGATCGGCAACGACCAGAACGAGCAGGCCGGCCTGTATGGTGCCACCGGCGCGATGCGGGTGTGGTCAGGCATCTTCCAGCGCCTGCCGAGCGCGCCGTTGCGGGTCAGCAACAAGGGGCTGGACTGGCAGCCGGTGGCGGCCACGGGTATCAACAGCACCGACGACGGCTGCCCCGGTGCACGCCGCTTCCCGTTTGTGGTGGGCTATGCGCCCGCTTATGCGCCGTGTGCGCCCGCCGTTTCGCCCGAGGCCCAGGAGGGCGCCGAAGGCGAGGGAGGGGGCTGGCGCAGCTGGTTCGGCCTGGATCGCAAGCCGGACCCGCCCGCAGAACCTGCCGCAGCCCCGGCTGCGGCCACTCCCCCTCCGAGCCGGTGAAACCGATGAACATCCGAAACCTGCTGCACCCGCTGTCCGTGGCTGGACTCAGCCTGGCCCTGGCCGCCTGCGTGAGCAGCGCACCTGCTGTGGTCAAGCCGGTCGCCACCACCACGCCGGCGCAGCGGCTGGCAGCGGTGGAGGCGGCGGCGGGTCCGGACGACAAGGAGTTGTCGGTGCAACCGCTGCGTGATTCGCAGGTGGAGGATCTGCGGCTGGCTGCGCAGGCGCAGCGTCAGGCAAGCGATCTGGCCGGCGCGGCCAGCAGCCTGGACCATGCGTTGCAGATCGTGGCCGACGACCCGGCAGTGCTGCAGGAACGTGCCGAGCTGGCGCTGCTGCAGGGCCAGTGGGCGCAGGCGGAGACATTCGCGCGCAAGGCGGTCGATCTGGGGTCGAAGACCGGTCCGCTGTGCCGCCGGCACTGGGCGACGATCGAGCAGTCACGGCTGGCGCGCGGTGAGAAGGAGAACGCGGTGTCGGCGCATGCGCAGATTGAAGGCTGCACGGTGCCGGGGATCAAGCGGTACTGAGTTTCCAGCCAACGGCGCAGCCCCTCGTGG
>NZ_LLXV01000035.1 GCF_001431665.1 Stenotrophomonas beteli | reverse complement strand
TCCCGCAGTGCACCGCGCTCCTTGGCGTCGGCAGCGTCAGATGTTAATAAGAGCCAGCCAGAGGGGCTTGTTCCTCCAGATGCGTGACATGCGCGGACAGACCGCCGCAGCTGAGCTTCGTGGTGATGTACGCAACGCTGGCCGGCGATTCGGTGCAAGGGGCATGCGAATGGCATTCCGGAGGTGAATCCACGCAGGGCCTGGACCTGCCGCCGATCGTCTATCGTGGCCTCATGAAATGCCGCCTGTACCACCCCGCCGATGCCAGCGCCTGCCTGTCGATTTTCGACAGCAACGTACCCACCTACTTCGCGCCCGAAGAGCGCAGCGACTTTGAACGCTTCCTGCGCGAACAGGCCACGGACTGCGCATACCAGGTCATCGAGCGCGATGGCAGCATCGTGGCCTGTGGCGGCCTGTCGCGATACGGCGACGGCCGTGCCGGTTTCTGCTGGGGCATGGTGCAGCGCGCGCTGCACCGGCAGGGGCTGGGCCGCGAACTGGCGCTGGCACGCCTGCGCCTGGCCGAAGCGGATCCCTCGATCAAGCGCATCACGCTCAGCACCAGCCAGCACTCCCAAGGGTTCTACGCCGGCCTCGGCTTCCAGCTGACACGGGTGATCGCCGATGGCCACGGCGCCGGGATCGACGCCGTGGAGATGGAGCGGAGGGTGTAGCCCTCCGCCCTGGCCCGGATCCACACCGCGCGCGGATCCCTCGTTGACCTGCTCCCCTCAGAAGCCCACGCGCAGGTTGATCTGCCCGCCGACATCGCGGCGACCATCGCCATGCTGGCCCTGCACGAACATCGACAGCTGGCTGTTGCGGCCCAGGCCGACCGCCACGCCCACCTGGCTGACCAGCGCATTGCGGGCCATCACCGCGCTGTAGACATCGAAGGCATTGCCGCCCACCGCGAAGCGGTTGCGGCTGGCCACGTCGGTGTCACCGGAGGCGTGCTGCCAGCCGAGGCCGACGGTCAGCTGCGCCGGGAAGCGCTCGCCGCTGCCCACGTCCCAACGGCCACGCACGCCGACCGTGCTGACATTGAGCGTGTCCTTGCCGCCTTCCAGCACCAGCGCGGCCGTACCGCCCTGCTCCACCGCACGATCGCTGTCGACCCAGTGCCGGGTGAACTGCACGTACGGCTGCAATTGGGTCCGGCCATGGGTCCAGGTCCAGCTGCCTTCGGCCTGGGCGATGGTCACGTCCGAATCCTGGCGGCTGTACAGGGTCTGGCCCAGCAGCGGCACTTCGCGCGTGGTGCGCGTACGGTAGTCACCGCGCGACACGCTGCCACCGACCGCGAAGCCGTTGTTCCACTGTCCCTGCGCATACAGGCCGAAGGTGTTGCCACGCAGGCGGGCGCGCGAGCTGCGATCGTACAGGCGCGTGTCCAGGCGCTCATTGCCGGCCGCCGCACCCAGCACCACATGCTCGCCCAGCTGCCAGTCCACACCGGCCATCAGTGCATTGCGATTGGCACGGATCTGGTCACCGTTGCCATCGCCATCCTGCTTGAACACCTTGCCGCTGCCGGCCAGCCAGGCCGAAGCGCGCTCGCCGCGCACGGTCGGCAGTTCGCTGCCCAGGCGCTGGCGGATGCCTTCTTCCAGGTAGTTGTCGTACAGCAGCACCGCACGGCTGGCCGCATGCACTTCGCCGGAAAGCTGGTCGAACGCCGCGCGTGCGGTGCCGGCGTCGTACATCAGCAGCGTGTTGTACAGCCCCAGCGCCGAGCCCGTCTGCGGCAGGCTGTCCAGTGCGGCCGCAGTGTTGTACTGGTTGCGGCTGTTGGCCACGCTGGTGAAGGCCGCAGTCTGCGCCACGTCGATCTCCAGGTTGGCGGTGTTGGCGGTGTAGACCGGCGTGATGGTCAGGAAGGCCGACGGCGTGGTCGCCGAAGCGAACTGCCCGTTCAACCCACCTGCGGCATTGATCACGGTGTACTGCTGGCCCTGCTGGTAGCTGGTGCTGGGCGAAATGGTGTTCACCTGCACAATGCTGCCGCCCACATTCGCACTGCCGCCGACCTGCACGGTATCGCTGCCGGTGGCGCCCAGATCGATGCCCAGCGTGCTGCCCGGGGACAGCGTGAGGTTGCCGCCAACGGTGATCGTACCGGTGCCGTTGCCCGCGCCGTTGCCGTTGCCCGTGCCATTGCCCGGCGACAGCACGCCGCCGCTGGAGACCGTCACGCCACCGCCAGTGCCCCCGATGGTGCCGGTGCCGGACAGCGTGGTGCCGCTGCCGATGGTCCACTGGCCGCCGATGTTGCCGGTGACATTCAAGCCACCACCGGTGACCTGGCCGGTACCGCTGAAACCACCGCTGTTGCCGCCGAGGTTGAGGCTGCCCGGACCGGCCTGCACGATACTGCCGCCACCGCTGATGGAGCCGCCCAGCGTGGTGGTACCACCGGTGTTGATCACCAGGCCGCCGTTGTTGGTGATGTTGCCGGTGATGGAACCGCTGGCCCCGCCGTTACCGACCTGCACTGTGCCACCGGCAGTGATGGTGGTGCCGCCGGTATAGGTGTTGTTGCCGGTCAACACCAGCGTGCCGCTGCCGGCCTGGGTCAGTCCGCCACTGCCGCTGATGGTGCCGCCCACCGTGGTGGTGCCGCCGACGTTGAACACCAGGCTGCCGTTGTTGCTGACGTTGCCCGCGATGGCACCGCCGATGCCACCGTTGCCGACCTGCAGCGTGCCCCCGGTGTTGATGGTGGTGCCGCCGGTGTAGGTGTTGTTGCCGCCCAGGATCAGCGTGCCGCTGCCGGCCTGGGTCAGGCCACCGCTGCCACTGATGGTGCCGCCCACCGTGGTGGTGCCGCCGACGTTGAACACCAGGCTGCCGTTGTTGGTGACATTGCCGCCGATCGCGCCGGTCGCGCCGCCGTTGCCCACCTGCAGCGTGCCGCCGGTGTTGATCGTGGTGCCGCCGGTATAGGTGTTGTTGCCGGTGAGCGTGAGCGTGCCGCTGCCGGCCTGGGTCAGGCCACCGCTGCCGCTGATGGTGCCGCCCAGCGTGGTGTTGCCGGCCACATTGGACACCAGCGAGCCGTTGTTGGTGACATCACCGATGATCGAACCCGTCGCGCCACCGTTGCCGAGCTGCAGCGTGCCACCGGCGTTGATGGTGGTGCCACCGCTGTAGGTGTTGTTGCCGGTCAGCAGCAGCGTGCCACTGCCGGCCTGGGTCAGGCCACCGATGCCGCTGACGGTGCCGCCCAGCTGCGTGTTGCCGGCCACGTTGGAGATCAGCGCGCCATTGTTGGTGATGTCACCGGCAATCGAACCGGTGGCGCCGCCATTGCCCACCTGCAGCGTGCCACCGGTGTTGATGGTGGTGCCTCCGGTGTAGCTGTTGTTGCCGACCAGGGTCAGCACACCCGCGCCGGCCTGGGTCAGTGCGCCACTGCCACTGATCGCGCCACCGACCGTGGTGTTGCCGGCCACGTCGAACACCAGGCTGCCGTTGTTGGCGACATTGCCGGTGATGGCACCGGTCGCGCCGCCATCGCCGACCTGCAGCGTGCCACCGGTATTGATGGTGGTGCCGCCGGTATAGGTGTTGTTGCCGGTGAGGGTCAGGGTACCGGCGCCGGCCTGGGTCAGGCCGCCGCTGCCGCTGATGGTGCCCCCCAGCGTGGTGTTGCCGGCCACGTTGGACACCAGCGCACCGTTGTTGGTGATGTCGCCGACGATCGCGCCGGTCGCACCGCCGTTGCCGACCTGCAACGTGCCACCGGCATTGATCGTGGTTCCACCGGTGTAGGTGTTGTTGCCGGTCAACACCAGCGTGCCGCTGCCGGCCTGGGTGAGGCCGCCGCTGCCGCTGACCACGCCCCCTACCGTTGCCGTGGTACCCAGGTTGTAGACCAGGCTGCCGTTGTTGGTGATGTCGCCCAGCACCGAACCGGTGCTGCCGCCATTGCCGATCTGCAGCGTGCTGCCGCCGTTGATGGTGGTGCCGCCGGTATAGGTGTTGTCGCCACTCAGCGTCAGCGTGCCGGTGCCGCCCTGCACCAGGCCACCGGTACCACTGAGTACGCCAGCGAAGGTGGTGCTGGTGTTGTTGCCGCCGGTGGTCAGCGTTGCGCCACCCAGCGCGACGGTGCTGCCGGCAACACCGGCCAGGCCGCCAATGCTCTGGTTGCCACCGGCGCTGATGTCCAGGGTGCCGGTGCCGGCCAGGTTCACCGTGCTGGCGCCGGACAGGCTGCCGCCCGCGCCCACCGCCAGCGTGCCGCTGTTGAGCGTGGTGGTGCCGGTGTAGCTGCTGGCGCCGGTCAGGGTCAGCGTGGCCGCACCGTCCTTGATCAGGCCGCCGGCGCCGGAAATCGCGCCACCGAGGGTCAGGTCGTTGCTGCCAAGCACGTCGAGGTTGGCGCCGGCGCCCAAGGCGACGTCGTTGCCCAGGATCACCGCCGCGTTGGCATCCAGCGTGCCGTTGCCGGCGACGGTGAGCGCACCGCTGCCCAGTGCCGCGTTGTTGCCGACCAACAGGCCACCGGCATTGAGGGTGACACCGCCAGTGAAGGTGTTCGCACCGCCCAGCGTCTGCACGCCCGCACCGTCCTTGATCAGCGCGCCGGTGCCACCGATGACGCCGTTGAACGCGGTGTTGCCGACGCCGCCGAGGGTCAGCGTGTTGCCACCCAGCGACACAGTCGAGCCCGCCACGCCCGCCAGCGAGCCGATGCTCTGGTTACCGCCTGCGGAGATATCAAACGCGGTACCTGCATTGGCCAGGGTGACCGCACCGGTCGCCGCCAGGCTGCCGCCGGCGCCGATCGCCAGCGTGCCGGCGTTGATGGTGGTGCCGCCGGTGAAGGTGTTGGTGCCGGTCAGGGTCTGGGTCCCGGTGCCTTCCTTGATCAGCCCACCGGTGCCCGCCACCGAACCGGCGAAGGTGCCATTGGTGGCATCACCGATGGTCAGCGTGTTCGCACCCAGGTTCACCGTACCGTCGCCGAGCAGCGTGCCAAACACCTGCGTACCGGCGCCGGCCGACAGATCGAAGGTCGCGCCGCTGGCCAGGTTGACGATGCCATTGGCATGCAGGCTGGCCCCCGCGCCCAGCGCCAGCGTGCCGGCATTGATGAACGTGCCGCCGGTATAGGTGTTGGCGCCATTCAAGGTCAGCGTGGCCAGGCCGTTCTTGGTGAGCGAACCGACGCCGCTGAGGCTGCCGTTGAGGGTCAGGTCGTTGCTGCCCAGCACGGTCAGGCCGGCATTGAGGACGAAGTTGTTGCCCAGGGTGATCGCGCTGCTGGAATCGAGCGTGGCAGCGCCGCCCACGGTCACCGCACCGGTGCCCAGCGCGGCGTTGTTGCCCACCACCAGGCCACCGGCGTTGAGGATGACACCTCCACCGAAGGTATTGGCACCGGTCAGTGTCTGCACGCCGGCACCGTTCTTGATCAATCCGCCGCTGCCGCTGATCACGCCGCTGTAGGTGCTGTCGGCCACGCCGCCCAGGGTCAGCGAGTTGCCGCCCAGCGCCACGCTGCTGCCGGCCACGCCGGCCAGCGAACCGATGCTCTGGTTGCCACCGCCGGAGATGTCCAGCGTGCCGGCACCGGCAAGGTTCACCGCGCCGGTAGAGGCCAGGCTGCCGCCGGCACCGATGGCCAGCGTGCCGCTGTTGATGGTGGTACCGCCGGTGTAGGTGTTGGCGCCGGTCAGGGTCACCGTGGCCGCACCATTCTTGATCAGGCCACCGCCTCCGCTGATGACGCCACCCAGCGTGAGCGCGTTGCTGCCGAGCAGATTGAGGTTGGCACCGGCCGTGAGATTGACGGCATTGCCAAGCGTCACCGCCAGGCTGCTGTCCAGCGTCGCATCGGCACCGACGTTCAACGCACCGCTACCCAGTGCAGCGTTGTTGCCGACCAGCAGCCCACCGCCGTTCAATGCCACGCCGCCGCTGAACAGGTTGGCGCCACCGAGGGTGAGAATGCCCGCACCGTTCTTGACCAGCCCGCCGGTACCGGCAATCGCGCCATCGAAGGTGCTGCTGCTGACGCCCCCCAGGATCAACGTGTTGGCGCCCAGGCTGACCGTCGAGCCAGCCACGCCGGACAACGAGCCGATGGTCTGGTTGGCGCCGGAGGCCGAGATGTCGAAGCCCGCACCGGGCGCTGCCACGTTCACCGCACCGGTCGCCGCCAGGCTGCCACCGGCGCCGATCGCCAGCGTGCCGGCGTTGATGAGGGTGCCACCGGTGTAGGTGTTGTTGCCGGTCAGTGTTTCGATACCGCTTCCGACCTTGGTCAGGCTACCGGTGCCGGCGATCGAACCGCTGAAGGTACCGTTGACGGCACTGCCGACTTCGATGTTGTTGGCACCCAGGTTGACCGTACCGTCGCCAACCAGCGTGCCGAACACCTGTGTACCGTTGCCGGCCGACAGGTCCAGCGTGGCGCCGGTGGCGAGATTGACGGTGCCGCTCGCTGCCAGGCTCGCGCCGGCGCCGAGCGCAAGCGTACCGGCATTGACGAGGGTACCGCCGCTGTAGGTGTTGATGCCGTTCAAGGTCAGCGTTGCAAGGCCGTTCTTGGTCAGGCTGCCGGTACCGGAAAGCACTCCGTTGAGGGTGAGTGCGTTGGTGCCCAGCACGGTCAGCCCGGCATTGAGCACCACGTTGTTGGCCAGCGTCGCCAGCCCGGTGGTGTCCAGCGTGGACGCACCGCCCACGGTGAGTGTGCCCGTACCCAGCGCCGCATCGTTGCCCAGCACCAGGCCACCGGCGTTGAGCGAGACGCCGCCGCCGAAGGTATTGGCGCCGGACAGGGTCTGCACGCCGGCCCCCACCTTCACCAGCCCGCCGCCGCCACTGATCAGGCCATCAAACGCGCCGTTGGCAGCGCTGCCGAAGGTCAGCGAATTGCCGCCCAGGGCCAGCGAAGTTCCCGCCACGCCGTTGAGCGCACCGATGGTCTGGCTGCTGCCTGCACCGGAGATGTCGAAGATCGCCCCCGCAGCCCCCAGCGTGACGTCACCTGCCGCGGCCAGGCTGCCGCCCGCGCCCAACGCGAGCGTGCCGGCATTGACGGTGGTGCCACCGGTATAAGTGTTGGCGCCGGACAGCGTCAGCGTCGCACCGCCGTTCTTGATCACGCTGCCATTGCCGGCCACGGTGCCGCCCAGGGTCAGCGCGTTGCTGCCCGGCAGGGTCAGCGCCACGCCCGATCCCAGGTTCACGGCGTTGCCCAGCGTCACCGCAGCGCCGGCATCCAGCGTCGTGCTGCCAGACACATTCAACGCACCGGTGCCCAGCGCGCCGCTGGCGCCGACCACCAGGCCGCCACCGTTCAGGGTCAGGCCACCGTCAAAGGTGTTGCTGTTGTTGAGCGTCAGCAGGCCAGCACCGTTCTTGACCAAGCTGCCGTTGCCACTCAGCACGCCGCCCAGGGTGAGGTCGTTGCTGCCGCCCAGCGTCAACTGCGTGCCGGCACCGAAGTTCACCGCGTTGGCAAGGTTCAGCGCCACCGTGTTGTCGAGACTGACCGCGGCACCGACGCCGAGCGCGCCGACCCCCAGCGCATCGGCATTGCCCAGCACCAGGCCACCGCCATTGAGCGCCAGGCCGCCACTGAAGGTATTGGCACCGGACAAGGTCTGGATGCCGGTACCGGTTTTGACCAACCCGCCCGTGCCGCTGATCACGCCATCAAAACTGGCGTTGGCATTGGTGCCGAAGGTCAACGAATTGCCGCCCAGGGTCAGCGCGGTGCCGGCCACGCCGTTCAACGCAGCGATGGTCTGGTTGCCACCGGCCGCGGAAATATCGAAGCCCGCACCGGCATTGCCGAGCGTCACATCGCCGGCCGCTGCCAGGCTGCCGCCTGCACCCAGCGCCAGCGTGCCGCTGTTGACGGTGGTGCCGCCGGCATAGAGATTGGCACCACTCAGGGTCAACCGTGCCGCACCGTCCTTGATCAATCCACCGGCGCCGAACACCGGCCCGCTCAGCGTCAGGTCGTTGCTGCCCAGCACGGTCAGGTTGGCACCTGCGGCCAGGCCGATGCTGTTGCCCAGGTTCAGTGCGGCGCTGGCATCCAGTGAGGCATTGCCCCCCACATCCAGTGCGCCCGTGCCCAGTGCGCCCGCATTGCCCAGCCGCAGCACACCGGCATTGAGGCCGACACCACCGGAGAAGGTGTTGGCGCCATTCAAGGTCAGTGTCGAAGCGCCGTTCTTGACCAGTTCGCCGGTTCCGGCAATCACACCGCCCAGCGTCACCTCCTGGCTGCCCAGCAGATCCAGCACCGCGCCGCCTGCCAGGTTCACGCCATTGCCCAGCGTGAGCGCGACGCTGCTGTCCAGGGTCGTGTTCCCCGCCACATTCAATGCACCGGCACCCAGCGCGCCGACATTGCCCAGCAGCAGGCCACCGGCGTTGAGTGCCAGGCCACCGCTGAAGGTGTTGGCACCATTGAGCGTCAGCGTGCTGGCGCCGTTCTTGACCAGCGTGCCCGTGCCGGAGATCACGCCGCCGACGGTGGTTGCCTGGCTGCCTGGCAGTGTCAGCGAAGCACCGCCGCCCAGTGCGATGTTGTTGGCCAGGTTGAGCGCCGTCAGGCCATCAAGCGTGGCGGCACCATTGACATTCAGCGCGCCGCTGCCCAGCGAGGCACTGCTGCCGAGCAGCAGGCTGCCGGCATTGAGCGTCAGCCCACCGCTGAAGGTATTGGTGCCGGTCAGGCTCAATACCGATGCGCCGTTCTTGACCAGGCTGCCGGTCCCGGCCACCACACCGCCCAGGGTCAGGTTCTGTGCGCCCGGCAGCGTCAGCGAACCGGTCAGGTTCACCGCATTGCCCAGGTTCAGTGCAGCGGTGCCGTCCAGCGTGCCGTTGCCGCTGACAGTCAAGGCGCCACTGCCGAGGGCACCGTTGTTGCCCAGCAGCAGCCCACCGGCAGCCAGGTCCAGGCCACCGCTGAAGGTGTTGGCCCCATCCAGCGTCTGTATACCGGCGCCCTGCTTGATCAGGCCGCCGGTACCGGTGATGACGCCTGCCAGGGTCTGGTTGGTGGCATCGCCGAAGGTCAGCGTCGTGGCGCCGAGCGCCAGCGTGCTGCCGGCCACGCCACTGAGCGCGCCCACGGTCTGGTTGCCGCCGGCGGACAGATCCAGCACCGCGCCGGCGCCGCCGAGCGTGACCGCGCCGGTTGCGGCCAGACGGCCACCGGCACCGATCGCCACCGTGCCCGCATTGATGGCGGTGCCGCCGATGTAGGTGTTGGCGCCGCTCAGGGTCAGTGTTGCGGCGCCATTCTTCACCAGGCTGCCGGTACCGCCGATGACACCGCCCAGCGTCAGTGCATTGCTGCCGAGCACGTTGAGCGACGCACCGCCGCCCAGATTGATGCCATTGCCCACGCTCAGCGCCGCACCAGCATCGAGCGTCACCGCGCCGCCTACATCCAGTACCCCCGTGCCCAGCGCGCCGGCATTGCCCAGCACCAGGTTGCCGGCATTCAACGCCAACCCGCCTGCGAACGTATTGGCCCCGTTGAGCGTCAGCGTTGCCGCGCCGCTCTTGGCCAGCCCACCGACGCCATCGATCACGCCGTTGAGCGTCAGTGCCTGGTTGCCCGGCAGGTTCAAGGTTCCGCCTGCGCCCAGCGTGATCGCATTGGTCAGTGACAGCCCGGTGGTGCCATCCAGGCTCGCGTTGCCGCCGACACTGAGCACGCCGGTACCAAGTGCCGCGTTGTTGCCCAGCAGCAGGCCACCGGCGTTGAGCGCGATGCCGCCGCTGAGATTGTTGACACCCGACAGGGTCTGCACACCGGTACCCAGCTTGATCAGGCCACCGGTGCCCGCGCCGAACGTACCGGCATAACTGGTATCGCCGAGCCCACCGAGGGTCAGCGTGCGGCTGCCCAGGTTGACCGTGCCGCCGAGGCCAGCCAGCGAACCGATGGTCTGGTTGGTGGCCGCGGAAAGATCCAGGCTGGTGCCCACGCCCACGGTGATCGCGCCGGTGGGCGACAGGCTGCCGCCCGCGCCCAGCGCCAACGCGCCGCCGAGAAGATTGAAGGCGCCGGTCAGCGCATTGCTGCCGTTCAAGGTCAGGGTGCCGGCCCCGTTCTTGGTCAGGTTGCCGGCGCCGGAAATCGAGCCGTTCAAGGACAGCGCGTTGCTGCCCAGCAGGTTCAGCGAGCCGCCGCCGTTGATCACCAGGTTGTTGCCCAGCACGAAGCCGCCGCTGGTGTCGAGCGAGGCGCTGCCACCGACGGTCAGGTTGCCGCTGCCCAGGGCACCGGCATTGCCCAGCACCAGGCCGCCGGCATTGAGGTTGACGCCGCCGCCGAACAGGTTTGCACCGCCCAGCGTCACCACACCCGTGTTGCTGACGGTCAGGCCGCCGCCACCGGACAGCACGCCATTCAAGCTGAAGCCCTGCGTGCCGCCCAGGGTCAATGCGCTGTTGAGCGTGAAGTTGTTGCCCAGCGCCAGGCCCGCGCCGCTGGCAGCGATGGTGCCGCCGTTGACGGTGAACAGCCCGGAGCCGAACGAGGTGCTGCTGTTGAAGTTGACCAGGCCGCCGCCGAGGGTGATGGCGCCGGTTCCCGACCACGGTCCCTGCAGGTTCCAGGTGCCGCTGTTGACGGTCAGCCTCTGGAACCCGAGGTAGTTGCTCCAGCCGATGCTCGTGGCCGGTCCGTTGTTGCCGGCATTGTCCTGCAGCACCAGCGTGTTGCTGGCCGCACCGGTACCGGCGCCGGCATCGACGGTTCCCGCAGCGGCCACCTTCACCCCGGTCACGCCAACCAGCGTGCCCGCTGCAGCCAGGCCTCCCCCCGCAGCAACACTGGAGCCGGCTACGGCCGTGAAAGTATTGCCCCCGGTGGAATCACCCAGATGCACGCTGCCGCTGACCGTGCCCGCATTGATGAAGGTATTTCCCGCCGAAGCACCCAGGCCGACGCGACCGGTGATGCTGCCGCGGTTGGTCACATTGGCCTGTGCACCGCCGTAGGTCACCACCGAGGTTGCGTCGGCCACCTGGCCCAACCCCAGCAGCGACATTCCGATCGAACCGTCGTTGACCAGGGTGGTCGTGCCACCGGAAGCATTCTGCGCAACCACCGCCTGGCCGCCGAAGCCAAGCAGCGTGCCGATATTGAAGATGCCTTTGATCTGGCCACCGGTCTCGTTGTTGACCGTGATCAAGCTGCCACCGGCGGCGCTGTTGCCGACCACCAGGCCGGCGGCGGCCAGGCTCAGCCCGCCGGTCACGGACGGATCGATCGTGCCGGCGTTGCTGACGGTGGTGTTGCTGCCGGTCAGCGTCACCGCGTTGCCGCCCACCAGCACGGGCACGCTGATTACTGCGCCGCTGGCGATGTTCAGGGTCAGCCCGTTGGTACCATTGACGTAGTTGGTGATGTTGGTTGAGCTATCGCAATTGACCGTGGTGGTTCCCGTGCACGCCGCGAACGCCGAACCGCTGGCCAGCGTGGCGGCCAGAGCAACCGCCAGCTGATGCGCCCGCAGGCGCGGTGGCCGCTCGGTGGCAACCGCGCTACCGCCAGGATTCCGGGCAACCTCCGATGCAACCTGCATTACGCCGAGGGAGCGATTGAAAACCAGACGGTAAATGCGGTTCATCGGTAAATCTCCATGAAAAGACCGGATGGCACTGCGGGCAGGTTTTTTTGAAGACGATGCAGCCCATCCCGGTTCCCGCCACGGAAACAAGGCCTGCTGCATTAACTTCGGAAAATCTTCACATCTTCACGCGGACCCGCATCAGGAGCGGCATTCCAGCGTATTCCTCCGCACGGAAACTCCCCGATTCCGCACAACGAATGGCGGCACTGTGCGACCGGCGCCGCCAGTGCCGCGTGAATCATCCACCGAAATTTCATGACGTACGTCAAATAAAACGGGTGGGTAAATCCATTTTGCCGGAAATGCACATCGCATATTCACAGCAGGCCGAACCTGCACTGCATAATCCGGGCGGGATAAACCCTCAGCTACTGGAGAGTTTCATCAGGACCAGGCCGGAAACGATAAGCACGGCCGCACCAATCCGCATCGGGCTGACCTGTTCGCTGAGGAAAACGATGCCGACCACGAATGCACCGACCGCACCAATGCCGGTCCAGATCGTGTAGGCGGTACCCAGCGGCAGGCTGCGCATGGCCACTGCCAGCAGCCAGAAGCTGGCGATCATGCCGATGAGGGTCACCACGGTAGGGGTGAGCTTGCTGAAGCCTTCGGACTGCTTCATGGATACGGCCCAGACGATTTCCAGCAGGCCGGCGAACAACAGATAGATCCAGGCCATGACGGCCCTCCTCTTGGTAGGGCCAGGCCGTCCTGGTCTTTGATTCCCGATGTGGGGGAGGCCGTTCCTCCTGGCCGGCATTCTAGCAACGGGGAACTGCCGCGGCCGGCCTGGCCGGGAACGGGTTACAGCCGATTCAGTGCGTGAAGCTGGCGCCGGTGCGTGCGCCTGCGGTAGAATGTGCGCCTGCCATCGGCCAGCCGATGCGCAGTCCGGCTGTGGTCTCCGGCGCAACCCGCGCTGCTTCCCCTGATCCGTGAACTGGCCGCCCACCGGGCGGCCAACGTCTCTATGGTGGCCCCTTCGGCCCCTCGCGACGCTAGGTCGAAAACCCCGCCAGGGCCGGAAGGCAGCAACGGTATCGATCGACGCGGGCGCCGAGGCCAGCCGGCGGGGCCACCGCCTTTTGCGGCGACGCCCCGCCTCTGGTAGATGCCAACCCTGGTTGGCGCCCTTCGCCGGGCATGGCCCGGTGCTATCGTGCTTCCGGCGTGCCCTGGTGGAAGACCATGCGCCATCCGTCCCCATGCCGGCGCCACAGCGAGCTGCGCAGCACCCAGCGTTGCGCCAGGCCATCGACGTGATGGCGGCTGCGATAGCGCACCTGGGCCAGCCCCTCGGCGAACACCCACACCGCGTACTGATCGGACTCGATCAGCACCTGCGCGCGCTCCAGCGGGATCTCCTGCAACGCCGCATCACGGCCATAGCACCGCCCGGAACTGCCGATTTCGCTGAAATCCTCGTCCAGCAACGCGGCAAGGCGCTCACGCTGCGCACGCACCTGCGGTGCATGCAGCGCGCGCTCCAGCGCCTCCAGTTCGGCGGCCAGCGCCGTATCGGCGGGCTGGCCGACTCCGCTCACGGCGGATCCTGCGCCAGCACGTGCGGCGCGGTCGGGGCGGCCAGCGGCACGCACTGGCCCGGCTGCGCCACGCGGTGCCCGCGCGCCGCCAAAGCGCTGCCATCGGCCACGCTGGCGTAGTGGTAGAGCATCATCCGCGCCTGCAGCTCGGCGCTGTACTCGCGCTCCAGGTCATCCACGCCGGTATGCGACGGGTTGCCATGCAGGCCGCAGTCGTGGGCGATCAGCTCGTTGTCGCTGGCGAAACGGGCCAGCATCTCCGGAATCGGCCGGGTATCGCCGCTCCAGGTCAGCGCGCCCTGCAGGCGCAGGCCATAGGCCGTCTCCGGCCAGTGATGGCGCACCGGGAACACCTCCAGGCGCACTCCCTCGTGCCAGAACGCATCGCCCACCACGATCAGCTGGAACGCGTCCCAGAAGTTGGCACCACCCTCGGCCAGCACGTTCGGATAGTCACCGATGCGCCTGTGCAGCAGCGGCACCACCGTGGCCGGCACGTACAGGCGCACCTTGCCGCGCCGCTGCGCATTGAAGAAGGTATCGACGAACAGCCGTTCGAAGCCGGCCACGTGGTCAAGGTGCACATGGGTCACGAACAGCGCCTGCGGCATGTGCCCGTAGTGCGCCTTGAACGCGGTCAGGCCTTCACCGCCACAGTCGATGGTCAGCCACGGCCGGCCATCGCGCTCGATCACCGACATCGGCGACCCCAGCTCGACCGCCGACGCATTGCCGACACCGAGGAAACGCAACGACCAGTCCATCAGGTGCCCCGGTTCCAGGCCATGTCATAGGCGCGGCGCAGCCGCGCGTAGTCCTTCTGCACGTCTTCCACGCTGCGTTCGCCGCGCAGCTTGATCAGCGAGCGCAGCAGGCGCTTGAGATTGCGTTCGCGCCAGGCGGTGGCCGGAATACGGATGACCCCACGGTCGAAGTCGATCAGCCAGCCGTGGCCGTTGCCATCGAACAGGATGTTGTGCGCGTTGAGGTCGGCATGGTCCAGCCCGGCACGATGGAAGCGGGCGATCAGCCGACCGGTCTCCTCCCACGGCGCGCCGCGGCCGGCAACCAGTGCGCGGTCGGCCAGCGAGCGTACGCCCTCGATCCGCTCCATCAGGATCGCGGCCCGGTAGCGCAGGCCCTCGCGCATGTAGAACGCGGCGATCGGCCGGGGCACCGGCAGCTTCTTCTCGCGCAGCGCACGCATCAGCCGGAATTCGGCGAAGCTGCGGGTCCGGTCCGAGCCGCGCCACAGGTACTGGTCGTGGCTGAGCTTCGCGGCCAGGCCCCCCCGCAGGTAGTGCCGCAGCACGCTGGCGCCGAACGGTGCATCGACGAACCAGGCACTGCCACGGCCCCCCTCGCCCACCGGCCGGGCCCTGCTGCCCCAGTGCTGTGGCGAGAACAGGCCGATCTCGGCTTGCCGCAGCCGCTCGCGGTCGAACAGAATGGCCCCGATGCCGCGACCCTCGCGGCATGGCGTCAGCGCTTCATTGGCGTCGAATGCGACCATTTCATTGAGTCTAACAACACATGGCATCAGCGTCCTCATCCTTGTGCCTCCTGCGCCTGTCCGCACTCGGCGATGTCACCCACGTCGTGCCCCTGGTGCGCACGCTGCAGGCCGCGCGCCCGGATACGCCGATCCATTGGATCATCGACAAGGCCGGCCACAAGCTGCTGGATGGCCTGCCGGGCGTCACCTTCCATGCCTACGACAAGAAGAGCGGCATGGCCGGGGTCAAGGAACTGCGCCGGGAGCTGCCATCGGGGCGCTTTGAAGCGCTGCTGCAGATGCAGGTCGCATTCCGCGCCAATCTGCTGTCGGCCTTCATTCCGGCCGATCGCCGCATCGGCTACGACCGCAGCCGCTCCAAGGACCTGCACGGGCTCTTCATCAACGAACGCATCCCCGACCGCCCGGGCATCCACGTACTGGATGCGATCGGCAGCTTCTGCGAACCGCTGGGCCTGCGCCAGACCGAGGTCAGCTGGGACCTGGCCGTGCCGCCGTCGGCTCATGAGTGGGCTGCCGCGCAGTGGCAGGACGACGGTCGCCCGGTGCTGATGATTTCCCCGTGTTCCAGCCACGTGCGCCGCAACTGGTACGCCGACCGCTATGCTGCCGTGGCCAACCACGCCGCCCAGCGCGGCTGGCAGGTGGTGCTGTGCGGTGGCCGCAGCGAGCTGGAACGCAGCATGGCCGACGCCATCCAGACCCAGCTGCAGACGCCGGCACTGGATCTGGTCGGCAAGGACACGCTCAAGCAGCTGCCCGCGCTGCTGGCCCGCGCCAACCTGGTGATGACACCTGACTCGGGCCCGATGCACATCGCCAACGCGGTGGGCACCAAGGTGCTGGGCCTGCATGCGGCCAGCAACCCGCACCGCAGCGGCCCTTACTCGGACCGCCGTTACTGCGTGGACCGCTATGACGATGCAGCGCGCAAATACCTTGGCAAGCAGGCCGCCGATCTGAAATGGGGCACCAAGATCGAGTTCGACGAGGTCATGGAACTGATCACCGTGGAAGACGGCATCGCCGCCTTCGAACGCTACGTCGCCGACCACCTGGGGTGAGCGGCGGGCTGCGCGGGATCACGCGCGCTGCGCGTAATCCTGGTAGGACTTCTCTTCCACGTACGCTGAACCCAGCGCCAGGTTGATCGCCTTCTTGATACGCGCGCGTTCGTCGTTGCGCAGGTAGACGCTGCGCGCCAGGTCGATGAAGCCCTGGTCGAACGCCTGCGCCTTCTCCTTCAGGCGGATGTCGTCCTCGATGTCCCACAGCTGTTCGTTGACGGCCTTCAGCTCGGCACGCAGCTTGGCGATGTCCTTCACCGCCGCCGGGTGTGCCATCCAGGTCTTCTCCAGCGCCGACAGCTCCCTGCGCACATTGGCCAGCTTGCCCTCGTCACTGATGCGCTCGGACTTGATCTGCAGGATCGAGATCTTGTCCAGCAGCTCGCCGAAGGAAACGGGAACGAGGATTTCAGCGGTCATGGGGAGAGGCTCCAGCAGGTGATGGGCATATCGTAACCCGCAGCGCCCGAACAGACCGGCCAGGCAGCGCCATGCCATCAGTGGATGAGGCTGCCAGCAGGAACAGCATCCGCGCATGACGTGGATCTACTGATGCATCTGGAGCAACAAGCCCCTCGGTTGAGGGGCTGCCCCGGCAGGGGCGGGGAGAGGCAGGCAAAGGGAGGGGCCCACACGTTGCGCAGCAATGTGTGGGGCGACGCGCTCTGCGCGTCGCGTCCCGCGCCAGATAAAGAAAAAGGGCTGCCTTTTGTCCGCCCTCTCCTGTCCTGCAGATAAGGAGAATTCATCAAAGCCCTCCGATCCACCTCGCGCGGAACCCTCCGCAGCAACAAGCCCCTCGGTTGAGGGGCTGCCCCGGCAGGGGCGGGGAGAGGCAGGCAAAGGGAGGGGCCCACACGTTGCGCAGCAATGTGTGGGGCGACGCGTTCTGCGCGTCGCATCCCGCGCCAGATAAAGAAAAAGGGCTGCCTTTCGGCAGCCCTTTTTCTTTATCTGGCGGAGAGGGGGGGATTCGAACCCCCGAGGCGCTATAAACGCCTGCCTGATTTCGAGTCAGGTACATTCAACCACTCTGCCACCTCTCCGGGTGGTCCCCGGCGGACCGGGGACGCGCATCATACGAGGAAGTGAGCCCGGCGACAAGTCATTCCGGCCCACGAAGTGAAAAATACCTGCGTGCATGCCTTGCCGGATGGCTGAAGCCCCCCGATGATGCCTGTCTCCCCCCGCAATACCCCGCCCACGACCCACCATGATCGAATTCGGACACCTCACCCATCCCGGCCTGCGCCGCGAGCTCAACGAGGACACCTACTACGGTGACAGCGAGCTGGCCCTGTGGCTGGTGGCCGACGGCATGGGCGGTCACGCCTGCGGCGAAGTGGCCAGCGCGCTGGCACGCGAGACCATTGTCCGCGAGGTGCGGCGCGGTGCATCGCTGGTGCAGGCCATCCGCACCGCCGATGAAGAGATCATCCGTGCCTCGCGGCGGCGCAACGACACCCTGCCGATGGGCACCACCGTGGTCGCCGCCCGCGTGCAGGGCAATCGTTATGAGGTGGCCTGGGTCGGCGACAGCCGTGCCTACCTGTGGCGCGACGGCCAGCTCGCCCAGCTCAGCCAGGACCACAGCGTGGTGCAGGAACTGGTCGCGCAGGGCAACCTGACCGCCGAACAGGCGCGTGCGCACCCGCATCGCAACGTCGTCACCCAGGCACTGGGCGTGACCGACCCGGCGCATCTGAATGTGGCCACCACCAGCGGTGAGCTGCGCCCGGGCATGCAACTGCTGCTGTGCAGTGACGGCCTCACCGAAGAGGTGGATGACCGTGGCATCGCGCGCACGCTGGCCTTCGACGATGCCAGCGCGCAGGAATGCGTGGACACACTGGTGGCCGCCGCACTCGATGGCGGCGGCCGCGACAACATCAGCGTGATCCTGGTGCGCTGCCACTGAGCCCCGCGCATGAGCCGAGCATGGGCTCGGCTCTACAGTGGATCCACGCCATGCGTGGATGATCAGGCGCTGGCGGCTTCTTCCACCTTCGGGCCATCCCACAGTGCGTGGCCGGCCTTCTTGCGCAGTCGCTCCAGCCGTGCAGCGTGCGCTTCCCGTTCCGACGGCGTAGCCACCACGCGCGGGCGCGGCAGCAGCTTGCTGGTGTCGAACGCCTGCAGCGCCGCACCGGCGCCACCACCCTCATCATCCCCCAGCCCGAAGCCGATCTCTTCCTGGCCCGAGGTCAGTGCGATATAGACATCGCCCAGGATCTGCGCATCGAGCAGGCCACCGTGCAGGGCGCGGTGCGAGTTGTCCACGCCCAGCCGCTTGCACAGCGCATCCAGCGAATTGCGCTGGCCGGGGAAGCGCTCGCGCGCCATCACCAGCGTATCGATCACCGTGCAGCGGTCGGTGATCTTCCCGTACTGCGGGCCCAGCAACGAAAGTTCGTTGTCGAGAAAGCCCAGGTCGAACGCCGCGTTGTGGATGATCAGTTCGGCGCCATCGATGAACGCCAGGAACTCGTCGGCGATCTGCGCGAAGTCCGGCTTGTCCTCCAGGAACTCCAGGGTCAGGCCGGTGACTTCCTGTGCGCCCTGTTCGAATTCGCAGTCCGGCTTGATGTACTGGTGGTAGTTGTTGCCGGTCGGGCGGCGCTTGAACAGCTCCACGCAGCCGATTTCAACGATGCGGTTGCCCTTCTTCCATTCCAGGCCGGTGGTTTCGGTATCGAGGATGATCTGACGCATGGGCTCAGTTTACCGGGCTGGAATCGCGGATCTGGATCGCCGCGTTGCGGGCCAGGGTATCGACCCGTTCATTGTCCGGATCACCGGAGTGGCCCTTTACCCAGCGCCAGTCGATCTGGTGCCGCAACGTGGCCGCATGCAGGCGCTCCCACAGCTCGCGGTTCTTCACCGGATCGCCGCCGGCGGTCTTCCAGTTCTTGCGGATCCAGCCGGGCATCCACTGGGTCAGGCCCTGCCGCACATACTGCGAATCGGTGTAAAGCACGATGTTGCACGGCTCGGTCAGCGTCTCCAGCCCGGAGATCGCCGCCATCAGCTCCATCCGGTTGTTGGTGGTGTGCGCTTCGCCACCGCTCAGTTCGCGCTCGTGGCCCTTGTAACGCAGCAGCGCGGCCCAGCCGCCCGGGCCTGGATTGCCAAGGCAGGAACCGTCGGTGTGGATTTCAATGGTTTTCAATACAACTCCAGGATCAGGTAGCAACGGTGCCGTGCCAGCGCACCGGCAACGGTTTCGGCCCGGGCAGGGCCAGCGTGCGTTTTTCCGCGTGGAACAGGCAGGCGGCGCGCAGCGGCGCCCAGCCATCGGCGCGGCGACTGCCCTCGCCGCGCCAGAGCGGGCCCAGGTAACGCATATCGTCGCACTCCAGCCCATGACGGCCGAGCAGCAGGCGGATCCGCTGCGGCGTGCGCACCACCAGTCCATGCTGGCGCCAGCGCGTGCGGTAGGGACTGAACGGATTGAGGCTGCTCAGCCACAGATGCCCACCCGGCATCAGCACCCGTTCGCATTCGTCCAGCAGCCGGTCCGCATCGGCGGCGGTGACATGTTGCAGCACGATGGCATTGACGCTCTCGTTGGCCAGCGGCAACGGCAGCGCGCAACGGGTATCGCCGGCATAGCCGCCGCCCTGCCGGTACAGGCGCAGGCCGCGCCCGGCCAGCGCTGCGTCGCCCAGCCAGGCCGCACTCGGCGCGATCCACAACCAGGGCTGCGTCGGCAGCGCCGACAGCTGCGGCAACAGCACCTGCCGTTCCAGAACGCGCAGGGCCGCCGCCGGTTCGCTGTCGAACCACGGGGCCTGGCTCGCTTGACGGGTGCTCTGCAGCGCGGGCATGGTCCAATTCTATGCGACTGACTGCCCTGCCCGCATTTGCGGACAACTACATCTGGACCCTGATCGGCGATGACGGCGCGGCCGTGGTCGTCGACCCCGGCGATGCAGCCCCGGTGCTCGCACTGGCCGATCAGGGACTGCACGTGGACACGATCCTGCTCACCCACCACCACGACGATCACATCGGCGGCGTGCCCGCGTTGCAGGCCCGTTTCCCCGGCGTGCGGGTGGTGGCCCCCGTGGAGGAGCGCATCGCAGGTGCGACCGAGCGGGTCGGCGAAGGTGAACACGTTCAGGCACTGGGGCAGATGTTCCACGTACTATCCGTGCCCGGGCATACCCGCAGCCACATCGCGTTTCACACCGCTGAACATCTTTTCAGCGGAGATTCGTTGTTCAGCCTGGGCTGTGGACGCCTGTTCGAAGGTACGCCGTCCCAGCTGCTGGCGTCGATGCGCAAGCTGGGTGCCTTGCCCGCGCAACTGCTGCTTTGTTGCGCCCACGAGTACACCGTGTCAAATGCCGTCTTCGCGCGGCATGTCGACCCCGCCAACGCTGCCCTGTGGCAGCGCCAAGAGGAGGCTTTGGCCATGCGCCGCGATGACCGTTCCACCCTGCCGGTAACCCTGGCCAACGAATTGGACTGCAATCCCTTCCTGCGTGTGCACACCGCACCGATCCGTGCGTCGGTGTCGGCACACCTGGGCCGTGACGTCGTGGACGACGTCGACGTGATGGCCGGTCTCCGGCACTGGAAAGACGGCTTCCGCGCATGATGCGCCGAAGTCTGACGCTGGCCTTGGGGCTTGCCCTGGGGCTGGCCGGGAACGCGGGCGCGCAGTCGCTGGGCGCCGGCATCAGCCAGAACCTGACCGCCGCCGCGGCCCTGCCGCTGGATCCGTCAGCGTTGCCGGCCCCGTCGGTACGCAACGGCCAGGAGATCTTCACCAGCTTCCGCGACGGCCTGGCCGAGCCCAGCTGCGACGCCGAGGCCACCAGCCCGCGCTGGCAGAAGCAGTTCGCCCATGCGCCCTCGCGCCTGGCCAACCAGGATGACGATGCGCTGGTGCTGTTCGGCTATGTGGTCGAAGAGCTGCGCAAGGCCAGCCTGCCCACCGAGTTCGCCCTGATCCCGTTCGTGGAAAGCGGCTACCGGCCCAACGCCCGCAACGGCAGCGGCCCCACCGGCCTGTGGCAGTTCATCGCCACCACCGCACGCAACCACCGCGTGCCGATGAGCAACGGCTACGATGGCCGCCTGTCGGCGGTGGATTCAACCCAGGCTGCGGTGCGTTACCTGAAGACCCTGCACGGCATGTTCGGTGGCGACTGGCGCCTGGCCACCATGGCCTACAACGCCGGTGAATACCGGGTGCTGCAGTCGCTGCGCAAGGCCGGCATGAATGCGCAGAACGCCAAGCCGTCCGCCCTGCCCGGCCTGTCGCCGGTTACCTATGCCTACGTCGAGAAGCTGCATGCCCTGGCCTGCGTGCTGGAAGACGTGGAAGACCAGCCGGGCGTGATGGCCTCGCTGGACCGCACCGTACCGGTGCTGAAGGACCACACCCTGCCGGCCGGCACCAGCGTCCAGCAGTGGGCCGCACAGCGCGCCCTGGACCCGGCCCGCATCACCCGCCTCAACCCCGCCCTGGCCGGCGGTGGCCGCGCCTCGGGCACCACCCGCGTGCTGGCGCCGGTCTCGGCTGCCAGTGCGACGGTGACCGAGGCCGCAACCGCGCTGGTCGCCAGCGCCGCCCCGGTGGCCGCAGCCCCTGTGCCGCAGGCCGCCAAGACCGTTGCCGCGGTCGCCGATCGTCCGCGCAGCCGTCGCCACACCGTCCGCGATGGTGAGTCGGCCTGGACCATCGCGCGCCGCTACGGCATGCCGGTGAAGGCCCTGCTGTCGCTGAACGGCCTGAGCGGCAGCAGCGTGCTGAAGCCCGGCGCGGTGCTGCGCGTCGAAGACTGACGCGCCCGCCAGGCACTCCCGTAGAGCCGAGCCCATGCTCGGCTTTTTCTTGCCTGCGCCCGGCAGATGCAGTCGAGCACGGCTCGACTCTACAAAAAGCGGTCGAGCAGGCTCGACCACTCCCCCCGCGCAAGCGCGCCACAAACGACGCGAAGACAAAAAAGGCCCGGCAAAGCCGGGCCTTTCTCGTTCACGGATGACGCAGCGCTTACAGGTTCGCTTCAGTGGTCTGGATCACGAACTTCTTGCGCATCGTCTCGATGTAACCCTTCGCAGCGGCCATGCCGTCGATCTGGCTCAACTGATCCTTCAGCTGCTTCTGCTGCTCGGCGGTCACTTCCTTGATGTCGCCCGGGTTGACCTTGTTCACCGCGAACAGCAGCGCGTGGCCGTTGACATCCACCTTGCCGTAGCTCGGCTTGCCTTCGGCCGGCACCGGCGCGCTGAAGATCGCGCGGTTGATTTCCGGGGTCGGCACCGGCTGGCTGCGCGGCAGGCCCGGCATCGGGCTCAGCTGCAGCTTCTCGCTGGCCGCCAGCGACTGCAGGGTGGCCCCACCCTTGAGCTTGGCCAGGATGGCATCGGCGGCCTTGTCGCTGGCCTGGCGCTGGCGGTCGGCACGGATCGCGGCGATCACCTGCTCACGCGCCTTGTCCAGCGGCAGCGCCTGTTCCGGGGTGTGCGCGGCCACGCGGATCACCACGCTGTGGTTGGTGGCGCCGCCCAGCGCGATCGGATCGCTGGCGGTACCGTCCTGCACCAGCACGTCGGAGAACGCAGCGCGCAGCACGGCCGGATCGGCGGCAATGCCGCTGGCGGTGGCACGGGTGATCGGGCCCAGGGTCTGCAGCGGCAGGTTCACTTCCTTGGCCGCCGCCGCCAGGTCGCTCGGGCTCTTGTTGATGGCATCGACCAGACGGCCGGCCAGATCGTTGAAACCACGTTCGCCATCGGCCTTGAGCTGCTCGGCCGCCAGCGTGTCACGCACTTCCTCGAAGGACTTGCCTTCGCCACCACGCACTGCGGCGACCTTGATGATGTGGTAGCCGAAGTCGGTCTTGACCGGGCCGATCACGTCACCCGCCCTGGCCGCAAACAGGGCGTCCTCGAACGGCTTGACCATCGCGCCACGCTCGACCCAGCCCAGGTCACCGCCCTGCGCCTTCGAACCCGGATCTTCCGAATTGGCCTTGGCCAATGCAGCGAAATCGGCACCGGCTGCCTTGGCCTCGGCCGCGAGCTTGTTGGCCTTGGCTTCGGCACCCTCACCGGTGATCAGGATGTGCGAGGCCTGGCGCTGCTCCGGCGAAGTGAACTTCGCCTTCTCTTCTTCATAGCGCTTGCGCAGGGTGGCTTCATCGGCCGGCGTCGGCGCCGGCAGGTTGCCACCGTTGATCTCGACATACTCCAGCGAAACGGTTTCGGCCTGGCGGAAATCCTTGCCATGGCTGTCGTACCACTGCTTGATCTGTGCATCGGTGACCGGCGCGGTATCGGCCGGCACTTCCGGCAGTGCGGCCAGTTCGACGTCGCGGGTCTCGCCCAGCAGCTTCAACAGGCGCTCGGTTTCGGCCTGGGTAACGAAGCCGGAGTTCTGCAGGCCTGCCGGGATCACGGACTGCTGCAGGCTCTCGCGCACCAGTTCCTGGAACTGGGTCGGCGTACGCGGCGGATTGCCACCGGCCAGTGCCAGGCGGTAGTTGTTCTCGTTGAACTTGCCGTTCGCATCGAGGAAGGCCGGCATCGTGGCGATGTACTCGCGCACCGCGCCATCACCGATCACCACGCCGGCCTGCTCGCCGACCAGGCGCACAACCTGCTCGTCGATCAGCTGGTCGAGCACTGCCAGCTTGTTCTGGGTGCTTTCGAACGCGCGCGGGTCGAAGTTCTCGCCCTGCTGCTGGCGCTCACGCATGCGCTCCTGCTCGAAGCGGGTGCGGAAATCCTGCGCACTGATCTCGTGGTGCTGCCACAGCATGCGCACCGGCCACCACGACGGTGCCGAACGCCACCAGGTCGGCGGCGCGGAAACCTTGGCCACGTTCTGTGCGCCAACGCCACCGAGGTAGCTGTTGTCGATCACGAACAGGAACGGAATCATCAGCAGCCCCAGGATCACGGTGACGATCCAGCCTGAGGTCTTGTCGCGGAGTTTCTGCAGCATGGTGAGGAATCACAAGGCCTGATTGGCGAGCCCGGCAGTGTAACCCGCTTCGTGGCAGGGACCAAAAGCAGTTCCGGCGTGGGCTGCGCCCATCCGCGCCGCCATCCCCGGCCGCTCCACCGACCGCGTCGGTAAGGCAAAAAGAAAAAGCCCCCGGCTTGCGCCGAGGGCTTTTAGAGTTGGCGGAGCGGACGGGACTCGAACCCGCGACCTCCGGCGTGACAGGCCAGCATTCTAACCAGCTGAACTACCGCTCCGCGCTGAAACTTTGCAGGCGCCCAGTATATCCGAAGACTCCCTGGAAACCCAGCCCGATGAACACTTTTTTCAAAGTTTTTTCACAGGGACTTAAGAATTCTGCAATGGCGGAGCGGACGGGACTCGAACCCGCGACCTCCGGCGTGACAGGCCAGCATTCTAACCAGCTGAACTACCGCTCCGTTCTTGCAAGAACCTTTTCGTCTTCTTCCCGAACCTGTCGGTGAGAAGACAAGGCCCCCGGCTTCAGGCCGGGGGCCTCGATGTAATGGCGGAGCGGACGGGACTCGAACCCGCGACCTCCGGCGTGACAGGCCAGCATTCTAACCAGCTGAACTACCGCTCCACACTCAAACTTTTACCGCGGTGCTGTGGTGGGTGCTGAGGGTTTCGAACCCCCGACCCTCTCCGTGTAAAGGAGACGCTCTACCGCTGAGCTAAGCACCCCAGCGAGCCGCTTAGTTTACAGCATCCTTCAGGGCCTTGCCAGCCTTGAACGACGGATTCTTCGAAGCAGCGATCTTGATGGTGTCGCCGGTCTTCGGGTTGCGGCCGGTGCGGGCAGCACGGTCGCGGACCTGGAAGGTACCGAAGCCAACCAGGGTGACCGCATCGCCGTCCTTCAGCGCCTTGGTGACGGCAGCAACGACGGCATCGACAGCGCGGCTGGACTCGGCCTTGGTCAGGTCGGCAGCTTCAGCAACGGCATCGATCAATTCGGTCTTGTTCATTCTCTACAACTCCTTTGGCGGTGGGTTCCGCTTATTCGACAGGGAAGCAACCGCACGCGTTCTGCATGCGGCCGCCATGTGGAAACGGTTCGCCGATTCAGTCATCGCTGACAGCGATCACTCATTCGCGAGTGCTGCTTTTATACCAGCGGCCCTACCCCCACGCAAGCTGGAAAGCCAGCAACGACGCGGGTTTCGGGCCATTGGACAGCGCGCGTCAATGCTTGACGCGCGCGCTTCCACTGGGTTTGGCCTTGCTGCGCACAGTGACACGCTGCGCACTCTTGCGCGCCTTCTTGGGCGCCAGCGGACGCTCCAATGCCAGATCCAGCACCTCTTCGATGTACTTCACCGGCACGATCTTCAGATCGCGGGTGACGTTGGCCGGGATGTCCGCCAGATCCTTGCGGTTCTCCTCGGGAATGATGACCGTGCGGATGCCGCCACGCAGCGCCGCCAGCAGTTTTTCCTTCAAGCCGCCAATGGCGGTGACGCGGCCACGCAGCGTGATCTCACCGGTCATCGCCACGTCGGCACGCACCGGCACCTTGGTCAGCATCGACACCAGCGAGGTGACCATCGCCGCGCCGGCACTCGGGCCATCCTTCGGCGTGGCACCATCGGGCACGTGCAGGTGCACGTCGTGCTTCTGCAGGAAGTCGCCATCGATGCCGAAGCCGACCGCGCGCGAACGCACCACCGACAGCGCCGCCGACGCCGATTCCTTCATCACGTTGCCGAGCTGGCCGGTCAGGATCAGCTGGCCCTTGCCCGGCACCAGCGTCGATTCGATCTGCAGCAGGTCGCCACCCACTTCGGTCCAGGCCAGGCCGGTGACCAGGCCGATCTCGTTTTCTTCCTCGGCGCGGCCGAAGTCGAAGCGGCGCACGCCCAGGTATTTGTCCAGGTTCTTGCTGGACACGCTCACCAGCGCCTTCTTCTTCGCACCCTTCTTCGCCTTCGCTGCCGGCTGTGGCCCGGCCAGCGCGATCTCCTTCACCACCTTGCGGCAGATCTTGGCGATCTCGCGTTCCAGGTTGCGCACGCCCGATTCGCGCGTGTAGTAGCGCACGATGTCCTGGATGGCATCGCTGCCGATCTCCAGCTCTTCCGGCTGCAGGCCGTTGGCCTTGATCTGCTTCGGCACCAGGTAGCGGGTGGCGATGTTGAGCTTCTCATCCTCGGTGTAGCCGGGGATGCGGATCACTTCCATGCGGTCCAGCAGCGGGCCCGGAATGTTGAGCGAGTTCGAGGTGGCCACGAACATAACTTCGGACAGGTCCAGGTCCACTTCCAGGTAGTGGTCGTTGAACGCGTTGTTCTGCTCCGGGTCGAGCACCTCCAGCAGCGCCGAAGACGGGTCGCCGCGGAAATCCATCGACATCTTGTCGATCTCGTCGAGCACGAACAGCGGGTTCTTGCTGCCGACCTTGTTGAGGTTCTGCACGATGCGGCCCGGCATCGAACCGACATAGGTACGGCGATGGCCACGGATCTCGGCCTCATCACGCACGCCGCCCAGCGACATGCGCACGAACTTGCGGTTGGTGGCCTTGGCGATGGACTGGCCCAGCGAGGTCTTGCCCACGCCCGGCGGCCCGACCAGGCACAGGATCGGGCCCTTCATCTGCTTCACGCGCGACTGCACGGCCAGGTACTCAAGGATGCGTTCCTTGACCTTCTCCAGGCCGTAGTGATCGGCGTCCAGGGTGTCCTGCGCGGCCTTCAGGTCCTTGCGCACCTTGCTGCGCTTCTTCCACGGCACGCCCAGCAGCCACTCCAGGTAGTTGCGCACGACCGCCGCTTCGGCCGACATCGGCGACATCTGCTTGAGCTTGTTCAGTTCGTTGCGCGCCTTGGCCTCAACGGCCTTCGGCATGCCAGCTTCGGCGATCTTGCGGGCCAGCTCTTCCAGCTCGCCCGGCGCATCGTCCAGGTCACCCAGTTCCTTCTGGATGGCCTTCATCTGTTCGTTGAGGTAGTACTCGCGCTGGCTCTTCTCCATCTGCGACTTCACGCGGCCGCGGATGCGCTTCTCCATCTGCTGCACGTCGATCTCGCCATCGACCAGGCCGACCAGCATCTCCAGGCGATCACTCACCGCCAGCGTTTCCAGCAGGCGCTGCTTGTCGGCCAGGCGCACGCTGATGTGCGCGGCAATGGTGTCGGCCAGGCGCGCCGGCTCATCGATGCCCGACAGCGTCTGCAGCAGTTCCGGCGGCAGCTTGCGGTTGGTCTTCACGTACTGCTCGAACAGCGACATCAGCGATCGGGCGATCGCCTCGACCTCGCGCGCCTCGCGACCGTCAACGGCGTCGATCTCCACCGCCTGGCCGTGCAGCGAGCCGTTGCGCTCGTCGACGTGGGCGACCTGCACGCGCGACAGGCCTTCGACCAGCACCTTGATGGTGCCGTCGGGCAGCTTCAGCAACTGCAGCACCTGCGCCAGCGTACCGACCTGGTAGAGGTCGGCCGCATGCGGGTCGTCGGTCTCGGCTGACTTCTGCGCCAGCAGCAGGATGCGCTTGTCCGATTCCATTGCCTGTTCGAGCGCGTGCATGGACTTGTCACGGCCGACGAACAGCGGAATGACCATGTGCGGGAACACCACTACGTCGCGCAGCGGCAGGACCGGCAGGTCGAGGGTCTCACTTGGGGAACGGGCCATGGGGGCTCCAGGGAAGGGGAAAACCGCCTCCGGGAGGGCATCTTCCGGAGACAAAAAAAGCCGATGGCCCCGTTATGGGGCCATCGGCTTTCAGATGCAAGGCGTTCGTTGAAAATCCTTCCCAATCAATAACCTGGAAGGATCACTCGGCGCCTGCGGCCTTCTGTTCAGGGGCCGCGGGGGTCTGGTAGATCAGGTACGGCTCGGACTTGTGCTCGATCACCGACTCGTCCACCACCACCTTGCTGACGTTTTCCTGCGACGGCAGGTCGTACATGGTATCCAGCAGGACCGATTCGACGATGGTGCGCAGGCCACGGGCGCCGGTCTTGCGCTTGAGCGCCTTGCGGGCAATGGCCGACAGCGCGTCCGGACGGAACTCCAGCTCGACGTTCTCCATCTCGAACAGCTTCTTGAACTGCTTGGTGATGGCGTTCTTCGGCTCGGTCAGGATCTTGATCAGCGCCGGTTCGTCCAGCTCCTCCAGGGTTGCCACCACCGGCAGGCGGCCGACGAACTCGGGAATGAGGCCGAACTTGATCAGGTCTTCCGGCTCGACTTCGGCCAGGACCTTGCCCACTTCCTGCTTGCGCTCGCTGCTCTTGACCTTGGCGCCGAAGCCGATGCTGCCCACGTCGGTGGAACGGGCCTGGATCACCTTGTCCAGCCCGGCGAACGCGCCGCCGCAGATGAACAGGATGTTCTTGGTGTCCACCTGCAGGAATTCCTGCTGCGGGTGCTTGCGGCCGCCCTGCGGCGGCACGCTGGCCACGGTGCCTTCGATCAGCTTCAGCAGGGCCTGCTGCACGCCTTCGCCGGACACATCGCGGGTGATCGAGGGGTTCTCGCTCTTGCGCGAGATCTTGTCGATTTCATCGATGTAGACGATGCCCTGCTGCGCCTTCTCGACATCGTAGTCGCACTTCTGCAGCAGCTTCTGGATGATGTTCTCCACGTCCTCGCCCACGTAACCGGCTTCGGTCAGCGTGGTGGCGTCGGCCATGGTGAACGGCACGTTGAGCAGGCGGGCCAGGGTCTCGGCCAGCAGCGTCTTGCCCGAACCGGTCGGGCCGACCAGCAGGATGTTCGACTTCGCCAGTTCGACGTCGTCGTTCTTCTGCCGGCTCTCGATGCGCTTGTAGTGGTTGTACACGGCCACGGCCAGGGTGCGCTTGGCGCGGTTCTGGCCGATCACGTACTGGTCGAGGACCTCGAGGATCTCGCGCGGCTTGGGCAGCGAACTGCGCGCCGACTGCGCCTTTTCCTCAAGTTCCTCACGGATGATGTCGTTGCACAGCTCCACGCATTCATCGCAGATGAACACGCTCGGACCCGCAATCAGCTTGCGCACTTCATGCTGGCTCTTGCCGCAGAAAGAGCAGTAGAGGATCTTGCCGGTGTCCGTGGAACGACCTTGGCGGTCTTCGCTCATGCTTCGCTTACCCAGTTGCCCCACCCGCTGAACGGGGGTTCGATTCGAGAATAGCACAGGGCCGAGGGGACACCAGTCCCGCCCGACCCTGCAGGAACGGGGCCTCCATGGCCCCGTGAAGGCCGGTCAGCCGGCCTGGATCGACTCATCCGGACGACGCTCCAGCACCTGGTCGACCAGGCCATAGGCCTGGGCTTCAAAGGCACTCTTGAAGTTGTCGCGCTCGGTATCGCGGGCGATCGTCTCCAGCGACTGGCCGGTGTGCTTGGCCAGCACCTCGTTCAGGCGCGAACGCAGGGTCAGGATCTCACGCGCGTGGATGTCGATGTCGGTGGCCTGGCCCTGATAGCCGCCCAGCGGCTGGTGGATCATCACGCGCGAGTTCGGCAGCGCATAGCGCTTGCCGGCTTCGCCCGCGGCCAGCAGCAGGGCGCCCATCGAGGCGGCCTGGCCGATGCAGGTGGTGCTCACATTCGGCTTGATGTACTGCATGGTGTCGTAGATCGCCATGCCGGCGGTGACCACGCCACCCGGCGAGTTGATGTAGATGTTGATGTCCTTTTCCGGGTTTTCCGATTCCAGGAACAGCAACTGCGCCACCACCACGTTGGCCATGTGATCGTCGATCGGGCCCACGAGGAAGATCAGGCGCTCCTTCAACAGGCGCGAATAGATGTCGTAGGCACGCTCGCCGCGGCTGGTCTGCTCGACCACCATCGGAACCAGGTTCAGGGCTTTGGTTCGGTTGTCCATTACGTGAGGTACCTGTCTTTGGGGGAAACAACCCCGCGCCGGCAACGGCGCGGGGGATGCGGTGATCCGCCCGGGCTTACTGGCGGATCGCGTCCTGGAACGACAGCTTCTCTTCGGTGTGCTGTGCACGCTCGGCGATCCAGTCGATCACCTGCTCTTCCATCACGCGGTTCTGCAGGCCAGACATCAGCTGGGGGTCATTGCGGTACATCTCAATGACCTGTTCGGGCTCTTCGTAGGTCGAAGCGATCAGACGCATCGTTTCGTTCAGGCGCTTGGGTTCCAGGCGCAGGTCATTGGTGCGGGCCACTTCACCCACCACCAGGCCGACCAGCACGCGCTTGGCGGCCGCGTCCTTGAAGCCTTCGTGGGCGTCGGCCGGGATCTCACCGACGTTCTGGCCGTTGCGGCGGATCTGCTCGACCTGCTGGGCCAGCATGGCGCGGGCTTCGTTCTCAACCAGGCGCGGCGGCATTTCCACCGACGAATAGGCGGCAATCAGCTGCTCGCCCACTTCGCGGCGCAGGCGGTTCATCAGCGCGCCCTTCAGCTCGCGCTCCAGGTTGGCGCGGATGTCGCTGCGGAACTGCTCCACATCGCCACCCTTCACGCCGAAGCTCTTGATGAAGGCCTCGTCCACCGCCGGCACGACCGGCTCGGACACTTCAGCGACCTTGACGGTGACCTGCACGGTCTTGCCGGCCAGCACCGGCACGCGCCAGTCAGCCGGGAAATCGACGTCCAGGGTCTTCTCTTCGCCCTTGGCCAGGCCGACCAGGCCCTTCTCGATGGTGTCGAACATCATGCCCTGGCCGAGCACGATCGAACCCTTCTCGGTGCCTTCGGCCGGCAGGCGCTCTTCGCCGGCCTGCGACCAGGTCTCCACCGCCACCAGGTCGCCGTCCTGCGCGCCACGGCTGACCGGGGCCCAGGTACGGCGCTGGTTCTGCAGGTTCTCGATCATCTGGTCGATGTCGGCATCGGTGATTTCAGCGGTGTGGCGCACCACGGTCAGCTTGCTGACGTCGAGGTCGCCGAAATCCGGCACCACTTCCACGGTGGCCACGAAGGAGAATTCGCCTTCGTCGCCCTTGTCGATGCGCGGGCTGCCGACGATGCGCAGGTCGTGCTCACGCACGGCCGCGTCGAAGGTTTCGCGCAGCAGGCCGTCCAGCGCCTCGCCACGGACCTGCGCGCCAAAGCGCTGCTCGATCACCTTGGCCGGCACCTTGCCCGGACGGAAACCCTTGATGCGGGTGGTACGGGCGATTTCGCCCAGGCGGCCGGCGATGTGGCTCTGCAGACGGTCTTCCGGCAGCGAGAAGCTCAGGCGGCGTTCCAGGTTGCCGGTGGATTCGATCGAAGCTTGCATGTTGACTCCTGCCACCGGTGGCCCAGGCCCCCGGCTCGATGATTGGGATGAAACGGTTGTAAGGACACGACGTCTGGGACGCGCCTGCTTGCCGCAGCCCTTTAGTTTCGCCCAATTCGGCGTGCACTGCCAGCGCGTGCCGGCCAAGGGAGCGTCGATGGCCCGATCAGGGCGGGGGACAGGCCGGCACTGGTGCGAAAGGGGGGACTCGAACCCCCACGCCTTGCGGCACTGGAACCTAAATCCAGGGCGTCTACCAATTCCGCCACTTTCGCGTGGCCGGCACAGGCGTTCATTGTCGCAGGCGGGCGCAGGAAGCGGAAGGCCTGCACAAAACTGAACATGGCCATCCGCGCGACTGGCGCGCGGGGACCGCCCCGGCGAGCGCCCGCTCAGCCGGGGCGGCGGTGGTTCAGTGCTGCGGCCTGGCCTCGGCAGGCGCCGCATCGGCACCCTGCCCGGCCGCAGGATCCACCTTGCGGATCTCCACGCCCCCGTCGTCGGTACGGCGCAGGGCCACCGACTCCGGCGTGGCCTTGCGCACATCCACCGAACCATCCGCATTGCGCTGCACGTCCACCGCGTCGGGCAGGACCTCCCCTTCCGCAGGCTGAGCCGGCCGCATCTGCAGGGCGTCACCGACCGGGCGCGCCGGAGTGCTCTCCGTGCCAGCATCGCGCTCGACGGTCTGCGCAGGATCATTGGCCGGCGCACAGGCAGCCAGCGCCATCAGCGCGAAGGGAACCCACAGCGTGCGGTGCAATCGATTGATACCAGCCATCAACATCTTCCTTCGTGCATGCGCCATCGGCGCGGAAGATCCATTGGGTGCGATGCAGGACGCGATGCGCTGAGAAGCAGCGCACAGCATTGAAAACACTGATGACGCGTATGCCCCTGATTTCAGCATCGCTTCAGTAGATCCACGCCATGCGTGGATGAAGCGCAACCCGGCATACAGGCAAGAAAAAAGCCACTTGGCGAACCAAGTGGCTTTCGTCTGGTGGGCTGTCAAGGATTCGAACCTTGGACCTATTGATTAAGAGTCAACTGCTCTACCAACTGAGCTAACAGCCCGAAATCGGGGCGCGAATTATGACCCGATCCGCTCGGAGGGTGCAAGCACTTTCTTCAACATCGTTGAAACCAGCACTGCGATCCCGCTGCGTTGCAGATCCACGCCAGGCGGGGCCCTGCAACCTGTGATCCATCGAAACGAAAGGGTCACACTAATAAGAAAAAAGCCACCTGGCGTACCAGGTGGCTTCCGTCTTGGTGGGCCGTCAAGGATTCGAACCTTGGACCTATTGATTAAGAGTCAACTGCTCTACCAACTGAGCTAACGGCCCGTGAAACTCAGACGCACATTGTAGCGTGCTTTCTGTTTATTGCAATACCGTTTCGGCTGCGCCGATGCGGTTGAATCAGTGGGGTGGCTGAGGGGATTCGAACCCCCGACCACCGGAATCACAATCCGGTACTCTAACCAACTGAGCTACAGCCACCACTGAAACTTTCACTCCATCGCCGATACCGCTGACGCTGGAACCTCAAACCTTTGCCTGGAGACTGTCACCGAAGTTCCGGTCCGCCGAAGCGAGTCCGATATTCTGGTGGAGTCTTTACCCTTTTGCAAGCACTTCTTCACATCCGCCGATGCGATCCCGGTGCTCGCCGATGGCGCGCCCGACAGGAATCGAACCTGTAACCGCCGGCTTAGAAGGCCGGTGCTCTATCCAGTTGAGCTACGGGCGCCCGAACCGGAACGGTGTCCAATCCGACGTGATGTGGGATTGGTCGGGGTAGAGGGATTCGAACCCCCGACATCCTGCTCCCAAAGCAGGCGCGCTACCAGACTGCGCTATACCCCGGTCTTGCAATCCCCTCGGGGCGGGCCCGGGGAGTCGTTCATTGTGGCCAAGCACATCGCGAACTGTCAACGCAGGCGAGACCGGTCATGAACCTGCCACGGCGCCATGCGTGGTCATCGGCTATGCTCGCAGTCATCGGCCGGATGGCCGTCCCGACTTTCATTCGCACGGAGAACTCGCATGCGCAGCGGCAACCCGGCTCTTTCCGAGTCGACCTTCCTTGATCTCGCCAGCGGTTCGGTGGTGACCCACCCCGACCAGGTGATGACCCTCAACGGCACCGCCAACAAGACCGGCCTCCTGCTGCTGCTGACCGTGCTGACCGCAGCGTTCGCCTGGAGCCAGTCGGTCGACGAGTACGGCCAGATTTCCGGCAGCGCAAGCCTGTACGCCATCGGTGGCGCGATCGGTGGCCTGGTGCTGGCACTGATCACCATCTTCAAGAAGGAATGGTCGCCGGTGACCGCGCCGATGTACGCGCTGGTTGAAGGCCTGTTCCTGGGCGCCGTGTCTGCACTGTTCAACATGAAGTACCCGGGCATCGTGTTCCAGGCGGTGTTGCTGACCTTCGGCACCCTGGCCGCCCTGCTGTTCGCATACCGCAGCGGCGTGATCAAGGCCACCGAGAACTTCAAGATGGGCGTGGTCGCCGCCACCGGCGGTATCGCCCTGCTCTACCTGGCCTCGTTCGTGCTGGGCTTCTTCAACATCAACGTGCCGGTGATCCACGACGCCAGCTGGCTGGGCATCGCTTTCAGCCTGTTCGTGGTGATCGTGGCCGCGCTGAACCTGGTGCTGGACTTCGACTTCATCGAAACCGGCGTGGCCCAGCGTGCGCCGAAGTACATGGAGTGGTATGGCGCATTCGGCCTGATGGTGACCCTGGTCTGGCTGTACGTGGAATTCCTGCGCCTGCTCTCGAAGATCCAGCAGCGCTGAGTCCAGCCACGCCGTAAACGACAGGCCGCGATCCGCAAGGGTCGCGGCTTTTTTGTAGAGTCGAGCTGGCCCACACGTCCCCTGCCCCCATGCCCGACACCTTCCACAGCTACCGCCCGGCGGAGGGCCACCGCCTGCCGCATGACCCGTTCAACGCCATCATCGGCCCGCGCCCGATCGGCTGGATTTCCAGCCAGGACGCGGGCGGCACGTTGAACCTGGCGCCCTACAGCTTCTTCAACGCCTTCAACTACACCCCGCCGATCATCGGGTTCTCCAGCCAGGGCCGCAAAGACTCGCTGCGCAACATCGAAGCCACCGGAGAGTTCGTCTGGAACCTGGCCACCTTCGACCTGGCCGAGGCCATGAACGAAAGCTGCCGCGCGGTTGCACCGGATGTCGACGAGTTCGCCCTCGCCGGCCTGACCCCGCTGGCATCCACGCAGGTCGCGCCACCGCGTGTGGCACAGAGCCCGGTGAGCATGGAATGCCGCTGCACCCAGATCGTGCGCCTGCGCGATGCCGCCGGACAGGACACCCACGGTTGGCTGGTGCTGGGCGAAGTCGTGGCGGTGCATATCGATGCACGGTTGCTGGTCGATGGCATCTACGACACCGCGGCGGCGGCACCGATCCTGCGCGGCGGCGGGCCGGCCGATTACTTCCGCATCGGTGCTGAACAACGCTTCCGCATGTTCCGCCCAGCCTGATCCCAGCCCTTTGCGGGGCAACCCGCAGAGTCACCGACGCCATCACCACCTCGGTTGCAGCTGCGCGACTACCCTGCCGCGCCCATCGCTGCAGCGTAGTGCGCCGCAAGGTGCTCGACCAGCGCGCGCACCTTGGGGGCGAGCGCGCGTGCATGCGGATACAGCGCGAGATAGCGCCGCTGGCCGGCATGCCAGGCTGGCAGCACGCGGATCAGACGACCGGCGCGCAGGTCCTCCTGCACGGTCAACGCGGTGAACAGGCTGATGCCCATTCCGGCCAGCGCGGCGGCATACAGGGCGGGGGTGGCATCCACGCGCAGGCGCTGCCCGGCGTCAACGCTCACGCTCGCGCCACGCGGCCCCTGCAATTGCCAGGACGGCATTGACGGCGTGGGACTGAAACCCAGCAGCGTGTGCTGTTCGAGATCTGCTGCCTGTCGCGGCAGGCCATGGCGAGCCAGGTAGGCCGGTGCCGCGACCAGGATGCGCGGGCAGCTGGCCAGCTCGCGCGCGACCAGCTGGCTGTCCGGCAATGAAGCCGCAATGCGCAGGGCCAGGTCGAAACCACCGCCCACCACATCGACCAGCTGATCATCCGCCGACAGGTCCAGCGTGACCTGCGGGTAGCGCTGCAGGAACGAGGGCAGCCAGTGCGGCAGCTCCTGGCTGGCCACCACCTGCGGCACGCTGATCCGTACGCGGCCACTGGGTTGCGCCTGCCCGGCGCGGGCACGGTCGTCGGCCTCCTGCAGGCGGTCCAGCAGCGTTGCCGCCTCGCGGTAGTAGTCGCGCCCGGCCTCGGTCAATGACAGCCGACGGCTGTTGCGATCGAGCAGGCGCACCTGCAGGTGTTCTTCCAACTGGCGCAGCTGCCGGGACATCGCCGAGTGGGTGGTCCCCAGGCGTTCAGCGGCCGCGGTGAAACTGCCCGCGTCAACGATGGCGCGCAGCGCACGCAGGGCGGCGAAGTGATCCATCGGCGGGCAGCTCCGTCTGGCGGGGCCCACGGCATGCGGGCCCCGCCAGCTTATCAAGCGCCGTCGCCAGCCTTGCGCACCGGCAGTGCGAGGATCGCGTCAGTCGTCATGACATCGCCGAAGGTGTCCTCGATCTGGGCCAGAGAGGCTTCATGCAGCGCGCGATGGCTGATGCGCTGGCCGCCGGCCAGGTCCAGGTCACGGCTGGCACTGGCATCGGAGGCCACGATCACCCGATAGCCGCGCGGCGCGGCGGCCGCATCGCGCGCGGCACCGGCCACGCAGGCGTGGGTCTGCAGGCCGGTGACGATCAGCGTGTCGATGCCGGCGCTCTTCAGCACCTGGTCGAGCACGGCGGCGGACGCACCGGCGAACACGCTGACGTTGTCCTTCTGCACCACGGTCTCGCCCTGGCGCGGCTGCAGGTCGCGATGGAAGGCCGCATTGACGCTGCCCTGCGCAAACAGCGGCGCGCCGGCCGGCAGCACATGCTGCACGTGGATCACACCGATGCCATTGGCGCCGGCGAATTCGACCACCCGCTTCGCCTGGCGCAGTGCGGCCACGCCGTCGGGGATGACCATGCGGCCACCGGCAAAGCCCGGTGCGGCGCTGGCATCGAAATACTCGTTCTGGAAGTCGATCACCAGCACGGCGGTCTTCGCTGCATCCAGCGAGGTCGCGACCGGCGCGCCGGCCATCTGGCGGATGGTGGGATGGGCCGGATCAACGGCGGCAACCGGGGCGGTGGCGGCCATGCCGATCAGGCTGGCCAGGCCGAAGGTGGTGAGGTTCATGTGCGGATTCCTGCGATGGGTGTGGAGCACAGGATGCGGAGCGCCTGGCGCACGAACCAGCCCCACAGAGGCACATGATCTGTGCGAAGTTCGCACAGGCCACATCTGTAGCGTCGAGCCATGCTCGACGGCCTTTCTGCGGTTGCCGACACGAAGATCAGTCGAGCATGGCTCGACGCTACACCGGCGGAGAAACGCAACGGGGCGCCCGAAGGCGCCCCGCTGTGGATCCAACCGCGATCGACCTGCCGCTTACAGGCGGCTGGCGATGGCCTTGGCGAAGCTCATGGTGGTGCCGGTGCCGCCCAGGTCGCCGGTCAGCGAGTCCTTGGCTTCCATGGTCGCCACGATGGCCTTGCGCAGGCGCTCGGCGTTTTCCGGCTGGCCGATATGGTCCAGCATCTGCGCGGCTGCCAGCAGCAGCGCGCACGGATTGGCCTTGCCCTGGCCGGCGATGTCCGGCGCGGTGCCGTGCACGGCTTCGAAGATCGCCGCGTCCTTGCCGATGTTGGCACCCGGGGCCAGGCCCAGGCCGCCCACCAGGCCGGCGCACAGATCGGAGATGATGTCGCCGAACAGGTTGGTGGTGACGATCACGTCGAACTGTTCCGGACGCATCACCAGCTGCATGCAGCAGTTGTCGACGATCATTTCCTGGAACTCGATGTCCGGGTACTGCGCGGCCACTTCACGGGCGACGTTCAGGAACAGGCCCGAGGTCGACTTGATGATGTTGGCCTTGTGCACCGCGGTGACCTTCTTGCGGCCGACGCTGCGGGCCAGCTCGAAGGCGTAGCGCACGATGCGCTCGGAACCCTTGCGGGTGATGCGGGTGCCGGAGAAGGCGGTCTCGCCGTCGGCCGACACTTCCTGGCCTTCGGCCAGGTAGGCACCTTCGGTGTTCTCACGGACAGTGATCAGGTCGACGTTGTCGAAACGCGACTTGGTGTTCGGGAAGGTGTGGGCCGGACGCACGTTGGCGTACAGGTCGAAGTGACGGCGCAGGCTGACATTGATCGAGGTGAAGCCACCACCGACCGGGGTGGTCAGCGGGCTCTTCAGCGCGACCTTGTTGCGCGCGATCGATTCCAGGGTCACCGCCGGCATCAGGTCGCCGTGCTTTTCCAGGGCCACCAGGCCGGCGTCGGCGTCTTCATACTCCAGGCCAGCATTGAGCTGGTCGAGCACGAAGAGGGTGGCGTCCATGATTTCCGGGCCAATGCCGTCGCCGCGGATGACCGTAATTTTCTGCGTCATTGATCGATGTTCCGAACAGGGGGAAAAACGCCGTCCGGACGTGCCCGGAAACGCCGGCGCAAAGGAAGTTTCACCGGCAATTATGCCTGAGCCGGGGCCGAGGTCCCAAATAGACCATGGTCCCAGTCCCCGGCTCAGGCAGAATTGCCCGCGCATCCCACCTTATCCCCGCGCCTGTCGGCGCGCCCCCTTGAACAACAAGGGGGCTCCTGGGCTGCTGGATCGCGGGGAGGCCCCCTGCGGGTGCGGTAGTGCCGGCCGCTGGCCGGCACTACCAGGGGTCCGCAATGGGCCGGTTCCCGTCAGGCTCAGTGCTCGTGCGCGGCTGGCGCGGCCGCGCCGCCTTCGAGCTGGTCGAGGAAGTCGACCGCGCGACGCAGGTGCGGGATCACGATCGAGCCGCCCACCACCAGGCCCACCGAGAAGGTCTCGAAGAACTCCTCGCGGGTCACCCCGGCGTCCTTGCACTGGGCCACGTGGTAGCTGATGCAGTCATCACAGCGCAGCACCATCGAGGCCACCAGGCCCAACAGCTCCTTGGTCTTCACGTCCAGCGCGCCGGCCTGGTAGGTCTGCGTGTCCAGCGCGAAGAAGCGGCGCACCACCTGGTTCGGTTCGCCCAGGATGCGCTCGTTCATGCGCTTGCGGAACTCGGTGAACTCGGCGATGCGGTCCTTGCTGCCGTCGTCGGCCGCGCTCATGCCTGGCCCTGCCCGGCCAGCAGCGGCTCGAGCTTGCCTTCACGGTGCAGGGCCATCATGTCGTCGTAGCCGCCGACATGGACGTCGCCGACGAAGATCTGCGGCACGCTGGTGCGGCGGGTCAGCGCCATCATCTTCTCGCGCTCGGCCGGGTCCAGGTCGATGCGGACCTCGGTCCACTGCTGGCCCTTGCTCTTGAGGAAGTTCTTGGCGGCCACGCAGTACGGGCAGACGGCGGTGGAATAGATGGTGATGGCGGGGGCACCGCCGGCGGTCTGGGCTGTCACGGGAAACTCCACGATGGATCGACGGTCTACATATGGTACCGGTGCGCTGGAATTTCCACGCCACGGCCGCAACACTGTGGATTAACGAATGGTTGCCCCCCGCCCTGCCACGCTGGGTGCGCCCCGCCCGAGGACCTTCTGCTTGCGAGCCCTGCTGCTGACTACCGCCGTCACCCTGGCCCTGGCCATGCCGCTGGCCCGGGCCCAGGAGAAGCTGCCCGACATCGGCTCTTCGGCCGGCGAGCTGCTGACCCCGGCGCGCCAGGCCGAGTACGGCGCGATGATGCTGCGCGAGCTGCGCAACTACGGTTACCTGCTGGATGATCCGCTGGTCAACGACTGGCTGCAGACCATGGGGACCCGGCTCGGCTCCAACAGCGACCAGCCACGCCAGCCTTACACCTTCTTCGTGATGAAGGACCGCCAGATCAACGCCTTCGCCACCCTGGGCGGCTACATCGGGGTCAACGCAGGCCTGGTGCTGACCGCCGAGCGCGAGGACGAGGTGGCCGCGGTGCTTTCCCACGAAATCGCCCACGTCACCCAGCAGCACGTGCTGCGCGGGGTGGAACGTGCCCAGCGCGACCAGATCCCGATCCTGCTGGGCATGCTGGCGGCGGTGGTGGCCGCCCAGGCCAGCAACAGCAGTTCGTCGGGCAACGCCACCATGGCGGCGATCAGCTCGGGCATGGGCCTGATGCAGCAGCGGCAGATCAACTACACCCGCTCCAATGAGTCCGAGGCCGACCGCCTGGGCATCCGCACCCTGTCGCGCAGCGGCTACGACGTGGATGCGATGGCCGGCTTCTTCGAGCGGATGTCGGCAGCCATGCGTGGCAACGAGGGCGGCTACAGCGTGCCCGAGTTCCTGCGCACCCACCCGGTCAACATCACCCGCATCAGCGAGGCCAAGGCCCGCGCCGAGCAGATGAAGAAGGACACGGTGCTGCTGACCACCACAACGCCCACCGGCGAGCGCAGGGAACGGGTGGACCCGGCCGACCCCAGCCTGGCCGAACCCCTGTTGCGTGGCAACAACCCGTTGCTGCCGGCCAGTGTGCTGCGCGTCCCGATGGGGCAGCTCAGCCGTGGCGCCAGCGGCGACTTCGACTGGGCACGTGAGCGCCTGCGCGTGCTCAGCGCCGACTCGACCCCCGAGCTGGAGCGTGAGTACGCCGACCTGGCCAAGCGCCAGAAGAACGGCCTCAACGACGCACAGCGCTACGGCCAGGCGCTGGCAGTGATGCGCGGCGGCCGCAGCGGCGCCGGCCAGGCCCGGCAGACGCTGGCCGGCCTGTTGCAGGACCATCCGGGCAACCTGTGGCTGGCCCTGGGCCTGGGCGAGGCCGAGTCGCGGGCTGGCCAGGCCGCGCAGGCCAACAGCCGGTTCGAACAGCTGCTGCGCGAGCACCCCAACAGCCGCCCGGTGGCGCTGACCTATGCCGGGATCCTCAACGAGCAGGGCAACCCCGAGGCCGGCAAGCGTGCCCAGGCCATGCTGCGGCCGTTGCTGTCGCAAAGTGGTAACGATCCGGTCTTCCAGCAGCGCTACGCCCGTGCCAGCGAGCTGGCCGGTGACAGCGTGCGGGCCAGCGAGGCCTACGCCGAGGCAGCCTTCCTCAGCGGGCGCCCGGAGCAGGCGCTGATGCAGCTGCAGGCGCTCAAGCGCAACCCGGCACTGGACTACATCGGCCGCGCCCGGGTGGACGCGCGCATCGAGGCGATCACCCCCACCGTGCTGGAACTGCGCCGGCAGGGCGTGCAGGACCCGGATCTGGACCGCCGCTGAGCCGCGGATGACCGGCCGATGGCAATCGCGGCCGGTTCCGGCGAGGTAGTCACAAACATGTCATCAAACCGTAGTCTACTGGCACCACTCCAGTAACCGAGCCCTACGGTGTCCTCGTGCAGAAACGCATCCTGATCGTCGACGACGAGCCCGCGATCCGTGAAATGGTCGCCTTCGCCCTCCGCAAGGGCGATTACGAACCGGTCCACGCCGGCGACGCCCGTGAGGCCCAGACTGCGATCGCCGACCGCGTCCCCGACCTGATCCTGCTGGACTGGATGCTGCCCGGCACCAGCGGCCTGGACCTGGCCCGCCGCTGGCGCAAGGAAACGCTGACCCGCGAAGTACCGATCATCATGCTGACCGCCCGCGGCGAAGAAAACGACCGCGTCGGTGGCCTGGAAGCCGGTGTCGACGACTACGTGGTCAAGCCGTTCTCGGCACGCGAACTGCTGGCCCGCATCCGCGCGGTCATGCGCCGTGCCCGCGAAGACGACGAGGACGGCAGCGTGGCCGTCGGCCCGATCCGCATCGACGGCGCCGCCCATCGGGTATTCGCCAACGACCAGCCGGTGCCGATCGGCCCGACCGAATACCGCCTGCTGCACTTCTTCATGACCCACCCCGAGCGCGTCTATACCCGCGCCCAGCTGCTGGACCATGTATGGGGCGGCAGCGTGTACGTGGAAGAGCGCACCATCGACGTGCACATCCGCCGCCTGCGCAAGACGCTGGAACCATTCAACGCCGAAAACATGGTGCAGACCGTGCGCGGCGCCGGTTACCGCTTCTCCACCGCCACCTGAGTCTCGTCGTGCCGGCGCCGCGCACCCGCGGGTGCCGGTGCCGGCAACTCTGCTATAACCCTCGGTTCATCCCAGTGAACCGCCGCACCTCAACGACGAGATCGCAATGCCCCGCCACATCCGCTCTGCCTGGTTGAAGACCCTGGCCACCGTTGCCGCGGTACTGCTGTTCGCCGGACTGGTCGGGGGGTTCACGGGCCACCTGTGGTTGTGCATCGCGCTGGGAGCACTGGCCACGCTGGCCTGGCATTACTGGCGCCTGCGCAGCGTGCTGCGCCGGCTGACCGCGCGCCAGCGCTGGGACACCGCCGAAGAAGGCACCGGAGTCTGGAACGAACTGGACCGCCTGCTGTACCGCAACCAGGTGGAAATGCGCGTACGCAAGCGCCGCCTGCTGGACATGCTGCGCAGTTATCGCGCCGCTGCCGCCGCGCTGCCCGATGCGGTGGTGGTGCTGGACCGCAACAGCCAGCGCGTGCAGTGGTTCAACGAAGCGGCCACTGCCCTGCTCGGCCTTCACCACCCCGGCGACCTCGGCGAAGCGCTGGTCGAACGCCTGCAGCCGATGCCGCTGGCGCATTGGCTGGCCGGCGGCCGCAATGCCGAGCCGATCCTGGACGTACCCTCGCCGGTCGATCCGGCGATCCGCCTCAACCTGCGCCTGATTCCCTATTCCTCCGATTACTGGCTGCTGATCGCGCGCGATGTCAGCAAGCTGCTGCGCCTGGAACAGGTGCGCCGTGACTTCGTGGCCAACGTTTCACATGAGCTGCGCACGCCGCTCACCGTGGTGCACGGTTACCTGGACATGATGGACCCGGAGGATTTCCCGGGAACCGGACCGATGCTGGAAGAAATGCGCAAGCAGAGCCAGCGCATGGCCCAGCTGGTGGAAGACCTGCTGACCCTGTCGCGGCTGGAATCGCAGGAACACAGCGAGGAGGAGACCGTGGCCATGCAGCCGATGCTGGCCACGCTGCGCCGCGAGGCCGAAGCGCACAGCCAGGGCCGCCACCAGATCAGCATCGACGATCTTGCCGGTGTCGACCTGCAGGGTTCGACCAAGGAACTGCACAGCGCCTTCTCCAACCTGGTCACCAACGCCGTGCGCTACACCCCGGCCGGCGGCCGCATCGCGGTGGAGTTCCGCCGCGAAGGTGACGGCGCGGTGCTGGCGGTGCGCGACTCCGGCTATGGCATTCCGGCCAACCACCTGCCGCGCCTGACCGAACGCTTCTACCGTGTTTCCAGCAGCCGTTCGCGCGAGAGCGGCGGTACCGGCCTGGGCCTGTCGATCGTCAAGCACATCCTCGGTCTGCACCATGCACGGCTGGAGATTGAAAGCGAAGTCGGCAAGGGCTCGGTGTTCTCCTGCCATTTCGATGCCGACCACGTGCGCCCGCGTGAGTCCGCTCCCCTGACCACCCTCGAAGAATGACGCCATGAGCAGCCTCGGATCCCTCCCCCTCCCCGTGAGCCCGGACAACGATCCGTTGCGCGACCCGGCGCTGTACATCAACCGCGAGCTGTCGCAGCTGGATTTCAACTTCCGCGTGCTGGCGCAGGCGATGGACCCGCAGGTGCCGCTGCTGGAGCGCCTGCGCTTCATGTGCATTTCCTGCACCAACCTCGACGAGTTCTTCGAAATCCGCGCCGCCGCCGTGCGCCATGCGCAGGAGTTCGGCCTGCCGCCGGCACCGGACGGCATGAGCCCGCAGGCCATCCTCAATGCCATCCATGACCGAGCCGCCGAACTGGTGGACCAGCAATACCGCTGCTGGAACGAAACGCTGCGCCCGGCGCTGATGGACGCCGGCATCGGCGTGCTCGGCCGCCATTCCTGGACCGACCGCCAGAGGCGTTGGCTGCGCGCCTACTTCCGCAACGAGATCATGCCGGTGCTGTCGCCACTGGGCCTGGACCCGGTGCATCCGTTCCCGAAGATCCTCAACAAGTCGCTGAACATCGTGGTGGTACTGAAGGGCACCGACGCGTTCGGCCGCGCCGGCCACCTGGCCATCGTGCGTGCGCCGCGCTCGCTGCCGCGCATCATCCAGCTGCCGGAGAAGCTGGGCGGATCGCAGAACTTCGTGTTCCTGTCCTCGGTGCTGTCGACCTTCGTCGATGAGCTGTTCCCGGGCATGGAAGTCCAGGGTGCCTACCAGTTCCGCGTCACCCGCAACTCCGAGCTGGTGGTGGACGAGGAGGAAGTGGAAAACCTGGCGCTGGCGCTGCGCGACGAGCTGGTCGACCGCGGCTACCGGCCGGCGGTGCGCCTGGAGATCGCCCACGACATGCCGCGCGAGATCGTGCGCACCCTCCTGCAGAATTTCGGCCTGACCGAGAACGCGGTGTACCGCATCGATGGCCCGGTCAACCTCAACCGCATCATCCAGCTGTACGACCTGATCGCGCAGCCGGACCTGAAGTACCCGCCGATGACCCCGCGCACGCTGCGCGACAGCGACGGCATCTTCGAGACGGCGGCGCGCCAGGACCTGCTGCTGCACCACCCGTTCGATGCCTTCACCGCGGTGCTGGACCTGATCCGGCAGGCGGCGATCGATCCCAACGTGCTGGCGATCAAGCAGACCCTGTACCGCACCGGCAAGGATTCGCTGATTGTCGACGCGCTGATCCAGGCCGCGCGCAATGGCAAGGACGTGACCGTGGTAGTCGAGTTGCGCGCACGCTTCGACGAAGAGGCCAACCTGGGCCTGGCCGATCGCCTGCAGGAAGCCGGCGTGCAGGTGGTGTACGGCGTGGTCGGCTACAAGACCCATGCCAAGATGCTGCTGATCGTGCGCCGCGAGGGCCGCAAGCTGCGCCGCTACGTGCACCTGGGCACCGGCAACTACCACAGCGGCACCGCGCGTGCGTACACCGACATCAGTCTCATCACCGCCGATGCGGATATCGGCAACGACGTGCACCTGCTGTTCCAGCAGCTGTCCGGGCTGGCCTCGAAAATGAAGCTCAAGCGCCTGCTGCAGTCGCCCTTCACGCTGCACACCGGCATCCTCGGCCGCATCGAGCGCGAGACGCGCATCGCGACCGCCGGCCGCCCGGCGCGGATCATCGCCAAGATGAACGCACTGAACGAACCACAGGTAGTGCGCGCCCTGTATGCCGCGTCGCAGGCCGGCGTACAGATCGACCTGATCATCCGCGGCGCCTGCACCCTGCGCCCCGGCGTGCCGGGCGTGTCGGACAACATCCGCGTGCGTTCGATCGTCGGCCGCTTCCTCGAGCACAGCCGCGTGTACTGGTTCGGCAATGACGGCGCGCCGGAGATGTACTGTGCCAGCGCCGACTGGCTGGAACGCAACCTGCTGCGCCGGGTCGAAACCTGCTTCCCGATCCTCGATCCGGAACTGGCCAAGCGGGTGTACCGCGAGGTGCTGCAGAACTATCTGGACGACAACCTCAACGCGTGGGAGCTCAATGCCGATGGCGTGTACCACAAGCGCGCCCCGGCCCATGACGAGGCCCCGCATTCGGCGCAGATGGCATTGATGCAGGGCCTTTAACCCGGTGTGCCGACCAAGGTCGGCACCCACCAACAGCAGCGCAGAACGCCGTCCGGCAGATCACAGAGAACTGTCGAAGGCGGGGTGGGTCCGGTTGCGGGGGCGTGAGCGCCATGGACGTACTTGCGCCGTCCCCCGCAACCGGACCCACCCCGCCATCCCACGGATAGCCTGCTGTTGCCGTTGCCGTTGATTCGGCAGGGGGAGGGCGCGGCCCTGCCGCCACCCCCTCTTCCAAAATGTGAAGGCCCCGCGGGGGCCAGCCCACCGCCCCTTCCGCTAAAATTTTCCCCCATCGCATACAC
>NZ_LLXV01000034.1 GCF_001431665.1 Stenotrophomonas beteli | reverse complement strand
TGGCGAAGGCGGGGTGGGTCCGGTTGCGGGGGCGTGAGCCGCATGGATGCGGCGACCGAGCTTACATGGACGTACTTGCAGCGGCCCCCGCAACCGGCCCCACCCCGCCTACCCTCAGGAAACCAGCTTCTGCTTCTGCTGTTGCTGTTGCTCTGGATCACAGCGGGTGCAGGGCGCAGCCCTGCCGGGCAACCCTATACTTGCCGCCGTGACAGCCTTCCCTGCCCTCGTTCCGCTGGATGCGCCGCTGCTGGTGGGCTACAGCGGTGGTGTCGACTCCACCGTGCTGCTGCACTGGCTGTTGCGCTGCGCGCAGACTTCCGGCACCGCCCTGCGCGCAGTGCACGTGCACCACGGCCTGCAGCCCGATGCGGATGACTGGGTGCTGCACTGCCAGCAGCAATGCGACGCCTGGGGCATTGAGCTGGCCGTGCACCGCGTGCAGGTCGACAACCGCGCGGGCCTCGGCCTTGAAGGCGCGGCGCGGCAGGCGCGACGCGCCGCGTTCGCGGCCGAACTGCGCGACGGCGAAACGCTGGCACTGGCGCAGCACCAGGACGACCAGGCCGAGACGTTCCTGCTGCGCGCACTTCGCGGCGCCGGCGTCGATGGCCTTGCTGCGATGGCCGAGGACAGTCGTCTCGGTGCGCACCGCCTGTGGCGCCCCTTGCTGCCGACGCCGCGCAGTGCGCTGCTCGGCTACGCCCGGCAGCACGCGCTGCAGTGGATCGAAGACCCCAGCAACACCGAAGACCTCGCCGATCGCAACTTCCTGCGCCTGCACGTGCTACCGCTGCTGCGCCAGCGCTGGCCGCACGCGGCGGGGGCACTGGCCGGAAGCGCAACGCACTGCCGGCAGACCCGCGACCTGCTGGACGAAGAAGACGCCGAACTGATCGCACATCTGGAAGTCGCACCGCGCGTGCTGTCGCTGCAACTGCTGCGCCAGGTTTCGCCGGGCCGTGCCGCGCGCGTGCTGCGTGCCTGGGTGCTGGGCCACGGCGCGCCGCCGCTGCCGGCCACGGTGCTGCTGCAGGCACTGGATGAGCTGCTGCCGGCAGCCAATGACCGTCAGGCACAGGTCCGCTGGCACGACCATGCGATCCAGCAATGGCGCGACCACGCCTACCTGCTGCCTGCACGGCTGCCGGACCTGCCCGCCGGCTGGCAGGTCACATGGGATGGCCACGCGCCATTGGCGCTGCCCGACGGCGGCCAGCTGTGCCTGCACGGTGCCGACAGGTTCACACGCCCGTTGCAGGTCCGTGCGCGGCTGGGGGGAGAGCGCATCCTGCTGCCGGGCCGTCAGCATTCCCACGCACTGAAGGACTGTCTGCAACGCGAACACCTCGCACCGTGGCGGCGCGCGCAGCTGCCGCTGCTGTTTGAGGACGGGCAACTGCTGGCTGCCGCCGATGTGGTCATCAGCGCGCCGTTGCAGGCGTGGCTGCAGGCCCGGGGCGCGCGGCTGCAGTGGCGTCCTGGTGGCTGGTGAATTGACCCCCGCGCGCAGCCCGTCCACACTTGCCGCATGGCCAAGAAGTCCCCCGAAAACGCCTCCCCGGTCGCCCAGTTCGAGCAGTCGCTCGAGTCGCTGGAGCAGCTGGTGGAGCAGATGGAAACCGGCGAGCTGAGCCTGGAAGCCTCGCTCAGCGCTTACGAACGTGGCGTCGGTCTGTATCGCCAGTGCCAGCAGGCGCTGGAGCAGGCCGAACTGCGCGTGCGCCTGCTCAGCGATCCGGCCCAGCCGGAAGCATCCGAGCCCTTCGATCCGCCCAGCCATGACGGCTGAGGTTCTGTTCGCGCGCTGGCGCGACCGTATCGAAAGCCAGCTCGACGCCGCCCTGCCCTCGCCTGCCGAAGCACCGCAGCGCCTTCACCAGGCCATGCGCCATTCGGTGCTGGGCGGTGGCAAGCGCATGCGCCCGCTGCTGGTCTACGCCAGTGGCCACCTGTTCGGTGCGCAGCCGGAAAGCCTGGATGCGGCGGCCATGTCCGTCGAGCTCATCCACGCCTATTCACTGGTACATGACGATCTGCCGGCGATGGACGACGACGCACTGCGCCGTGGCAAGCCGACCACGCACATCGCCTTTGACGAAGCCACGGCGATCCTCGCCGGCGACGCGCTGCAGACCCGGGCCTTCGGCCTGCTGGCCGATGCGCCGCTGCCGGCCACCCTGCGCGTGGCCTGCCTGCAGACCCTGGCCCACGCGTCCGGTGCGTCCGGCATGTGCGGCGGGCAGGCCCTGGATATCGATGCCACCGGCCAGCAGCAGACGCTGGCGGCATTGACCCGCATGCACGCGCTGAAGACCGGCGCGCTGATCCGTGCGGCAGTGCGCATGGGTGCGCTGTGCGGCCAGGCCCACGAGCCGCAGCTGGCCCAGCTGGATCATTTCGCCGACGCACTCGGCCTGGCGTTCCAGGTGCGCGACGACATCCTCGATGTCGAAGCCAGTTCCGAACAGCTGGGCAAGACCGCCGGCAAGGACCAGGCGCAGGACAAGAGCACCTTCCCCGCACTGCTCGGCATGGACGGCGCCAAGGCACAGCTGCGCGAACTGGCCGCGCGCATGCAGTCCAGCCTGGCCGGCTACGGCGAAGAGGCCGATGCGCTGCGCGCGCTGGCGACACTGGCGGTGGAACGCGATCACTGACCGCAGGCGCTGATGCAGTCACGCTGCGCGCGCCGGGCATGGCCGGGTGCGAGCGCCAACAAAAAAACGCCCGGCAGTGCCGGGCGTTTTCAGTTCACATGCGGACGGTCTTACTTGACCAGGCGCAGCGCGAACGGGTAGCGATAGGCTTCGCCGTTGTTGGCCTTCACCGCCGCAATGATGCAGAACACCAGGTTCAGGATGCCGACGATCGGCGCCAGGATGCCGCCGATGATCACGATGGTCAGCACGATGCAGATCAGCATCGCGATGGTGATGGTGATCTGGAAGTTCAGCGCTTCCTTGGCCTGGTCGGTGACGAAGGCCTTGCTGGCATCATCCTTGTTGATCAGCCAGATGATCAGCGGGCCGATGAACCAGGTGAAGATGCCCAGCAGGTGGGCGGCCAGGGCCATCGTGCGCTGGTCGGCCGGCGCAGTAGTGGTGGCCGGCGGCGGCGGGACGTTATCGAATTCACTCACGACAAAACTCCTTTTCATTGGGTGGTCTTGACCTATCAGCACCAGGCTGATCGCGTCAGGCGGGCATAGCTTACGCCATCAACGCCATCAATCATTACCGGCGATCGTCATTCGTCCGAGCAGGATCGAGCCGGTCCGGATGTGCGAGCGGAGGTCGACGTCGCTGCCAACGGCCTCGATGCTGCTGAACATCTCGCGCAGATTGCCGGCGATGGTGATGCCGTCCACCGGGTACTGGATCTCGCCGTTCTCGACACGGAAGCCGCCAGCACCGCGCGAATAGTCACCCGTCACCCCGTTCACGCCCTGCCCCATCAGCTCGGTCACCAGCAGGCCACTGCCCATCCGGGCGGCAATCTCGTGCAGCGAGCCCGCATTGGCAGCCAGCTGCAGGTTGTGCACGCCGCCGGCATTGGCGGTGGTCTGCAGGCCCAGCTTGCGCGCCGAATAGCTGCCCAGCACGTAGCGCTGCAGCACGCCGTCGCGGACCAGCGCCGAGGCGCGGGTGGCCACGCCATCACCGTCGAAGGCCGCCGAACGCAGGCCACGGCGCAGGTGCGGCAGTTCGTCGATCTGCATCCACTCGGGGAACAGGCGCTGGCCGACGCTGTCCAGCAGGAAGCTGGCCTGGCGGTACAGCGCGCCGCCGGAAACCGCCGTCAGCAGGTGTCCCACCAGGCTGCGCGCCACTTCCGGGGCAAACAGCACCGGCATGCTGCCGGTCGCCAGCGACCGCGGCTGCAGGCGGGCCACGGTGCGCTCGGCGGCCTGGCGCCCGACCCGGCCCACATCCTCCAGGTCCTCGCGCGCCAGCGCGCTGGTGTACCAGCCGTCACGCTGCATGCCATCGCCCTGGCCGGCGATCAGCGCACAGCCGATCGAATGATGGGTGCCGCGCTCCCGGCCGATGAACCCATGCGAATTGGCGTATACCGACAGGCTCTGCATGCTCGACACCGAGGCGCCATCGGAGTTGCGGATCTGTGCGTCGGCCTCGCGCCCGGCGTTCTCGCACGCCAGTGCCAGGTCCACCGCCTCATCGGCCTGCAGCGCCCACGGGTGCCAACTGTCCAGTTCCGGAAAGTGGGTGGCCATCAATGCGGCCTCGGCCAGGCCGGCGGCGGAGTCGTGCTCGGTATGCCGGGCGATCGCGCAGGCCTGCTCGACGGTGGCCGCCAGGCTGCTCTCGTTCAGGTCACCGGTGCTGGCACTGCCCTTGCGCTGGCCGAAATAGACGGTAACGGCGATGCCGCGGTCACGGGTGGACTGCACGGTCTCCACCTCACCCAGGCGGACGTTGACATCCAGGCCACGGTCCTCGCTGCAGCTGACTTCGGCCTGGCTGGCGCCCAGCGCGCGGGCGCGGTCGAGCAGCTGCTGGGAAAGATCGGCCAGCCGTTCCAGGCGGGCCGGGCTGTCGTCACCGACGGCGACTTCAGGGGCGATCACGTTCAATGCTTTATCCTGTGCAGGTTGGGCCCGGCATCACGCCGGGCGACTTTTTTTGAAAGCAGGTGTGGACGATGCGCGGACGCGACGAAGAAACCGGTGAATTCCTTGACAAGAGCCGCAAGCAGAAGCGCGGCGAAGCCCTGGAAGTACTGGCCCTGGGTGAGAAGCTGGTGTCGCTGACCCCGGCCCAGCTGGCGCGCCTGCCGATTCCGGAGGACCTGCTGCCGCACATCGCCGAGTGCAAGCGGATCACCGCGCACATCGCCCACAAGCGGCAGCTGGCGTTCCTGGCCAAGCACATGCGCCGCGAGGACGAGGCCACGCTGGAGGCGATCCGCGATGCGCTGGACGCCAACAGCGAGACCGGCCGCCGCGAGGTGGCGATGATGCACCGCGTGGAAGACTGGCGCGAGCGCCTGCTGGCCGACGGCGACACAGCGCTGGCCGCCCTGCTGGACGACTACCCGCAGGCCGACCGCCAGCAGCTGCGTACGCTGGTACGCAACGCCCAGGCCGAAAAGGCGAAGAACAAGCCGCCACGCGCCTACCGCGAGATCTACCAGGTGCTGCGCGGGCTGATGCTGCCGGCCGCGCTGGGCCTGAAGACCGCCAGCGACGCCGACGCCGACGCCGACGCCGACGCCGACGGCATGCTCGACGACGCCGGCACGGACTGAGTCCGCGCCGGCCAGGGCGCTGGCCGCGGCCATGGCCCGGCTCAGGCCTGGGTACCGCCGACCGTGATGCCCTCGATCAACAGCGAGGGTTGGCCGACACCCACGGGCACGCTCTGCCCGTCCTTGCCACAGACGCCCACGCCCTCATCGAGGGCGAGGTCGTTGCCGATCATGCGCACCTTCTGCATGGTTTCCGGGCCGTTGCCGATCAGCGTCGCGCCCTTCACCGGCGCGGTGATGCGGCCATCCTCGATCAGGTAGGCCTCGGTGGCCGAGAACACGTATTTGCCGCTGGTGATGTCGACCTGGCCGCCGCCGAAGTTCACCGCGTACAGGCCCTTCTTCACCGAACGGATCATCTCCTGCGGATCGTGCTGGCCGGCGCGCATGTAGGTGTTGGTCATGCGCGGCATGGTCAGGTGCGCGAAGGATTCACGGCGTGCGTTGCCGGTGGGCGCCATGCCCATCAACCGCGCATTGAGGCTGTCCTGCATGTAGCCGACCAGGATGCCGTCCTCGATCAACGGGGTGCACTGGGTCGGATGGCCCTCGTCGTCGATGTTCAACGAACCACGGCGTCCATCCAGCGTGCCGTCATCGACGATCGTCACCCCCGGCGCCGCCACGCGTTCGCCGATGCGCCCGGCATAGACGCTGGTGCCCTTGCGGTTGAAGTCGCCTTCCAGGCCATGGCCGACCGCTTCATGCAGCAGCACGCCGGGCCAGCCCGGGCCCAGCACCACCGGCATCACCCCGGCCGGGGCCGGCACGGCTTCCAGATTCACCAGTGCCTGGCGCAACGCCTCGCGGGCCAGCGCTTCCGGGCGGCCGCCGGCGAACAGCTCGTCGTAGCCGAAGCGGCCACCGCCACCGGAGTAGCCGGATTCGCGGCGCCCGTTGTGTTCGACGATCACCTGCACGTTCAGGCGCACCAGCGGGCGCACGTCGGCGCCCAGCACGCCATCGCTGCGGGCGATCAGCACGGTGTCGACGCCGCCGGACAGGCTGACCATCACCTGCTTCACCCGCGGATCGGCCGCACGCAGGTAACCGTCCAGGCGCTTGAGCACCTCGACCTTGGCCTCGTTGCCGATGCCGTCGATCGGGTCCAGCGCCGGGTACAGCGCGCGTGCCGTGCCGCGCAGCAGCGAACGACCCGACTGGGCCCCTCCTTCGCGCGAGATCGCACGTGCCGACTGCGCCGCCGTCAGCAGCGCGTCGGCGTGGATGTCATCGGAATAGGCGAAACCGGTCTTCTCACCGGCGATGGCGCGTACGCCCACGCCCTGTTCGATGGAATGGGCGCCGTCCTTGACGATGCCGTCTTCCACGCTCCAGCTTTCGCGCCGGGCATGCTGGAAATAGAGGTCGCCGAAATCGACACCGGGGCCGAGCAACTGGCCGAAGGCGCGCTCCAGGCCGGCGGTATCCAGGCCACCGGGGCGCAGCAGGCGGTCTTGGGCAAGCGTCAGGGCGATATCAGTCATGGTCTCGATCTGGGGATGCGGGGGCGCTCAGGCAACCCCGTGGGCGGGAGGCCGGGCTCAGCGCGAGCGCGGCAGGTCGGTGACGGTGGGCGGGATGGCCGGCGCCGGTCCTGGCGCTGGCGCTGGCGCTGGCGCTGGCGCTGGCGGGGTCTTGTCGCGGCTGCGTTCGATCACTTCCACCTTCGGTTCCTTCCATGGACCGGTCACCTTGTAGGTACGGGCGCCAATCTCGCCCAGCGGTTTGGACAATACCGCATTGGTGGCCGCGCCGAGCGCCGCCCCCACCGGGCCACCGGCCACCGCGCCGACCACGGTCAGCAGGTTGCCGGCGCGCGGGTTGACGTCGATGGTCTGGTCGAACTGCTGGTTGCGCAGGTCGGCCTGGCCGCGGATGGTGATGTTCGCCGCCGGGCCCTCGATCAGCACCTTGTCGGTGCGCGCCATACCCTGGCCGAACTGCATGCGGCCGTCGATCTGGTTGAACGCAAAGCCCTTCGAGAAGAAGTCACGGAAGTCGAACATCAGGCGGCGGGGCAGCTGGGTGATGCTCAGCAGGCCCAGCACGCGGCCGGCCCCCGGCTCCAGCTCCAGCAGCTGGCCATTGCGTGCATGCAGGTCCAGGCTGCCCTGCAGATTGGCCAGCTGGAAGTCCGACGGGCCGCCACTCCAGGAGGCCTGCAGCTGCGCCTGGCCGGAACCACCGCGCAACTGGCCACCATAGTCGAGGTTCTGCATCAGCCCGCCCAGGTCCTCACTGCGCACCTGTGCGGTCAGTTCGGTGCGGGCGCCGCCGCTGCGGCCCAGCCAGCGGCCACTGATGTCGATTTCCTGGTCCGGCGCGCGGAAGCGCAGTTCGTCCACGTTCAGGCCGTTGGCCAGCGGACGCGTGCGCAGCACCGCCTGGCCCAGCACCACCTTGCCGAACTTCAGGTCGGCAATGTCCAGCGCGAACGGTGGCAACTTTGCCGGGTCCATGTCATTGGCACCGGCCTGCACCCGTGCCGGTGCCGCCGTCGCCCCCGGTGCCGCCGGCAGCGACTGCCAGTGCACGCGGTCGAGCTGGCCACTGATGGTGCCGCCTTCGGCGTTGGGCACGGTCAGGCGGCCGGCCAGCGAGGGGCCATCCAGGCGCACGTCCAGCGCCTGCGCGCCCGGGCGCAGCTGCAACCGGGTCTGCTCGAACACGCCGCCGATCAGCTTCAGCTGGCCGACCTGCACGTCCACTGCGCGCAGGGGCATGGCTTCATCGTCGCTGCCTCCGCGGGCCAGGCTGATCCACTCCAGTGCGTCCAGGGTCGGGCTGCGGCCATTGACCGTCAGGCCGCTCGGCGGCGGCTCGCGGTCGACACGGTCGCTGCCGAGCGTGACCTGGACGCCGGTCTGGTTGTTGTGGCTGCGCGCGGCCAGGGCCAGGCGCTGGCCGAACGCCACGTCGATGCGGCCGGCGCCCATCGGCAGCTGCGCGGCCACCGTGGTCGCCAGCGGCTCGGTGGCCGGCTTGTCCAGCGGCGCCGGCAGGTCCAGGCGGGTCCCGACCAGATCCGAACTCAACCGCAGTTCGCTGGCGGGCGCAGGCGCCCCTGGTGCCACCTTGGGCAGGTTCACCGCGATGGTCCACGGCGAGGTGCCGTTGATATAGGGCTTGAGCCAGGCCATTTCCGGCGCACGGTCGAACAGCACCCCGGCGTCAAGGTGGGCCGACAGTTGCGATTCGAAGGCCAGCCTGCTGTCCCGCACGTAGCCACCGGCACGCAGGGTCAGGCGGCCGTCCTGGCCGAGATGCCGCACCGACAGTTCCTCGGCATCGAAGCCGCCATTGCTGTAGCGCGCCTGCCCGTGCACGTTGTCGAACGCCAGCTGGAAGCGCTTGTCGACCAGCTTCACGCCGGCCAGATCGACCGTGCCCTGCAGGTGGCCGCCCCCTTCATCGTGGTGCAGCGGCTGCAGCAGATCGAAGGTCACGTGCGCAGGGCCGGCAGCGGTGAGATTGTCCAGGGTGTCGCCGTAGTCCTTGTGCAGCGGGCTTTGCCGCAGCATCGCCAGCAGCTTGCCGGCCTCGCTCTGCGCATCGGCGCGCACATACAGGGGCTGCTGGCCGAAGTCGGCAATGCCCGCTTCGAAGGTCTGCACCGCCACCCCGGCCAGATCACCGCGTCCGCGCATGTCGAAGCCGGGGCCGATGAAGGCGATGTCGGCATCGACCTGGCTCATCAACGGCCAGTCGTGCTGGAAGCGGATCTCACCCTGGGTGATGTGGCCGGTGGCCTCGAAGCGGCCATCGTGGTTGTCGAACGGCCAGTCGTCCAGATCGCCACTGACCAGGCCGATACCATTGCGAACCTCGCCGCCGGCCAGCGCCATGTCCAGCCAGTCGGTGGCACCCTTGCTCATCCTGGAGTGGATCCAGAAGCGCTTGGCCGCGGTCATCGGCACGTCGTCCAGCTTGGCCGCCAGCTGCAGCCACGGCCGCGTACCGTCACCCTGGAACCACACACCACCGCGCACGTCGGCCGCATAGTCGGTACCTTCCACGCGCATCGCGGCAGTGCCGATGCGCCAGCCACCGCCTTCGTCGCGCCAGCCCACGATCTGCCCGGCCAGGTGCAGGTCATGGCGCACGCCGAAGCCGGTCGGCCAATCGAACTGCAGCTGCCGTTGCGGCTGAAGCTGCAGGCTGAAACCCTCGGCATCGCCTTCGAAACGCCCGCCAAGGCCGCGCAGGCCCGGTGAATTGCCGACGCTGGCAAAGCCCAGCGACTGCAGTTCCCCCTGCGCCCACAACGGGCCATCGCGTTCGCCCGACAGCTGCAACGCGCGCACGTCCAGCTGCGGCCTGGACAGGAACAGCCAGCGACGCAGGCCCGGCTCAAGGCGGTCGCTCAGGGCCAGCGCACGCAGCGCGATGCCGGCCTGCACTTCACCGGAGCGGACCTGCAGCTGTTTGCCGATCTGCAGTTGCAGGCCATCGAGGCGCTGCTCGCCGTCTTCATTCTTCAGCCGCAGCCGCGGTACCTGCAGCGCCCAGCCCTCGGCCTGGCGCTGCCAGCGCAGGCGGGCCTGCAATCGCTGCAGCTGCAGCTGCGGCGCCGCCATGCCGGGTATCGGTGCGCCATCGATGCGTACGTCGCGCAGGTCCGAATCCGTGGTCACCGCCACCGGCACGAAATCACGCAGGGTCAGCCACAGGTTCAATTCGCCCTTGCCTTCGCGCAGGCGCACGCCGGCGGCCGCCAGCAGTGGCGACCAGGCATGGAAATCAACGGGATCGGCACCCAGCCAGGCCTGGCCGTTGCCATGGCTGCGGTCCACGTCCAGCACCGCGGTCAGCGGCAGGGCGTCCGCCTGCGCCCACGCGCGCACGCCCACCCGCAGGCGGTCACCGTTGACCCGCAGGCGCAGGTCGATGCGCGGCAACGTGGCATCGATGCCCAGCTGCGCCGCGTGCACGCCCAGGCGGCCCTCGATCACCTGCAGCTCGCCGAGCCGTCGCAGCGCGTCCAGCGGGTCCCCCCCGCTGCTGGACTGCGGCAGCCCACGCACCGACCAGCGGCCGTCCTCGCCCTGTTGCAGGTCCAATGCCAGGCCGCGCAGGCGCAGCTCGGTCAGCGAGCGCCCGGGCAGCAGGCCGCTGTACATCGACACCAGCACCTCGGCCTCGCCGATGGCCAGGCCCTGGCCGGCGCCGATCCGCAGGCCCTTCAGCTGCAGCAGCGGGCCGCGCCGGGTCCAGGCGGTCTGCAGCTGGTCGAAACGCACCGGCTGGCCAGCGCGTTCACTCAGCCAGGCGGCAATCCTGTCGGGATGACGCTCGGCCAGCGGCAACAGCTGGCTGAGCGTGCCCACCAGCAGTGCAAGCCCGACCAGGCCCACCGCACAGGCGGCAATGAAATGACGGCGGATCCTTCGCAGTCGCAGGCGCGGTGGCGCGCTCATCGGCCACCGCCGGCCTGCAGCCGGCGAGGATCAGAGCAGAACGACATCGAACTGCTCCTGCAGGTACTGCTCGTCCGCCTGGAAGCGGATGCTCTTGCCGAGGAATTCCTCCAGCTCGGCCACCGCCGAGGACTCCTCGTCGGTGATCCGCGCCACCACCTTGGTCGAGGCGATCACCAGCAGGCGCGCCGCATCGAACTGGCGCACCGCACGGGTGATCTCGCGGAAGATCTCGTAGGTGACCGTCTCGGTGGTCTTGATGCTGCCACGGCCACTGCACTGCGGGCAGGTTTCCGACAGCTGGCGCTCCAGGCTTTCGACCGTGCGCTTGCGCGTCATCTCCACCAGCCCCAGCGGCGAGAAGTCGTACACCGTGGTCTTGGCATGGTCGCGGGCCAGCGCCTTTTCCAGGGTGCGAAGCACCTGGCGGCGATGCTCGGCATCGTCCATGTCGATGAAGTCGATGATGATGATGCCGCCCAGGTTGCGCAGGCGCAGCTGGCGGGCCACCGCCTGTGCCGCTTCCAGGTTGGTGCGAAAGACGGTCTCTTCCAGATTGCGCTGGCCGAGGAACGAACCGGTGTTCACATCGATGGTGGTCATCGCCTCGGTCTGGTCGATCACCAGATAGCCGCCGGACTTCAGCGGTACCTGCTTGTCCAGCGCGCGGCCGATCTCGTCCTCCACGCCGAACATGTCGAAGATCGGGCGGTCGCCGGAGTACAGCTCGATCTTCTCGGCCAGCACCGGCATGTACTTGGCCACGAAGGCCTGCAGCTGGGCGAAGGTCTCCTTCGAGTCCACCTTCACCTTGTCCACGTCCTTGCGGATCAGGTCGCGAACCGAACGCAGCGGCAGGCTCAGGTCTTCATAGATGATGCTGCACGGCGGCGCTTCGCGGCCGCGGCGCTCGACCACGTTCCACACCCGTGACAGGTAGGCGATGTCCTCGGCGATGGCTTCGGCCGGCTGCCCTTCGGCATTGGTGCGCACGATGTAGCCATAGCCACCGTGCTGGGCCGACAGTTCGGTCACCAGTGCCTTCAGCCGCGCGCGTTCGGCTTCATCCTCGATGCGCGCCGACACGCCCACCACCTTCGACTGCGGCAGCAGCACCATGTAGCGCGAGGGAATGCTGATCTGCGTGGTCAGCCGCGCCCCCTTGGTGCCGATCGGGTCCTTCACCACCTGCACCACGATGTCCTGGCCGTCGCGCAGCAGCTCCACGATCGGCACGCTGGCCGGCGGCGGCAGCGTGGTGTTCTCGGTATCGGCACTGGCCACCGGCGCCGGACGCACCACATCGTTTGCATGCAGGAACGCCGCGCGTTCCAACCCGACTTCGACGAAGGCCGCCTGCATGCCGGGCATGACCCGCTGCACCTTGCCCCGGTAGATGTTGCCGACCACGCCACGGCGCCAGCCGCGCTCGATGTGCAGTTCCTGCAGCATGCCATTTTCGATCACCGCAACCCGGGTCTCGCGCGGGGTCACATTGACCAGGATTTCTTCAGACATCGGCAGCCTCCCTGGCGGCATCGGCAGTAGGAGCCGGCACGCCGCAGCGTGCCAGCAGACGATCGGTGTGCAGCAGCGGCAGCCCCATCACGCCGGAATAGCTGCCGGAAAGATGTTCGATCCAGCGCTCGGCCCCGCCCTGGATGGCGTAGGCACCGGCCTTGTCCAGCGGTTCGCCGGTGGCCACGTACGCGGCGATGTCGGCCGCGGCGATCGGGGCGAAGGTCACCTCGGAAATGACCAGCTCGCTGTCCACGCCGTCGGCGCCGACCACCACCACGGCCGTCATCACCTGGTGGGTACGCCCGGCCAGGCGCGCCAGCATCGCGCGCGCATCGGCCGCATCGGCCGGCTTGCCGAACACTTCACCGTCCAGCACCACTTCGGTGTCCGAGCCCAGCACCCGCGCCTGAGGGTCGTCAGCCAGCACCTGGGCCAGCCCGGCACGCGCCTTGTCGGCGGCAACCCGGCAGACATAGTGTTCGGCGCTTTCGGTCGCCGCACGCTGCTCGACGACCTCCAGGTCCAAGGCCTGGAAGGGACGTCCGAGTCGGGCCAGCAGCTGGTTGCGTCGGGGGGAGCGGGAAGCAAGATAGAGCATCGGCACAGCATAACCTGAGGCCGCCACCTGAATCGTCGGCAACCCGTTCCGGAATGCGTTCAACCCCGCACGGGCTCACAGCGCGTTCATCGCTACGACACCACCCTCACCGCACAACAAGGAGATCCCATGCGCCTGACCGCCACCCCGCTGCTGCTTGCCCTGTCCCTCGCCCTTGGAACCTCGATGACCGCCCATGCCGCTCCGTCGTCGCCGTCGATCGCCGCCCCGGCCGAAGGCACCCTGCTGAACATCTCGGCCAACGCCGAAGCCACCCGCGTGCCGGACGTGGCCACGCTGTCGGCCGGCGTGGTCACCCAGGCCGCCGACGGCAACAGCGCGATGCGCCAGAATGCCCAGCAGATGGACAAGGTGCTGGCAGCGATCAAGGCCGCCGGCATCGCCGAGCGCGACGTGCAGACCAGCGGCGTCAGCCTCAACCCGCAGTACCGTTACGCCGAAAACGAAGCGCCGAAGATCACCGGCTACCAGGCCAGCAACACGGTCAGCCTGAAGGTCCGCGACATCGCCAAGCTCGGCAAGGTGCTCGATGCGCTGGCCGCACAGGGCGCCAACCAGATCAACGGCCCCAGCTTCGAGATCGACCAGCCCGAACCGGTGTATGACGAAGCCCGCCTGGCCGCACTGAAGAAGGCCCAGGACCGTGCCCAGACCTATGCCAAGTCGCTGGGCCTGCAGGTGCGCCGCATTGTCAGCATCTCTGAAAACGCCGGCGGTGGTTATCGCCCGGTGCCGATGATGCGGACCATGTCCGCCGGCGCGGCGATGGACAAGGTCACCCCGGTCGCCCCGGGCGAATCCACCGTGTCGGTCAACCTGGACGTGGTGTTCGAACTGGGTCGCTGATCGCCTCGCGGTCCGCTGCGCAGAGGCGGGTCCCGCAGGGGGCCCGCCTTTTTCATGCGTGACGACGGCGCAGGCTGAAGGCCAGCTCAACGAATCGAACCCTGCCTCTAGGCAGTGGCCGTCGCACCGCGCTACTGATGGACTGCCAGCCGCGTGCGGCAACCCCGCCACGGGCCCTGGTGCGTTGAGGACTTCGTCACTGGCATGGAGGTGGACCATGGTTCGTACGTATCCCGTTGCATCCGCGCATTTCGACCCCGCCCGCGTCGCCGCCTGGAGTGCGGCCATCGCCCTGCACCTGCTCGCGTTCCTGTTGCTGCTGATCCCGGCCACCTACCAGGCCATCACCGCGCTGCCGCGCGACAACACCACGGTGCGGCTGATTCCCAGGGAACTGCCGCCGCCGCCCGCGCCCCCCAGCCCACCGAAGCACGTGGATGTGGACGTGGTGCCCAAGCACCAGACGGTGCCGAGGGAAGCAACGCCGCTGCCGCCGCCGACCGCCACGCTTGAGGAAGCACAGGGCATCGTCACCCCCGCCGCCGACTCCGCGCCGGTGCAGGCGGCGACGACCATCGACCGCTCGGCACCCGTGGCCGGCGCCCAGCTTCAGTACCTCAGCGCCCCGCCGCCGGCCTACCCGATCCAGGCCCTGCGCAATCACGAGCAGGGCACGGTGCTGCTGCGGGTGGAGGTGGACGGCCGCGGCCAGCCGGTCGCAGTGAGCATCGAACGCAGCAGTGGCTCGCGCACCCTCGACCAGGCCGCCCGCCAGCAGGTGCTCCGGCACTGGCGTTTTGAGCCTGCCCTGCGTGACGGCGCGGCGGTTCCGGCCATTGGCCTGGTGCCGGTGCAGTTCTCCCTGCCCGACTGACCCGGTGGCCGGCCCGGCGGGACCCGGGCCGGCCCCGATGGCGAGGCGAAGGGGGTCTTTCTCGTCCAGATGTTACTGATTAAGCAAAATTTCACGGCGTCGTCACTCGCTGGAAACCTAGATTGGCGCGTCCCGGTATTGATCCGGCGACAGCCCTCAACGCTACGGTTTTCCAGTTAGGAGAGAAGCTGTGAAACACCCGATCCAACGGCCCGCCAGCCGCCGCCGCACCACCCTGGCATCGTCCATCACCCACATCCTCACCGGCGGCGCCCTGCTGCTGGCCGGCGCCGTCGCTTCCTCCTCCGCCTTCGCGCAGGACAAAGCCACCAACCTCGACCGCATCACGGTCACCGGCTCCAACATCCCGCGTACCAACACCGAGACGCCGTCCCCGGTGCAGGTGGTGAGCCGCCAGGAGATCGACCGCAGTGGCAAGGCCACGCTGGCCGAGTACCTGCAGACGATCACCGCCGACGGCGCCGGCTCCATTCCCAAGACCTTCGGCAACGGCTTCGCCGGTGGCGGCGCCGGCATCTCGCTGCGCGGCCTCGGTGCGGGCTCGACGCTGGTGCTGTTGAATGGCCGCCGCATGGCGACCTACGGCCTGGCCGACGACGGCCAGAAGGTGTTCACCGACCTCAGCACCATTCCGCTCGATGCCGTCGAGCGCGTGGAAGTGCTGAAGGACGGCGCCTCGGCGATCTACGGCTCCGATGCCATCGCCGGCGTGGTCAACATCATCCTGCGCAGCGACTTCGAAGGTGCGATCCTGCGTGCGTCCTACGGCCTGTCCGGTGACAGCGACGGCGATACCAAGAAGGCGACCCTGACCGCCGGTACCGGCGACCTGTCCAAGGATGGCTGGAACGCATTCTTCAGCCTGGATGTCGGCAAGTCCGACGCGATTAAGATCAGCGACCGCAAGAACCGCAAGTGGATCGGCACCGGCGACACGCGCCAGTGGGGCTATGACGCCACCGACGCGCAGTTCCTCGGCGGCGCCTACCTCAGCGGCCGTACCAACGGCGGCGTCGGCCCGAACGGCTCGGTGTTCAACAATGATTCGCCGTCGCCGCATCTGGTGGCACTGCCGGGCTGCGCCAACCTGAGCTCCATCCCGGGCCAGACCGAAGCCTCCTCGGCGGCCCAGGGCTGCCTGTGGGATCCGGCCCAGCAGTTCCGTGACCTGACCCCGGAAGAGAAGTACATCAACGTATTCGGCCGCGCGACCTTCGCCTTCGGTGAAGGCGGCGAGGTCTACACCGAGATCGGCTACTCGAAGAAGGAAACCATCTTCAGCAATACCCCGTCGGGTGTTTCCGGCGGCTGGGGCTTCCCCGGCGGCCCGAAGAATGCCAGCAGCGGTGACGGCGCGACGATGCTCTATGCCGGCCATCCGGACAACCCGCTGCCGTATGCGGCGCGCCTGCGCTACAGCGCGTGGGACGTCGGCCCGCGCGTGACCAACAATACCAACGAGTTCAATCGCTTCCTGGTCGGCGTCAAGGGCAACTGGGGCGACTGGAGCTATGACACCGCCTACCTGCATTCGGGCACCGACCTGGTGAACAAGCGCACCGGCTTCCTGCGTTACAGCTCGGTGCTGTGCGCGCTGGGCAACCCGAACTGCGCCGGCGGTACCTGGCGCATCGGCGACAACGCCAACCTGAACTCGCAGGCACTGTACGACTACATCTCGCCGACCATCAGCGCGCGTGCCAAGTCCAGCCTGGACATGTTCGACTTCACCGTCTCGCGCAGCCTGGCCGACCTCAAGGGCGGTCCGCTGGGCCTGGCCATCGGTACCGAGTGGCGCAAGACCAGCAACAGCCTGACCCCGCAGACCTACACCGACCAGGGTGACATCATCGGCCTGGGCTATTCGGCCTACGACGGCACCCAGAACGTGTACGCCGGCTACGTCGAACTGTCGGCACCAGTGCTGGAACAGCTGGAACTGTCCGGCGCCGTGCGTTACGACAAGTACGAAAGCGGTGAAGGCAAGGCCACGCCGAAGCTGGGCGTGAAGTGGACCCCGGCCGACTGGATCGCACTGCGCGCCAGCTACGCCGAAGGCTTCCGTGCGCCGAACCCGGCCGAGAACGGTGACGGTGGCCTGGCCGCCTTCTCCAACGCCCGCGATCCGGTGCGTTGCGCCATCGATGCCGGTGAGTGCACGCCGCGCTCGATCGCGATCATCACCCGCCCCAACAAGGACCTGAAGCCGGAAGAGTCCAAGAGCTACTCGGTGGGCCTGGTGCTGCAGCCGACCTCGACCACTTCGATGACCGTCGATGCCTGGCAGATCAAGCGCACCAACGAGATCGTGCAGGGCAACACCGCAGCCGCCATCCTCGCCGGCAATGTGCTGCGTGACTCCAACAACATCGGTGGCGTGCCCAACTCGGGCAGCATCCTGGCCGTCAACACCGGCTACGTGAATGCCAGCTCGTCGCGGGTCCGCGGTATCGATACCGATATCCGCCAGACCTTCGACATCGGCCCGGGCCAGCTGGAGCTGGACCTGCAGTGGAGCCACATCCTGAAGTTCGAGCGCACCGAAGGCGATGAGACCGTCGACTATGCCGGCACGCACGGCAACTGCGACGTGACCAACTGCATCGGTACGCCGAAGGACAAGATCAACTTCGGCACCACCTGGAAGCAGGGTGCGTGGAGCGTGAGCGGTGTTGCCAACTACATCAGCAAGATGGACAACACCGACAAGCGTGGCGGCGACTACCAGGCGTTCTACGAGGACGGCACGCCGGTGACGAAGATTTCTTCGTTCACCACCTTCGATCTGTCCGGCCGCTGGAACATCACCGACGCCTTCGAGCTCAATGCCTCGGTGGCCAACGTGTTCGACCGCATCGCACCGCTCGATCCGACCACCTACGGCGGCGTGAACTACAACCCGATGCACTTCTCCGGTGCACTGGGCCGTTACTTCACCGTGGGCGCCAAGTACACCTTCCGCTGATCCATCGCGGCGCGTGACCTGCAAAGGCCCGGGTTCCCCCGGGCCTTTGCTTTTGTGCACACGCGGCAACGGCGATGATGCAGTCCCTGACTGGAGCTCCGTCCATGCCCGCTTCCACCCAACGTCTCGGCCTGGCTGCACTGACCGCACTGGTCGTGGGTTCGATGGTGGGGGCGGGCATCTTCTCGCTGCCGCAGAACGTGGCCCGCAGTGCCGGCCCGGCCGCCGCGATGATCGGCTGGGTTCTGAGCGGTGCGGGCATGCTGATGCTGGCCTTCGTGTTCCAGGCCCTGGCCAACCGCCGTCCTGACCTGGACACCGGCATCTACGCCTACGCCCGTGAGGGCTTCGGCAACTACATCGGCTTTTCCGCAGCCTGGGGCTACTGGGTGGCTTCGGTGCTGGGCAACGCCAGCTTCTTCGTGCTGATCTTCAGCGGGCTGGGCCATTTCCTGCCGGTCTTCGGCGAAGGCAACACGGCCGCCGCGGTCGCTGCGTCATCGTTGCTGCTGTGGACCGTGCACCTGCTGGTGCTGCGCGGCCTGCGTACCGCCGCCATCATCAACGGCCTGGTAACCGTGGCCAAGTTGCTGCCGATCGCGCTGTTCCTGGTGCTGGCCGCCGGCGCGTTCCGCATGGAGGTGTTCCGCGCCGACTTCTTCGGCACGCCTGTACTCGGCGAGCTCGGCCAGCAACTGCGCGGCATGATGCTGGTCACCGTGTGGGTGTTCATCGGCATCGAAGGTGCCAGCATCTACTCGCGGCGCGCGGCTCGCCGTGCCGATGTCGGCCGTGCCACGGTGATCGGCTTCCTCGGCGTCTGGCTGCTGCTGGTGCTGGTCAGCCTGCTGTCGATGGGCGTGCTGTCGCAGGCAGAACTGGCCGGGCTGCCCAACCCATCGATGGCCTACGTGCTGCGTGCCATCGTCGGCGAATGGGGCGCGACGGTGATCATCGCCGGCTCGATCATTTCGGTGCTGGGCGCGCTGCTGGCCTGGGTGCTGCTGTGTGCCGAAGTGCTGTATGCCGCCGCCGGCGACGGCACCATGCCCGCCTTCCTGGGACGCGACAATGCGCGCGGCGTGCCAGCCAACGCGTTGTGGCTGAGCAACGGCCTGATCCAGCTGTTCCTGCTGCTGGTGCTGTTCAATTCCGGAAGCTATACCGGCCTGGTGCTGCTGGCCGCCTCGATGAGCCTGGTGCCCTATTTCCTGTCCGCAGCCTTCGCCGTGCAACTGGCCTGGCGCGGGCACGCCTACGCGGGTGAGCCGGGCGTGCGTTGGCGCGATCTGGTGGCCGCGCTGCTGGCCAGCGCCTATGCGCTGTGGCTGGTGTATGCCGGCGGTCTGCACAACCTGCTGCTGTCGGTGCTGCTGTACGTTCCCGGCGTCGTACTGTTCGCGCTGACCCGGCGCCAACGCGGCGAGCCGGTATTCACGCGCTGGGAGTGGGTGCTGTTCGGCGCCATCGTGCTGGTGGCGATCACCACGCTGGTGGCGTTCTGCAGAGGTGAGCTGGCACTGTAGAGCCGAGCCCACGCTCGGCATCATCCTCGAAGCCGAGCATGACTGGGCTCTACAACGACGCAAAAAAAACCTGCATCTCGCGATGCAGGTTTCTCAAGGTGGCGCCCGAAGTTGGACTCGAACCAACGACCCCCTGATTAACAGTCAAGTGCTCTAACCGGCTGAGCTATTCGGGCAGACGACTAGTATAACCACTCTTCACGCGCGATGGTAGGGGTGATTGGCAATCATTGCGGCGGCCCGGTACAGCTGCTCGGCCACCACCAGCCGCACCAGCATGTGCGGCAGCGTCAACGGCCCGATCGACCACTTCTCGTCGGCCATTGCGGAGACCTCCGCCGAATGCCCTTCCGGGCCACCGATCAGGAACGCCAGGTCCCTGCCCTGCCCGCGCCAGTGTTCCAGGCGCTGGGCCAGCTGTTCGGAGCTGAGCTGGCGGCCCGGCACATCCAGCGCCACCACATAGGCGTTCTTCGGCAGTGCGGCGATCACGCGCTTGCCTTCGTCCTCGGTGGCGCGGCGCGCATCGCGGCCCTTGCCACGCAGGCCGGGCTCGATTTCCACCAGTTCGAACGGCAGCCAGTGCGACAACCGCTTCTGGTACTCGGCAAACCCCTGCGCGACCCAACTGGGCGCGCGTTCACCGGTGGCGATCAGGCGGGCTTTCATCAAGGGATCTCCAAAACGTCGACGGCGCCATCGGCGCCGTCGAAGGGATGCAGCAACGTGCGGCTCAGGCCACTTCGTCGTCGCTGGACGGCGGCTGGTCGCCGACGGTCCACAGGCGCTCGAGGGCGTAGAACTCACGCACGCGCGGCAGCATCACATGCACGATCACGTCGCCCAGGTCGACCAGCACCCACTCGGCTTCGCGCTCGCCCTCCACGCCCAGCGGCATCACGTCGATCTTCTTGGCGAAGCGCACGACTTCATCGGCGATCGACTTGACGTGGCGGGTGGAGGTGCCCGAGACGATCACCAGGTAATCGGCAACGCTGGACCGGCCGCGTACATCGATCTCGACCAGGTCCTTGGCCTTGAGGTCTTCGGTAGCTTGGCGGACGCTGGCCAGCAGTTCCGGCACGGACGGCGGCGGGCTGGGCAGATCGACCTTGATGGTCTGGGGCTGGGTCTGGTTGCTCAAAGTGGATCGACTCGATAAACGTGGGGGCGATTATACGGGCAAGCCGCGGCGGCGGCATTCACGGCGTTGCTGGCCGGTACAGGCCGTGGGCGGCCACGTAATCGGCCACGGCGGGGGGCAGCAGCGCGCGCCAGGGCCCAGCGGCGGCGATCTGCGCGCGTACTGCGCTGGCCGATTCCTCGCGCAGCGGATGGTGCAGGCGCAGGATCCGCCCGGCCGGGCTGGCGAACAAGGCCTGTTCATTGTCGGTCCAACGACCATCCAGGGCGCGGCCGAGCTCACCGTCGATCGCCCCCTGCAGCGGACTGCCGGGACGCTCGGCCACCACGAAATGGGCCAGCCCGAACAAGGCCTCCCATTCGTGCCAGCGCGACAGGCCCAGGAGGCTGTCGGCACCGACCAGCCAGGCCAGCGGCCGGCTCGGGCCAAGCTCGCCGCGCAGCTCGCGCAGCGTGTCGACGGTATACGACGGGCGTCCGGGAAAGCGCTGCGCGCGATCCAGCTCATGCCGGTCCAGCAGCAGGCCGGGTTCATCGCCGATCGCCAGCGACAACATGGTGCAGCGCTGTTCGGCGGTGGCGCCGGGTACTGCGCGATGTGGCGGGTCGGCAGCCGGCAGCAGGCGCACCGCCACCTGCAGCTCGTCACGGGCGGCACGGGCAATCGCAAGGTGCCCCAGGTGCACCGGATCGAAGGTGCCCCCGTAATAGATCCGCAGGCTCACTGCTCAGGCCCGCGCCAGCAGGCGCACCGCACGCGGCTCGGCCACGGCCACCAGCAGGCGTTCCAGCGCCAGCCAGGCATCGCCGTCGGCACGTCCCTTCGCGATGCGGTCGACCAGCCCGGCCTCGGCCACGAAGCGCTCCCAGCGCTTGCCTTCCGGATGCCGCTGCAGCGCACGCTTGTACGGCGCCTGCCGCGATTCCCAGATGCCACGCGATTTCATCTCGGCGGCCAGGTTGCCGCCACGCGCCTGCACCCGCGCCAGACCGGCCCCGGCCAGCAGCTCACGGATCACCATCGGCATCAGCGCGGCCACCGCTTCGCCCTCGCCACGCAGGCCGGCCAGCATGCGCAGCACCGCCGGCGGCTGGCCCGAGAATGTGGCTTCCAGCAGCCGGAACACGTCGTAGCGGGCCGCATCGGCGACCAGCGACTCCATCCGCTCCACGTCCAACGGCTGCCCATTGGCCAGCAGCGCCAGCTTGTCGATTTCCTGGGCAGCGGCCAGCAGATTGCCTTCCACCCGCTCGGCCAGGCGCTGCACCGCGGCCGGGTCGGCACGCAGGCCCTTGCCGCGCAGGCGGCGCTCGATCCAGTCCGGCAGCTCATGCGGCTTGATCGCCCACGCCACCGACAGCACGCCGATACGGCCGGCCGCCTCGGCCCACTTGCCCTGATGGGCCTTGCTCCATTCGTTTGCGGTGATCATCAGCACCACGTCCGGCGCCGGGTCGGCGCAGAACCGGCTGATCACCTCGGCGCCCTCCTTGCCGGGCTTGCCGCTGGGCAAGCGCACTTCCACCAGGCGCCGTGCGCTGAACAGGCTGGGTGCATTGAAACTGGCGTCGAGCTGGTTCCAGTCGAAATCGCGCCCATCGGCGTCGAACACCTCGCGCTCGCCGATGCCGGCGGCGCGTGCCCGCGCGCGGATGGCGTCGGCCGCCTCCAGCACGCGCAGGGTCTCCGGCCCCGCAATCAGGTACACCGGCGCCAATGCGGTATCAGCGCCCTGGCTGGCCAACTGCTCCGGACGCAGTTCCATCGTCGCTGCGGCTCAGTGCTTGACCGCAGCGGCCGGGTCGGCCGGCAATGCCGGGTCAACCGGGGTGGCCTTCGGCGCGGACAGGCTGCCGCCCTTCTCGAGTTCGCCGCGCACCACGCTGTCGATGCGGCGGATGATCGAAGCGGACATTTCCCGGCGCAGTTCATCGGCCAGGATTTCGCGTTCGGTGGTGGTACCGGTAGCGTCGGTCGGCGGCGACACGTAGTCGCGCGACAGTTCGATCACCTGCTGCGGCACCAGTTCGCTGCCATCCTCGCGGCGGAAGATGAAGATCACCGCGTAACGCAGGCTGTACTCCTGTGCACGGCCCTGCGAGTCGATGGCGATCGGCAGATCGCCCCAGCGCTCGGACAGCACCTGCAGCTGGGTGGTGGGGCCAGTGGCGTCCTCGTCGGCCAGGCGCGCGCCGGAGGCCAGCAGGCTGCGGTTGAGCAGCTTGACCAGTTCACTGTACGGAGCGGTCGATACCACCTTCACCGGGGCGGTGTCGGTCGGCAGCATCAGCTTGTTGCGCAGATGGAAGCCGCAGCCGGCGAGGCCGAGGACAAGAACGAGGGCAAGCAGGATTCGGGTCATGGAGACAGTCTGGCGGAGCCGGGCGATCACGGCAACACACAGCCTGCCCGAAGCCGCGTGAATGCAGGGCCATCAACCACCGGGCCCGCACCAGGGAAACGCACCGGCCACCGTGCGGGTGGCCGGTGCAAGTACATCAGGCGGCGACGATGTTCACGATCTTGCCCGGCACGATGATGATCTTGCGCACCGTCAGGCCTTCCATGAACTTTGCCGCATTCGGCTCGGCCAGGGCGAGCGCTTCAACCTGCTCGCGCGCGGCGTCGGCGGCGACCTCGATGGTGCCGCGCAGCTTGCCGTTGACCTGCACGGCCAGGGTCAGCGCATCGCGCACCAGCGCGCCGCTGTCGGCCTGCGGGAACGGCTGGTCTTCCAGCAACGTCTCGCCATGGCCCAGCACCTGCCATAGGGCGTGGCTGGCATGCGGAGTGATCGGGTTGAGCAGCAGCACGATGGCCTGCAGCGCTTCCTGACGCACCGCGCGGCCCTGTGCACTGCCGTCCTCGAACTTGGCCAGCGCGTTCATCAGCTCCATCACCGCGGCAATGGCGGTGTTGAAGCTGTGGCGGCGGCCGTAGTCGTCACCGACCTTGCCGATGGTCTCGTGGGTCTTGCGGCGCAGCGCCTTCTGGTTGCCATCCAGGGCGGCCACGTCCAGCGCCGGGGCGGCGCCATCGGCCGCGTGCTTCTGCACCTGCGCCCACAGGCGGCGCAGGAAACGGGCCATGCCGTCCACGCCGGCTTCGTTCCACTCCAGCGACTGTTCCGGCGGCGCAGCGAACATCGAGAACAGGCGCACGGTGTCGGCACCGTACTTGCCGACCATTGCCTGCGGGTCAACACCATTGTTCTTCGACTTGGACATCTTCTCGGTGCCACCGACCACCACCGGCTGGCCGTCGGCGATCAGGGTGGCGCCGGTGATGCGGCCGCGCTCGTCACGCTGCACTTCCACGTCGGCCGGGTTGATCCAGTCCTTGGAGCCGTCCGGGTTCGGGCGGTAGTAGGTTTCGGCGATCACCATGCCCTGGCACAGCAGGTTGCGTGCCGGCTCGTTGCTGTCCACCATCCGCGCGTCGCGCAGCAGCTTGTGGTAGAAGCGGAAATACATCAGGTGCAGGATCGCGTGCTCGATGCCGCCGATGTACTGGTCCACCGGCAACCAGTAGTTGCCGCGCTTGTCGACCGCATCACGGGCACCCGGCGAGGTGTAGCGCGCGTAGTACCAGCTCGACTCCATGAAGGTGTCGAAGGTGTCGGTCTCGCGCTCGGCCGCACCGCCGCAGTCCGGGCAGGTGGTCTTGCGCCATTCCGGGTCGGTCTTGATCGGTGAACCGGTGCCCGAGAACGCCACGTCCTCCGGCAGCACCACCGGCAACTGTTCTTCCGGCACCGGCACCGCGCCGCACTTGGCGCAGTAGATCACCGGGATCGGGCAGCCCCAGTAACGCTGGCGGCTCACGCCCCAGTCGCGCAGGCGGTAGTTGACGCGGCGCTGGCCCTGGGCCTTGCGCTCGAAACGTTCGGCCAGGGCTTCGAAGGCGCCCTGGAAGTCCAGGCCATCGAACTCGGCCGAGTTGACCAGTTCGGTCTGCCGGCTCTTGTCGCTGTACCAGTCCTGCCAGCGCGCACCGTCCCAGCTGCGCTCGTCGTCATTGCGCGGGTCCTTCAAGGCGATGACCTGCTTGATCGGCAGCCCGTACTTGTTGGCGACTTCGTTGTCGCGCTGGTCGTGGCCCGGAACGGCCATCACCGCGCCGGTGCCATAGCCCATCAGCACGAAGTTGGCCACCCACACCGGCACCGGCTCGCCGGTGACCGGGTGCAGCGCACGCAGGCCGGTGTCCATGCCGCGCTTTTCCTGGGTCTCCAGTTCGGCCTCGGACACACCGCCCTGCTTCAGGTCGGCCAGCAGCGCGGCCAGTTCCGGATTGTTCTTCGCCGCATGCAGCGCCAGCGGGTGCTCGGCGGCGATCGACACGAAGGTCACGCCCATCACGGTGTCCGGGCGGGTGGTGAACACGCGCAGCGGGTCCAGCGCACTGCCGTCGACATCGCGCACGTCGAACTGGATTTCCAGGCCTTCGGAACGGCCGATCCAGTTGCGCTGCATGGTCTTGACCGACTCCGGCCAGCCGTCCAGCTCGTCCAGGCCATCCAGCAGTTCCTGGGCGTAATCGGTGATGCGCAGGAACCACTGCGGGATCTCGCGCTTCTCGACCAGGGCCCCCGAGCGCCAGCCGCGGCCATCGATGACCTGCTCGTTGGCCAACACGGTCTGGTCGACCGGGTCCCAGTTCACCACGGCATTGCGACGATAGGCCAGGCCCTTGCGCATCAGGCGGGTGAACATGCGCTGCTCGTGGACGTAATAGTCCGGGCGGCAGGTGGCGAACTCGCGCGACCAGTCAATGGCATAGCCCAGCGACTTCAGCTGGCTGCGCATGTGGTCGATGTTCTTGTAGGTCCATGCCGCCGGGGCGGTCTTGTTCTTGATCGCGGCGTTTTCCGCCGGCAGGCCGAACGCGTCCCAGCCCATCGGCTGCAGCACGTTGTGGCCGGTCATGCGCTTGTAGCGGCTGATCACGTCGCCGATCGTGTAGTTGCGCACGTGGCCCATGTGCAGCGCACCGGACGGGTACGGAAGCATCGACAGGCAGTAGTACTTCGGCTTGTCCGAGGTCTCGTCGACTTCGAAGGCGCGGGTGGCATCCCAGAACTGCTGGGCGGCGGATTCAACCTGCTGCGGGTCGTAGGCGTTGGTTTCAGCGCTGGTCATGGAACACGCGGATGCGGCGGCAAAGCGGTACAGGGTACCGCAGTGCGGCATGGGGCTCCAATCCCGGCCGCACGGCGCCGTCGCCGCGGTCGCCCGCCCCCCGTCTCAGCGCGGTCGCGACAGCGGCAGCGCCACCGCCAGCCACAGTGCCCAGCAGGCGAAGGCCAGGCGTTGCGCCAGCGGCGCCGGCACCAGGCCCTGCAGGGCAAAGGCGGCCACGGCCGCCAGCACGCCGCAGGCCACCGCCAGCCCGCCCTGGGCATGGCCCTGCGCCTGGCGCAGGTTGAACACGCCCAGCAGCAGGGTGCCGGCGACGAAGCCCAGCACCCAGATCATCCAGGCGCTGGCATGCAGTTGGCTGGCCGGCCCGTGCAGGTCGTCCACATCCAGCGGCAGCAGGCCCATCGCGGCGAATGCGAGCCCGGCCAACAGCAGCATCTGGCTGCCGACCCGCGGCGCCCAGCCGGCCGTGGCCGGCAGCCGGCGGCGCAGGCACTCGGCCACCACCACCGCCAGCACGCCCGGCAGCACGAAGCCGAGCAGGTTGAAGGCCAGCGCGTGCGGCACGCCGTGTGCGCCCAGCAGGGCCACCGGGTGGCGGGCCTGTGCATAGCCGTCCAGGCCGGCGCCGAAACCCAACACCGCCAGCACGAACAGCAGCGCAGCGATCAGCCCGGACAGGCGCAGCAGCGGGGACAGGAACGACATGCAGACTCCGGGAACAGCGGCGGCGGGAAAGGCGCATTGTCGGGCATTTGCCGCAGTCCGGGTTGAGACCGGCGTCGATCGTCACCATAGAATCGGTCTCCAGATGCCAATCGATGCCGCCCCCATGACAGAGACCACCTACGTTTTCGACGCCACCACTGCGACCTTCGAGGCCGAAGTCCTGCAGAAGTCGCTGCAGACGCCGGTACTGGTCGACTTCTGGGCCACCTGGTGCGGCCCGTGCAAGACCCTGGGCCCGATGCTGGAAAAGCTGGCCGCCGAGTACAACGGCGCCTTCGAGCTGGCCAAGGTCGACGTCGACAAGGAACAGCAGATCGCCGCCGCCTTCCAGATCCGCTCGGTGCCCACCGTGTTCCTGGTCAAGGGCGGCCAGCTGGTGGACGGCTTCCCCGGCGCCATCCCGGAAGGGCAGCTGCGTGAGTTCCTGGCCCAGCACGGCGTGGTGCCGGCCGACGTCGGTGACACTGCCGCCGCAGACGATGCGCCGCTGGATCCGCAGGCCCAGGTGGACGTGCTGCGCGCGCAGATTGCCGCCGAACCGGACAAGGAGGAACTGAAACTCGACCTGGCGCTGGCGCTGCTGCAGATCGGCGGAATCGACGAAGCCGGTACCCTGATCGACGGCCTGCCGGCCAACCTGGCCACCGACGACCGTGCCGTGCGCGCTCGCGCTCGCCTGGGGTTCGCCGCTGCACTGAAGGATGCACCGGCCGCCGACGTGCTGGAGGCGCGGATCGCCGCCGATGGGCGGGATCTCGAGGCCCGCCATCTGCGTGGCGTGCAGCTGCTGCTCGGCGGCCATGACGAGGCCGCCCTGGCGCAGTTCCTGGAAATGCTGCGGATCGACCGTGGCTTCGAGGACGGGTTGCCGCGCAAGGCGCTGATCGACGCCTTCAATGTGATCTCCGACGAGGACCTGGTCGGCCAGTACCGACGCCGGATGGCCTCCCTGCTGTTCTGAACGGGAACCCGCTTCGTTCAGAATCCCTGCACTGGGCACGGGCAATAATGCGCACGATGGCGGCCATGCGGCCGCCACGATCCGTTCGGGGGGATGAGGTCGGGGCCATGAGGTCTTGCAGCTGCACCCCCGCTTTGCCGGGATTGCAAACTGTGACCTTCGTCCGCTCGCTGTCGTTGACCATGCGCTTCAAGGGCGCCCTGCTGTGCCTTCTGCTTCTGCTGCCGGCCGTCGCCGGCGCCCAGGACTGGAATTACCGGGTCCGTCCCGGCGACACCCTGTGGGACCTCGGCGGACTGTACCTGAAGCCCTCTGTACGCTGGCAGCAGCTGCAGCAGCACAACCGCATCGACAATCCCTACCAGCTGCCACCAGGCCAGGTGCTGCGTTTCCCCATCCGCTGGCTGCGCACCGAACCGGCGCCGGCACGGGTGCTGTCGGTACGTGGCAAGGTTGAACTGGCCGGCGCAGATGGCAGCGCGACACGCCCGATCCGGGCCGGCGAGCAGCTGCATATCGGCGACTCCGTGGCCACCGAAGGCGACTCCAGCGTCACCCTCGAATTTGCCGATGCCTCGCGCCTGCAACTGCGTGAGTATTCGCGCCTGCGCCTGGACCAGCTCAGCCGCTACGGCCATACCGGCATGGTCGATACCCGCCTGCGCCTGCAACAGGGCCGGGCCAGCAACCGGGTGACCCCGGCCCGCGGCCCCGCCTCGCGCTACATCATCGATGCCCCCACCGCGACCAGCAGCGTGCGCGGCACCGTGTTCCGGGTCAGTGCCGGCGACACCGGCCAGATCGCGGCCACCGAAGTCCTGCAGGGCAAGGTGCAGGTCGGCAATTCCCATGGCCAGCGCCTGGTCCGGCCGGGGCAGGCCAGCCGCAGCGGCAGCGCCGATACAGCGCCGGAGGCCGTCTCCGCCCTGCTGCCCGCGCCACAGCTGCGCAGCGATGAACTGCGCCTGGCTCCGTTGCCGACGCTGCTGGCCTGGGAACCGGTCAGCGGCGCCGCACACTACCGGGTCGAAGTGGTGCAGGCGGCGACGCCGGAAATCCTGCTGTTTGCCGCCACCACCGCCGGGACCCGGCTGGCGATCGGCGACCTGCCTCCCGGCCAGCTGCGCATCCTGCTGCGCGCTGTGGATGCGCAGGGCGTGGAGGGCCTGGACGCCAGCGCCGATTTCGAACTCAGCGATCAGCCAGCGCCGCCGATCACCGTGTCCCCGCTGCACGGGCAGACCGTCAACAGCGACCGCCCCCGGTTCCGCTGGACCCAGGCCCCCGGCGCGCGCAGCAGCGTGCTGCAGATCGCCACCGAGCCGACCTTCCAGCAGCCGTTGCAGGAACAGGCCAGCCAGGGCACCGACCTGCGCCTGGCGCAACCGCTGCCGCCGGGCCAGTACTTCTGGCGGGTGGCATCGCGCGATGGCAATGGCCACCAGGGCCGCTTCGGCCAGGCCCTGCCGCTGCAGCTGAGCAACGAACCGGTCGATCCCGCCCTGCAGCCGCCGCACGCCGCGCACGGCGAACTCACCCTGCGCTGGCAGGCCGGCAGCGACGGCCAGCGCTACCGCGTGCAGGTCGACCGCCGCGGCGATTTCAAGGCGCCGCTGGTGGACGAAACCGTGCTCGAACCGCAGGTCAGCTTCAAGCGCCCGTGGCGCGGCACGCTGCATGTGCGCGTGCAGTACATCGATGATGACGGCCACGCCGGCGAGTTCTCCCCGGCACAGCAGATCACCCTGCCCTGCCGCCTGTGCTACGGCGCCGGCGGTGGCGCCCTGCTGCTCTGGTTGTTGTTGTGAGGCGCTCGCCGCTGCCCTGGTCGAAACGGATCGTGCTGGCAGTGCTGGCCGGCGTGCTGACCGCGCTGGCCAGCCAGGGCCAATGGCTGTGGCGCCAGGACGAAGCGGCCTACGATGCGCTGGTCGGCAGCTGGGACTATCGTCCCGACCCCAGCGTGCTGATCGTGGCCATCGACGAAGGCAGCCTGCAGCGCATCGGCCAGTGGCCCTGGCCGCGCTCGGTGCATGCACGCCTGCTGGACCGGCTGACCGATGCCGGCGCAGAGCGCGTCGCGCTGGACCTGATGCTGTCCGAGCCGGACCGTCGCGACAGCCGCCAGGACGATCAGCTGGCGGCAGCGATCCGTCGCAACGGCCGGGTGGTGCTGCCGGTGCTGGCGGCACCGGCGGCCGGCGACCGCATGGCCGAGGAAATGCTGCCGATTCCGCAGATCGCAGCCAGCGCGGCGGCCATCGGCCACACCGATGTCGAAACGGATGGCGACGGCGTCGCCCGCGGCGTGTACCTGCATGCGGGCATCGGCCGAGCGCACTGGCCGGCGCTGGGCCTGGCCCTGGCCGGCCTGCCGGCGGACGCGGTGCACGGCCTGCCCGATCCCGAACCGGCCCTGGATTCCCCTTACCAGTGGCGACGCGACGACTACGTGCGCGTGCGCTACGCCGGTCCGCCGGAACGGCTGCCGCAGGTGTCCTATGCCGATGTGCTCGACGGCCACGTCGACATGGCGATGCTGCACGGCCGCCGCATCGTGGTCGGCATGACCGCCAGCGGTATCGCTCCCCGCCTGCTCACCCCGACCACCCGCGAGTTCTGGATGAGTGGCAGCGAGTACCAGGCCAACATCACCTCGATGCTGTTGCAGCACAAGCAGATTGACGTGCTGCCGCCGGCCTGGCAGCACGCCATCAGCGGCGTGCTGGCAGCGCTGTGCGTGGTCCTGCTCGGCCTGCGCCTGCCCTGGCTCGTGGCCCTGTGCTCGCTGCCGGCCGCGCCCCTGCTGAGCTGGCTGCTGCTGCGTGCCACCGATCTGTGGTGGGCGCCGGCCAGCGCGATGCTCGGCGTCGTGCTGGTGCTGCTGGTCTGGGCGATCTGGCGGATCTCGGCCTGGCACCGCCAGGCCAACCGCGATGCCTTGACCGGGCTGGGCAACCGCCTGCGCTTCGAGCAGTCGCTGCAGCAGGAGTGCGATGCCGCGCGACGCAGCGGCAAGCCGCTCAGCCTGGCACTGATCGACGTCGATCATTTCAAGCGCCACAACGATCGTCACGGCCACCAGGTGGGTGACCGCGTGCTGCGCGACGTCGCGCGGCTGATCGGCGCGCATGCCCGGCGCCCGCGCGACATGGCCGCGCGCTACGGCGGCGACGAGTTTGCCCTGGTGTTGCCGGATACGCCCGCCGCAGGCGCGCGGCAGGTGATCGAGGACCTGATCGACTGCGTGCGTGCGTTGCCGGCCTCGGGCGCAGGCAACGACGACCAAGTCACGCTGACTGTCGGCGTGTTCACCCGCATCCCCGACAGCGAGCTGCAACCCCATCACTTCGTCGAGGGCGCCGATACCGCCCTGTACCAGGCCAAGGCCAATGGCCGCGACGGGTTTGTGATCGACGGCGCATGACCGGCCATCGGCCGTGCCGACCGCCCGTAGCGTCGCGCTTGCCCGACTGCCCCTGGGTGCAACATACGCATGCGAATGGTTAGACTGGGGCCCTCGCCCCGCGCTTCCGGATCCGCATGAAAGCCAGCACGTTCCGCTTCGGCCTCAACCTCTGGCCGCCGTTCCTGTTCACCGGCATCCATGTCACCCGCATCACGCCGGACTATCGGCAGATCGACGTGGAGCTGCGCCTGCGATCCTGGAACCGCAATTACGTCGGCACGCATTTCGGCGGCAGCCTGTTCGCAATGACCGATCCGTTCTGGATGCTCGGCCTCATGCACACCCTGGGGCGTGACTACTACGTGTGGGACCGCGCCGGTGCGATCGACTTCCTCAAGCCCGGCCGCGGCACCGTGCGCACCGCGTTCCGCATCGACGACACACTGCTGGACGAGCTGCGTGCCGAGGCCGCCAGCGGTGACAAGGTGCTGCGCTGGTTCAGCAACGATGTGGTCGATGAAAGCGGCGAGGTGGTCGCACAGGTGCGCAAGCAGGTCTACCTGCGCCTGAAGCCGCACGCGCGCTGACCCACCGCACAGGCGCTATCCTCTGGCGCCCTGCCATGGAGGCTCCGATGCGACCCTGCACCCTTGCGGCACTGCTGGGCACCCTGCCGTGCGCGGCCCATGCACTGGACCTGCCGCCGGTGCAGTACCCGACGCTGCCGGCCCAGGCGGCCACTGCCGCCGGCTTCGTGCCCAATGGCTGGACACTTGAATCGAGCATCGAAGGCGATCTCGACCGGGATGGCCGCGCGGACCTGGTGCTGGTGCTGCGCCAGCAGGACCCGCGCAATGTCATCGAGCACGATGGCTTCGGCCCGTCGCCGTACGACAGCAACCCGCGCATTCTCGCCGTGGCGTGGTCACGCCCGGCCGGCTACGTGCTGGCGGTGCAGGACCATCAGTTGATACCGCGCCTGGACAACCCGGTGATGAGTGACCCGCTTGAGGAGGGCGGTGCCAGCATCCAGCGCGGCACGTTGAGGGTGGCGCTGTTCTCCTTCTCCAGCGCAGGAAGCTGGTCGATGGGTACCACCGCTTTCACCTTCCGCTGGCAGGACGATGCCTTCGCGCTGATCGGCTACGACCGGAACTCGGTGATGCGCAATTCAGGACAGGCCACGTCGATGAGCGTGAATTTTTCCACGCGCAAGGTGAAGCATACCGAGGGCAGCATCGAGGACGACGAGGAAAGCGTGCGCTGGCAGCCACTGCGCAGCAGCCGCCGCTGGACGCTGCAGACCGTTGGTGATGGCTGGGCGTTCGATCCGCAGGCCGGTACCGATTGAGCCGCGGCTCAGTCGCGGGCAGCGGCGGTTGCACCGGCGCCCGCCATCAGTGGTACGGACAACCAGGGACTCTCAGCGTTTCCACGCGGCGGCGAACGCCGCGTCACCTGCAGGTGACGGCCATCGGCCGACAACTGGGGGACCCGTAGCGGCGAGCGGAACTGCGCAGGCAGCCGCTGCAGCGCCTCGGCCGGATCTTCCGGCTGCTGCCGCAACCAGCGCTGCGCGCCCAGCAGGCGCAGCATCGCCGCCGCATCCTGGGAGCGTGACGAATACGCGGGGTAGGCCGGCGCGGCGATCCCGCTCAGCACGCACCCCATCACATTGGACAGGCAACCGAAATCCTGCTGCGGCGGCGCCTGCACCGGCAGCGGCCGATCGGCCTCCAGCGCGGCCAAGGCAGCTGCGCCACAGGCCCAGCCAAGATTGCCGGCCACGCGCGCCAACGTGCTGCTCCGATCCAGCACCAGGACGCCGCCAAACTGCTGGGCCGAGGACTCGATCGCCGCCCGGCTCATCGCGTACTCGCCCTGCATGGCACGGCACAGGCTCTGTTCCTCGGCCCGCAGCGGTTGCATGGCCTGTTCGCATTCCGCCGGCAGGGCGTGATCGGCCGGCAGTTCGACCAGCATGTCAGCCAGCAACTGGGCGTTGGCCTGTACCAGGCTGGCACCGATGATGCTCTCGACCAGATAGCTGCCGCCGGGCAGCAGCCGCCGGCCCAGCTGCAGCCCACGGCAGGCGCCTCGCAGGGCACCGTCGATATCGCCCTGCACGTAGGCCAGCGCGCGTGCACTGGTGGCGTCCATCACCACCCCATAGGCCGGCAACGGAACCACAATGCCCTCGCCTTTCGGCTGGAACGGCGAGGCGAAGTAGTCCGCTTCGGCGAGCTGATCCTGCCGCGCATGCAGCTGCTGGTGCCCGGCATGGGCCTCCACGAAGCGTTGCGGGTCCGCGCGGACCTGGGCAAGGCAGCCGCCGGCGGCCGGCCCGCAACCGGCGCCGGGCCGCGAGTGCAGCTCGGCATGGTCGGCCACCAGGTGTGTCCGGCCGCTGCTTCGGCCGTGTGGGTCGGCCTCCCAGCGCCGTACATCCTCGGCCAGCGCCTGCTCGCGCTGCCGGGCATCGAGGTCGTCGAACGGCAACGTCCACAGCAAGGCATAACCGTTGTGGCCGGTCGCCGGCAGGCGCGCTTCCAGTCGCTGCTGCGCCTGCAACCGCGACTCGGGTACCGGCCACATGCGCGAGGCGCACCACACCACGATGGCCAGCACCAGCAGGCCGGCCACGGCCCAGCCCAGTCCGCGCAGAATCTTCAACACAGCTTCCCTTCCATGTGCCGTTGCCGCAGTCGATTCCCCAGCGTAATCGACCGGCCGCGGCCGCTACAATGCGCCCATGTCGCTCGAAGCCCCCGCCCTGGTCCCCCGCCCCTCCCTGCAGCGCCTGTTCCTGACCGGCCTGCTGACCCTGCTGCCGATCTGGCTGACCTGGGTCGTGGTCAAGTTCGTGTTCGTGCTGCTGTCGGGCATCTCCAGCCCGCTGGTGGTGCCGCTGTCCGAACAGATCGCGACCAGCTTCCCGCATTACCTCGGCTGGGTGCGCGCCGAATGGATCCAGGACACCATCGCCCTGCTGGCCACGTTGCTGGTGATCCTGGCGGTGGGCGTGGCCAGCCGCCGCGTGCTTGGCCAGCGCCTGCTGCGCTGGGTCGGCGCGATCATCAAGCGCATTCCGCTGGCCAGCATCATCTACGACAGCGCCAAGAAGCTGCTGGACATGCTGCAGACCGAGCCAGGCAGCACCCAGCGCGTGGTGCTGATCGACTTCCCGCACCGTGACATGAAGTCGGTCGGCCTGGTCACCCGCGTGATCAAGGAACATGGCAGCGACCGTGAGCTGGCCGCCGTGTATGTACCGACCACGCCGAACCCGACCTCCGGCTATCTGGAAATCGTGCCTGTGGAACTGCTGACCCCCACCGACTGGACCGTCGACCAGGCCATGAGCTTCATCATTTCCGGCGGCGCCGTGGCGCCGTCCAGCGTGCCGTTCACCCGCGCCGGCGAACGCGCCGGCGAACGCACCGAATGACCCCGGCGCCGATCGAGCGCCCGCTGCAGGACCGCGCGGTCCTGCTGTTCATCGTGCTGGCCGCGTTCTTCTGCGGTAACGCGGTGCTGGCCGAGCTGATCGGGGTGAAGATCTTCGCGCTGGAAGATACCCTGGGCATCGCTCCGCTGAACTGGAACCTGTTCGGCCAGACCGGCTCGCTCAGCTTCACCGCCGGTACCCTGCTGTGGCCGGTGGTGTTCATCATGACCGACACCATCAACGAGTTCTTCGGCAAGCGCGGCGTACGCTTCATCTCGTGGCTGGCGGTGGTACTGATCGGCTATGGCTTCCTGTTCGCGTTCGCGGCGATCTCGCTGGCGCCGGCCAGCTGGTGGGTCACCTCGATGGACCGCCACGGCGTGCCGGACTACCAGGCCGCGTTCGCGGCCGTGTTCGGCCAGGGCATGTGGACCATCGGCGGCTCACTGGTGGCCTTCCTGCTGGGCCAGCTGATCGACGTGGCGGTCTTCCATCGCATCCGCCAGGCCACCGGCGAACGCCATGTGTGGCTGCGTGCCACCGGTTCGACTGCGGTCTCGCAGGTGGTGGACAGCTTCGTGGTGATCTGGATCGCCTTCGTGCTGGGCCCGCAGCACTGGCCCACGTCGTTGTTCCTGGCCGTCAGCAGCGTCAACTACCTCTACAAGATGGGCTTTGCGGTCGCCCTCATTCCGTTGCTGTACCTGATGCGGCGCGCGATCACACGTTACCTGGGGGCCGACCGCGCCGCAGCGCTGCGTGCCGCCGCGTCGGCTGACTGAAGACCCAGCAGCCGTAACCTGACTGCGCCTTCACGCTGGCCGTACGCGGCCGGATCGTGCAAGCTCCACGGTCTGTGTTCCACGGAAGCTCCTGATGCCGCATCCCACCCGCGTCCTGGCCACCGCCATCGCCGCGTTGTTCCTGTTCAGTGCCGTGCCGTCGGCCGAAGCAGCGAAGAAGAAGGCCAGCCGCCCTGCCGCCGCGCAGACCCGCCAGGCGGCCAAGCCCAAGGCCAAGCCCGCCCGCGCCACCGCGCCCGCCCGTGGCAGCAGCGCGCGCCGTGCTGCGGCGCGTCCGGTCGCCCCGGCCCGCGCCGTACCCAAGCAGGTACAGCTGGAACGCCTGTATGACGAATACTGGGATGCCTCGATGCGGTTGAACCCGCTGCAGGCCACGTTCCAGGGCGAAGCGCGCTACAACGATCAGCTGCCCAACATCCTGTCGGCCGCCTGGCGCCAGCAGTCGCATGACTTCACCACCCAATGGCTGGGCAAGGTCGAGAAGCTCGGCAGTGACGGCCTGCAGGGCCAGGATCTGCTGAGCTACGAGATCTTCGTGCGCGACGCACGCGCCTCGCTGGCGGCCGAGCGCTACCCGAGCTGGATGATGCCGATCAGCCAGTACTACAACATCGGCAGCATCATGGCGATCCTCGGTGCCGGTGCCGGTGCGCAGCCGTTCAACACGGTGCAGGACTACGACACCTGGTCGCGCCGTTCGCTGGGCATCCCCGAGCTGTTCGACCAGGCCATCGATAACATGCGCCAGGGCATGAAGGCCGGCGTCGTGCAGCCGCGCGACCTGATGGAAAAGGTGCTGCCGCAGCTCGATGCGGTGATCAAGCCGACCGCCGAAGAGAGCATCTTCTGGTCGCCGATCCGCACCATGCCTGCGACCATCGCGGCCGAGGACAAGGCGCGCATCAGCGCCGAATACAAGCGCATGATCGAACTGCGCATCATGCCAGCCTACCGTGCCCTGCGCGGTTTCATCGCCACCGAATACCTGCCCGCCACGCGCGCCAGCAGCGGCCTGGGCGCATTGCCCGATGGCCAGGCCTGGTACGCCAACCTGATCGTGCAGACCACGGCCAGCGACCAGACCGCCGCGCAGCTGCACGCGTTGGGCGAACAACGCGTGCAGGAACTGCAGGCGCAGATCGCCACGGTGATGAAGGATGCCAAGCTGCGTGGCACGCCGTCCAAGCTGCTGCGCAGCATGCGCAACGATCGCCAGTTCCAGTACGGCGATGCCAACGCGCTGATCAACCGCTACCGCCAGGTGCAGCAGCAGGTCAACGCACGCCTGCCACAGGTGCTCGACACGCTGCCCAAATCGACGCTGGACGTGCGTGCGGTGGAACCGGAGCGTGCGCTGACCGCCGCCGCTGCCGCCTACCAGCCGTCGCCGGCCGGGCAGCCTGGCGTGCTCTACGTGAACACCCGCGACCTGCCCAGCCGCAAGCGCTGGAACGTGCCGGTGCAGTACCTGCATGAAGCGATCCCCGGCCACCATGTGCAGCTGGGCCTGCAGCAGGAACTGGCCAAGCTGCCACGCTTCCGCCGCCTTGGCGGCGATCTTGCGTTCGTCGAAGGCTGGGGCCTGTACGCCGAAACGCTGGGCGAGGACCTGGGCGTCTACACCGATCCCTACGACCGCATCGGCTACCTCTACTCGCGCCTGCTGCGCGCCGCGCGCGTGGTGGCCGACACCGGCGTCAACGCCCAGGGCTGGAGCAAGCAGCAGGCGGTGGCCTACCTGCAGAAGACCGTGGACATGAGCAGCGATGACGCCAACGCCGAAGTCGAGCGGATCATGGCCCAGCCCGGACAGGCGCTGTCCAACGTGGCCGGCCTGACCACCATCGTCGCCCTGCGCGACAAGGCCAAGGCCCGCCAGGGCGCCGCCTTCGATCTGCGCCGCTTCCACGCCGAACTGCTGAAGGACGGCTCGATGCCGCTGGATGTGCTGGACCGCAAGATGGAACGCTGGATGGCCGAACCGGCCAGCGTCACGACCGCCCCATCCCCCTGACCCTGCCGGAGCCGCCATGCGCCCTGCCGTCGCCCTGTTCGCCGCCGTGCTGGGCCTGCTGCCACTGGCGGCCGCCGCCGCTCCGGTGCTGGCCCCGCCGGATGCGGGCATTGACGGCCTGATGCAGGCCTACGATGGCCAGGTGCCTGGCGCCGCCGTGCTGGTGCTGCACGACGGGCAAGCGGTGTTCCGCCGCGGCTATGGCCTGGCGGTGGTGGAGGACGGCACCGCCGTCACCGCAGCCAGCAATTTCCGGCTGGCCTCGATCAGCAAGCAGTTCACCGCTGCGGCGGTGCTGTTGCTGGTCGAGGACGGCCGGCTCGGTCTGGACCAGACCGCGCGGCAGTGGCTGCCCGAACTGCCGCCGGCGGCTGCAGCCATCACCCTGCGCCAGCTGCTCTCGCATACCAGCGGCCTGCTCGACTACGAAGACCTGATGGATCCGGCCGACAGCCGCCAGGTGCACGACGCCGACGTGCTGGCCCTGCTCTCACGCCAGGACCACCTGAATTTTGCGCCCGGCACGCAGTACCGCTACAGCAACAGCGGCTACGCGCTGCTGGCACTGATCGTTGGCCGCGCTTCCGGCCAGGATTTCGCCGCCTTCCTGCGGCAGCGCATCTTCGTCCCGCTGGGCATGGCCCACACCGTGGCCCACCAGGACGGCGTCGATACGGTGGCCGCGCGCGCCTATGGCTACAGCCTGATCGACGGCCGCTGGCAGCGCACCGACCAGAGCACCACCAGCGCCGTGCTCGGTGATGGCGGCCTCTATTCCTCGCTCGATGACCTCGCACGCTGGGATGCCGCGCTGTACGACAACCGCCTGTTGTCGAAGGCCTCGCGCGATGCGATGTTCAGCCCGGCCACCCGCACCCCGGAGCGCGACGTACCGCATTACGGCTTCGGCTGGCGACTGCTGGGACCGGTGCAATGGCACAGCGGCGAGAGCATCGGCTTCCGCAACGTGATCGTGCGCCACCCGGAAAAGCACCTGACCGTGATCGTGCTGACCAACCGCAACGACCCCGAACCCTATCCGCTGGCGCAGAAAATCGCCCAGCGCTGGCTGGACACCCTGCAATGAACGCCGATTCCGATGCCCTGCTGGGCATCCACCACGCCGCACTGATCTGCAGCGACTACGCACGCTCGAAGGACTTCTACGTGCGCATCCTCGGCCTGCGCGTGCTGGCCGAGAACCACCGCGCCGCGCGCGATTCGTGGAAACTGGACCTGGCCCTGCCCGACGGCGGCCAGCTGGAACTGTTCTCCTTCCCCTCGCCACCACCGCGGCCCAGCCGGCCGGAGGCCCAGGGCCTGCGCCACCTCGCGTTCAGGGTCACCACGCTGGAGCCGTTCATCCAGCGCCTGGCCGCACATGGCGTGGCCTGCGAACCGATCCGGGTGGATGAATACACCGGCCGCCGCTTCACCTTCTTCGCCGACCCCGACGACCTGCCGCTGGAGCTGTACGAAGCCGGTTGACGCCCCCGGGGGTCAGATCCCTTTTCCGATGGAAAAGGGAACTGACCCCATCGCCGCCACCGGAAACGTCATCCACGCAAGGCGTGGATCTACCGTGTCGACCAAGGTCGACGCCCACCAAGCACACCAGCACCGCTAGATCGCAGGAGACTGTCGAAGGCCACCCCGCCCTCCCACGGACAGCGGCTTTTGCTCTTGAGGTTGCCGGCCAGCGGCCGGCACCGCCGCAGGTGCAGGGCGCAGCCCTGCACAGCGCCCCCCTTCCCCACACCCCTGCGAATGGG